>NZ_JBBCKO010000003.1:0-513737 GCF_037153335.1 Pseudoxanthomonas sp. USHLN014
CCCCAGACCCCCTCAGATCCAACGATCTGAGGGGGTCTTCTTTTGCGCCTGGGAAAAGCAAAGCTGCCGCGCGGCCTGGGACGCAACGCAGAGAGCCAGGCAATACGCCCGAGCATTCGATGCGGGCGGACGGCTGGAAGCGGAAGGCACCAACGTGCTGCGCAAGGCCGCGCCCCTTGAGCCAAGTACGACTACTGCGCATGCTGATGCATGCGTGCCCCGTGTGCTTGCTTCGAGTTATCCCACCTCGGAAGCCCGGTACCTGCGGGGCAAAGCAAACGAGATGCGCGGATAGTGATTGCGTCTAAGGTTCGGCCAACAGCGTTGATCGTCCGCAAAAAGACGCAAGACGATTGACCGACAGCGGCAGACGGCGACGCATGCGCCACGCACCTGATAAGCGGCGCAGCGAATCGGGCCGCCGATGCAGGGCTTCGCATCCGATGACGGGCTCCCGATGGAGCTCTCCTGCACTGAACGTCCCCGGCCTTCGCGCGCGCCTGACGCCGCCCTGGCGCCAAGCCGCGGCTAACGAGCGTGAGAGTCATAGCGGCTTAGCTGCTCTGCTTCTCGGGTGCTCCCGCACGACTTCGTGACGCGGTTGAGAGCCGCTACAGCAGGTTTACTTCGCGACGCTCCGTACAGTGGCGGTCCATGGCCGCCGACGGGACCTTGCTCGCCAGGGCTGCGGTTGGCCGCCAATCGCTCGGCGGCGGACTACTGCGCCGGGGGGAGCGTCACCGGGCGATCGCGCAGGCGCGGATGGGAGGGCACGGCGTCCGGCGTGGGTTTGACAGGAGGGTCGTTGCGGCCGAGCCAGTTGTACCAGTGGTAGCGGGCGATGCCGAGCCACTCGACGGCGGCCAGGTCGCTGATCAGCAGGTTGTAGCTGTTGGGCAGCCAGGAGGCGAACGGCGCGGTGTAGTCGCTGCGCGCCGGGGTCGGCTGCAGGCCGAAATGGCGGAAGTACAGCAGGCTGCGCCGCATATGCAGGCCCGAGGTGACCAGGACCAGCGGTCCATGCGCCCTGCTCGAGAGCAGGCGGGCGGTGAACTTGGCGTTCTCGAAGGTGTTGCGCGAGGCTTCTTCCTTCAGCACGTCCTCGGCCGGCACGCCGGCCTCTTCGATGAGCGAGGCATAGAGCTCGGCTTCGCTGTTGCCGAGGCCGGCCGGGTCGCCGCCGGACACCAGCACCTTGCAGCCCTGCGTGGCGGCCTTGCATGCGTCGAACAGCTGCACCGCGCGCAGGATGCGGCTGTAGGCCAGCGACTGCGGTTCGATGCCGCCTTCGTGCGGCAGCCGCTGCATGCCCATGCCCAGCACGATGATCACCGCGTCCGGCTGCCAGTCCACGCGTGCCGGCGAGCGTTGGCCGGCCTGGGTGGCGTCGACGATCCAGCCGGCCAGTACGCCATTGCCCAGCAGCCAGAACACCAGGAACCAGGCCACGCCGACAGCACGCGCGATGCGCGGGCGACGCAGGCGAAAGAGCAGCGCCGTCAGCAGGACGCCGAAGGCAAGAAACAGCAGCGACATCACGCAGGTCCCTGGAACGATGCGTGCATGGTCGCAGATCGCGGCTGGACCTTGGGAGCATCGTGTGAAGGCGATGCGAGCGGCAATCCACAAACAGTTGACGTCTTCGCGACCAGGATCGTGAGTCCCTTCGCCCGCCACCTGGAGCAGCACGCCATGGCCGCACGCAAACCCATCCCCAAGCCCGCCAACCCGCCCGCCGACCAAGGCGCCGTCACGCGCGGCGAAGGCGACGAGCTCCACCAGCAGGCCGGCGGCACGCATCCCGCACTGACCACCAACCAGGGCATCCCGGTCAGCGACAACCAGAACTCGCTCAAGGCCGGCCCGCGCGGACCGACGTTGCTCGAAGATTTCATCCTGCGCGAGAAGATCACCCACTTCGATCATGAGCGCATCCCAGAGCGCATCGTGCATGCACGCGGGACCGCGGCGCACGGCTATTTCGAGCTGACCAAGTCGCTGTCCAAGTACACCACCGCCAAGCTCCTGACCGAGACCGGGGTAAAGACGCCGGTGTTCACGCGCTTTTCGACCGTGGCCGGCGGCGCGGGCTCGGTGGATACGCCGCGCGACGTGCGCGGCTTCGCGGTCAAGTTCTATACCAAGGAGGGCAACTGGGATCTGGTGGGTAACAACATCCCGGTGTTCTTCATCCAGGACGCGATCAAGTTCCCCGATCTGATCCACTCGGTGAAGATGGAGCCGGACCGCGGTTTCCCGCAGGCGGCCAGCGCGCACGACACCTTCTGGGACTTCATCTCGCTCACGCCCGAGTCGATGCACATGATCATGTGGGCGATGAGCGACCGCGCCATCCCGCGTTCGCTGCGCATGATCGAAGGCTTCGGCATCCACAGCTTTCGTCTGCTCGACGCGCAGGGCAACAGCACCTTCGTGAAGTTCCACTGGCGGCCCAAGCTGGGCCTGCAGTCCCACGTCTGGGACGAGGCGGTGAAGGTGGCCGGCGCGGATCCTGACTTCCAGCGCCGCGACATGTTCGAGGCGATCAGCAGCGGCGACTTCCCGGAATGGGAGCTGGGCGTGCAGCTGTTCACCGAGGAACAGGCGGCGCAGTTCCCGTTCGATCACCTGGACCCGACCAAGCTGATCCCGGAGGAGACCATCCCGCTGCAGATCATCGGGCGCATGGTGCTGGACCGCTGGCCGGACAACTTCTTCGCCGAGACCGAGCAGGTGGCCTACTGCCCGGCCAACATCGTGCCCGGCATCGACTTCTCCAACGATCCGCTGCTGCAGGGAAGGCTGTTCTCGTACCTGGACACGCAGCTCTCGCGGCTGGGCTCGCCTAACTTCCATCAGCTGCCGATCAACGCGCCCAAGTGCCCGTTCCACAACAACCAGCGCGACGGCCATATGCAGATGGGCGTGCCGAAGGGGCGCGTGGCCTATGAGCCGTCCTCGCTGCAGGAAGACAGCCCGCGCGAGACGCCGGCCGGCTTCCGCAGTCACGCCACCGTCGATGATGGCGCCAAGGGCCGCCTGCGGCCGGAGAGCTTCGCCGACCACTACAGCCAGGCGCGGCTGTTCTACCGCAGCCAGACCAAGCCCGAGCACGCGCATCTGGCGTCGGCGCTGGTGTTCGAATTGTCCAAGGTCGAGACGGCGCACGTGCGTGAAGCCGTGATCGGTCATCTGCGCCACGTCGATGCCGAGCTGGCCCAGCGCGTGGCCAACGGCTTGGGCCTGGATGCGCTGCCGCCGCCGGCGCAGGCCAAGGTCGAGCCGATCGACATGCCGCTCTCGCCGGCGCTGCAGCTGATCGGCAAGATGAAGGACACGCTCAAGGGCCGCACGGTCGGCATCCTGGTGCATGACGGCTCGGACGTGGGCACGGTCAAGGCCTTGCAGAAGGCGGCAAAGGATGCGGGTGCGACGGTCAAGCTGGTGGCGCCCAAGCTGGGCGTGGCGTTGTCGGAAGGCCGGAAGGTCAGCGCCGATGGCCAGCTGGCGGGCACGCCATCGTTCGTGTTCGATGCGGTCGCGGTGGTGCTGTCGGCCGACGCCGGCAAGGCGCTTGCCAAGGATTCGGCGGCGATCGACTTCGTCAGCAACGCCTGGGCGCATCTGAAGGCCATCGCCAGCGATGCGGGCGCCGCGCCGCTGCTGAAGGCCGGCAACGTCGGCAAGGACGCGGGCATCGTCGATGCGGCCGACACCAAGGGTTTCATCGCCGCGGCCAAGACGCGGCAATGGGCGCGCGAGCCGAAGCTGCGCATGCTGGCCTGAAGTTTTCGCCAAGCATGGCCCGAAGGGCACGCCGGCTTCCGCCGGCGTGCCCTTGTCGTTTCAGGCGATGCGAAGCGCACCACGATATCGTGACCTGTTCAGCAATTCACTGCGCGGCCATCACGTGCGGCTCAGTAAATCTGAGCCACGCATCCTCTCCATCCGACCACCATGGCCGACCTCGCAGTGCAATCCGACGTTCTCGTCGCCATCCTGCTCGCCGCGCTTCTTGCCGCCGTCCTCGTTCTGCTGGTCCAGCCCTTGTTCGGCGGCCGCAAGCGCGCAATGCACGACGCCGACTGGGAGCCGGAGCGCCAGCAGCTGGCCGTGGATCTGGACCAGTGGGCCGCCGACCTGCGCGTGCTGGCCACCTCGCTGCGCCTGGGCCACTGGGGCGATGTGCGCTACGCGCTGCAGTGGCGCACGCTGGATCCGCCCGCTTCGCTGGTGGACGCGCTGGACTGGGATTCGATCAGCGGCCAGCGGGCGGAGGTGCTGGCGCTGTCCAAGGTGATCGGCCACGCCGACGAGCTGGCGCAGATCGCGGTGATGACCGACCAGGTGGCGATGTTGCAGGGCGGCGCCGCAGTCACGCGCGACACCGTGACCTACGCCGCGGCCGACTATGCCAATGCGTTGCTGGTGCTGGCCGACGCCGCGGCCAAGGCACGTGCCGAACTGCGCCCGGACGCACGGGTCGCGGCGATCGCCCAGCCGACCGGTTGAGCGCGCGGCTGCTTATCGTCTTGTCACACATCGCGGCGTTGGGCCCTGTTGCTGGCGGTAAACCGATCCTTGTGCACGAGTGCGAGAGAGGCCTCGTGTGCGCCTTCGGTTGTCGACCGCAGGTCCGGCGGATGCACATCCGCCTCGCTGGCGTCGTGCTGTCCCATCCGCGCCTCGTCCCGCGCATGACGTCTCTGCGAAGCGGACAGGGGAAGCATTGATGTGGCCAGTCTCGCGCGTCTTCGAGCGCGCCAAGCTCAGACACGCCAAGCGCGAAGCCCTGACCGCCCGTCGGCTGCGCAGCGCGGCGCAGGCCGGGGCGGACGAGGAAGCGCATCGGCTGTGGATGGCAGCCGCCCAATGCAGGCGGGTGCTCGAGCGACTGCGGCGCCGTGTCGGCGCGCGGGACCCGGACGGGCGCCTGCTCGAACAGGCGCGCAGGCTGGCGCTGTTCGAACTCGATGCCGAGCGTGCGATTGCCGCACTGCGGATGCAGGTGCTCCAGGGCACCCATAGCATCGACGAGCAGCGGGCGCGTTCGGTCACCGCGCGCGACCATCTGGAAACGGCGGCCGACGAGCTGGAACTGCGCGCCAATCTGGTCGATGCCAGGCAACAGGCGCGCCAGCTGCGCGAGCACTCCGAGGTGCTGCTGAGCGAAAGCAGACAACATCTACTCGCTACCTGCGCGCCGCAAAATACGTAGCTGACATCACGCGCAGCGTCAGCACCGCGCGAAGACGTCCTGACCTCAACGCCACATCGCTGAGCGAAGAGAAAACGCGATGCGTTCAATCAGCGGTAAGCGGTCTCGCCTTCACCCGACATGGGCGGGGGCGCAGCGATGGTATCGGCACACTTCCAGGACCTGCCCCTATGCGCGCCTTCCAACAACGGCACACCCTGCTGCTGGTCGATGACGACTACGCGATCGCCACTGCAACTGGCGAGTATCTCGAATCGATCGGCTACGACGTCGACTACGCCCATGACGGACTCGAAGGCCTGCGCCTGGCCAGCGAGCAGCACTACGACGTGATCCTGCTGGACGGCAAGATGCCGCGTATGGACGGGCTGGATGTCTGCCGTGCGTTCCGCCGCGAGGTCAAGCGCAGCACGCCGATCATCTTCCTGTCGGGCCGCGAGCGGGTCGAGGATCGCGTGACCGGCATCGAGGCCGGCGCGGACGACTACCTGGTCAAGCCATATGCCCTGCCGGAACTGCAGGCCCGCCTGAACGCGCTGATCAAGCGCCAGCGCCGTCAGCTGGCGGGCACGCGGCTGACGGTCGGCGATCTGACCCTGGAGACGGAGAACTACACGGTCAAGCGCGCCGGCCAGCGGCTGTCGCTCTCGCCGATCCAGTTTCAGCTGCTGGCGGTGCTGATGCGGCATTCGCCGGCGATCGTCACCCGGGCCCAGCTGGAGCGCGAGATCTGGGGCAGCGACCTGCCGGACTCGGACACGCTGCGCAGCCACATCTACAATCTGCGCAAGGTCATCGACAAGCCGTTCGGTAGCCCGCTGCTGCACACCCACCTGACCTTCGGTTTCCGTCTGGCGCCGGTGGACCAGCCGCTGCCATCGACGCAGCCCGAGACCGATTCGGCCGCCGTGGCGGCCTGAGGCGGCCCTTGGGCCCGGCGTCGGTCCCTTCCCACTCACCAAGGATTGCGCTTGCCCCAGGAAACCGCACCCGGCTTCAAGTCCCCGGCGATCGACGACCTGCGCCTGAAGGGTCACAAGTCGGACATCTTCTTCGCGGCGGTGGAAACCACCCGCATGCCGATGATCGTCACCGACCCGCACCAGCCCGACAACCCGATCATCTTCGCCAATCGCGCCTTCATCGAGATGACCGGCTACAGCGCCGAAGAGCTGGTCGGGCGTAACTGCCGTTTCCTGCAGGGCAAGGACACCGACCGGGCCACGGTCGCGGCGATACGCGAATCGGTGGCGCAGAACCGCGAGTTCGCCGCGGAGATCCTGAACTACCGCAAGGACGGCACCTCGTTCTGGAACGCCTTGTTCACCTCGCCGGTGTTCGACGAGCAGGGCAATCTGATCTTCTTCTTCGGTTCGCAGCTGGACGTCAGCCGCCGCCGCGACGCCGAGGACGCACTGCGCCAGGCGCAGAAGATGGAAGCGGTCGGCCAGCTGACAGGCGGCATCGCGCACGACTTCAACAATCTGCTGCAGGTCATGAGCGGGCACCTGGAGCTGCTGGGGATGCTCAACAGTGCCGAGAAGCCGGACCAGGCGCGCATCGAGGTCGGCATCGCGCGCGCGCAGGCCGCGGCCAAGAAGGCCGCCACGCTGACCCAGCAACTGCTCGCATTCGCGCGTCGCCAGCGGCTGGAGGGCCGGACCACCAACCTCAACACGCTGGTGTCGGGAATGATCGACCTGGCGCACCGCTCGCTGGGCGACGATGTCGAGCTGGTCACCCACCTGGACGCCTCGCTGTGGAACGCCAAGCTGGACAGCACCCAGGCCGAGGTGGCGCTGCTGAACATCCTGCTCAATGCGCGCGACGCGATGGAGGATCGCCCGCAGCGGCAGGTGACCATCGAGACGGCCAATGTGGAGGTGGACCAGAGCGATCTCAGCAGCCCCGACTTCCATCATCTGGCGCCGGGTCACTACGTCAGCGTGGCCGTGACCGACACCGGCTGCGGTATGCCGCTGGACATCCAGCAGCGCGTGCTGGAGCCGTTCTTCACCACCAAGGAGGAAGGCAAGGGCACCGGGCTGGGCATGAGCATGGTGTACGGTTTTGTCAAGCAGTCCGGCGGCGCGGTGCGCATCTATTCGGAGGTGGATCGGGGCAGCACGATCCGGCTGTACTTCCCGGCCCAGCCCAGCGAAGGCGGCAAGCCGCAGCTGCCCGAACCGCGTGCCAGCGGCCGCGGCGGCAGCGAACGGATCCTGATCGTGGAGGACCGTGAGGAGGTCGCGGCGGTGGCGCAGATGTTCCTGGAAGCGGCCGGCTATCAGACCGAGGTCGCCAGCAACGCGGCGCAGGCGCTGGAGCTGCTGAAGGCGAGCGACCCGTTCAATCTGCTGTTCACCGACCTGATCATGCCGGGCGGCATGAATGGCGTGGTCCTGGCCCACGAGGTCATGCGGCGCAGTCCGGCGACCAAGGTCATCCTCACCACCGGCTATGCCGAAAACACGCTGGCGCGCAGCGACGCCGAAGGCGCGCAGTTCGACGTGATCAACAAGCCATACACCCAGCGCGACCTGCTCAAGCTGGTCCGTCAGGTGCTGGACGGCCCGACCGGCGTGGGCTGAGCTGCAGCGGCAGCCTTGCCGTCAAACACCTGCGAGACGAAGAGGCCCCGAAAGGGGCCTTTTCGTTGGCGCGACCGATCCGTGAGCCGCCTTGACGCGCCCGGCACCCGGCGCGTAAGGTGCGTCCGTCGTGGTTCCATCGCTTCATCCACATGAAGCGATGGATTAAACGGGAATCCGGTGAAGGCGCGCCCCGTGCGCGTCCATTCCGGAGCTGCCCCGCAGCGGTCATTGGAAACGAAGCCTGCCAACAGCACTGGTCCGCGCCGCAAGGCATCGGGCCGGGAAGCGGCGGGGAGTAGGGGGTGCGGACCCGTCCGCGCCGTGTCCATGAGCCCGAAGACCGGCCCCGGCCGGAGGACCCTGCTCGGTCTTCCGCTTCGACCTGGCACCGCTCGCGGGAGCGGCACGGGCGCGTGATGCGGCGGGCGCAAGGCCCGGTGCAGCAGGCGTGCGCGTGTGGAGGTTTCCGCGCACGGGGCCGGTTCGCCCGCGGGGGCGAAGGTCGCTGGCATGGCACGTCGCAGCCGCAGGGCTGTAAGGCGTGGCGTGCGGTTCCTTCGTTCCTCAATGCCCACACGCAATGAGGATCCATTCAATGACCAGCGTCACCAACCTTGGCTTTCCGCGCATCGGACCACGCCGTGAACTCAAGCACGCCCTGGAGCGCTACTGGAAGGGCGAGCACAGCGCCGACACGCTGCAGGCCACCGCCGCGGCCCTGCGCGCGCAGCACTGGCAGCTGCAGCGGCAGGCCGGCGCCGACGTGCTGCCCAGCAACGACTTCTCGCTCTACGACCATGTGCTGGACACGGCGTTCCTGTTCGACGCCCTCCCGCAGCGTTATCGCGCCCTGGCCGACGCCGACCCGCTGGCCGGCTACTTCGCCATGGCGCGCGGCGTGCAGACCGGGGGCATCGACCTGCGCGCGCTGGAGATGACCAAGTGGTTCGACACCAACTACCACTACATCGTCCCCGAGCTGCATGCCGGCCAGGACTTCGCCCTGCGCGGCGACAAGCCGGTGGCCCAGTTCCTGGAGGCCAGGGCCGCCGGCTTCGACACGCGCCCGGTGCTGCTTGGGCCGGTGAGCTTCCTGCTGCTGTCCAAGACCACCGATGGCAGCGACCGGCTGGCGCTGCTCGAGCGCCTGCTGCCGGTGTACGCGCAGCTGCTCGAACGCCTGCATGCTGCTGGCGCGGCTTGGGTGCAGATCGACGAACCCACGCTGGTGCTGGACCTGGACGAGGCGGCGAAGGCGGCCTTCGCCCGCGCCTATGCGTTCCTGGCCCAGGCGCCGCGCTCCAGGTTGCTGCTGACCACCTACTTCGGCGCGCTGGGCGACAACCTGGACCTGGTCGCGCGGCTGCAGGTCGAGGGGCTGCACGTGGATCTGGTGCGCGCGCCGGAACAGCTCGACGCGGTGCTGCAGGCCTGGCCCAAGGGCCGCGTGCTCTCGGCCGGCCTGGTCAACGGGCGCAATGTCTGGCGCACCAACCTGGACAACGCGCTGACGCTGGCGCGCTATGCGCAAGGGCACGTCGGCGCCGACAACCTGTGGCTGGCGCCGTCGTGCGCGCTGCTGCACGTACCGGTCGACCTGGAGCAGGAGAAGGCGCTCGATGCCGAACTCAAGTCCTGGCTGTCCTTCGCACGGCAGAAGCTGGGCGAGCTGCGCGTGCTGGCCGACGCGCTGGACGGACGCGAAGGCGCGGAAGGCCTGCTGGCGCAGCAGCGCGCCCGCCTGGAATCGCGCCGCCAGTCGGCGCGCGTGCATCGGCCCGAGGTGGCCCGGCGCCTGGCCACGCTGAGCGAGGCCGACAGCCGGCGCGCCTCGCCTTACGCCCAGCGCCGCGTGCTGCAGGAGCAGGCGTTCGGGCTGCCGGTGTATCCGACCACCACCATCGGCTCGTTCCCGCAGACCCAGCAGGTGCGTCAGGCGCGCGCCCAGCACAAGGCGGGCAAGCTGTCCGACGCCGACTACGAGACCTTCCTGGAGGCCGAGACCGAGCGCTGTGTGCGCTTCCAGGAACGCATCGGCCTGGACGTGCTGGTGCATGGCGAGTACGAGCGCAACGACATGGTCGAGTACTTTGGCGAGCAGCTGGACGGCTTCGCCTTCACCAAGCTGGGCTGGGTGCAGAGCTACGGCAGCCGCTGCGTCAAGCCGCCGATCATCTTCGGCGACGTGGTGCGCCCGAAGCCGATGACCGTGCGCTGGTCGCGCTACGCCCAGTCGCTGACCCAGCGGCCGATGAAGGGCATGCTGACCGGCCCGGTGACGGTGCTGCAGTGGTCGTTCGTGCGCGACGACCAGGCCCGCAGCGAGACCTGCCGGCAGATCGCGCTGGCCCTGCGCGATGAGGTCAACGACCTGGAGGCCGCCGGCATCGGCATCATCCAGATCGACGAGCCGGCCATCCGCGAGGGCCTGCCGCTGCGCCGCGATGCGTGGTCGGACTACCTGAACTGGGCGATCGAGGCCTTCCGCATCTGCGCCAGCGGTGTGGGCGATGCGACCCAGATCCATACCCACATGTGCTATTCGGAGTTCAACGACATCATCGATGCGGTGGCGGCGATGGATGCGGACGTGATCTCGATCGAGACCTCGCGCTCGCGCATGGAGCTGCTCGATGCGTTCGTGCGGTTCCGCTATCCCAACGGTATCGGCCCGGGCGTGTACGACATCCACTCCCCGCGCGTGCCCTCGGTGGAGGAAATGGTGGAACTGCTGCGCAAGGCGCGGGCGGTGCTCAGCCCGCAGCAGCTGTGGGTCAACCCGGACTGCGGCCTGAAGACCCGCGGCTGGGACGAGACGCGCCATGCGCTGGAGCAGATGGTGGAAGCCGCACGCCGCCTGCGCGCGGATCTGGCCCAGGCGGCCTGATGCGCGCGTGCCGCGCCTGCGCTGCAGGCGCGGCATTTCGGCGCACGCGGCACACCACGCGGCGTGTCCCCCGGCTGAAACCGTTATGAAGCCGATAACGTTTTCACGGCTGCCAGCGACGCGGGGCTTGCGTACACTCTGGCTCCCCCATCTTTCATAGGACTTGCCGACCGTGTCGATCAACCAGGAACAGCGGGACAAGATTGCTTCCGGCCAGGGCTTCATCGCCGCACTGGACCAGAGCGGCGGCAGCACGCCCAAGGCGCTCAAGCTCTACGGCGTCGACGAGTCGGCCTATTCCAACGATGCGGAGATGTTCGCGCTGGTCCACCAGATGCGCGAGCGCATCGTCACCAGCCCGGCGTTCACCGGCGAGCGCGTGGTCGGGGCGATCCTGTTCGAGCGCACGCTCGACGACCGCTTCGCAGGCGAAGAGGCCGCGCACTACCTGTGGAACGTCAAGCAGGTCGTGCCGTTCCTCAAGATCGACAAGGGCCTGGAGGACGAGGCCAACGGCGTGCAGCTGCTCAAGCCCATCCCGGGCCTGGCCGAGCTGCTGGCCAAGGCCAAGGCCAAGGGCGTGTTCGGCACCAAGGAGCGCTCGGTCATCAAGGCCGACAACGCCGCCGGCATCGCGGCGGTGCTGGACCAGCAGTTCGAGCTGGGCCAGCAGGTGCTGGACGCCGGCCTGGTCCCGATCATCGAGCCGGAGGTGGACATCAAGGCCGCCGACAAGGCGCAGATCGAGACCACGCTGAAGCAGGGGCTGCTCGAGCGCCTGGACAAGGTCGATGCGTCCACGCCGGTCGTGCTCAAGCTGACCCTGCCCAGCGTCGATGGCTTCTTCAAGGAGCTGGTCGACCACCCCAGCGTGCTCAAGGTCGTGGCGCTGTCCGGCGGCTACAGCCGCGATGAGGCCAACGCCAAGCTGGCCCGGAACCCCGGCATCATCGCCAGCTTCAGCCGCGCGCTGACCGAGGGCCTGAGCGCGCAGCAGAGCGACGAGGAGTTCAACAAGACCCTCGATGCCACCATCGAGTCGATCTACCGCGCCTCGATCGCCTGATCGACGCGGACGGTGTGGTTCACGCAGGCCCCGCTTCGGCGGGGCCTGTTGCGTTTCAAGGGCCGCGGCAGGGCGGGCTTCAACGATCGGCGGCGCGGTCGGCCCAGTCGGCCAGGTGAGTGCGCAAGGCCTGCGCAGTCGGCGACAGCGGGCGCGCGTCGTCCCAGCACAGGCACAGGCGTCGCTGCGCCCAGGGCTCGCGCAGCGCAACGCCGCGAACGCACGGCCCAAGCCGCGCCAGTGCGGCGGCCGGCACCACGGCGACGCCGGCGCCGGCGGCGACCACCGCGCCGATGGCCTCGAATGTACGCAGCCGCACGCGATACGCCAAACGCAGGCCCAGCGCCGCCGCCTGGGCGTCCAGATGCCGCTGCAGGGCACTACCTTCGGGCAGGCCGATCCAGGGCTCGGCCGCCAGATCGGCCAGACTCAGCGCCTGCGCACTGGCGGCGGCGTGCGCGGGCGGCAGCAGCGCCACCAGGGTGTCGCGCGCGAAGTGCTGGCGTTGCAGGCCTGGCGAGGCCGCGGCCTCGGACAGGATGCCCAGCTCCACCACGCCGGCCTCCAGCGCCTTGGCGATCTCCTCGCTGCTGCGCTCGAGTAGCTCCACGTCGATGTGGGGATGGGCCGCCAGCCAGGGCGCCAGCGCGGCGGGAAGCGCCTCGCTCATGGTCGCGGTATTGACCATCAGGCGCACGCGTCCGCGCGTCCCGCGCGCATGGTCGGCCAGTGCGTGCCGCAGCAGCGCCGACTGCTGCAGGATCGAGCGCGCGTGATGGGCCACCGCCTCGCCCGCCGCGGTGGGCCGGATGCCCTTGGGCAGGCGGTCGAGCAGGACGACCCCGGCGTATTCCTCCATCGCACGCAGGCGCTCGCTGGCGGCGGCCAGCGACAGGTGCGCGCGCTCGGCGCCGGCGGTGATGCTGCCGGCGTCCAGCACGGCCAGGAACAGGCGCAGGTCGGGCAGATCGAATCGCAAGGCCAAGGGCTCCTTCGGCTGGCCCGAAGGTCGGCATCGGACAGACCGCATTGTGCCCGTGCGCGTCACCCCGTTTCATGGCGGCATGCAGATCTCGACGGAAGTGTGGTGGCTGATCGTGCTCGGCACGTTCTTCGTGGCCGGCTGCGTGAAAGGCGTGACCGGCATGGGCCTGCCTACCGTGGCCATGGGCGTGCTGGGTGCGCTGATGTCGCCGGCCTGGGCGGCCGCCTTGCTGCTGCTGCCTTCGCTGGTGACCAATGTGCTGCAGCTGGTCAGTGGCGGGCAGCTGGGTGCGCTGCTGCGACGGCTGTGGCCGATGCAGCTGGCGGTGGTCGCCGGCACGCTGCTGGCCTCCGCCTGGCTGGCCGGTGGGGCGGCGGACGGCACGGCGCGCCTGCTCGGCATCGCGCTGGTGCTCTACGCCCTGGTGACCCTGCTGTCCCGGCCGTTTCGTGTGCCGCCCGCGCTGGAACGCGTGCTTGCGCCGCTGGTCGGCGGCATCACCGGCGTGGTGACGGGGGTAACCGGCGTGTTCGTGATCCCGGCGGTGCCCTTCCTGCAGGCGCTGGGCCTGCACCGCGATGCGCTGGTGCAGGCGCTGGGCCTGTCCTTCACCGTCTCCACGCTCGCGCTGGCCGCCGGTCTGGCCCTGCATGGCGCGCTGTCGGTCGGTCATCTGCTGCCGTCGTCGATCGCCGTGCTGCCTGCCCTGGCGGGCATGTGGCTGGGCCAGCGCCTGCGCCAGCGCATCCGTCCGGCCGCGTTCCGGACCGGCTTCCTGATCTGTCTGCTGCTGCTCGGGGTGGAGCTTGCGTGGCGCGGTTGAAACGCGGGCGCGTGCGGGGCCGGAGCGCTACTGGCCGATGCTGCCGCGCAGGTCGACCTGTTCGACGCCGGGGACCCCGCGCAGGTCTTCCAGGGCCTGCAGCAGCGCCGCCTGCGGCACGGTGGACTCACAGCGCACGTCGAGCAGATCGGTCTGCGGCGAGCGCGGCTTGAGCACCATGCGCTGCACCGGCAGGCCGCTGCCCTCCAGCTGCTGCTGGATCTGGCCCAGCGGCGCGTGCTGCCGCGACAGCACCAGCTTCAGGCCCGGCATCGAGGCGCGGCGGCGGCGCAGATAGCGGCGCTCCAGCGGCTTGAGCAGGGCCAGGATGATCCACAGCAGCGCGGTGGCCAGCACCGCGGCCGCGTACAGGCCGCTGCCGGCGGCCAGCCCGATCGAGGCCACCGCCCACAGCCCGGCCGCGGTGGTGAGGCCGCGGATCACCTGCTCGCGCTGCAGGAACAGGATGGTGCCGGCGCCGAGGAAGCCCACGCCGCTGATCACCTGGGCGGCGATGCGCGAGGGATCGAGCACCACATGCGGATTGCCCAGCACGTCGTTGAAGCCGAACGCAGAGACGATGATGGCCAGGGCCGCGCCGACGCAGACCAGCATGTGCGTGCGCAGGCCGGCGGCCCACTCCAGCCGGCCGCGGTCGGCGCCGATGATGCCGCCGAGCAGCGCGGCCAGCAGCAGGCGCAGGGCGATCTCCCAGGTGTCGAGCATGGTGCAGTCTCCTTGCAGGTGGCCGGTGCGCTGCACGCACGGGCAACGCGGCTGAGCCTAGCCCCATCGCGATCAAGGCGCGCTCAAGGCGGAGCCGGCTTGAGGCCGCTGGCGCGCGTGGCTAGGCTGCGCCTTCCCCACGCCGCTGGCCGCTTCGATGACCGACATGCCTTCCGATACCGCGCTGATCGTGGTCGATCTGCAGCCGGACTTCATGCCGGGCGGCGCGCTGGCCTGCTTCGAGGGCGATGCGATCGTGCCGGGCATCGCGCAGCTGCTGGCCGCGCGCGTCTACGGCACGGTCGTGGCCACGCAGGACTGGCATCCGGGTGCGCATGCCTCCTTCGCCGCCCAGCATCCGGGGCGTGCGCCGTTCGAGGTGATCGAGCTGCACGGCCAGCCGCAGACGCTGTGGCCGCCGCACTGCGTGCAGGGCACGCCGGGCGCGGCGCTGGACCCGCGCGTGGACTGGACGCCGGCCGACCTGATCCTGCGCAAGGGCACCCATGCGCAGGTCGATTCCTACAGCGCGTTCCGCGAGAACCACGGCCCGGATGGGCTGCGTCCCAGCACCGGCCTGGCCGGCTGGCTGCGCGAGCGCGGCATCGCGCAGGTGCACGTCTGCGGGCTGGCGCGCGATGTCTGCGTGCTGTGGACGGCGCAGGATGCGCGCGCCGAAGGCTTCGAGGTGGCGTTCCTGTGGGAGCTGACGCGCCCGGTCACGCCGGACGGGGACGCGCCGACGCGCGCGGCGTTGCAGGAGGCTGGGATTCCGATTCGCTGAACGCGTGATCCGAGTCGCCAAGCCGGGGAGCGGGACTCCCGGGTTTGACAACTCCGGGGCCAAAACGTGTATTTTGCGTTAAACGTGCTGCGCCACAGCACGCCTCGCATACCACCCACGCCCCCGGAGTCGCCCCATGTCCGCCAGCAGGTCGCTGCGTCACGCCACGCTCGCCATCGCCATCAATGCCGCCGTCGCCACCGTCGCGCTGGCGCAGCAGGCGCCGGTGGCGCTGGATGCGGTCACCGTCACCGCCGACCGCCGCGCCGAGAACGCCAAGGACGTGCCGGTCTCGGCCACCGTGCTGCGCCCGGAATACCTGGACGCCATCTCCACCAGCGCCTCGGACGTGCGCGTGCTGGCCGGCAAGTCGCCCAGCCTCAACGTGGAGTCCTCCAACGGCCGCGTGTTCCCGCGCTTCTACATCCGCGGCTACGGCAACACCGATTTCACCACCTACGCCTCGCAGCCGGTGTCGCTGGTGTACGACGACGTGGTCTACGAGAACGCCTTCATCAAGGGCTTCCCGATGTTCGACCTGGCTAGCGTCGAGGTGCTGCGCGGCCCGCAGGGCACGCAGTTCGGCCGCAACACGCCCGGCGGCGTGGTGAAGTTCAACTCGGTGCGGCCGGTGCTCGGCGAGACCTCCGGCTATGCCAGCGTGTCCTACGGCACTCATGCGACCAGCTCGGTCGAAGGCGCGCTCAACCTGCCGATGGGCAGCGACTGGGCCGCGCGCATCTCGCTGCTGCAGCAGCACCGCGACGACTGGGTGACCAGCCAGATCAGCGGGCAGAAGCTGGAAGGCTACGACGACTCGGCCCTGCGCCTGCAGGCGCTGTTCCAGCCCTCGGAGGACTTCAACGCGCTGTTCAACGCGCACGCGCGCAAGCTCAACGGCACCGCGCGCCTGTTCCGCGCCAACATCATCCAGTCGGGTAACAACAACCTGGTCGATGGCTTCGACCCGGACAAGGCCTACATCGATGGCCACAACGCGCAGGAGCTGACCACCTACGGCGGCAGCGCCAACCTGACCTTCAGCTCGGGCGATGTGACCTTCCACTCGATCACCGGCTACGAGGGCATCTCCAAGTACTACAGCCGCGGCGACATCGACGGCGGCTACGGCCCGGGCGCGTTCGTGAACCCAGCCGTGCCGTCGGGCCCGGGCTTCATCCCGTTCTCGGTGGAGACCGCCGGTGGGATCAAGTCGCTGGACCAGTTCACCCAGGAGCTGCGCGCCGAGTCGGATTACACCGGCCCGCTCAACTGGCAGGGCGGCCTGTACTACTTCTACGACAACGTGCAGGGTGAGGCCTACGACTACGACACCCTGGCCGGTGGCGCGCTGACCGGCTACGACCTGACCAAGCAGAAGACCAGCTCGTGGGCGGCGTTCGCCTCGCTCAACTACCAGGCCACCGACGTGCTCAACCTGCGCGCCGGCATCCGCTACACGCACGACCACAAGACCTTCGACATCCTGCAGTGGGACCGCACCTCGCCGCCGCCGATCGGTGGTGACACCAGCGGTTCGAAGGTCACCGGCGACGTCGCCGCGACCTGGGCGCTGAGCGATGCGGTCAACCTGTATGCGCGCGCTGCGCGCGGCTATCGCGGCGCCAGCTTCGGCCCGCCGTCCACCGGCGTGCCGGTGACCGTGGCCCGCCCGGAGACGGTGGATTCCTATGAGCTGGGCATCAAGGCCGACCTGTGGGAGCGCCGCGGCCGGCTGGCCTTCGACATCTACAGCATGGACATCAAGGACCAGCAGCTGACCGCGGTGGGCGGCACGTCCAATGCCGTGCAGCTGATCAACGCCAAGAAGAGCCAGGCCTACGGCGCCGAGCTGGACTTCGACCTGCTGCTGACCGAGAACCTGCGCTTTGGCCTCAACGGCAGCTACAACCACACCGAGATCAAGGACAAGGGCCTGGCCACTTCGACCTGCTCGGCGTGGGTGTGCACGGTGACCGATCCGGTCGATGCCAACGGCTTCGCCCGCATCGACGGCAACCCGCTGCCGCAGGCGGCCAAGTGGATCGGCAACGTCAACCTGCGCTACGGCGTGCCGATGGGCGCCGACGGCGAGCTGTTCTTCTACACCGACTGGTCGTATCGCAGCGAAGTGAACTTCTTCCTGTACCAGTCGCGCGAGTTCATCGGCCAGCCGCTGACCGAAGGCGGCCTGAAGATCGGCTACACCTGGGCCGACGGCAAGTACGAGGCCTCGGTGTTCTGCCGCAACTGCACCAATCAGATCCGGGCCACCGGCGCGATCGACTTCGACAACCTGACCGGCTTCATCAACGACCCGCGCATCATCGGCGCGCAGTTCCGCGCGGGCTTCTGACGCGCGAGCCACCTTCCTGTAGAGCGGAGCTTGCTCCGCTGCTTCTGGTCCGGTTCATGGGAAAGGCCCCAGCGGAGCAAGCTCCGCTCTACCTCCGCTGCTTCTGGTCCGGTTCTTGAGAAACGCCCCAGCGGAGCAAGCTCCGCTCTACGGGTGGGGCGCTTCGCATGACCTTGGGCACGGGCGCGGCTGTCGGGGGCTGACGCTAGACTCGGCGCATCCCTTCGCAGTCAGGTGTGCGCCCATGAGCAGCTGGTACTTCCTCACCGGCACCGAGCAGACCCGCTCGGGCCCGTTCGACGACGCGGCCGCGCAGGCCTTCGCGCGCGCAAACCCGTTCGCGCTGGCCTGGCGCGAGGGCCTGTCCGGCTGGCAGCCGGTCGGGACCCTGGCCGAGCTGGGCGGCGGCGCCTCGCCGCCGAACATGCCGCCGCCGCCGACCGGGGCGGGGCGCGCGGACGACATCGATTTCCGCATCGTCGGCCACGACATGCAGTTCGTCGAGGTGGAGCTGGACCCGGGCGAGAGCGCGGTGGCCGAGGCCGGCGCGCTGATGTTCAAGGACGCCTCGGTGCAGATGGACACGGTGTTCGGCGACGGCCGCAGCAGCGGTGCCGGCGGCGGCTTCATGGACAAGCTGCTGGCCGCGGGCAAGCGCGTGGTCACCGGCGAGAGCCTGTTCACCACCGTCTACACGCACACCGGCAGCGGCAAGGCCAAGGTCGCCTTCGCCGCGCCGTACCCGGGCACCGTGGTGCCGCTGAAGCTGTCCGAACACGGCGGCCGCCTGATCTGCCAGAAGGACAGCTTCCTGGCCGGCGCGCGCGGGGTGTCGCTGGGCATCGCCTTCCAGCGCAAGATCCTCACCGGCCTGTTCGGCGGCGAGGGCTTCATCATGCAGAAGCTCGAGGGCGACGGCTGGGTGTTCGTCCACGCCGGCGGCACGGTGGTCGAGCGCGAGCTGGCCGCCGGCGAGCGCATCGACGTGGATACCGGCTGCGTGGTCGCCTACCACGGCGGCGTGGACATGGACATCCGCCGCGTGGCGGGCATCAAGAGCATGTTCTTCGGCGGCGAAGGCGTGTTTCTGGCGACGCTGACCGGGCCAGGCAAGGTGTGGCTGCAGTCGCTGCCGTTCTCGCGCATGGCCGGCCGCATGCTGCAGGCCGCCCCGCAAGGTGGCGGCCAGGCCCGCGGCGAAGGCTCGGTGCTGGGTGGGCTGGGCCGCATCCTGGATGGGGACAACAACTTCTGATTCCGGGTCGCCTCCCGCCGCGGAGGCGATCGAGAAGCGGTGGCTGCCGCCGGCATCGGCAGGCCGAGCGCCGTCGGCGGGTGCCTCGAGCGCAAGCTCACGCGCCGTGAGACCAGCTTTCTCTTGCACTCTACAAATATCCTTGTAGAGTGGTGGCATGAACGATGATGTCGCCGTTTCCGCGCTCGCAGCCCTGGCGCATGCCGATCGACTGACCGCCTTCCGCCTGCTGGTGAAAGCCGGTCCGGAAGGCGTGGCGTCCGGAGACATCGCCGAAGCGCTGTCCATCCCGCCCACGCGCATGAGCTTCCACCTGGCGACGCTGGAGCGGGCCGGCCTGGTGCGCGCGTGGCGCGATGGCCGGCGCGTGCGCTACGCGGCCAGCTACGAGGACATGCGCCAGCTGCTGGCCTTTCTGACCGAGGACTGCTGCTCCGGCAACCCGGCCATCTGCGGCGACCTGCTCGGGCTTGCGTCCGCCTGCGCCCCGCAGCGCCGCGCGTGAGCGGGGCGGGTGCTCCGAACCTTCTTCCGGACCTCACAAGCCCATGCGCATCACCATCTACCACAACCCGGCCTGCGGCACTTCGCGCAACACGCTGGCGATGATCCGCCAGTCGGGCGAGACGCCCGAGGTCATCGAGTACCTGCGGACGCCGCCCACGCGCGAGGCGCTGGTTGCGCTGATCGCGGCCATGGACATCAGCCCGCGTGCGCTGCTGCGCGAGAAGGGCACGCCCTATGCCGAGCTCGGCCTGGAAGATCCATCGCTGACCGACGACCAGCTCCTGGACGCGATGATGGCGCATCCCATCCTGATCAATCGGCCCATCGTGGTCAGCGAGAAGGGCGCGGCGCTGTGTCGGCCTTCCGAGCGCGTGCTGGCGCTGCTGGCCAATCCCGTCGCTCGCTTCACCAAGGAAGACGGAGAGGTCGTGACCGCGCCCGCGACATCGGCGTGAGGCGCATGCGCGGTGTCTGCCGGACATCGACGCCGCGCGACGCCATCCCGTCCGGGCCCGCGCGCTGACCGCACCGCGCGTCGTGGCGTGGCCCCTTCCATCGAGCGACTTCCCGAGCGCCTGAAGCGCGTCCAGGCGCTCCCACCGGCGCCGGATCGGCGCTCTCTCTGACGCGCGCCGGAGCGCCCATGCTTGCCCTCGCGATCTTCGTCGTCACCCTCGTCCTTGTGATCTGGCAGCCACGCGGGCTGGGGATCGGCTGGTCCGCGCTCGCCGGCGCCGCCGTCGCGCTGGCCACCGGCGTGGTCGGCTGGCACGACGTCGGCACGGTCTGGGGCATCGTGTGGGACGCGACCTTCACCTTCGTCGCCCTGATCGTGATCTCGCTGCTCCTGGACGAGGCCGGGTTCTTCGCCTGGGCGGCGCTGCATGTCGCCCGCTGGGGCGGCGGCGCTGGCCGCAGGCTGTTTCCGCTGGTCGTGCTGCTCGGTGCGGCGATCGCCGCGGTGTTCGCCAACGATGGTGCGGCGCTGCTGCTGACGCCGATCGTGCTGGCGATCCTGCTGCGGCTGGACTTCCCGCCAGCCGGCGCGCTGGCCTTCACCGTGGCCTGCGGCTTCATCGCCGACACGGCAAGCCTGCCGCTGGTGGTGTCCAACCTGGTCAACATCGTCACGGCCAACTACTTCGAGATCGCGTTCGGTCGCTACGCCGCCGTGATGGTGCCGGTGAACCTGGTCTCGGTCGGCGCCACGCTGGGGGTGCTGTGGCTGTGGTGCCGACGCGACATGCCCGCCACGTACGGCATCGATCGTCTGGAGCCGCCGCGTCAGGCGATCCGCGACGAAGCGGTGTTCCGGGCCGCCTTCCCGCTGCTGGCCCTGCTGCTCCTGGCCTATTTCGTCACCGGCCCGCTGGGCGTGCCGGTCGCGCTGGTCACCGGCGCCGCCGCGCTGCTGCTCCTGGCGATCGCCGGCCGTTGGGCGTCCGGCGGTCGCGGCGCGACGGTCGCGCTGGACAAGGTGCTGCGCGGTGCGCCGTGGCAGATCGTGCTGTTCTCGCTCGGCATGTATCTGATCGTCTACGGCCTGGGCCGTGCCTGGCTCACGGAGGCGGCGCGCGCGCTCCTGGTGTGGCTGGCGGCGCAAGGCACGTTCGCGGCCACGTTCGGCACGGGCTTCGCCGTGGCCGGGCTCGCTTCGCTCATGAACAACATGCCGGCGACGCTGGTCAGCGCGCTGGCCATCGATGCGGCCGACGTCCCCGCGCAGACGCGCGAGCTGATGATCTACGCCAGCGTGGTCGGCAACGATCTGGGGCCCAAGCTCACGCCGATCGGCTCGCTGGCGACCCTGCTGTGGCTGCACGTGCTGGCCGGCAAGGGGCAGCGGATCACGTGGGCGCAGTACATGAAGGTCGGGCTTGTCCTGACGCCTCCCGTGCTGCTGGCCACCCTGGTGGCCCTGTGGCTCTGGCTCCCGGTCGTGCGCGGGCACTGAGCGGCGGCGCACGGGGCCGGCGCGCCTCGGGGCCGCCGCTCGATGTGGCCGGCTCGGCGCAAGTTGCCCGCCGTTTGGCATCGGCTGACTAAGCTGCGTGCTTTCCCCAACGCCCTGCGTGCCATGCCTGCTTCGCGCCTGACCTGCCTGCTGCTGACCGCCTGCGTCACCCTGCTTTCGGCCTGCGGCGGCGAGGCGGTCAAGACGCCGCCGCCGACCACGACCGTAGTGCCGCCGCCGGCGGTCACCGCCAGGCCGGTGGTGATCGGCATCGCGCTGGGCGGCGGGGCGGCCAAGGGCTTCGCGCACATCGGCGTGATCAAGATGCTGGAGGCCAACGGCATCCGCCCCGACGTGGTCGCCGGCACCAGCGCCGGCAGCGTGGTCGGCGCGCTCTACGCCAGCGGCATGGACGTGTTCCAGATGCAGAGCAAGGCCGTGGCGCTGGACGAATCGACCATCCGCGATGTGCGCCTGTTCTCCGGCGGGCTGGTGCAGGGCCGCGCGCTGCAGGACTACGTCAACGCGCAGGTGGGCAATACGCCGATCCAGCGGCTGAAGAAGCCCTTCGTCGCGGTGGCCACGCGGCTGGAGGACGGCGAACGCACCATGTTCAACCGCGGCGACACCGGCCAGGCGGTGCGCGCCTCGAGCAGCGTGCCGGGCGTGTTCGAGCCGGTGGAGATCGGCAAGTGGCACTACGTCGACGGCGGCGTGGTCAGCCCGGTGCCGGTGGATGCGGCCAAGCAGCTGGGCGCGGATTTCGTCATCGCCGTGGACATCTCCAGCAAGGCCAGCGGCAAGAATCCGGGCGATCTGCTGGGCACGCTCAACCAGTCGATCACCATCATGGGCCAGCGCGCCGGCCAGCAGGAGCTCGCGCGCGCCGATGTGGTGGTGCGGCCCAAGGTCAACGAGATCGGCGCGGCCGATTTCAGCCAGCGCAACGCGGCCATTCTGGAAGGCGAGAAGGCCGCGCTGGCGGTGATGCCGCAGATCAAGGCGCGCCTGGCCCAGCTGCAGCACGAGCGCGCGGCCGCAGCGGCGGCGGCCGCGGCGCCGAAGCCGGTGCCGTGTGTGGAGCCGACACGCCTCCAGCGTCTGACGTTTCGTGGGACGCCTTGTCCGGCCAAGTGAGTGGTTGGGTCGTGTCGTTGTTGCGACGGGATATGGCTGGTCGAGCTCGGCACCGCGAGTAGTTATTTGAGCGAAACTGCGAACCAGCGAAAGGCAAAAGCAACAGCGACCCCTCCCCAGCCCTCCCCTTCGCTGCGCGAAAGGGAGGGGGCAGAAGCGGGAGCTTCGCTGCGCGTTAGTCGCTTGAGATCCGTTGATCTCGATGTCGCACACCTCGCGAGGCCGCTTCGCACTCGAAGCGCCAGCAACACCTCTACCGTCGTTCCCGCGAACGCGGGAACCCAGGGACTTTCGCTCGGGAAAACCAAAGCAACGGAAGCCCCGAGTTCGCAGGAACGACGAGCGTCGCCTAGCGACCTTGCTCAACCTCCATCACCAGCCCTCAGAACCGCCACCGCAAACTCGCCGAGACGAAGCGCGGTTCGCCGTAGTTGTTGTAGTCCAGGTTGGCCCAGTAGGTCTTGTCCAGCGCGTTGCGCACCGACAGCGTCGCGGTCCATTGCGCGTTGATGCGCAGGTTGGCGTTGAGGTGGACCAGCGTGTAGGCGCCCTGGGTGACCGTGACCGGCGTGGTGGTGCCATCGCCATTGGGGCGCTCGATGTTGAAGCCCTGCACCTTGCTCTGCCAGCTCACGCCGCCGCCCAGGCTCAGGCGCTCCCAGCGGCCCGGCAGGCGCCACTGGGTGGAGAGCTGCAGATAGTCCTCGGGCAGGTTGGCGTAGATGGCATCGGTCGGCGCGCGGGTCACCTTGACGTGGGTGTAGCCGGCGTTGAGCGTCCAGCCCGGCAGCAGCTCGCCGTTGAAGTCCACTTCCCAGCCGCGACTCTTGGTGCCGTTGACGCCCACATAGGCCGAGCTGCCGTCCGGCAGCGAGTTCGGCGGCTGGGTGGTGTCCAGCACCGCGTAGTTGTCCTGCTTGGCCTCGAACACCGCGGCGGTGGCCATGGCGCGGCCATCGAACAGTTGCGCCTTGAGGCCGGCCTCCAGGTTGGAGCCCTGCACCGGCGCCAGCAGGTTGTCGTTCCTGTCCTTGTAGTTCTGCGGATTGAAGATCTCGGTGTAGCTGGCGTAGAGCGAGACATCCGGCACCAGGTCGTAGACCAGGCCCACGTAGGGCGTGACTTCGTCGCTGACCTTGTAGCGGCCGCTGGTGCCAGTGTAAGTGCCGGCGGCGTTGTAGGCGCGGGTGCGCGTTTCCCACGAACTCAGGCGCGCGCCGGCGATCAGCGACAGCGGCTCGGCCAGGCGCAGGCGCGCCGAGGCATAGACGCCGCGCTGGGTGGTGCGGGCCTGACGCCAGGCGCCGGTGCGCCGATAGGTCAGTGCCCCGGCGCTGCCGTCCCAGTCGTACAGGTTGGGCACGTTGAAGCCCATCGCATTGCCATACGGCGTGGCGATCATCTGCCAGTCGCTCGGATAGACCAAGGCGACGCCGGGCGTGGTGGATTGCAGGTCCTGCCAGCTGCCGCCGACCACCACGTCGTGGGTCCGGCCGAACAGCGCGAACTTGCCCGACAGGTATACGTCCAGCGCATCGCGGGTGTCGTTCGTCTCGCCGGCGCTGGCCTGCAGATAGGTGCCGGCGCCGGTGACCGGATCCGGGTAGCCGCTGCCGTAGACGCGCAGGCTCTGCACCTCGCCCTTGGTATGCGCCGAGTTCACCCTCAGCAGCCAGTCCTCGCCGAAGCGCTGCTCCAGATTGGCGAAGGCGGTACGGGTCTGGCGCTGCCAGCGCGTCCAGGCCGGCGAGAAGTTGGTCGAACGCGAGAGGTGGGCGTCGGCGCCATCGGCGCTGAAGAACGGCACCGTGCCCCAGGTCGAGCCGGTCGGGTTGTTGTCCTGGATCTGGTAGCCGACCGTGACCGTCGTGCTGTCGGTCAGGTCGCCTTCCAGCACGGCCATGCCGGCCTTCTTGTTCTCTTCGTAGCGGTCGTAGTAGTAGTCGCGGTCGGTCCAGGCGCCGACCCAGCGGCTGCGGAAGCGCCCGTCGCTGGTCAGCGGCAGGTTGATGTCCGCCTGCACGCGGCGGAAGTCCCAGCTGCCGACGCTGGCGGTGACCGCCGCGTCGAAGTCGCGGCCCGGACGCTTGCGCAGCAGGTTGACCGTGGCCGAGGGAATGCCGGCGCCGCTGAGCAGGCCGTTGGCGCCGCGGATGACTTCGATGCGGTCGTAGAAGGCGGTGTCGTATTCCTGGTTGGTCGAGCCGCTGTAGGTCGGCAGGCTGTCGACCTGGAAGTCGGTGATCTGGAAGCCGCGCGCGAAGTACAGCGGACGCTGGGTATCCCAGAAGGACACGTTGACGCCGGTGATGTTGCGCATCACATCGTTGATGCTGAACATCGATTCGTCCTCCAGCCGCTGCAGGCCGATCACGCTCACCGACTGCGGCGTGTCCTGGAGGCTGATCGGCAGCCGCGTGGTGGTGGATGGCTCGGCCCGCGCGCCGGTGACCTGCACGTTGTCCAGCGTCTTGGGCGTGCGGCGGCGCGCCTGCTCCTCGGCGTCTGTCTCGCCATCGGCGGCGTGGGCGAGCGGGGCGCACAGGCCCAGCCCCAGCAGCAGGGCCGCGGCGAGCGGGGAGCGGGTCGGCGCGGCGGACGCGCGGAAAACGGCAGCGGACATGGGGTTCCTTGAGGGCGCAGGCAGGCACGCCGCGCGCGGCGAAGGCGAGCGCACGGCGGGGAAGACGTTGGGAGGCTTGCCCAGATAGCGGGCTGGCGATGGTCGTCCGATGACCACGCAGGCGGGCGTTGGCGCGGAGGCCTGCGGCGCGCAAATGTAAGTGATTCTCAAATGGCGGACAAGCCACACACGGGCATGCGGTGGCCGCCAAAGGCCTCGCGCGCCGCTATGCGCGATGACAAAGCCGTCAGAGAAGCGCTGCGTGCGGTGCGCGGCTTACTTCACCGCAGTGGCCAGATAGGCATCGACCGCACGGGTGTAGGCGGAAGGCTCGCCCAGCGTGCGGTTGATCTGCATATGCGACAGGTCCTCGGGCAGGACCTGGATGGTCACGCCGAAGGCCTGCGCGCGCTGCGCCAGCCCGCGCGCCTGCGCGCAGCTGTCCTCGCGCCGCGAGGAACACACCGCGAGCATCGGCAGCGAAGCCCGCGAGAGATGGTGCCAGGGCGAGACCGCGCTCCAGGTGCGGGTGTCGTCGCCGAAGGCGCGGTCGTAGAGCGGGAAGTGGCGCGCCTGCATGATCTGCACGACATTCATCGCCGCGCTGTCCAGCGCGATCACCGCGCGCGGGCGCTGCGCGCCGGCCTCGGTCAGCGCCGCGACATCGGCGCCGAGCAGGGCGACCAGATGCGCGCCGGCCGAATGCCCCATCAGCACCGTGCGCGCCGGATCGCCGCCCCAGTCCTGCGCGTGCCGCTGCAGGTGGGCGATGGCCGCGGCCACGTCGCGCGCCTGCACCGCCGGATCGGCATCGGGCAGCATGCGGTAGTTGATCGACACCAGCACATAGCCGCGCGGCAGCCAGTACGCCGCCTTCGGCGTGGCCAGGCCGGGATTGTCCTTGTCGCCCTTGCTCCAGCCGCCGCCGTGGACCATCGCGATGATCGGCAGGCCGCGCGCGCCGGCGGGCGCATACACGTCGTAGCGCTGCGCCGGATCGGGGCCATAGGCGACCTCGCGCAGCACGCGCGCGTCGGCGGGCAGCGACTGCGTGTCGCCGGCCTCGACCTGACGCTGGCCCAGCAGGTGGCGCAGGCGCTCGCCGCGCGACTGCGCGCAGGCCAGCAGCGGCAGGCAGAGCAGCAGGACACAGCAGGCGGAGCGGACACGCATGGCGAAGGTTCCGGTGGGACGTCAGGCGCCGCGCAGGCGCAGGACCGCGCGCAGGCCGCGCGGCGGGTTGGGCAGCAGCTGCAGCGCGCCGCCGTGCTGGCGCGCCACGCGGTCGACGATGGCCAGCCCCAGGCCGCTGCCGCCGCCGGCCGGGTCGTGCACGAACGGCTGCAGCGCGCGTTGCGCCTGCGCCGCGTCCATGCCCGGGCCGTGGTCGCACACGGTCACCTGCCAGGCGCCATCGCCGGTGCCGACCAGGCGCAGCGCGAATGGCGCGGCGCCATGGCGCTGCGCGTTGGCCACCAGGTTCTCCAGCGCGCGGCGCAGGGCGATGGGCCGCCCGCGCAGCGGCGCGGTGTCCGGGCACTGCACGTCCCACGGTCCGCCGGCGGCATCGAGCGCCTCGCGGCAGATCCGCGCCAGGTCCAGCGGCTCGACCGCCTCGTCGCGGCCGTCGCGGGCGTAGGCGATGAACTGGGAGAGGATGGCGTCGATCTCGGCGATATCGCGGTCGATGCCGGCGCGCAGGGTGGGATCGGTGTCGGGCAGCAGGGCGGTGGCGAACTGCACCCGGGTCAGCGGCGTGCGCAGGTCGTGCGAGATGCCGGCCAGCATCAGCGCGCGCTCGTCGGCGGCGCTGCGCACGTCCTCACTGGCCTGCTCCAGGGCGTCGGCCAGCTCGCGCACCTCGCGTGGGCCGCGCACGTCCAGACGCGGCGCCTCGCCGCGGACCAGCCCGGGCGCGGCCTGGGCCAGCTGGCGCAGCGGGCCGACCAGGCGCTGGGCGCAGTACGCCGCCGCCAGCCAGGTCAGGCCGACGCAGCCCAGCAGCAGGGCCAGCGTGAAGCGCCGGCTGCCGCGCGCGGGCTTGGCGCCGAAGGAAATCCACAGCGTCGGACTGGTACGCAGCTGCATCCACAGCCGGTCGCCCTCAACGTCGCGCGACAGCACCACCGCACGCTCGTGGCCCAGCGCGCGCGCCGTGCGCTGGCGCAGCACGCGCAGGAAGGGCGCGAACGCGCGCGCGTCGCTCGCCGGCGCGCTCTCGCGCACGTCCAGCTCGGCCTGCTGCAGATAGCGAAGCGTGGCGGCGTGGCCGCTGTTGCGGTCCACCTCCTCGGCCAGGCCGGCGAAGCCGCGCATGGCGCGCGCCAGCTGATCGGCGGCCGGGGCGATGGCGAGCTCGCGGCCCAGCACCGCGGCCAGCACGCCGGCGCCGGCCAGCACCAGCGCGATGACCAGCGCCAGCTGGGCGAACATCCCCGGCGCGCGCCTCACGCGACCTCCTCCGGCGGCACGAACACATAGCCCGCGCCCCAGACCGTCTGCACGATGGTCGGGTTGCGCGCATCGTCCTCCAGCAGCTTGCGCAGGCGGGCGATGGTCACGTCCATGCTGCGCTCGAAGGCCTCGTGCTCGCGCCCGCGCGCCAGGCTCATCAGCCGGTCGCGTGAGAGTGTCTGCCGCGGGTGCCGCACCAGCACCGCCAGCACCGCGAACTCGCCGCTGGTCAGCTTCACCACGCGGCCCTGGCGGCTGAGCTGGCGGTTGCCCAAGTCCAGCCGCCACGGGCCGAAGGCGACGATCCCGCCCTCGGCCTGCGGCGCGCCCGGCACGGCCTGCGTGCGTCGCAGCACCGAGCGGATGCGGGCCAGCAGCTCGCGCGGATTGACCGGCTTGGGCAGATAGTCGTCGGCGCCGATCTCCAGCCCGACGATGCGGTCGATCTCGTCGCCCTTGGCGGTGAGCATCACCACCGGCGTGGTGTCGCCCTGACCGCGCAGGCGCCGGCACAGGTCCAGGCCGCTCTCGCCGGGCAGCATCAGGTCCAGCACGATCAGGTCGAAATGGCCGCGGTCCAGCGCCTGGCGCATCTGCGTGCCGTCGCCCACCGCCTTGACGGCGAAGCCCTCGCCTTCCAGGTAGCGCTGCAGCAGTTCGCGCAGGCGCACGTCGTCGTCGACCAGCAGCAGCTTGGCGGTGATCTCGCTCATGCGGCGCACTATCGCGCCCGGTGGCCGGCGCCGACAACGCCGGTTGTAAGCAGATGTTTCAGCGCCGGCCGGCGGACACATCTGCTGGCAGAGGCGCAACACCTCGCAGGTCCGGCCGGCCCAGCATGGCGGCACGGCGATCGACGCCGTTCCATCCCATCGCGAGGAACCGATCATGCGTACGACCCACCTGATGCTGCTGTCCGCGCTGGCCGTTGGCGGCGCGCTGTCCCTCTCCACCGACGCCTGGGCCGGCCGCGTCCGCGTCCATGGCGGCGGTACCGCCGCCGATGGCGCGCAGGTGCGCGGCACGGCCGCCGCCGGACGCAACGCCAACGGCGCCTATGTGCGCGGCCACGGCAGCCGCACCGATGCGGCCGGCAATACCACCGGCCGCAGCGGCGCGGCGGTGCAGGGCGCCGACGGCGGCAGCGCGCACCGCAGCGGCAGCTGGTACCGCAACACCGATGGCAGCGCCGGCCGCCAGGGCACGGCCAGCGCGACCACCGCCGCCGGCGGCAGCCTGTCCACCAGCGGCGAGATCAGCCGCGATGCCGCAGGCAACGTCAACGGCGCGCGCAGCACCATCGCCACCACGGCCGGCGGGGCGTCCTACACCGGGTCGACCACGGTGCAGAACGGCAGCGTCAGCCACACCGGCACCTGCACCGACAGCAGCGGCCAGGTCGTGGCCTGCCGCAAGTGAGCCTTTCGCGCGCCGCCAGGCCGGCGGCGCGCCCTTTCGATCGAGACCTGCCCATGAAGACGCTCTTCCCCGCGCTGACGCTGGCGCTGCTCGCGCTGGCCCCGTCCTGCCTGCTGGCGCAGCAGGCCAACGACAGCGCCGCCTCGGCCGGACGCCAGCAGATGGCGCGCAAGCTCAAGGCCGCCGATGCCAACGGCGACGGCCTGATCCAGCGCAGCGAAGCCCAGGCCAGCCTGCCGCGCCTGTTCGAGCATTTCGACGCGCTGGACGCCAACCACGACGGCGCCCTGTCGCGCGACGAACTGCGCGCGGCGGGCCAGGCGCTGTCCGCCGCCCGACGCGGGTCGGGCCAGTAGGCCGCCGCGGCCATGGTCCTGTCCCTGCTTGGCCCGCACCTGTCCTGGCTGCGCTGGGTCCCGCTGGCGCTGCCGCTGCTGGCGGCGCTCGAAGCCTGGCTGCGCCTGCGTCGCGGCCTGGCTTACGACTGGAAGAGCTACTGGGCCTCGCTGGGGGATGCGCTCGGCCGCGGCCTGGTCGGCCTGGTGCTCGGCAGCGGCGTGGCCGGCGTCGTGCTGCTGGCGGTGCACCAGGTGCGCCTGACGACCCTGGCGATGGATGCGCCCTGGCAATGGACGCTGCTGTTCGTCGGCCAGGAGGCCTGCTACTACGCCATGCACCGCGCCGACCACCGGATCCGCTGGTTCTGGGTCAACCACTGCGTGCACCACTCGCCCGAGCAGTACACGCTGGCCTCGGCGTACCGGCTGGGCTGGACCGCGCAGCTCACCGGGCAGGCGCTGTTCTTCGCTCCGCTGGTGTGGCTTGGTTTCCCGGTACCGGCGGTGCTGGGCGCGCTGGCGCTGAACCTGCTCTACCAGTTCTGGCTGCATACCGAACTGATCGGCGTGCTGCCGCGCTGGATCGAATGTGTCTTCAACACCCCTGCGCACCACCGCGTGCACCACGCCAGCAACCCGGAGTATCTGGACTGCAACTACGGCGGGGTGCTGATCGTGTTCGACCGGATGTTCGGCAGCTTCCGCGCGCAGTTGCCGGGCGTGCCGCCGCGCTACGGCCTGGTCGAACCGCTGCGCAGCCACCATCCGGTGCGGATCGCCCTGCACGGCTGGCTGGGGCTGTGGGCCGACCTGCGCCGGGTGCGCTCGCCCGGGCAGGCACTGCGGACGCTGTTCGGCCCGCCGGGGTTCAAGCCGGGCGGCTGATCAGCCCAGCCCGGTGTCCATCACCATCATCAGGCAGAAGCCCAGGGTCAGGCCGATGGTGGCCAGGGTCTCGTGGCCGTTGCGGTGCGACTCGGGGATGACCTCGTGGCTGACCGCGAACAGCATCGCCCCGGCCGCGAACGCCAGGCCCCAGGGCAGCAGGGTGGAGAACGCGCCCACCGCCACCGCCGCCACCACCGCGCCCAGCGGCTCCACCAGACCCGAGGCGGCGCCGATCAGCACCGCGCGCCCGCGGCGCACGCCGGCGGTGGCCAGCGAGAGCGCGATCACCAGGCCTTCGGGGATGTCCTGCAGCGCGATGGCCAGGCTGAAGGGCTCGGCGTTGGCCATGCCCGAGCCGGAGGCCACGCCCACCGCCATGCCTTCGGGGATGTTGTGCAAGGTGATGGCCAGCACGAACAGCGTCACCTGCGGCGGCAGCCACTGGTGCAGGCCGCCCACGCGCGTGGTCTGGCCCTGCTGGTCCAGATGCGCATGCGGGATCACCCGGTCCATCGTCAGCATCATCGCCACGCCCAGGCAGATGCCGACGCTGACCAGCCCGCCGGCGCCCAGCCCGCCGTAGCCCTGGTCCTTGGCCGCCTGCAGGCTGGGCACGATCAGCGAGAAGGCCGTGGCGGCCAGCATCACGCCGGCGCCGAAGCCCATCAGGCCGTCGGCCAGCGTCTGCGGCAGGCGCCGCACCGCCAGCACCGGCAGCGCGCCGGCGGCGGTGGCCGCGGCGCAGATCAGGCCGTCGCGCAGCGCCTGGCGCAGGCCGGGGCGATGCGGCCATTGGGCCAGGACTTCCTGCAGCAGCCAGGCGCCCAGCAGCAGGGCGGCCAGCGCCAGCAGCCACGGCAGCAGGCGCCGCAGCGCGGACGGGGAGGACAGGGTGTGATCGTGCATGGCAGGGGCTTCGTGGGCGGAAGGGGCGCGCGTGCGCTCGGGGTGCCGTTGTCCGCAACGGGACCGAAGGTGCCTGCCCAACATCGGACACCGACGGGCAAGGGCGCGTCAACCGTGCTGCAGCGCACACCGGCCGGGAATGCTCCACGGAGCAGAAATCCGTGAAACCCGCATGGCATCAGGACCTTCCCTTTTGTCACTACATTTGGCGTTGACGGGCGTGGATGACCCCACTATCTTGGGGTCGTCGGTTCCTCGCGGCCACAAGCCGCGGGGATGAAAAGGGAAGCCGGTGCGGCCTTGCGGCCCACTCCGGCACTGCCCCGCAGCGGTGATTGGGAACGACCCCGCCATCTGCACTGAGGCCCCCGGTGGCCTTGGGAAGCGGTGGGTTAGGAGAAGCAGGACTGTGTCCTGGCTTCACGCCCGTCAGTCCGAAGACCTGCCGACAGTCGCGCGCAAGCACCTCGCGCGGCGCCGGCCGCGGTGTCTTTCGAGGGAGAGACGGCTGGTGACGCAAGGCCCGACCACGAACGCCGTTCGTGCGGTCGCGGCTTCTGCGACGCCGCCGTTTCACCCTCGGTCGCCCGGCCCCTGTTGCGCCCTCGTGGGAAGGCGCAATGCGTGCATCTACGCATGGAGAGTTTCGACCGTGACCCAGACCGATTCCGCCGTGGCCCAGCGCCCGGCCGACGCCGCCTTTTCGCTGACCCCGCCGCCCACCGCCACGGCCATGCGCGTGACCAAGCGCAACGGCGGCAGCGAGGCGGTGGACCTGAACAAGATCGTGCGCGCCGTGCAGCGCTGCGCCGAAGGCCTGCACGCGGTCGATCCGATGCGCGTGGCCACGCGCACCATCTCCGGCCTGTACGACGGCGCCACCACGCAGGAGCTGGACGAGTTGTCCATCCGCACCGCCGCGCTGCTGATCGGCGAGGAGCCCGAGTACGGCCGCCTGGCCGCGCGCCTGCTGGCCAACTTCATCGCCAAGGAGGTCTCCGGCCAGGAGATCCACGCCTTCTCCCAGTCGGTGGCCCGCGGCCATGAGGTCGGCCTGATCAACGAGCGCCTGCTGAACTTCGTGCAGGTCAACGCGCGCAAGCTCAACGATGCCGTCGACGCCGGCCTGGACCGCGAGTTCGAGTACTTCGGCCTGCGCACCCTGTACGACCGCTACCTACTGCGCCACCCGCACAGCCGCAAGGTGATCGAGACCCCGCAGCAGTTCTTCCTGCGCATCGCCAGCGCGCTGAGCGAGGACGTGCCGGAGGCCCTGGCGCTGTACCAGCGCATGGCGCACCTGGACTACCTGCCGTCCAGCCCGACGCTGTTCAATTCCGGCACCACGCACGAGCAGCTCTCCAGCTGCTTCCTGCTGGACTCGCCGCAGGATTCGCTGGAGTCGATCTACGCCAAGTACGGCGATATTGCGCAGTTGTCCAAGTTCTCCGGCGGCATCGGCGTGAGCTACTCGCGCGTGCGTGCGCGCGGCTCGCTGATCAAGTCCACCAACGGCCATTCCAACGGCATCGTGCCGTGGCTGAAGACGCTGGATTCCTCGGTGGCGGCGGTCAACCAGGGCGGCAAGCGCAAGGGCGCGGCCTGCGTCTACCTGGAGACCTGGCACGCGGACATCGACGACTTCCTCGAGCTGCGCGACAACGCCGGCGACGACGCGCGCCGCACGCACAACCTCAACCTGGCCAACTGGGTGCCGGACCTGTTCATGGCGCGCGTGGAAGCGGACAAGCCCTGGTCGCTGTTCGACCCCAAGGCCGTGCCGGAGCTGACCGACCTGTACGGCGAGGCCTTCGAGCGCGCGTACGAGCAGGCCGAGGCGCAGGGCAAGGCCAGCAAGACCGTGCCGGCGCGCAAGCTGTACGCGCGGATGATGCGCACCCTGGCCGAGACCGGCAACGGCTGGATGACCTTCAAGGACAAGTGCAACAAGGCGTCCAACCAGACCCTGCGTCCGGGCAACGTGATCCATCTGTCCAACCTGTGCACCGAGATCCTGGAGGTCACCTCCAACGAGGAGACCGCGGTGTGCAACCTGGGCTCGATCAACCTGGGTCGCCACTTCGACGAGTACGGCGACTTCGACTACGACAAGCTGGCCGAGACCGTGCGCCTGGCCGTGCGTCAGCTGGACCGCGTGATCGATCTGAACTTCTACCCGATCGAGACCGCGCGCCGCGGCAACCTGCGCTGGCGCCCGGTCGGCCTGGGCTGCATGGGCTTGCAGGACGTGTTCTTCCGCAAGCGCCTGGCCTTCGACAGCGCCGAGGCGCGCGCGATCAGCAGGAAGATCGCCGAGACGATCTACTTCCACGCGCTGGAGACCTCGTGCGAGCTGGCGCAGGAGCGCGGCAAGCATCCCTCCTTCGGCGACACCCGCGCCGCCCAGGGCGAGCTGCAGTTCGACGCCTGGGGCGTGGTGCCCGAGGACACCGCGCGCTGGGACGCGCTGCGCGAGCGCATCCAGCAGCACGGCCTGCGCAACTCTCTGTTGATCGCCATCGCCCCGACCGCGACCATTGCCTCGATCGCCGGCTGCTACGAGTGCGTGGAGCCGCAGGTGTCCAACCTGTTCAAGCGCGAGACGCTGTCCGGCGACTTCCTGCAGGTCAACCGCTACCTGGTGGACGAGCTGAAGAAGCTCGGCCTGTGGACGCCGGAGATGCGCGATGCGATCAAGCTGGCCGAAGGCTCGATCCAGGGCGTGGCGGAGATCCCCGAGGCCCTGCGCGTGGTCTACCGCACCGCCTGGGAGCTGCCGATGCGCTCGCTGATCGACATGGCCGCCGACCGCGGCGCCTTCATCGACCAGTCGGCCTCGCTCAACCTGTTCATGGAGAGCCCGAACATCGGCGCGCTGTCCTCCATGTACATGTACGCCTGGAAGCAGGGCATCAAGACCACCTACTACCTGCGTTCGCGTCCGGCCACCCGCATCGCCAAGGCCACCATCAGCCACGGCGCGTCTGAAGCCCCCAAGCCGCAGTACACGCCCACCGAGGCGGTCAGCTGCTCGCTTGAGAATCCAGAAGCCTGCGAAGCCTGCCAGTAAGTCATTTAAGAACAAGGGGGACAGGACGTCCCCCGGCGCATGGACGCGCCAAGCTCGCTGGAGAGCGGGCATAAAAAAGGGACCAAGCGCCAACTCGGTCCCTTTAGCTAGCGATAGCAAAGCGTCGTGGTGCTACTGACGCCGCTGACCTACCGAAGCCATCTCTTGTAAGGAGGGGCGCAACACTATCGCGTTCTTGAGGTTCAACTCAAGAAGAAAATTCGGAAGGTGTGACAGGAATTGGTAGCCAATTTCTATTGGAGAATTTCAGTTGGACAACCAACCGAATGACTCGGATGAAGGCTACGAAGTCATCTTTCGGAGCTGCATCACTCTGCCGAACGGCAAAGTGTTGTACGCGAAGGCATGTGGCATTCGAGCTTTCCCAATCCGCGTTCCCAAGCAGTAACCGCAGTGGGAGGTGGGACCGGTTCGCCGGTCTCGCCTTTCTGCACAGTCAAAGAATTCAGGAGTTCCAATGTCCGCTCAACCCCGTCAGATGCTGCTCGATCCCGGTTTCGAACTGACCCTGCGCCCGATGCGCTATCCGCAGTTCTATGACATGTATCGCGACGCCATCAAGAACAGCTGGACGGTGGACGAGATCAACTTCCAGATCGACATCACCGATCTGCACGACAAGATGACCCCGGCCGATCGCCATCTGATCCATCGGCTGGTCGCCTTCTTCGCCACCGGCGATTCGATCGTGTCCAACAACCTGGTGCTGAACCTGTACCAGCACCTCAATGCGCCCGAAGCGCGCATGTACCTCTCGCGCCAGCTGTACGAGGAAGCGCTGCATGTGCAGTTCTACCTGACCCTGCTGGACAACTACCTGCCGGATCCGGGCGAGCGCGCCAAGGCCTTCGCCGCGGTCGACAACATCCCCTCGATCAAGAAGAAGGCCGACTTCTGCTTCAAGTGGATGGACACCATCCAGGACCTCAAGCGCCTGGAGACGCGCGCGCACCGCCGCCAGTTCCTGCTCAACCAGATCTGCTTCGCCGCCTGCATCGAGGGCCTGTTCTTCTTCGCCGCCTTCGCCTACGTCTACTACTTCCGCTCGCGCGGTCTGCTGCCGGGCCTGGCCTCGGGCACCAACTGGGTGTTCCGCGACGAGAGCTGCCACATGGCCTTCGCCTTCGAGGGCGTGCGCGTGGTGCGCGAGGAGGAGCCGGACCTGTTCGACGCCGACATGCAGCAGCAGGTCTACGACATGCTGGAAGAGGCGATCGAGTGCGAGCTGCAGTTCGCCGAGGACGTGCTGTCCGGCGGCGTGGCCGGCATCTCCACCCGCGACATGCGCCAGTACCTGCAGCACTGCGCGGACAACCATTTCGCCAAGCTGGGCATGGCGCGCAAGTACAGCGTGCGCAATCCGCTGCCCTTCATGGAGCTGCAGGACGTGCAGGAGCTGACCAACTTCTTCGAGCGGCGGGTCTCGTCCTACCAGGTCGGCGTGCAGGGCGAGGTCGGCTTCGATCACGCCTTCTGAGGGCGCCGCACGACGCCGACGCCGCACTGGAAACGTTTCCGGGCGGAAAAGGTCGCCAAAACACCGCATCTGACTGCCTGACGGGCTTAAGTCGAGGCCAGGCGTGCCGTTAGTCTGGGGGATATCCGTCCCCGCAGACCGCGCTTGTTCGCCATGCACGCCCGTCGCGCCTCGGCGCGCACCATCGCCATGCTCCGGCTCGGTCGCGCCTTCGGCGCGGCGCTGGCGCTGTTGTGCGTGGTCGGGCCCGTGCCCGCCCAGGTCGCCTCGCTGCGGGTCTACGGCACGGCCGATGGCCTGCGTAGCCTGGGCGCCGACTGCCTGGTCGAGGATCCGCAGGCCAACGTCTACGCCTGCACCTACGGCGGCCTGTACCGCTACGAAGGCGAGCGCTTCGAACGCGTCGGCGCCGGTGCGGGTCTGGACGATGCCTATGTGATGAACGCCTCGCCGGCGCCGGACGGGCGCGGGCTGTGGGTCGCCACCGCGGCCAACCTGTACTTCTGGGACGGCGACCGGGCCGTGCGCGTGCTCGACCCGGCCGGGTCGCCGCTTCCCTTCGAGGTCGGCCACAACGTCGCGGCGCTGGCCGATGGTGCGGTGGCGCTGAGCCATAGCCGCGCGCTACGCGCGACCCGCGACCCGGACGGGCACTGGAAGACACGCGCGCTGTTCGACCAGGCCGCCGAACGGGCCCACCCCGAGCTGGCCGAGCTGGGCGCGGTCTACCGCGATGGCCGCGCGCTGTGGTTCGGCTGCGGCCAGACCGTTTGCCGCCGCACCGACGATGGCCAGGTGCGCGTCTACGGGCCCGGCGACGGCGTGCCGCGCGATGCCTGGACCGCGTTCCTGCGCGACCGTCGCGGCACGCTGTGGGCGCGCAGCCCGCGCCACATCCTGGTGCTGGCACCGGGCGCGACGCGCTTCGAGGAGCGGCCGGTGCCGCCGCCTTCGATGCTGGCTACCACCACGCGCCACCTGGACCTGACCGAGGACCGCCAGGGTCGCGTGCTGACCCGCAGCGACGGCGGCATGCTGCGCTGGGACGGTCGCTGGGAGCGGTTCGACACCCGCAACGGCCTGCCCGATCTTCCGCCCAACGCGCTGCTGGCCAGCCGCAGCGGCGAGCTGTGGATGTCCTACCCCGGCCTGGGCGTGCTGCGCTGGCGCGGCTATGCCGGCGTGGAGAACTGGGGCCCGGGCAACGGCCTGCAGGGCCTGCCCAACTGGTCGCTAGCGCGCGATGCGCAGGGCGCGATGCTGTTCGGCAACGAGCGCGACCTGCATCGCCTGACCGCCGGCGATAACCGCATCCAGACCCTGCACAATCCGCTGGGCGAGCCGGTGCGCGATGTGTTCGCGCTGACCCTGGGCCCGGACCAGGCGGTGTGGGTGGCGCTGTATCGCGGCCAGCTGCTGCGCCTGCAGGGCGACGAGCTGAAGGTCGCCGCGACCCTGCCGGCCAAGCTGCGCCGGATCTTCTTCGACGATCGCCAGCGCCTGTGGATCTGCACGACCGAAGGCGTGTACCTGATCGACGATCTGGCCCATCCGGTCCCCCGGCGCTTCCAGGCGCTGCCGGCGGTGAGCTTCGGCGATGTCGAGCAGGACGCACAGGGACGGCTGTGGTTCGCCGGCAAGGGCGGGGTGATGCGCCTGGAGCGCGACGGGCGTGTCACCAGGATCCACGCGCAGGGCGACATGCCCAATACGCTGTTCGACAAGCTCTCGATCGGGCGCGACGGCACGCTGTGGCTCAGCGTGGACGATGCGGGCCTGTTCCGCGGCCCGATCGGCCAGGGCGACACGCTGACCCTGAAGGAAGTCGAGGACCCGCTGCTGCGCGATGCGATCCCCTACTTCATCCGCCACGACCGCGCCGGCCGGCTCTGGGTCGGCGGCAGCATGGGCCTGGACGTGCTGCAGGACGGCAAGTGGACGCGGCTGCATGAGGCCAACGGCCTGATCAGCGAGGACATCTCCGAGGGCGGATTCTTCGAGGACCGCGACGGTTCGGTGTGGATCGGCACCTCGCGCGGCGTCAGCCACCTGCTGCATCCGGAGCAGCTGCTGGCGCGCACGCCGGTGGCGCTCAACATCGCCCGGGTCGAACGCGGCGGGCAGCGCATCGACTCGGGCGCGGTGCTGCCGTGGGAACAGCTGCCGGTGCGCATGACCCTGTCCACGCCCGGCAGCATCGCCGGGACCGACATGCTGAAGTTCCGCTACCGCCTGCGCGATCGCCAGGACGCATGGATCGAGACCAATTCGCGCACGCTGGATTTCCCGCTGCTGGGCTCGGGCAAGCAGGTGATCGAGGTGCAGGCGCTGGACGTCGGTCGCCGCGCGCAGTCGGAGGTGGTGACCTTCGGCTTCGAGGTGCGCCCGCCATGGTGGCGCTCGCCGCTGCTGCTGGCGCTGTGGGGCATCCTGGCGGTCGCGCTGGTCGGCAGCCTGTGGCGCTGGCGCGTGCACGCCATCGTCAAGCACAAGCAGCAGCTCGAACGCCTGGTCGCCGCGCGCACCGCCGAGCTGGAGGCCGACAAGCGCGCGCTGGAACTGGCGCGCACCGCGCTGCAGGTGCAGGCCACCCACGACGGCCTGACCGGCCTGCACAACCGTACCAGCATCATGGAGCAGCTCGAGCGCGAGGCCGTGCGCGCCCATGCCGCCGGGACGCAGCTGGCGATCGCGCTGCTGGACCTGGACCACTTCAAGCAGGTCAACGACACCCACGGCCACCTGGTCGGCGACGTGGTGCTGGCCGGCGTCGCCGACCGCCTGGCCCACAACATGCGCGGCTCGGACATCATCGGCCGCTACGGCGGCGAGGAACTGCTCGGCGTGATGCCCGGCCTGCAGCCGCCGGCCGGCGAGCGGCTGCAGGCGCTGCACGACGCGGTGGGCGCCAAGCCGCTGGTCATCGATGGCCTCTCGCTGCGCGTGACCTGCTCGATCGGCGTGGCCTGGCTGCAGCCGGGCGAGACGCCCAACGCGCTGCTGCGGCGCGCCGACCACGCGCTCTACCAGGCCAAGCGCGAAGGGCGCAATCGCGTGGTGGTGGCCACGCACGAAGGGATCGCCAGCGACCAGGCCCCTGGCGCGGCCCCGGCCCTGGTCTGATCGCCGCGCGCGGTTCCGGCGCGCGACAATGGTCGCCCGGCCGTCGCCTGCGCGGCCGTCCCCCCGATCAGGAGCTTGTCCGCATGTCCGAGGCCCCCGCCGCCGAAGCCCGCCCCACCGAGGCGCGCCTGTTGCACATGGTCTTTCCCGACCACACCAACCACCTGGGCACGCTGTTCGGTGGTCAGGCGCTGGCCTGGATGGACATGGCCGCCTTCATCGTCGCCTCGCGCTACGCGCGCACCACGGTCGTCACCGCGCGTTCGGAGCAGGTGGACTTCAACCAGCCGATCCGCAAGGGCGACCTGGTCGAGGTCATCGCCACCATCGTCAAGGTCGGGCGCAGCTCGATGAACGTCGACGTGGAAGTGGTCACCGAGGACCTGCTCAGCGGCGAGCGCAAGCTGTGCACGCGCGGGCGCTTCGTGATGATCGCGCTGGATCCGCTGGGACGCCCGACCGCCGCCCCGCCGCTGCCGGTGGCTAGCGCGCAGGGATGAGATCCGGGCGGGCGGCCGCCGGGTCGTCGATCGCCTGGCGCACCACGTCCAGCAGGTCCTGGTCGTGGTCCTGGTGCAGCTCCCAGAACATCACCCCGCCCAGGCCCTGGGCGCGGGCGTAGGCGACCTTCTCGCGCAGGGCGCGCGGGTCTTCGTAGCTGATCATCTGCGCGCTGCGCGGATTCCACAGCCAGGCCGCGCGCGCCTGCGGATCCCAATGGGCCTCGAAGCCGCCGCTGCCGACCAGGTCGCCTTCCACGATCTGGCGATAGGAAATGAAGCCGCCATCGCTGCGGTAGGGCTGCAGCAGCCCCGCCTGTTGCGGCGCGACCTCGCCGAAGCGGCGCCCGTAGAACGCCATGCCCACGTGCAGCTTGGCCCCCGGCACGCCAGCGCGCAGGAAGCCCTCTACCGCCGCCTCGGTCGTGCGCGCATCGGCCGGTGCCAGCCGCGACCGCCCCAGCGCGGCGGCATGCCCGGTGGTCGGGGTCAGGCTGCCGTAGAAGTCGTAGGTCATCAGGTTGATCCAGTCCAGCAGCGGCGCGATCGCCGGCAGGTCCAGGCCCGAGGCCAGCCGACCCTCGGCCGCGGCGATGGTCAGCAGATAGCGGCGCCCGTCGCGCGCGCCCTGCGCGTCCAGCGCCGCGCGCAAGTCGCCCAGCAGCGCGGTGAAGTGCGCCTTGTCGTCGGCGCTGGCGCTGATGCCGGCATCGGCCAGGGTCGGGTACTCCCAGTCGATGTCCAGCCCGTCCAGGTCGTACTGGCGCAGCAGGGCCATGGCGCTGTCGACGAAGATCGCGCGCGCCTGCGGCGTGGCCGCCGCCTCGGAGAAATGCCCGGCGCCCCAGCCGCCGATGGAGAGCACCACGCGCAGGCCCGGCGCCTGCTGGCGCAGACGCACCAGCGCGGACAGCGCGGCGGCGTTCTGCGTCGTGCCCAGGCTGACCCGGTGCGCGGCATCGGGCGCGGCGAAGGCGAAGTTGGCCACGTCCAGCTTGGCGGCGGCGCTGGCGCGGACCGGTTCGCCGGCGGTGACGTAGCCGACCAGGGTCAGCGGCGTGCGCGGGAAGGTTGGCTGCGCCGGCGAAGGCGCGCTGGCGCAGCCGGTGAGGGTCAGCAGGCAGGCCAGCACGGCCGACAGGCCGGAAGAGGCGATCAGGCGCATGGCAGGGCCGGCAGCGAACGGCCGGCTAGTCTAGCCGCTGACCCGACGCGTCCTGCGGAGGCCGGGGCGGAAACACCAGCACCGTGCCGCGGCCCGGCGGCGCCGGCTGCCACAGCACCGGCACCTCGCGCGGCGAGGGCGGCTCGAGCGTGCTGGCGTCCTCATCGTGCGCCTGCGCGGCGAGTTCCTCTTCTACCTCCCAGCTGTAGCGCTTGCGCGGCAGCGGCGGGTCGGCGCGGCGCAGCCACCAGGCCGCCAGCAGCCCGGCCACCGCGCCGCCCAGGTGCGCCTGCCAGGACACGCCGGGCTCGCGCGGCAGCACGGTCAGCAGCATGCCGCCGTAGAACAGGAAGGCGATCAGGCCGGCGGCGATCGACGCACGATCGCGGCGCAGCAGGCCCAGCCCGATCACCAGGAACATCAGCCCGTGGCCCAGCCCGCTGGCGCCCAGGTGGCGCGTGCCGGCATCGCCCAGCCACCACGCCCCCAGGCCCGAGCCCAGCCACAGCAGCGGCCACGCACGCAGCGTGGCCTTGGGATACACGCTGCCGGCCAGCGTGCCCAGCATCAGCAGGGCGATGGCGTTGGAGGCGATGTGTTCGACCGAGCCATGCAGCAGCGGCGCGGTCAGGATGCCGACCAGGCCCTGCACGGTGTGCGGCGCGATCGCCAGGGCCCGCCAGTCGAAGCTGGACTGCATCCAGTAGCACAGCACCAGCAGCAGCACGAAGGCCAGCGACGCGTTGAAGGCGCGCAGCAGGCGTCGCCGGTCGGCACGGGCCTGGGCCTGCGCGTCATAGCGCGGATCGTCGGGGTGGTAGGCGTCCATCCCGCTTCGATGGCGCCGCCAGGCTGCGAAAACAAGCGCGCCGCGACGTCCCATGGATGGAACGCCGCGGCGCGTCGGTACGCAGGCTTGGCTTGGACTAGTCGCCAGGCTTTGAAGCAGGCACTCGGCACAGACACGAACAACGGGTCTGAGACCAGAGGCTCTAGCTCTGCTCTAGCAAGGCGCTTGGCAAAATACTTGTCAGCCTTCCATCTCGCCAACCGAGGTGCGCACTTTTGCCGCTGAACTAGAGTTGGGGGTGCAGGTCAAAGTGTGTTCAACCGGGTCGGTCTTGACTCCATCTGCATCTGTCAGTGTGGTGCTGAAGGTGCCAACTTGCGTTGTCGTGAATCCAGTGCATTTAAAAGAAGCCTGAAGCGGAGACGGAATTTTTTCCGAATAGACACTCGTAACATCTGGGCAGTTTGCATTTGCCGGGCAGCTGACATTTTTCATCACGCGAGTCACTGGAAACTGTGGGAATCCGGCGAACTCTATATTTGCAGGGATTTCTGAACCATTCGATGGCCCGCTCACATCGGGGACGTTGGTGATAGCGAAAGGCACGCAATCCTCGTCCTCCTTGGTCAGGCGATAACCTTTTTCCGTGCCTTTCATTGCTGCGGTACGAAACGCCGGATCAAGCAAGGCAGCGGCATCCGCCGCGTTGCTGTGATAGCCGACCTCAATCAGGACTGCTGTTGCATCGGCACGATTAACCTCGCCATGAGTGCTTGATCTCGGATTGAGGTCGACGGGAAAAGCGCTGTATGTGGGGATCGCCTGAATCAGCTCCTTGGCAGCGCAAGAAATGTTGGTGGCCAACTTGAGTGATTCTGAATCTGTCAGGCGGGTGTAGACTTCGAAGCCACGCGCATTGACGTTTGTTGATCCATTGCTGTGAATAGAGATCATAGTCTCTGCGTCCAGAAGATTAGCGTACTCTGGGCGTGATCGAATATCCTCGTCATACTCCCTTAGCGCCAAGCGATCCGGCTCTGTTCCATTTGGAAACATGTTCCACAATGTCGGGCCAAGTGTGGGATATTGTCTTTTGAGGAAATATCTTGCCCCCAAATCCTTCCAAGGTTTTTCGCTGTCTGGATCTATGGCGTTGTTTGAAACGTCTCTAGTATTGGCGAGAGCTGTGACGTACTCGTGGCTACGATTGATCATTATGTTCGACAACTCTGTCGAGTAGCCGGGCATCACAGAGTCTTCAGTCTCAGTAGAAGATCCGGAATAAAGTGGGCGCTGCTTGACCCAGCCATTGGTTGTGCCGTAATGGTAATAAAATCCGTGTCCCGGATTTATAACGACGAGGCCCGATACGGCTGATGGCATGACAAGTGACGCCTTGTTACTCGGTCGCTTCCTTGGGGAAAAATCATCGGGAAAGATTTCCGATAGATCTTTTCCGCCGACCGTGAAACTGATCGGAGTAGGGCCTAAGGTATTCCCAATGATAGAAGATGTTGCTCCGGTTATTTCATTGATCAAATCCCCAAGATCCTCGGTGAGGTGACGCTTTCCTTGCGGTATAAAGTCACTGTCTACATTGACTGTAATCGATCCATTGTCAGGGTCGGCAATTACATTTACCAATATAAGCTTGCCTTGACCAGGAAGCCTGCGTTGGCCATCTACAAGACGTTGAATCTCCGGTCGTATAGTGGCCTCAATAGAGGTGCTGTTACTCAGGGTTATTTTGCTTGTTGGCCCGCTTTCTTTAGCATTCGCTGCACTAAAAGGCCAATACAAAAATGGCGTCACCAAGGTGGCGGTGAGAAACCCACATATAATGAAATGGCGCGAGCGGAACCGGGTAGCGCATTGCATGCCCATCTGATGAATCCTCCTTGATCGAGAATGCGATACGGAACCCATTGGTGTCGTGGTGTGATGCCTTCCTGGGCTACCCTCGCACGCTGACCATCACATGATCGCGATTGCAGGTCAACGAAGGATTCGACGGGGAATACAATCTGGAATTGGCCGCACATTCTCTAAGCTTGAGGTTTATGCAACCGATTGCGTTGCGTCCGCCGCGCGCGCTGTTATTTTGCCGCTGGCGTCGCCGTCTGGGCGACACCAGCGTCCTTCGGCCTTCAATCAGCCGGTCGCGTCAGGTTTCGCCGGCCGCACCAGGCTCAGCCACACCGTGACCGCCAGGATGCCGAACACCACGCCCAGCGACACCAGCACCGGGATCTTGACCACATCGATCAGCAGCATCTTGGCGCCGATGTAGACCAGCACCACCGCCAGGCCGTAGGGCAGCAGATGGAAGCGATCGGCCATGCCGGCCAGCAGGAAGAACATCGCGCGCAGGCCCAGCACCGCGAACACGTTGGAGGTCAGCACGATGAACGGGTCGGTGGTGATGGCGAAGATCGCCGGGATCGAGTCGACCGCGAAGATCACGTCGGTCACCGCGATCAGGATCAGCACCACGAACAGCGGCGTGAACCAGCGCTTGCCATCGCGCTTCACCGACAGGTCGTGGCCGACGTAGCCATCGGTCAGGCGCAGATGCCTGCGCATGAACTTCAGCGCCGGATTGGCTTCCAGGTCGGGCTCGCTGCCGGCCGAGAACCACATCTTGATACCGGTGAACAGCAGGAACGCGCCGAACACGTACAGCAGCCAGTGGAACTTGGTCAGCAGCGCGGCGCCGGCGAAGATCATGATCGCGCGCAGGAAGATCGCGCCCAGCACGCCGATCACCAGCACGCGCTGGCGCTGCTCCTCGGGCACGGCGAAGTAGGACATCACCATCAGGAACACGAAGATGTTGTCCACCGCCAGCGACTTCTCGACCAGATAGCCGGTCAGGAATTCCAGGCTGATGCGGTTGGCGTTGGCCGCGTCGATGGTCTGGTGCAGGTACCACCACAGGCCGGCGTTGAAGGCCAGGGCCAGGGCGACCCAGCCGATCGACCACCACAGCGCTTCCTTGAAGGTGACCTTGTGCGGGCCGCCGTGGCGCATCAGCACCAGGTCGGCCAACAGGGCGGCGATCACCACCACCACGAATCCACCCCACAGCCAGGGGTTTGCAATTGTCTGCATGCGAATGCTCCACGCGTAAGCCAAGGGACGAAGGCTGCGACGAGTCCAGTGAAGCGCACGGAATCCGGGAAAGAAGGAGATCCGGACACACACCTTCGCCGTTGCGGCGAAGGTCTCGCTCACAGCCGGCCCTAGTAGTGGGCCGGTTGCCGCTGGACCGGGGCGTGAAGCCCGTCATGACGATCGCAGCGCGTGGGAGCTACTCCCCTTCTGTGGGCGATTGTCGCGGCGCGGCACGCGCCGGGTCAACGCCCAGGCTGAGCGGGTCGTTCAGATCAGGCCCGATCTGTCCGCATTGTCACGGCGCGTCGTCGGCCGCCGACCAGCGCATCGCCGCGCCCGAGGCCGAGCGCGGACCCGGGTAACCCCGCCCGTAGTAGCCGCCATAGGGGCCGCCGCCGAACGGGCCATCGCTCTTGCTGACGTGGATGTCCAGGCGCATCACGCTGGTGCGCCCCTCGTCGCTGGTGAACGCCTTGGCCACGCTCAGATCGGCCGCGTTGTAGGTGCTGCTGCCGTAGCCCTTGGAATAGCCGATGCCGGTGGTGAACGCGCCATGCACGTGGGCCTTGCCGTCGTCCAGCTCGGACACCGGCCGGACCGGGTCGGTGTCCACGACCGGGCCGCTGTGGTCGCCGTAATAGGTGCCGGGCGGATCGCCCGCGCCGGAGAAGCTGGTGTCGTCCTTGAGCTTGAGGTTCAGCGGCTGGGTCTGAGCCAACGCGGCCAGCGGCGCGCAGAGCAGCAACAGGGAGACGACGGCGATGGACTTCATGGCGGCAGACCTTGCGGTGCGTGTCCGTTGCGCGGTGCGGGCCGTCTGGCCAGCAGGCCGGCAGGGATCACCCGTGCACGCTAGCAGCCGCGCCTTAAACCCAGGCTGGCCGGCGCGATGCCTGTCCGTGACGGTGCGTGCCGTCCGCTGGCGTCGGCACGCCGCCAGCGTGTTCCCGGGCCAGGGCCGACGGCGTCGTCGCATCGAATGCCCGGGTCGGATCAATCGCGCTGGAAGGTGTCGCGCTGCGCCAGGCGCGCGCGCAGCGCCTTCTTGTCGATCTTGCCCACGCTGGTGCGCGGCAGCTCCTCGACCACGATCAGTTCGTCGGGCAGGGCATAGCGGCTGATGGCGCCGCTGTCCACGTGCTGCTGCAGGTGCGCGCGCACGCCCTCCAGCGAGACCTGCGCGCCCTCGGCGGGCACCACGAAGACCACCGGCCGCTCGCCCCAGCGCGGATCGGCCACGCCCACGTACGAGGCGGCGCAGATGCCGGGGCCGGCCACGGTCAGGTCCTCCATTTCGGCTGAGGACACCCATTCGCCGCCGGTCTTGATCACGTCCTTGAGCCGATCGCGGATCACTAGGCGGCCATCGGCGGCGATGCTGGCCACGTCCTGGGTGTGCAGCCAGCCGCCCCGCCACAGGGCCTCGCCGGCCTGGGCGTTGCCGCCGTAACTGGCCGTCAGCCACGGCGTGCGCGCGACCAATTCGCCCTGGTGCTGGCCATCGGCCGGCAGTGTCTGCATGTCCGGGTCGACCACGCGCAGCTGCGCCAGCGGGACCGGGTGCCCGGCGCTGCACAGCTCGGTCTCGCGCTGCGCGCCCGGCGGCGCGAACGAGCGCGCGATGCTCAGCACCGGCGCGGTCTCGGACATGCCGTAGCCGGACAGCGCGGTGATGCCCTTGGCGGCCGCGGCGCGATGCAGCGCGCGCGGCTGCACCGAGCCGCCGACGATGATGGTCCAGCGCCGGTCGACCGGGTCCTCGGGGCCGAAGGCGTCCAGCAGCATCTGCAGGATGGTCGGCACGCAGTGGGAGAAGGTCACGCCCTCCTGGCGCCGCAGCCGCAGCAGCTGCGCCGGCACGTAGCGGCCGGGATAGACCTGCTTGAGGCCCAGCAGCGTGGCCAGGTACGGCAGGCCCCAGGCATGCACGTGGAACATCGGCGTCACCGGCATGTAGACATCGCCGTGGCGCAGCCCCTGGCCCTCGGGCTGCGTGCCCAGCGTGGTGCCGACGGCCAGCGTGTGCAGCACCAGCTGGCGGTGCGAGAAGGCCACCGCCTTCGGGTCGCCGGTGGTGCCGGTGGTGTGGAAGGTGGTGGCCAGCGCGCGCTCGTCGATGTCGACGAAGGCGTGCCGGTCCTCGGCCGCGGCCAGCAGCGCCTCGTACTCGCCTGCGACGGCCAGCGGCAGCGAGGCCGGCGGCTGGCCGGCATGGGTCAGCACGAAGCGCTCCAGCTGCGGCAGCTGCGTGGCCAGCTGCGCCACCAGCGCGGCGAAGTCGGCGTGGAAGAGCACCACGCGCGCGCCGGTGTCGCGCAGCGTGTAGGCGATCTGCTCGGGCGACAGGCGCACATTGACCGTCTGCAGCACCGCGCCCAGCATCGGGATGGCGAAGTAACACTCCTGGTAGCGATGGCTGTCCCAGTCCATCACCGCCACCACATCGCCCGGCGCCACCCCCAGCGCGGTCAGGACGTTGGCCAGGCGGTGCACGCGCCGGCCGAACTCGGGATAGTCGTGGCGGCGTCCGTCGCTGCCGAGGATGGACTGGCCGCTGCGGGTCTCCAGCGCGCTGCGCAGCAGCTGGCCCACGTGCAGCGGATAGTCGTAATGGCCTTCGGCCGGGGTGGCGTAGCGCAGGCCCATGGTCCTAGCGCCCCTTGCCCGCGGCCGGCGCCTGGCCGAGGTGGCGGTCGAAGAAGCGCCAGATCACCGCATAGGCCTGGCGCGACTCGGGCAGCTCGGGATCGACGAAGAACGCGTGCCACATGCCGTCCCACACATGCAGTTCGGCGTCCACCCCGGCCGCGTCGAGCAGCGCGTGGCTGTGCAGCACCGAGCTCAAGGCGAAGTCGCGGCTGCCGCTGATCAGCAGCGTGGGCGGGAAGCGGGCGAGGATGGCCTGCGAATTGGCCGGGAACACCAGCGGATCGGACAGGTCGGCGCCGCGGAAGTACGGGTAGTCCGAGAGCCTGGGCGGGCCGGCGGGCACCTTCTGCCCCTCCAGCGCGGCCGAGGTGTAGATGGAATCGCCATCGGGCGCGGCCAGCGATCCGCAGAAGGTGCCGATCGCGCCGGGCAGCGGCAGCTGCTTGGAGATCAGGCGCGCCACCGCCTGCGCGGTGAGATAGCCGCCGGCCGAGCAGCCGTAGATGCCGATGTCCTGCGGGCGGTAGTCGCGCAGCAGCGCGCGGTAGACGGTTTCCACGTCCTCGCTGGCGGCGGGGAAGGCGTACTCCGGCCCCTGGCGGTAATCCACCGAGACCACCTTGATTTTGCCCACACCGGCGATCGGGATGGCCTCGGCCAGCGCGCCGCTGCGCGCGCCCCACAGAAAGGCGCCGCCGTGCAGATTGATCAGCACGCGCGTCTTGTTGGCCGGCGCGATGCCGTCGGCCGGCTCGGCCACGTCGGCCAGCACGCCGTCGAAGCGCTGCTCGCTGGTGCGCACCGGCCACAGCTTGCGCATGCGCGCCACGCGGTCGCTGTTCTGCGCGTCGTAGAACGCCCGCGCCGCAGCGATGTCCTGACCCGGGCCCTCGCCGCGGGCGTGCGCATCGAGCATGGCCTGGAGGCGCACGCGCGCCTCGGGCGAGGCGAAGGCCGACAGCGGCACCTGCACGCCGTTGAGCGGCACGCGCGGATCGGGCGTCTCGGCGGCGCGCACCGTCCACATCGAGGCGAACAGCGCGAGCAGGGCCCCACAAGAAAAGATGGCGGTTCTCAACGCGGTGCTCCAGCGGATGGAAGGGGCTCACTCCTGTCCCGCCAAGCTGCCTGATCGCCTGCGCCGGGTCATGCTGCGCCGCACAGGGCGCTTGCCCCGTCGACTGGCCTTGCCTTGCCTATGACCTCTGCTAGGGCAGGGCCGCGGCACGTCCACGGAAGGGCCCCTCCGCAAGGCCATACACTCGGCCCGGTCATTCGAGGGAGTTTCCGCATGAATCCGATCGCACGGCGTGCGCGCGGCATGGCCATGACGCTGCTGACCATGACGCTGGTATCCGCCTGCAGCGCCACGCACCAGGCCGTCACGCCTGCGCGCCCCGCGGTGGACACCTCTGCGACCGCCCCGGCCAAGGCGCCGACCGAGCCGACCAGCGCGCAGCGAGCCCTGGCCGCGCGTGCCGCCGCGCTTGGCGCGACCGAGGTCAGCGCCGTGCCTGGCCCGGAGGGCGGCCTGCTGCTGGGCGGCAAGCTCGGTGGCGATCAGTTCGCCGTCGCCATTCCAGCGCGATGGAACCACGATGCCCTGCTCTACGCGCACGGATACTCCACGCCGGGCAGCCCCGTGGACGTGCTCGATGACCCCACCGCCCCGGGCACCGGCGCGACCGGGGTCCTGAAGGCCGCCTACGACGCGGGCCTGGCGGCCGGGCACAGCGCCTATGCCAAGGCCGGCATGGGCGTGGAGACCGCGACGGTCAACACGCTGCGGCTGCGCGATTTCCTGGTGCGCCTGGGCGCGGACAGGGTCTATGTCAGCGGCAGCTCGATGGGCGGCAACATCGTGCTCTCGCTGCTGGAGCAGCACCCGCAGGCCTTCGCCGGCGGGCTGGCGATGTGCGGGGTGACCGAGGGCTGGGAGCCGCTGTTCGCGCAGCTGTTCGACATGCGCGTGGCCTGGAACCAGCTCACCCGCGGCACGCCCTACGCGCTGCCGGGCGAGCAGGACGCGCTGCGCACCGCGCTGCCCACCGTGCCGCCGCCGGGCGATGCGACCGATCCGGAGCAGTTCCGCGGGATGCAGATGGCCCGCCTCGCCACGCCGGTGCTGGCGCTGTTCAAGGCGGCGCAGGAACGCCCCGACGGGCCCGAGGCGCGCATCGCGCGGCAGGTGGCGGCGATCGGCGGCTTCGAGAACGAGCCGGCCTCGGTCGCCTATCCGCTGCTCACCCTCGCCCTGGGCGCCGACGATCTGCGCCAGACCATGGGCGGCCAGCTGTACGGCAACCGGGGCAAGGTCTATCGCGTGCCGGACATGAGCGCCAAGGAGCTGGCCGAGTTCAACCGGCAGGTGCAGCGCTTCGGCGCCGACCCGGCGGCCATCGCCTACGCGCGGCGCTGGCACCAGGCCACCGGCCGCTTCCAGGTGCCGCTGGTGACCCTGCACAACCGGATCGATTCGCTGGTGCCCTACGCGCAGTCGCAGGGCCTGGGCCGCGTCGTCCATCAGGCCGGCAACGACGCGCGCCTGGTGCAGTTCACCGTGCCGGGGGTGAAGGCGCCGCTGCCGATCGGCGGCGTGGTGGGCTACACGCATTGCGGCTTCGATCCGGCGCAGACGGTGGCGGCCTGGAACGCATTGCACGCCTGGGTCGAGCGCGGCACGCGGCCGTCCGAGGATCTTGTGCACTGAGCTGCTTGATTGCTTGATCGCCTGGGTGGTCGCGGGGCTCGGGGTTTGCGCGCGCAGCGACCGATGCCATGTTTCCCGTGCCAAGCCCGACGCGATGCGACCTCGTCACGCACGCGCCGCGTGCCGACTGGAACGACGGCAGAAGGTTGCTCGCGGTTTCGAGTGACGCGACACCGGAGGTGTCACGATCGTCGCGGTCGTGCAGGCAGGCTCGGTGCGGGCGGGCTCAGTCGCCGGCCCGGCGGCGCGCGCTGCCGCGCAGGCGCTGCCACAGCCGCGCCAGGGGCGAGGTGCCGGGCGGCGGTGGCGGCGCGTCGGCGGTGGCGGCGCCCAGTGCGTCCGCCTCGCCTTCCAGCACGGCGTGGCCGCTGAGATAGGCGGCGTTGAAGAAGGCGCGCGCCGCGCCGGGGTCCATGTCCAGCTGCGCGGCGGCCTCGGTGGCGGTCATGGCCTGCTTGAGCAGCAGCGAGCACAGCCGGAAGTCGTCATGGCGGTGGGCCAGCACCCGGAAGTCCGGCCACTGGCGCATGCGCAGCGCGGTGGTCTCGGTCAGCGGCGCGATCAGCTTCGGCACCATGCGCATGCGCAGCGCGGTCTGCCACAGCAGCGGGGTCAGGGCCAAGCGCGGGGCCTGGCCGGCCGGCGCGAACGCCACCTCGCGCAGCACCAGCCGGTCGAAGCCCGGCCCCAGCAGCCCGGGCACGTTGTCCACCGCCTGGCGCGCGCTGTGCAGTGGCACGGCCTGGCCGGCGACGAAATCCAGGTGCAGCACGTCCACCCCATCCAGCGACAACACCGCCTGCGTGCGCCGGGCCTGCAGGTGCTCGCGCAGCTGCTCGGCGAAGGGGCGTGCCGGGGCGGACGGGGCGACGTCGGCCTGCGCATGCGGGGCGTGCAGGGCCTGCAGCACCTCACGGATCGCCTGCTCGTGCAGCGGCGCGGCGCCCTGGCGCGGGTCGGACAGTCGCCCGCCGGCATCGATCAGCCACAGCGGCCGGGCCGGGCGCTCCTGTGCCAGGCGCGCGCCGGCCACGCGCGTGGTCGATGCCTCTTGCAGCACCAGCAGGTCGCAGCCGTCGGGGTTGTGGATCAGCGTCAGGCTGTCGGCGGGCAGGGCGGCAATGCGCTGCAGGCGGCGCATCAGCGCCACTTCGGTCTGCACATCCGAACCCACGATCGCCACCCGCACCACGTCACGCCCCTTGTTGCCGCATCCGTGCCCTGCGGCGCATGGGACGAGCCTAACGCGCCGCCGCCGCATCGCAACAGGGGGCAAGTCCCGGAAGGTGACACCGGGCCCGTTTTGCCGCTCAGGTCTGCGCGCGGGCGCTCTGGATCGGCAGGGTGACGTTGACGATGGACGGGTCGTCCGGATCGGGCCTGAGGGTGAAGCCCAGCTGCTGGCACATGGCCAGCATGGTGCGGTTCTCGCGCAGCACCTGGCCCTCGACCTGGCGCAGGCCCTGCCAGTGCGCGTACTCGATCATGATCCGCATCAGCTGCCAGCCCAGGCCGGCGCCCTTCTGGTCCGAGCGCACCAGGATGCCGTACTCGCCGCGATCGTAATCGGCGTCGGCCAGCAGCCGCACCGCGCCGAGCATCTCGCCGTTGGACGGGTCGATGGCCACCAGCGCGATCGAGCGCGCGTAGTCCAACTGGGTCAGGCGGGCGATGAACTCGTGGCTGAAATGCTTGACCGACTGGAAGAAGCGCAGGCGCAGGTCCTCGTCGGTGACGCGGGCGAAGAAGGCGCGGAACAGCGCATCGTCCTCAGGGCGCACCGGCCGCACGAAGACCGTGCCGCCATCGCTCAGGGCCAGGGTGCGCTCCCACTCCTTCGGATAGGGGAACACGGCGAAGCGCGGATGCCCGCGGCCCTTGTGCAGCGCGCGCGAGGGGGCCACGGCGATGCGCGCGTCCACCGCCACCACGCCGGTGGCGTCGGCCAGCAGCGGGTTGATGTCCAGGCTGCGGATCTCGGGCAGATCGGCGGCCAGCTGCGCCAGCTTGACCAGCACCAGGGCCACGGCGCGCTCGTCGGCGGCGGGCACGTCGCGATAGGCCTTGAGGATGCGCGAGACGCGGGTACGGCCGATCAGCTCATGGGCCAGGCGCAGGTCCAGCGGCGGCAGCGCCAGGGCCACATCGTCGATCACCTCGGCGGCGGTGCCGCCGCGGCCGAACACGATCACCGGGCCGAACACCGCATCGTCGGCGATGCCGGCGATCAGCTCGCGCGCCTTGGGCCGCAGCACCGTCGCCTGCACCACCACGCCATCGATGCGCGCGTCCGGGCGCAGCCGCCGGGCGCGCTCGATCAGCGTCTGCGCGGCCATGTGCACGGCCTCGGCCGAGACCAGGTTCAGGCGCACGCCATCGACATCGGACTTGTTGGGGATGTCCGGCGAGAGCACCTTCAGCGCCACCGGCTGGCCCTGGTCCAGCAGCGGCTGGGCGAAGCGCACCGCGGCCTGCGCATCGGCCGCCACCCACAGCTGCGCGGTCGGGATGCCGTAGGCGCGCAGCACCGCGTTTGCGGCGACCGGGTCCAGATAGCGCCGTCCCTCGCTCAAGGTCTGTTCGACCAGCGCGCGCGCGGCGGCGGCATCGACCACGAAGTCCTCGGGCAGGCTGGGCGGGGTCTCCATCAGCGCGGTCTGCGCCTGCCGGTAGCGCACCAGGTGCATGAAGCCGGCCACCGCATCGGCCTCGGTGGCGTAGCTGGGGATCTGTGCCGCGTTGAGCGTGGACAGCGCCGCCTCGCCGCCGCCCAGCCACACCGCGAACACCGGCTTGGCATGGCTGTGGCGCGGGCGCGCGCCGGCGCTGCGCACCAGCGCGCTGGCGGCATCGGCCGAGGAGGTGAAGGCGGTCGGCACGTTGACCACCAGCAGGGCGTCGTTGTCGGGGTCGGCCAGCAGCGCCTCGACCGCGGTGGCGTAGCGATCGCCATCGGCGTCGACCACGATGTCCACCGGGTTCTCGCGCGTCCAGCCGTGCGGCAGCACGCCGTCCAGGCGCTGCACCGTGGCCGGCGACAGCGTGGCCAGGCTGCCGCCGAGCAGGGCCAGCTGGTCGCGCGCCAGCGCGCCCACTCCACCGCCGTTGGACAGGATCGCCAGGCGCCGGCCGGGGAAGGTGCCCAGCCGGCCCAGCGTCTGCGCCGCGGCGAACAGCTCGTCCAGCGCGCCCACGCGCAACAGCCCGGCGCGGCGGAAGGCCGCGTCGTAGATCGCATCGGGCCGGGCCAGCGACTGGCTGTGGGTGTCCTCGCCGCCGCCGGCGCGGGCCACGCCGGACTTGACCACCACCACCGGCTTGGCGCGCGCGGCCGCGCGTGCGGCGGACATGAACTTGCGCGCGTCGCGGATCGATTCGACGTAGAGCAGGATCGCGCGGGTGCGGTGGTCGATGGCGAAGTGGTCCAGCAGGTCGCTGAAGTCCACGTCGATCGCATCGCCCAGCGACACCACCGCCGAGAACCCGACCTGGTGCTGCACGCCCCATTCGACCAGCGCCGCGGCGATGGCCGAGGACTCGGAGATCAGCGCCAGGTCGCCGGCCATCGGCGTGTGCGCGGCGATGCTGGCGTTGAGCCGCGCGTGCGGGGCGATCACGCCCAGGCAGTGCGGCCCGAGCAGGCGCAGGCCGTGGGCGCGCGCGGCGCGCTCGGTGGCCTCGGCCAGCGAGCCGGAGCCGTGGCCGAGCCCGGCGGTGAGGATGATGGCCGCGGCCACCCCGCGCTGGGCGGCGTTGGCCACGACCTTGGGCACGGTGTGCGCCGGGGTGGTGACGATCACCAGGTCCGGCACGTAGTCCAGGTCGGACAGCCGCGGCACGGTGTCGACCTCGTCGATGCGCTTGTAGCGCGCATTGATCCAGGCGATCCGCCCGGGGAAGCCGGCCGCGCGCAGGTTGCGCACCACCGCCCGCCCGGCCGAGCGATCGCGCGGGCTGCCGCCGATGATGGCGATCGAGGCCGGCGCGAACACGGACTTGAGGCGGTAGGTGCTCATGCGGTGGCGGCGGCGGCCTGGAAGCGGGACATCGCCCCACACGTTACACGCCCCGGCGGCGCCCCTGCATGACGCGCCCCGCGAACGCGTGAGGAGGAGCAAAGGTCCCCTTACGCGTCGGCGATGCGCGCTTAGCCACCTCCCTTTGGCCGCAGGCCAAGGGAAGCTCGAAGTCGCGACCTAACGACTGAGGGGAGGGGGTGCTCTCCGCGGGAAAGCTGAAAAGCACCACCTCCCAGCCTCCCCCTTCGCTGCGCGAAAGGGGAGGGGCCCAGCGTGCGTGGCAGCCGTTGTCTCTTCCGAGCGCATCGCGGCCTCCTTGTAGAGCGGAGCTTGCTCCGCTGGGCCTTCCCGATAATCCGGCCGAAACGCAGCGGAGCAAGCTCCGCTCTACCGGTGGAGGCCGCCCTTGTGGCCTCTTCGCCAATGGTGGCTCCAACGAACCGCGCTCCCCGCTCGCCTACAGCAGCGTCCCGCTCAAAATCAGCAGGGCAATGCTGAAGTAGATGACCAGGCCAGTGACGTCCACCAGCGTGGCCACGAACGGCGCCGAGGCGCTGGCCGGGTCGAAGCGCAGCCGCTGCAGCACGAACGGCAGCATCGAGCCGGCCAGTGAGCCGAAGGTCACGATGCCCACCAGCGCCGCGCCCACGGTCAGGGCCACCAGCGGCCAGTGCGGGCCGTAGTCGTAGATGCCCAGCTGCTGCCAGGCCACCACGCGCACGATGGCGATCACGCCCAGGATCGCGCCGAGCAGCATGCCGGTGGGCAGCTCGCGCAGGGCCACCTTCCACCAGTCGCGCAGGCGCAGCTCGCCCAGGGCCAGGGCGCGGATCAGCAGCGAGGTCGCCTGCGAGCCGGAGTTGCCGCCCGAGCTCATGATCAGCGGGATGAACAAGGTCAGCACCAGCGCCTTGTCCAGCTCGCCCTCGAAGTGCTGCATCGCGCTGGCGGTGAGCATCTCGCCCAGGAACAGCGCGCACAGCCAGCCGGCGCGCTTGCGGATCATCCGCCAGAAGCCGATCTGCATGTACGGCGCGTCCAGCGCCTCCATACCGCCGAACTTGTGCGCGTCCTCGGTGCTCTCCTCCATCATCGTGTCGATGATGTCGTCCACGGTGACGATGCCCAGCATGCGGCGCTGCTCGTCGACCACGGCCAGCGAGAGCAGGTCGTGGCGGCGGATCAGGCGCGCGACCTCCTGCTGGTCGGTCAGCGGCGAGACGGTGACCGGCGGATTGACCTGGGCCACGGTCAGGATGTTGTCGCCCGGCGCGCCGGTGATCAGCCGGCGCAAGGTGACCACCTGCTGCAGCACGTCGCTGCCGGGGGCGAGCACGTAGATGGCGTAGACGGTCTCGCGCTTGCGCTCGACCTCGCGCACGTGGTCCAGGGTCTGGGCCACGGTCCAGTCGGCGGGCACGCCGACGTATTCGGTGGTCATCAGCGCGCCGGCGGTGCGCGGGCGATAGCGCATCAGCTTCTGTATCGCGTGCGCGCTGGCCGGGGCGCAGGCGGCCAGGTCGGCCAGGACCGCGGCCTGGTCGGTCAGCTCCAGCGCCTGGACCACGTCGGCGGCGCGGTCGTCGGCCATGCCTTCGAGCACGCGCGCCCGGCGCGGCCGCGGCAGGGCCTGCAGCAGCTGCGGGGCGCGCAGCAGTTCGGGCGCTTCGAGCACGTTGATCGCGCGCTCATCGGACAGGCCGGCGAAGGTCGCATCGGCCAGGGCGGGCTTGAGCTTGTTGAGCCGCTCGACCACGTCGGCGGTGTTGAGCGGACGCAGCGCGTCCAGCTGGGCGGCCACCGGGTCGGTGGTCTTGAAGGAGAAGTGCTTCAGGTTCATCGGGACGGCCTGGTTGGGCAGCCGCAACGGCCGCCTGGCCGAACCCGATCAGGACTCAGCGCGCAGCCACCGTTGACGGCAGACAAGATCGACTGGAAGGGTCGCTGGGCATGAGGAGGAAAGCTTCACGAAAGGGACCGGCGCGCTGTGGCCTGCGCCGGGCGGGCGGAAGTCTGTGCCTGCATCCTCGAAGCGTCAACCACTTTCTCGCGATGCGGCATGGCCGATGGTCGCGGCGTTCAGGCCACGCGCAGCGAGGGCGGATAAGGCGGCGTGTCGGGATAGCGGTCCTGCGCCAGCGCGGCCTGCAGTTCGCGCCACCAGGCCGGGTCGAACAGCTGGCCATGCACCGCGCGCACGGCCTGGGTCAGCGCGGCGGGCAGGCCCATGAACTGCGCGAAGCGCTCGGGGAACACATCGCCCGGCGCGACATGGAACCAGGGCTCGTCGGCCATCTGTTCCTCGTAGCTCTGCGCCTTGGGCCAGTCGCGGAAACGGCAGTCGGTGATCAGCCGCACCTCGTCGTAGTCGTAGAACACCACCCGCCCATGGCGCGAGACGCCGAAGTTCTTCAGCAGCATGTCGCCGGGGAAGATGTTGTTGCGCGCCATGTCGACGATGGCCTGGCCGTAGTCCAGCGCCGCCGCGCGCGCGGCCTCGGCCGGCTGCTCGCGCAGATACAGGTTGAGCGGGCGCAGCCGGCGCTGCACGTAGCACAGGGCGATGATCACGTCCTCGCCCTCGAAGCTCAGGCTGCTGGCGCAGGTCTGCCGCAGCTCCTCCAGCAGCGCCGGGGCGAAGCGCGCCAGCGGGAAGCGCAGCGAGCGGTACGGCTGCGCATCGAGCAGGCGACCGACGCGGTCGCGGTTGAACACCAGCGCGTAGCGGTCCTCCACGTCCTGGCGCGTGACCTGCTTGGTCTCGGCGAAGCGGTCGCGGATCAGCTTGAACACCAGCGGATAGCTGGGCAGCGTGAACACCGCCATCACCAGGCCGCGCGTGCCCTCGGCCTGGATCAGCTGCTCGCCGGGATGGTCGTTGAAGTGGTGGTAGAAGGTGCGGAAGCGCTCGGTCTTGCCCTGCTTGGCGCGGCCCAGCACGGTGTACAGTTCGTCGATGGGCTTGTGCGGCAGCAGCGTGCGCAGGAACACCACCGCATCGCCCACCGTGGGCAGGTCGGCGTGGAAGTAGCTGCGCGAGATGCCGAACAGCTGGGCCACGTCCGCGCGCCGGGTCAGCACCGCGTCCACGCGCAGGCCGGCCTCGTCGTGGATCAGCGCGATCATGCACGGGGCGAAGCGCGTCTCGCCCAGCACGCGGCCGACCAGGTAGGCGCGGCGTTCGCGGTAGAACACCGTGTCCAGCAGCTCCACCGCGCGCACCGGCTCGCCCCAGCCGGTCAGGTCGTCGTGCAGGCGCACGGCGATGGCCGCCGCGCAGCGCGCCTGGTGCGCATAGGGCACGGCGAAGACGTAGTCGCCCAGCAGCCGGGCGAAGGTGTCCATCGGCCTGGTCTGCGAGACCAGGTAGTTGTGCCGCGCCACCGGATGGGTGATGGCCTCGGTGGGCGCGATGTCCAGCGCCACGAACTCGACCTGCGCATCCACGCCCTGGGTGCGGAAGAAGCGCCGGGTCAGGGTGTTGTAGAAGGTCTTGTACAGCTCACGGTCGATCTGGTTATCGATCAGCGCCGCGTAGCGCGCGCGGATGGCGTGCCACAGCGTGCGGTCGAACGCGCGCTGGCCCATCACCGCCTGCAGGCGCAGCCGGCACTCGTCCACGCAGGCGTCGTAGAGCGCGATGCGCTCGACCGCATCGTCGCGCGCGCCGTTCCAGTCGCGCTGCTCGAAGCGCGTCTTGGCGCGCCGGGTGATGTCCGCGAAGCGGGCGTGGTAATCGGCGAAGGCCTCGTCGATCAGGCTGGCGTAGGCGGCGGCGTCGTCCATGCGGGCGGCCCGGGGCAGGGGAGCGACAGCCTAGAGCATTCACACCACGATGGCGTCGTCGCGGCGCTCGGTCTCCAGCAGGGCCTGCACCTGCGCCAGGCTGGGCATGGCGGCGAAGGCGCCAGCGCGGGTGACCGCCAGCGCTCCGGTGGCCGCGGCGAAGCGCAGCGGTTCGTCGAGCGCCTCGGCATCCTCGGCCAGCGCCGCAAGTCCGGCCGCATCCACGCCGCGTCGGGCCAGCGCGAACAGCAGCCCGGCGACGAAGGCATCGCCGGCCGCGGTCGTGTCGCGCACGGTCACCTCGAAGCCCGCACGCTCGCCGCGCCCGGTGCGCGTGTACCAGCGCAGCGGCGCGCCGCCGTCGGTGATCACCAGCAGCCGCGTGTGGCCGGCCAGCAGCTGGGCGATCGCCGCCTCGTCGGTGGTCTGCAGGAACGCGGCCAGATAGGTCAGCTCCTCGCGCGAGAGCTTGACCAGGTCGGCCAGCGCCAGCGCCTGCGCGATGCGCTCGCCCGGCGTCACATCGGCCGGCCACAGCGCCGGGCGCAGGTTCATGTCGAAGCTGACCAGCGCCCCGGCCGCCCGCGCTCGGCGCATGCCGTCCAGGGTGGCCTGCGCGACGCCCTCGCCGGTCAGGCTGTTGGAACACGCGTGGAAGGTGCCGAGCGATTCGAAACACGCCGGCTGGAAGTGCGCGCTTTCGAACAGCAGGTCGGCCGACGGCGGCCGGTAGAAGCTGAAGCTGCGCTCGCCCTGGGCGTCCAGCGAGACGAAGGCCAGCGCGGTGCGCGCCGCGTCGGTGCGCTGGACGTGGCCCAGGTCCACGCCGGCCGCGGCCATGCGTTCGAGCAGGAAGTCGCCGAACAGGTCGCGCCCCAGCATGCCGACGAAGCACGCCGCGCCGCCCAGCCGGGCGATGCCGACGGCGACATTGGCCGGCGCGCCGCCGGCGTTCTGGTGGAAGGCGGTGGGCGCGTCGGGATGGCCGGTGGGCAGGCCGAGCATGTCGATGAGCGCTTCACCGAAGCAGACGATCTTGCGCATGACTCTCTCCTCAAGGATGGGCGCGTTCGCGCGCGGCGTCAGACGGGGCGGGACAGCCAGGCGAATCCCCACGGCCCCAGGTGCACGGCCGTGTCGGCGTGACGGGCCTGCCCGCCGGCGACCAGCGTCCAGGCGCCGTCGGACAGCACGTCCAGGCTCAGCGTGCAGTCCGCGTCGGAGAAGTTGCCGACGGCCAGGAAGTCCGCGCCGCGGCGCACCGCCAGCACGCGCGCATCGCCGGTGTCGACGGTGTCCAGCGGCTGGGTGCTGGCCAGCGCGGGCAGTCGCTTGCGGGTCGCGATCAGCGCGCGCAGGCCGGCCAGCGCCCGGCCATGCGGCGTGCCGGCGTCGGCCTGCGCCTGGGCCAGCAGGTCCCAGTCCATCGGCGGGCGGTGCAGCCAGCGGCCTTCGTCACGGCGCAGCGGGTCCGCGCGCCAGGTCGTATCGTTGCCCAGCGCCAGCTCATCGCCCATGTACAGCATCGGGATGCCGGGCATGGCCATGGCCAGCGAGTACAGCAGCAGCATGCGGTCGATCGCGCGCTGCGCCTGCGCCGGGTCGCCGGCCTCCTCGGCCGCCTGTAGCCCGCACAGCGCCGAGGCCATGCCGTTGCTGCCGTGCACGCCCTCGCCATCGCTCTGGAAGGACTCGCCCCGGGCGAAGGACCCGGGCGTGCGTCCGGCGTAGAAGCCTTCCACCTGCGCCAGCGAGAACGGCGCCAGCCCGGTCGCGCCCGAGGCCTCGGCGCGCAGCACGTTCCAGCCGATATCGTCGTGGCAGCGCACATAGGCCAGCCAGCCCGCGGCCGGCGGCAGCGGCGGCGTGCGCGCGATGACGTTGGCCACGATGTCGGCGCGCTGCAGCGCCAGCGCCGACCAGCCGGCCGCCATCAGCGAGCTGTGGTAGGCCAGATGGCATTCCTCGCCCGCGTGCGCGCCCTGGCCGAAGTAGGGCGGCAGCTGGTCCATCGGCACGATGGCCTCGGCCTTGAGCGCCACGCAGGGCGCGGCGATGTCCACCAGCGCGCGCAGCGCACGCAGGATGACGTGGGTCTCGGGCTGGTTCATGCAGTCGGTGCCCGGCCGCTTCCACAGATAGGCGGTGGAATCCAGGCGGAACACCTCCACGCCCAGGTTGGCCAGCTCCAGCAGCGCCAGCGCCATGTCGCCGAAGACGTGCGGATTGCGCCAGTCCAGGTCCCACTGGAACGGGTAGAACGTGGTCCACGCCCAGGCCTGCGCGTCTTCGACCCAGCTGAAGTTGCCCGGCGCGGTGCGCGGGAAGACCTGACCCAGCGTGCGCTCGTAGGCATCGGGCACGCGGCGGTCGGGATAGAGGTGGTAGTAGTCGCGGTAGTGCGCATCGCCGGCGCGCGCGGCCTGTGCCCAGGCGTGGTCGTCGGCGGTATGGTTGAGGACGAAGTCCGCGCACAGGCTGATGCCGGCCGCGCGCAGCTGCGCGGTCAGGGCGCGCAGGTCGTCGTTGCTGCCCAGGCGCGGATCGACCTGCCCATAGTCGCTGACCGCGAAGCCGCCGTCGCTGTCGCCCGGCCGCATGCGCAGGAACGGCAGCAGGTGCAGATAACGCACGCCCAGGTCCTGCAGGTACGGCACGCGCGCGGTCAGCCCGCGCAGGTCGCCGGCGAAGCGGTCCACATAGGTGCTGTAGCCGGCCATGTCCGGCTGGCCGAACCAGTCCGGCGCGCGGGTGGCATCCAGCTGCGCCAGCGCCTGCGGCCGCTGCCCCATCTTCGCCGCCACCGCCTGCAGCCAGGACGACAGCCAGCCGGCGTAGTCGGGATGGTCGCCGTACAGCGCGCGCAACGCCTCGAGCAGGCGCGGCGCGTGCCGCGCCCAGCGCGGGCCAAGCGCCAGGCCCTCCAGGTCGGGCGCATCGGAAACGAGGGTGGCGCGTGGGGCAGGCGTGGGGGTCATGATGGCGCCGCGCCCGGGCGGGCGCGGCAGGCTCCTTGGGTGATGGATCAGAAGTCGTAGCGCAGGCCGAGGCTGGCGGTACGCCCGGCGATCGAGCGGGCGCGGATGATGTCGTCGCCCGGGATGCTGGCTTCTTCCGCCTCGGTCAGGCCGAAGGCGTTGAACAGGTTGTTGACGCTGGCCGAGAGCGTCAGCGCGCTGGTGATGTGGTAGTTGGCGAACAGGTTGACCTGCGTATAGCCGGGCATCTTCAGCTGGTTGGAATCCTGCGTATAGGCCGAGGTCGTGCCGATCAGGTTGACGCCGGCCTCGTAGCGCTCGCCGCGGTAGCTCGGGGTGAGCTGCCAGACGAACTTGGCCTGGCGGCGCGGGGTGTTGCCGACGTTGCTCGGGGTGATCTGGTCCTTGTCGATCTTCGCGTCGGTCCAGGTCAGGCCGCCGTTGAGGCCGAAACCGCCGGTGCGATAGGCCGCCTCCAGCTCCAGGCCGTGCGCCTTGTAGCTGCGGTTGAGGAAGCGCTGGCTGGTGGCCTCGTAGTTCTGCTCCTGGGTGTGCGCGGCGAAGGCGGTGGCGAACAGGCTCAGGCCGCCGCTGCGCCACTTCAGGCCGCCCTCGAGCTGCTTGACGAAGTTCACCGCCTCGCTGGAGGACACCGAGCCGTCGTCGCGCACGATGCCGAACAGCAGGCGGTCGGCGTTGGCGCGCGCGCCGCGGCTGTAGCGGGCGAACGCCGCCAGGTCGTCGTTGATCAGGTAGTTGCCGCCGAAGGAGTAGGACAGGTAGTTCCAGTCGTAGTCCACCGGCTTGCGGTTGGCGTAGTCGATCACCGCCACCTGCTGCTCGGGCGCCTCGATGACGCCATCGCCGTTGACGTCCATCGCGGTGGTCGTGGCGGCCGCGTAGGTGCCGCGCGCGGTGCCCATGTCGTAGCGCAGGCTGCCGTCCAGCGACAGCGGGCCCTGGTCCCAGGTCAGCGCCACGTAGGGCGCGTTGACGGTGTAGCGGGTGTCGTAGTTGCGCGTGCAGCAGTTGCCCCAGTAGGGCTGGCCGTAGGCGTACACGCCGTTCTGCGACAGCGAGGCGCCGGCGGCGTTGTACACGTCCAGCAGCCGCGCGCGGTGCTCCAGCGACTGCACGTACGAGGTCCACAGCCAGTCCACGTCGATCACCTGGCGCGAGGAGTACAGGCCGGCCTTCAGGTCGAGCGTGCCGCCGTCGCCGGCGGCGAAGCTGCGGGTCAGGTTGAGGTCGTTGGTCGTGTTGTTCAGGTCGTTGAGCTTGACGTTGAACAGCATGGTGCGCACCGCCATGCCGGTGTAGGCCTGGCCGGCGCCGGGGCCGCTGGCGACCTGCAGGCGCGAGCCGGCGCCGCCGATCTCCGCGGCCAGGGTCGCCGCGTCGGTCACCTCGGCCGGGAACGGCGCGACGAAGCGCCCGGAGTTGTCGGCGAAGCGGAAGCGGTCGGTCAGCGTCCAGCCGCCCAGGTCGAACTGCGCCTCGGCGCCGATCGCCTGCGACTTGGGATGCATGCCGTCGCCCAGCTGCACCGTCTCGGGGCGGTTGTCGCCGTTCAGCGCCAGGGTGCGGCGGATGTAGGGGCTGTAGAGCGTGTCGCTGCCGGCATCGAAGCCGGGCAGGTCGTAGAAGTGCGGCGAGCCGTCGCTGCCGCGCACGCCCACCGGCGCGGGCAGGTAGCCGGCGGCGCGATCGTCCAGGTACTTGCCGTAGACGCGCACATAGCCGTTCTCGAACAGGCGGGTGAGGTTGGCCTTGAGCTGGCCGCCCTTGTCGGTGGCGAAGCCCGCATCGCGCACGCCGTCGCCGCGGCGGTAGAAGCCGCCGACGTTGAACTGCCAGTGCTCGGCGAAGGGCTGGCCGTAGTCGAAGTCCAGGCGCGTGTTGTCCCAGTCGCCCAGGCCGCGGGTGATGCCGACGCTGCCGCCGCGGCTCTCGCCGGTCTTGCTGATGAAGTTGACGATGCCGCCGGGCGAGTTGGAGGCCATGGTCGAGGCCGAACCGCCGCGGATGGCCTCGATGCGTTCGACGGTGTTGTCCGCGCGCAGGAAGATGTCGGCGTTGCCGAAGGCGATGTCGCCGAACTCCATCACCGGCAGGCCGTCCTCGTGCAGCTGCAGGAACTTGGCGCCGCCGGAGGCGACCGGCAGGCCGCGCACGGCGATGTTGGCGTTGCCCTCGCCGCCGCTGGACTCCGAGCGGATGCCGGGGATGTTGCGCAGGATCTCGGCACTGGAGCGCGGCGCGGACTGCTCGATCGCCTCGGCGCCCACCGTGCTGACCGACACCGCGCTGCGCAGCTTGGTCTTGGCGCTGGTGGTGCCGGTGACGAAGACCATGTCCAGGTTGGTGGCGCCGTCGGCGGGCGAGACGGTCGCCGAGGCGGCCTGCTGGGCCAGCGCGGCCGGCGCGGCCAGGGCCGCGCTCACCGCGCAGGCCAGGACGTGGATGCGACATGTGGTCTTGATGGACATCGGATTACCCCTCTCACGGTTCGTGGTGTTTGGCGTGATACGCGCACCTGACCGTCCCTCCCCGGGCCGGGCCGACCGGATGGCCGGCGGTGTGGCGGCGGAGTATTGGGGTTTTGCAATCGATTGCAACTTGCACTGCAGCATCGATAGATTGCAAATGAATGTCCTCGCGATTGCAAGGATTTCTTGCTGCGCTGCGTCGTTACAAACGATTGCAAAGCTCGCAGGCTATGTAGCGCCGGCCCTGCCGGACCCGCCTCCCGTTCTCCAAGGCAACGGCATGTCCTCGCGTCCCACCACGTTCCCGCTCATGCGCCTGCTGCTGCTCAACGCCGGCTTCTTCGGCGTGCAGTACAGCTTCGGGCTGCAGCAGAGCAACATGAGCCCGATCTACAGCTACCTGGGCGCCGACCACGCCAGCCTGCCGTACCTGTGGCTGGCCGGCCCGGTGACCGGGCTGGTGCTGCAGCCGCTGGTCGGCGCGATCAGCGACCGCACCAGCACGCGCTGGGGGCGGCGGCTGCCCTTCATCGTGCTCGGCGCGCTGGTGTGCAGCCTGTGCCTGCTGACCATGCCCTTCAGCACCGCGCTGTGGATGGCGGTGTGCCTGCTGTGGGTGCTGGATGCGGCCAACAACGTGGCGATGGAGCCGTATCGCGCGCTGGTCAGCGATGTGCTCACGCCCGAGCAGCGCCCGCTCGGGTTCCTGACCCAGAGCGCGTTCACCGGCCTGGGCCAGACCCTGGCCTATCTGACGCCCTCGCTGCTGGTGTGGTTCGGCATGGACCAGGACGCGGCCAACAGCCACCACATCCCTTACGTCACCATCGCCGCGTTCGTGATCGGCGCGGCGTTCTCGGCCGGCTCGATCCTGCTCACCGCGCGCAGCGTGCGCGAGCCGCAGCCCACGCCCGCCGAGCGCGCGCGCCTGCGCCAGGGCGGGCAGGGCCTGGGCGCGGCGCTGCGCGAGATCGTCTGCGCGCTGCGCGAGATGCCGCCGACCATGCGCCAGCTGGCGCCGGTGATGCTGTTCCAGTGGTATGCGATGTTCTGCTACTGGCAGTACATCGTGCTGTCGCTGTCGACCACGCTGTTCGGCACCACCGATCCGGCCTCGCACGCATTCCGCCAGGCCGGGCTGATCAACGGGCAGATCGGCAGCTTCTACAACTTCGTCGCCTTCGTGGCGGCCTTCGCGATGGTGCCGTTCACGCGGCGCTTCGGCCCCAAGCCGACCCACGCGGCCTGCCTGACCGCGGCCGGCATCGGCATGCTGCTGCTGCCGGTCATCCAGGACCGCTGGCTGCTGCTGCTGCCGATGATCGGCATCGGCCTGGCCTGGGCCAGCATGATGGGCAATCCCTATCTGATGCTGGCCGAGCGCATCCCGCCCGAGCGCACCGGCGTGTACATGGGGCTGTTCAACCTGTTCATCGTGCTGCCGATGCTGATCCAGATCCTGACCCTGCCGCTGTACTTCGACCGCCTGCTCGGCGGCGATGCGCGCAACGTGATCCGGCTGGCCGGGGCGCTGCTGCTGGCCGCGGCGGTGTCGATGCTGTTCGTCGGCGTGCAGCGCGTGCGCGCGCCGCGGGCCAGCGCCGCGCGTTCAAGCGCGGGCGCGGGCTATCCAGGCGTGGAAGAGCGGCGCTAGGCCGACTCGCGCACCACCAGCTGCACCGGCATCTCCAGCGAATCGGCGGTGCCGCCGTCGACCAGGGCCAGCAGGCGATCGACCATGTGGCGCGCGGCCAGCGTCAGGTCCTGACGCACCGTGGTCAGCGGCGGCTGGCTGTAGCTGGCCAGCGGCAGATCGTCGAAGCCCACCAGCGAGACGTCCTGCGGCACGCGCAGGCCGGCCTCGGCCAGCGCGCGGATCGCGCCGAGCGCGATCAGGTCCGAGGCCGCGAACACCCCGTCCGGCGGGTCGGCCTTCTTCAGCATCGCGCGGGTCAGCCGGTAGGCGTCCTCGCTGACGAAGTGGCTGCGCGCGTGCAGGCGCGGATCGAACGCCAGCCCGTGCTGTTCCAGCATCGCCCGATAGCCGGCGAAGCGCGGCGCGACCTCGGGCAGCTGCTCGTCGCCGAGGAAGGCGATACGCCGGCGCCCGGCCTCGATCAGGTGCGCGGTCGCCAGCTCGCCGCCGCGCCGATTGTCGCTGCCGACGCTGACATAGGCCTGCCCGGGCATGCGGCTGCCCCAGACGACCATCGGCCAGCCCTCGCGCGCGGCGGCGTTCATCGCCTCGTGCTCGGAGCTCTGGCCCAGCATCACCAGCCCGTCGGCGCGGCTGCTGCGCGCCAGCCGCTCGACCCAGCCGTCCTGGTGCCGGTCCACCTTGGACAGCAGCATGCTGTAGCCGTTGCCGGTCAGCTCCTCGGCCAGCAGCGCCAGCATGGTCATCATGAAGGGGTCCGACAGCGGCTGCTCGAAGGCATGCATCAGCGGCACGGCCACGCAGATGGTGTTGGAGCGCCGCGAGCGCAGGCTGCGCGCGACCGGGTCCACCTGGTAGCCGGCGCGCGCGGCGAGCTGCTTGACGTAGGCGCGGGTGCGCTCGGCGACCAGCGGGTTGTCGGCCAGCGCGCGCGAGACGGTTGACTCGGACACGCCCGCCATGCGGGCGATGTCGGCCATCTGCACCTTGGCGCGCGGCGCGTCGCCGGACCGGGAGGGTTTGTCGGACATGGAGGGCGCGGTTGGGCCTTCTTGGGCTGATCACCTTACTGCATGGATGCCGCCGCGCCGCCGACGCTCTTGCCGTCGTTCCCGCGCACGCGGGAACCCAGCGACGTTCCCGCAGGCGCCAAGGTCACCCGGTCCCGCCTTCGCGAAAACCGGCGGCCCTGGTGCTCAGTCCTGGTCTTCCGGCGGCGGCGTCAGCCCATCCGGATCCACCGACAGGCGCCCGGCCATCAGCACGGCCTGGGTGCGGTTGGTGACGCCGAGCTTGCGCAGGATCGCGGTGACGTGCGCCTTGATGGTGGCCTCGGACACGCCCAGGTCGTAGGCGATCTGCTTGTTGAGCCGGCCGGCGCCGAGCATCTGCAGCACGCGGAACTGCTGCGGGGTCAGGTCGCGCAGGCGCTGGGCGACCTCCTGCTCGTCGCGGCCGATGGCCGGCGCGTTGTGCGCCTCCTCCGGCGCCCAGCGCTCGCCGTCCAGCACCAGGCCGATGGCCTCGCCGATGGTGTCCGAGTCGGCCGACTTGGGGATGAAGCCCAGCGCGCCGTGGTCCAGCGCGCGGCGCATCACCGACGGTTCCTCGCGCGCGGACACCACCACCACCGGCAGCTGCGGATGCAGCGCGCGCAGGTGCACCAGCGCATTGAAGCCGTGCGCGCCGGGCATGTTGAGGTCCAGCAGGAGCAGGTCGGCGTCCGGGTTGGCCTCGACCAGCGCGTACAGCGCATCGACGCTGTCGGCCTCGTGTAGGGACACGCCGGGCAGCACGCGCTGCACGGCGCCGCGCAGGGCCTCCCGGAACAGGGGATGGTCGTCGGCGATGAGCAGTGTGGTCATGGAGGCGGGGGGCGTGGGGACGGAAGCGTCCGACGCGTCGTGCGCCGTACGACTGGCATAGTGCCAGACCAGGCGATCGGCTTTCGATGCTTCCTTGCCCACGGCCGCCATCACGTCTTATTTGACCTTGCGCTCGGACACCAGCGAATCGACGACCGAGGGGTCGGCCAGGGTCGAGGTGTCGCCGAGCTGGTCGGGCGCGTTCTCGGCGATCTTGCGCAGGATGCGGCGCATGATCTTGCCCGAGCGCGTCTTGGGCAGGCCCGGCGCCCACTGCAGGTGGTCGGGCGAGGCGATCGGGCCGATCTCCTTGCGCACGTGGGCGATCAGCTCCTTGTGCAGCTCCTCGCTGGGCGCCTCGCCGGCCACCAGGGTGACGTAGGCGTAGATGCCCTGGCCCTTGATGTCGTGCGGGAAGCCCACCACCGCCGCCTCGGCCACCTTGGGATGCGAGACCAGCGCGCTTTCCACCTCGGCCGTGCCGATGCGGTGGCCGGAGACGTTGATGACATCGTCCACGCGGCCGGTGATCCAGTAGTAGCCATCGGCATCGCGGCGGCAGCCGTCGCCGGTGAAGTAGGTGCCCGGATAGGTGCGGAAATAGGTATCGATGAAGCGCTGGTGGTCGCCGTAGACCGTGCGCATCTGGCCCGGCCAGGAGTCCTTGATCACCAGGTTGCCCTCGGCCGCGCCGTCCAGCTCGGCGCCGTTGGCGTCCACCAGCGCCGGCTGCACGCCGAAGAAGGGCACGGTGGCCGAGCCGGGCTTGAGCGGGGTGGCGCCGGGGATCGGCGTGATCATGTGGCCGCCGGTCTCGGTCTGCCACCAGGTGTCCACGATCGGGCAGCGGGAATCGCCGACCACCTCGTAATACCAGCGCCAGGCCTCGGGGTTGATCGGCTCGCCGACCGTGCCGAGCAGGCGCAGGCTCTTGCGCGAGGTCTTCTTCACCGGCGCGTCGCCATCGCGCATCAGCGCGCGGATCGCGGTGGGCGCGGTGTAGAACAGGGTGACCTGGTGCTTGTCCACGACCTCCCAGAAGCGCGAGTTGCTCGGGTAGTTGGGCACGCCTTCGAAGATCAGCGAGGTGGCGCCGTTGGCCAGCGGGCCGTAGACGATGTAGCTGTGGCCGGTGACCCAGCCCACGTCGGCCGTGCACCAGTAGATGTCGTCCTCCTTCAGGTCGAACACCACCTCGTGCGTGTAGGCCGCCCACAGCAGGTAGCCGCCGGTGGTGTGCAGCACGCCCTTGGGCTTGCCGGTGCTGCCGGAGGTGTAGAGGATGAACAGCGGATCCTCGGCGTTCATGCGCTCGGGCTCGCAGGTCTCCGGCTGGCCCTCGACCACGTCGTGGAACCAGCGGTCGCGCGGGGCCTGCATCTGCACCGCGCCGCCGGTGTGGCGCACCACCAGCACGGTCTCCACGCTGTTGGTGCCGGGCAGCTTGAGCGCGGCATCGACATTGGCCTTGAGCGGCACCTTCTTGCTGCCGCGCAGGCCTTCGTCGGCGGTGATGATCAGCTTGCTGCCGCAGTCGGACACGCGATCGGCGATGGAGTTGGGCGCGAAGCCGCCGAACACCACCGAGTGCACCGCGCCGATGCGCGCGCAGGCCAGCATCGCCACGGCCGCGTCGGGGATCATCGGCAGGTAGATGGTGACCCGGTCGCCCTTGGCCACGCCCAGCTTGCGCAGCGCGTTGGCCAGCTTGCACACGCGCGCATGCAGCTCGCGATAGGTCACACCAACACTCTGGCTGTCGGGGCTGTCGGGTTCGAACAGCAGGGCGATCTTGTCGCCGCGCTTCTCCAGCTGGCGGTCCAGGCAGTTGACGCTGGCGTTGAGTTCGCCATCGGCGAACCAGTTGATGCGGAAGTCGTCGATGTCGAAGCTGACGTCCTTGATCTGCGTCGGCGCCTTCATCCAGTCCAGTCGCTGCGCCGCCTTGGCCCAGAACGCGTCGGGTGCTTCCACCGACGCCTTGTAGTCGCGCGCATAGGCCTGCGCATCGACCAGGGCCTGGCTGGCGAATGCGGGATCGACGGGATACAGATCAGACATGGAATCTCCTTACCTCATCTTGCTTGGAACGTGGCGGATGGACCAACCGTTGCGGGGTGCGGCCAGCGACTTGTCGAGGCCTTGAAGTTTGACCGATCCACTGTTTGCGCAGTGCAGCAGCTGGCTTAGACCATGGTCTTAAAGCCCTTGTTTTGAGACCAAAGGCGAATGGTGGGCGCTGTCATGCGTGCGCAATCTGCGGCGCACATCGCGCTCTCGCAAAGGGGAGGGCGCGCCGCGGTGAATCACCGGACTCTTGGGAGAGGGGAGCATGACCACACGCATCGCAACGATGGCGCGTCGCCCATTGGCGCTCGCCATGATCGTGGCCTTGATGGCGCCGGGCGTGGCCCTGGCGCAGTCGAAGAAGGAGAAGGCGCTCGAGGCGCGTGTCGCCCAGCTCGAGGCGCAGGTGCAGCAGCTGCTGTCGGCGCAGCAGCAGACCCAGGCGCAGGTCGTGCAGACCCAGAGCCAGGTCAGCCAGACCCAGACTCAGGTGGCCGACACCAAGACCGAGCTGGATCAGGTCAAGGCCACCGCCGCCGCCAAGCCGGCCGCGCCGCAGTTCACGACCGCGCCGGGCATGTCGGTGGCCTTCCACGGCTTCGTCAACGCCACGGCCTTCGAGCAGTCGCGGCCGTTCAACTTCGGCAACGGCCAGAACGCCGAGTGGCCCACGCCCGGCGGCAAGGGCGACCTGAGCGGCGTGGACATCCGCAACACCCGCTTCTGGGTGGACATCACCGGCGCCAAGATGGGTGAGCACTGGACCGGCGGCGCGCGCCTGGAGATGGACTTCTTCGGCGGCAACAACGGCACCGGCGCCTACAGCGGCCAGCAGCCGGTCCCGCGCCTGCGCCAGGCCTACCTGGACATGGACAACGCCGCCACCGGCACCAAGGTACGCGTGGGCCAGCAGTGGACGCTGATGTTCCCGCTGGACAACGTGCCCGACTCGGTCGCCCACGTGGCCTTCCCGCTCGGCTTCGGCACCGGCATGATCGGCTGGCGCTATCCGGGCGTGGTGGTCATGCAGGACCTCAACCACGGTTCGGATGGCCCCAAGTGGCGCCTGGACGTGGGCGCCTTCAGCGGCAACTGGTCCGGCCCGGGCAGCACCACCAACTATCTCACCGGCGGCAACGCCGGCTTCAACCCGCAGGTCGAGGCGCGCGTGCGCGTGGCCGGCAGCAACTGGGTGGCCTATGCCGCCGGGCACTACTCCAAGATCGACCTGAGCGGCGTCGACGGCGCCACGCCCACGCCGATCCGTTCGGACATCAAGAGCACCGCCTTCGAAGTGGGCGGCATGGTCAAGCCCGGCAACTGGAACATCAAGGCCTTCGCCTTCACCGGCAACGGCATGGGCCAGAACTTCGGCGCGCTCTCCCAGTTCGGCGACATCTCCGAAACCGGCGGCTACGCGCAGGTGGGCTACAGCTTCAACAAGAACTGGAGCCTCAACGCGTTCTACGCGGTGGACAACCCCGACAAGGACGACGTGCTGCGCTGGCGCGGCACGGCGGTGGGCCTGCTCAACAACCGCCAGACCGCGCTCAACCTGATCTACGCCAACGGCCCCTACAAGCTGGGCCTGGAGGCGATGCACGACAAGCTCGAGCACACCGTCGGCACCACCGCCAACACCACCACCGAAAGCGGCAACCAGGTCAGCGTCAGCGCCCAGTACACCTTCTAGGGCGCTGTACCTGCCTGCCCCGTGCCGGAAGGGCTCGCCTTCCGGCGCGAGACCCACGGCTGCTCCATGGCCAACTGACATCCACGCCAGCACCACGGCATCCAGCTTCGAGGGAAAGCTCCCATGTCCAGCGTCAACGTCACCGCCGGCCAGCCGGCCGGACTCACCCAGGGTCACAAGCGGGTCATCCTCGCTTCGTCCCTGGGCACCGTGTTCGAGTGGTACGACTTCTTCCTGTACGGTTCGCTGGCGGCGATCATCGCCAAGCAGTTCTTCAGCGGCGTCAACGAGACCACGGCCTTCATCTTCGCGCTGCTGGCCTTCGCCGCCGGCTTCTTCGTGCGGCCCTTCGGCGCGGCCTTCTTCGGCAGCCTGGGCGATCGCATCGGTCGCAAGTACACCTTCCTGGTGACCATCCTGATCATGGGCCTGTCCACCTTCCTGGTGGGCGTGCTGCCCTCGTACGCCACCATCGGCGTGGCCGCGCCGGTGATCCTGATCTGCCTGCGCCTGGCCCAGGGCCTGGCGATGGGCGGCGAGTACGGCGGTGCGGCGACCTACGTGGCCGAGCATGCGCCGGCCAACAAGCGCGGCTTCTACACCAGCTTCATCCAGTGCACCGCGACCATCGGCCTGTTCCTGTCGCTGCTGATCATCCTGGCCTGCCGCAGCGCGCTGGGCAACGAGGCCTTCGAGGCCTGGGGCTGGCGCATCCCGTTCCTGGTCTCGATCATCCTGCTGGGCGTGTCGGTGTGGATCCGCATGCAGCTGAGCGAGTCGCCGCTGTTCCAGCAGATGAAGGCCGAGGGCAAGGGCTCCAAGACCCCGTTCCGCGACAGCCTCAAGGGCGGCAACTTCAAGCTGATGCTGCTGGTGCTGCTGGGCGCCACCGCCGGCCAGGCCGTGGTGTGGTACGGCGGCCAGTTCTACGCGCTGTTCTTCCTGACCCAGGCGCTCAAGGTGGATGCCACCACCGGCGCGCTGCTGATCGCCGGCGCGCTGGCGCTGGCCACGCCGTTCTTCCTGTTCTTCGGCTGGCTGTCCGACCGCATCGGCCGCAAGGTCATCGTGCTGGGCGGCTGCCTGCTGGCCGCGCTGCTGTACATCCCGATGTTCAAGGCGCTGACCCACTACGCCAACCCGGCCATCGAGGAGGCGCGCACCAGTGCGCCGGTGGTGATCAACGCCGATCCGGACACCTGCAGCTTCCAGTTCGACCCGGTCGGCAAGAAGACCTTCACCAGCTCCTGCGACATCGTCGCCACCGCGCTGACCAAGGCCGGCGTGCCCTACACCGTCAAGGCCGCCCCGCCGGGCACCATCGCCACGGTCAACGTGGGCAGCAACCAGATCAATTCCTACGAAGGCAGCGGGCTGTCCAAGGAAGAAGGCAAGGCCAAGGCCGATGCCTTCGGCAAGCAGCTCAAGGGCGCGCTGACCGGCGCCGGCTATCCGGAGAAGGCCGACCCGGCGCGCATCAACAAGCCGATGGTGATCGCGGTGCTGTTCGTGCTGGCGCTGTTCGTGACCATGGTCTATGCGCCGATCGCGGCCTGGCTGGTCGAGCTGTTCCCGACCCGCATCCGCTACACCTCCATGTCGCTGCCTTATCACATCGGCAACGGCTGGTTCGGCGGCTTCCTGCCGACCATCTCCTTCGGCCTGGTCGCGGCCACCGGCAACATGTACTACGGCCTGTGGTATCCGATCGGCGTCGCGCTGATGACCCTGGTGATCGGCGCGATCTTCCTGCGCGAGACCAAGGACGTGGATATCACCAAGTAATCCCTGGGAGGGGCGCCAAGGGCCGGGGCGAATCACGCCGGCCCACACCGACGCCGGTCCGTGGGGGGCCGGCGTCGCTGTTTGCGGGGCCTGGCCGCGCCGCGCCGCGCTATGCTCCGGCGCGGGGCAGGGGGACTGGCCTGGAACCTTCCGATGACGCAGAGCGACGGGCAGGGCGTGCACGCCCTGCTGGAGCAGCTGTTGGCCTTGCCGCCGGCGCAGCGCCAGGCGGCGCTGGCGCGCGCCTGCGAGGGACGGCCGGATCTGCTCGAACGCCTGCGGCGGCTGCTGGCCCTGGCCGAGGGCGGTGACGGCTTCCTGGACCGGTCTCCGTTCGGCGAAGGCGCGGCCCAGGAGGCCGATCCGCGCACGCCCGGCCGCGTGGTCGGGCCTTATCGATTGCTGCGCTGGCTCGGCGCCGGCGGCATGGCCCAGGTGTGGCTGGCCGAGCGCATCGCCGGCGGCTTCCGCCAGCAGGTGGCGATCAAGCTCATCGCCCAAGTGCCCGACCCGCTGCAGGGCCGGCTGTCGGCCGAGCGCGACATCCTGGCCTCGCTGGTGCACCCGGGCATCGCCCGGCTCTACGACGGCGGGGTGACCGACGAGGGCCTGGCCTGGATGGCGATGGAGTATGTGCAGGGCCAGGACCTGGTCAGCTGGTGCCAGGCGCGCCACAGCGGCGTGGCCGAGCGCCTGGCGCTGTTCCTGCAGGTCTGCGATGCGGTGGCCTACGCGCATACCCGGCTGGTCGTCCATCGCGACATCAAGCCGGCCAACATCCTGGTCACCGACGACGGCCAGGCGCGGCTGCTGGATTTCGGCCTGGCCCGGCTGCTCGAGGACGCGCCGGGCGGCGAGGCGGCCAGCACCACGCGCACGCTGCAGCTGTCGCCGTCCTACGCCGCACCCGAGCAGCTCGACGGCGGCCTGGTCGGCACCGCCACCGACGTCTACGCCCTGGGCGTGACCCTGTACGAACTGCTCGCCGGCCGCCTGCCCTGGGCCATGCAGGGCAGCGCGCTGGCCACCGCGGTGCGGCGCCTGGCCGCGGCCGAACCGCCGCCGCCCAGCCGCGCCGTGGCCGCCGACGGCCCCATCCCGGCCCGCGCGCTGCGCGGCGACCTGGACGCCATCGTCGCCCGCGCGATGCGGCCCGCGGCCGAGCAGCGCTATCCCGACGCGCGCGCCCTGGCCGAGGACATCCGCCGCCATCTGGAACACCGCCCGGTGCTGGCGCGCGCCGGCGCGCGCAGCTACCAGGCGCGCCGCTACGTGCGCCGGCACTGGCGCGGGCTGGCCCTGGTGGGCGTGGCCTTCCTTGCGCTGGGCACCGGCCTGGTGACGCTGGCCTGGCAGGAGCGCCGCACCGAGCGCGAGGCGCAGCGGGCCGCAGCCATGCAGGCCTTCATGGTCGATCTGTTCCGCACCAACACCAGCCGCCAGGCCGATCCGGTGCGCGCGCGCCAGACCACCGCGCGCGAGCTGCTGGACATCGGCGCGGCGCGCATCCAGTCCGAGCTGGACCAGGCGCCGGAGAACAAGCTGGCGCTGCTGCGCCTGTTCGGCAACCTGTACGACGAGTTCGCGCTGAGCGCCGAGCAGCTGCCGATGCGCCAGCAGGCCGTCGCGCTGAGCCGCCAGCTCTACGGGCCCGATTCGGTCGAACTGGCCAGCGACCTGATCGCGCAGGCGCGGATCAGCTTCAGCGATCACGACCAGGCCGAAGCCCTGCTCGCCCAGGCCCGCGCCATCCTCGACCGCCAGGGCGACACGCGCTCGCAGCTGCGCGGCCGGCTGCTGATCGCCTCGGCCGCGAACAACTACACCAACGATCCCGGCCGCGCCCTGGACGATGCGACCCAGGCGGCGGCGGTGCTGTCGGCGTATCCGCCTTCGTCCGAGCTGGCCCGCGCCCTGCAGCTGCAGGGCGTCGCCACCGCTTACCGCGGCAAGACCGCCGAGGCCGTCCCGGTACTGCGGCGCTCGGTGCAGGTGTCCATCCAGGCCGACGGCGATCCCAACCCCGCCCTGGCCGGCTACTACATCCAGCTGGGCGAGACCGAGAGCTACGCCTACGAGCACGCTGCCGCCGAGGCCGATCTGCGCCGCGGCATCCAGCGCGCTGAAGACTCGACCGCGGAGAACAACCTGGCCCTGGTGCGCGCCCGCGCCACCCTGGCCGTGGCGCTGGTCAATGCCGATCGCGCGCGCGAGGGTCTGGTCGAAGCCGCGCTGGCCCGGGCGGCCGCGCCGCCTCAGGACTCCGGCCCGGAGGCCTTGTTCCTCACCATCCATACCCTGTCGACCAGCAGCCGCGCCAAGGTGCGTGCCGGCGATCCGGCGGCGGCGCTGATCGATGCGCGGCAGGCCGTGCGCCTGGCACGCCAGGCCGACCCGGGCGGTACGGTGCTGACCAGCAGCCTGCAGCGCGAGGCCGAGGCGCTGGTCGAGCTGGGTCGCTACGACGAGGCCCGCCAGCGACTGGACGAATGCGACCGGCTGATGGACGCGCTCGGCACGCCCGGCCCCAACGACTTCAACATGCTGCAGCGCGTACGCGCGCTGCTGGCGCAGGGTCAGCTGGCTCAGGCGCAGGCCGGCTACGCCAGCCTCAAGCCGATCAGCGGGCAGGGCCCCAAGGCGCAGACCCGCCGCCTGCAGCGCGCGTTGACCGAGGCCGAGCTGGCCCTGGCCGGCGGCGATGCCGCCGACGCCGCGCGTCGCGCCCACGCCGCGACCGAAGCGGCGCGCGCCAGCACGCTGGCGCCGTTCCTGCGCTCGATGATCGCCGACGGCCAGCTGCTCGAAGGCCGCGCCGCGCTGGCCCAGGGCGACGCCGCCGGCGCCGCGCGCCTGCTGGATGCCTCGCTGGCGCTGCGCCGCACCCTGGACCTGCCGCAGAGTCCACGCATCGCCCAGGCGCAGCAGCTGCTGGCCCAGGCGCAGCGCAAATCGGGCGCGCCCGCCAAGGGCGCGCGCCTGGCGCTGCAAGAGTGAGTCACCCCGGCGCGCGCGGCGTGGGGCAGAATCTAGCCGCCATGGCTTCCGTCCCCCCCCAGCCAGATGCGTCCCTGGTCGATGATCTGGCGCGCATGTTCTATGCCGACCTCAAGCGCCTGGCCCGTCGCGAGCGCGGCCGGGCCTTCCCGCGCGCGGCCACGCTGGAGACCACCGCGCTGGTGCACGAGGCCTACCTCAAGCTGAGCCGCCACGGCGTCTTCGAAGGCCAGGCCCATTTCCTCAACACCGCCGCCCTGGCCATGCGCCAGGTGCTGGTGAGCCACGCCCGCGCGCGCCTGCGCCACAAGCGCGACCCGGGCCGCGCGCTGCTGGACATCGACACCGTCGAGGTGCTGGCCGAGAGCGACGAGCGCATCGTCGCCCTCGACGAGGCCCTGGCCGAACTGGAGCGCCAGCAGCCGCGCCTGGCGCGCCTCGTCGAATGCCGCTACTTCGCCGGCTATTCCGACGCCGAGACCGCCCTGGCCCTGGGCGTTTCCGAGCGCACCGTGCAGCGCGACTGGGCCATCGCCAAGGCCTTGCTGTACGAAGCGCTGGGCACCTGAGCCAGGCGCCCGGACGGGGCCCGTCCAGCGCTCCGTCAGAGCCTTGGTTCTTCGCCGCAGTCGACCACGCCGCGCCCTCCTTGTAGAGCGGAGCTTGCTCCGCCGCCTTTCGACCAGATCATGGGGAAAGCCCCAGCGGAGCGAGCTCCGCTCTACAGGCGTCGGTCCGATGCTGCCCTTTGGCATTCGGCAAGGACGCATCGCATCCGCGTACCGCCCCGGACCATGTCGCGCCCTCCTTGTAGAGCGGAGCTTGCTCCGCTGTCTTTCGACCAGATCATGGGTAAAGCCCCAGCGGAGCGAGCTCCGCTCTACAGGCGTCGGTCGGGTGCTGCCCTTTGGCACTCGGCAAGGACGCATCGCATCCGCGTGCCGCCCCGCACCACGTCGCGCCCTGCTTGTAGAGCGGAGCTTGCTCCGCTGCCTTTCGACCGGATCATCGGGAAAGCCCCAGCGGAGCGAGCTCCGCTCTACAGGCGTCGGTCCGGTGCTGCTCTTTCGCGTTCGGCAAGGACACATCGCACCGGCGTGCCGCCCCGCACCACGTCGCGCCCTGCTTGTAGAGCGGAGCTTGCTCCGCTGCCTTTCGACCAGATCATCGGGGAAGCCCCAGCGGAGCGAGCTCCGCTCTACAGGCGTCGGTCGGATGCTGCCCTTTCGCATTCGGCAAGGACACATCGCACCGGCGTGTCGCCCCGAACCACGTCGCGCCCTCCTTGTAGAGCGGAGCTTGCTCCGCTGCCTTTCGACCGGATCATCGGGAAGGCCTCAGCGGAGCGAGCTCCGCTCTACAAGCGTCGGTCCGATGCTGTTCTCAGCCTTCCGCAAGGACGGATCGCCCCCACGCCGCGACCCATCGAACACAAGAAGAACAAAAAACGCTCCACGCGTGGCGGCCACCGCCCCCATGCGGCGTAACAGAGGACTGCGAGTCCGTGCGAGGCGGGCCCGCGCCGCCGTCCCGGTACCGGGGCGGCGGCTTCCTCGTCCCGCCATGGAGCAGACATGAACCCGATCCGGCGCAAGGCCGTGCCGCGCTATGCCGCACTGAGCGTTTCCATCCTGGCCGTGCTGGCCAGCCAACAGGCCGCCCAGGCCGCCTGCGTCCTGCGCACCGACCTGACGCCGCAGACCTGGATTTGCGACGGCGCCGCCAGCGCCAACACCAGCGGGCAGACCATCGTCTTCAGCCCCACCGTCACCACCGCCAGCACGGCCGCCGGCTTCGGCGTGGACACCGGCAACAGCGGCACCGCACTGACGATCAACGGGGCCGGCAGCTTCACCGATGCCATTCAGTCCTCGATCCGGGGCGGCGCGGGCATCTACTTCCGCTACAACGCCTACGACCCGGATCAGGGCGACGTGCCGCTGTCGCTGGTCAGCAACGGCAGCATCGCCGCGGTGCATGGGTTCGGCCTCTCGCTGGAGACCAGCCATGCCGGACAGGTGAGCCTGGATCTGGGCAGCGTGACCGGCGGCGATGGACAGGGCTACAGCTACGCCTACGGCATCCTGGTGTCGGCCCCCAGCGCTCCGGTCTCGCTCATCACCCGCGGCACGGTGTCGATGGCGCCCAGCAATGGCGGCGAGGCCGTCTCCATCAATGCCGGCGGTCCGGTCAGTGTGACGACCCAGGGCGCCGTCAGCGGCGTCGGCGGGGGCCGCGGCATCAACGCCGCCACGACCAATGGCGACATCGTGATCGCCGCCGCCTCGACGGTGAGCGGCTACACCGGCATCCAGGCCTACGCCGCACGCGGCGGGATCTCGATCACGGCCGACGGCCAGGTGACCGGCAACGGCGCCGCCAGCGTCGGCGTCAACGCGTCGCTGGGCAGTGCGAGCACGGGCGATCTGACCATCCGCACCGCCGGAGTGGATGCAGGCGCGCGGGCCATCAATGCGGACAACAGCGGTACCGGCTCGCTGAGCGTGATCGCCACCGGGCCGGTCAGTCGCTCGGGCAGCACCGCCACCTTCGGCACCGACGCCGCGGTCAATGCCCACAACGCCGCCAGCGGCCGCGACCTGATCCTGCAGCTGCGCGATGTCAGCACGCCCGGCGCCACGGCGGTCTACGCCTGGAACCAGGGCACCACCGGCAGGACCGCGGTCACGCTCGCCGGCGCGGTGACCCGCGGCAGCAGCAACCCCACCGGCGTGACCGACACGGTGATGGTGTGGAACTCCGGCGTCGGCGGCGCCGATGTCGAAGTGACGGGCGCGGCCAGCATCAGCGGCCAGGGCAATGCGCTGTCGGTGCGCAACTTCAACGGCACCGCGCGCCTGCAGCTGGCCGGCACGCTGAGCTCGGCCAACGGCAGCGCCGTGAGCCTGGAACAGGCGCCGCCCACCAGCGGGACCAGCACCGCCGATCGCACGGCGGTCGTGCAGGTCGACGGCAGCCTGAGCGGCCGCAACTACGGGATCGACTTCAGCAGCGGCTACCGCGATGCCACCGGCGCGGCCGGCATCGATCCGAGCCTGCGCATCGCCGTGGCCGGCAGCGTCCAGGGGGGCGGTGGCGTCCGCCTGTCCTACGGCGGCAACGCCAGCATCGATGTGGCGCAGGGCGGCAGCATCACCGGCACCGGCATCAGCAACGTCGGGACCTTCTCGATCCTCGACCAGGGCACATCGCTGCCCGGCACCCTGACGCTCACCAACGCCGGCAGCCTGGTCGGCGGCGTCAGCGCAGGCGGCGGGCGCGCGCTCCTGCTCGACAACACCGGCACCCTCGACGGCGCGGGCGGTGCCGCGGTCGTGCTCAGCAACAGCAACGTGCTGAACCTGCGCGGCGGCAGCGTGCGCGGCGACATCGCCTCCGGCTACATGATGGGTTCGGACACCACGGTGAACTGGACCGGGGGGTCGGTGACCGGCGGCATCGCGATCGGCTCGGGCAACATCCGCGTGAGCGGGCTGAGCGCCGCCGACTACGCCGGGCTGACCCGGTTGAGCAACGACTTCGGCGAAAGCACGCTCAGCCTGGACGGCCTGCAGTTCAGAGGCGGCAGCTTCAGCACCAATGATCCGTCCCAGGGCATCAATCTCGGATTCAACTGGCGCACGATCAGCCTGAGCAACGGCAGCGCCGCGGTCCTGACCGGCGACAGGCTCACCCTCTCCTCGTCCTACGGCCAGGCCGACGCCAGCTTCAACCTCGACGCCAGCTCGCGCCTGACCGTTGGCGCGGGCCAGACGCTTGGCGCAAGCAGCGGGCAGTTCGTGTTCAACAATTCTGGCCTGCTCGACCTGAGCCAGTCCGGCGCGCCGGGCAACAGCCTGAACGTGCTGGGCCGCTACGCGCAGGCCGCCAGCGGCACGCTGGTGGTCGGCGTGACGCCCGACGCGATCGACCAGCTCAAGGTCACCGGCGGCACGGCCGCGCTGGCCGGCACGGTGGCCTTCGCCTGGGCGCCGGGCACCTACGGCAGCGTCTCGCGCAGCTTCGTCAACGCCAGCGGCGGCGTCAGCGGCGGCTTCGCCACCGTCACCAATGCGGCCGGTACCACGCCGCCGGCCGGCTTCCCGACCTCGGTCAGCTACGACGCCAACAATGCCTACCTGACGCTGGGCACGCCGACGCCGACGCCGACTCCCACCCCAACACCAACACCAACACCAACACCAACCCCCACGCCCACTCCAACACCGACACCGACCCCGACACCGACACCGACCCCGACCCCGACCCCGACACCGACTCCCACCGCGCCGGTGCGCATCGCGCCCAACGATGGTGAGCTGTTCAGTCGCCAGGCCACCGCGCTGGCGCTGTCCAGCCAGGCCGATGCGATGGGCCTGCTGGCGCGCCTGCGGGCCGAGGGCGACGGCAATACCTTGTTCAACCGCGATGCCGGCCTCGACCCGGCGGCGCGTGGCTGGGTGCAGCTGCGCTACCAGGATCTGGATGTCGAAGGGGCGAGCGATCAGGTCGGCTTCGGCGCGCGCTCCACCGCCACGCAGGTGGGCACCGACTGGACGCTCGGCCAGGGCACGCGGCTGGGCCTGGCGGTCGGCACGGACAACGCCTGGCTGCATGACCAGCTGGGCAGCCGCGGCCGCAGCGATGTCACGCGCATGGCCGTGTACGGCTCGCAGTTGATCGGGCCGCTGGGCGTGTCGGCGATGCTGGGCTATGCCCATGCGCGCGAGCACGCCTGGCGCCAGACCGGCATCGGCCTGGCCTTCTCCAGCCGCGGCACCGACGCGGCCACCGCGGCGCTGCAGCTGGCGCTGCCGCTGGACGTCGGCCAGGCGCAGCTGACGCCGGTGGCCGGGGTGGTGGCCACGCGCCTGACCGGCGAGGCCTTCGTCGAGACCGGCGATGTGCCCGACGCGTTCAAGGTCGGCGGCCAGGCCCGGCGCGAGACCCTGGTGTCGCCGTACGCCGCGCTGGGGCTGTCGCGCAGCTTCGATCAGGCCAGCGGGGTGCGCTGGACGCCGGAACTGCACGTGGGCTATCGCCGCGCGCAGGCCGGGCAGGGCCAGCGCTACGCGCTCACCGCCGCCGACGGCACGCTGTTCGACGGCAACCGCGATGGCATCGCGCGCGATGTCGGCGAAGCCGGCGCGGCGCTGACCGGGCATCGCGGGCCGTGGACGCTGTCGCTGGCCTGGCGCGGGCAATGGGCCGACGGCTGGAGCGATCAGCAGGGCACGCTGAGCCTGCGCGCGACGTTCTGAGGCCAGCGTCGCGATGGAGCTGACCTGCTACGTCTATCCGGGCTGGAAGCCGCGGCTGCGTGCGGCCAGCCCGCGGCGCGCCTGGATGGACGCCAGCCCGGAGAGCTTCGCCTACCGCTGCCTGCCGCTGGGCATCGCCAATGCGCACGGCTGGGAGCTGCTCAGCCCGTGCGGCTTCCAGGCGCACTGGAACGGCGGGCCGCTGCCGCAGGACGTGAGCATCCAGGCCGATCCGGGCACGCCGGCGCAGGACGCGCCGGTGGCGCTGTTCGGGCAGGGCACCTTCACCTTCCATGTGCCCGGGCTGTTCCGCACCTCGCTCGGGCACAACCTGTGGGTGGGCGGATCGCCCAACCTGGCCAAGGACGGCGTGGCCGCGCTGGGCGGGATCATCGAGACCGACTGGGCCCCGTACACCTTCACCATGAACTGGCGCTTCACCCGCGCCGGGCACGTGGTGCGCTTCGAGGAGAACGAGCCGCTGGCCTTCCTGTTCCCGCTGCCGCGCGACCTGCTCGACGCGGTGGTGCCGCGCATCGCGCCGATCGACGAGGCGCCCGAGCTCAAGCGCCGCTTCGAGCAGTGGAGCCAGGCGCGCGATGCCTTCCAGGCGCAGGTCGCCGCCACGCCGCAGGCCGCGCCGGGCGCGAAGTGGCAGAAGTTCTATTTCCGCGGTACCGATGCCGATGGCGCGCCCGGCGCGGCCGATCACCGCAGCAAGCTGCGTCTGCCGGGCTTCGAGGGCGCCGCGCCGCCGCCGGCAGGTGCGCCGGCGGCGGCCTGCCCGCATGGGCGCGCGGCGGGCCCGGCCCTGCCGCCATCGCCGGACGCGAGCGAGGTGCTCGTCCGCCTGCAGCGGCTGCGCGCGCTGTCGGCGCGCAACCGCTGCGTGCCGCGCCGTGGCGGCCTGACCGCCGGGGTGTTCCTGGACGAGTACTACGCCGCCAACTGGCCGGTGCTGCTGGCCGGGGAGATCGAGGAAGCCCTGGGACGCTGGGCGCCGCAGGCCCTGGTCTCGACCCACGGCGACGCGCCGCTGGTCGATGCCCACGGCCAGGCCAGCACGCTGGGCCGGTTCGTGCAGCAGGCGCTGCGGCCCGCGGACGCGCCCGGCCGTCAGCCGCGCCTGACCGGCGCGCTGGAGACGCTGCCGGACCTGGCCCCGCGCCTGGGCCACCTGATGCGCCTGCTGCGCGGTCACGACCCGGGCCGGCTGTGGCTGGAGGCAGCCGGCAGCGGCACCCTGGCCGCGCCCGAACCCTGCAACCGCCTGCTGCTGCAGCTGCACGGCCAGCGCCGCCTGTGGCTGGCGCCGCCGGGCGAGGCGGCGCGCCTGCAGCCGCTGGCCCAGGCCGGCGCGCTGGGCGACCTGACCGCGCCGGACCTGTCCGAACGCCAGCCGCAGCTGCGCGGGCTGGAACTGCATGCGGTGCTGCTGCAGCCGGGCGATGCGCTGTTCGTCCCCTTCGGCTGGTGGCGCCAGGGCGCGGCGATGGACTTCAGCGTGTCGGTGACGCGCGAGGACTTCCACTGGCCCAACCCGCCATGAGCGCCGCGGCGATGGCGGGCCGGCGCGCCGTTCGGCGTAACAGAGGGCAGACCGGCCCACACACGGCCGGCCGCGTGCCCCGCCGCGCTCCGTCTGCCCTCGCGCAGATCGCGCATCCCTCCATCCACCCATGAAGGAGTTCCCATGTCCAGGACCTTGAAGCTGACCCTGCTGCTGGCGTTGTTCGTCCCGTGCGCGTTCGCCCAGGCGCAGGAGCTCGACGCCCGCGCCAGGCAGCAGCTGCCGCAGGCGGCCGAGGCGGTGGGGCGGGCCATCGTCGCCCACGACCTGGCCGCGCTGAGCAAGCTCTGGTCGCCCAAGCTGCTGGTCAATTCGCCGGACAACTCGGTCCTGACGCGCGACCAGGTCTTCGGCGCGATCAAGGCCGGCATGCTCGACTACGAGCAGGGCTACACCTTCAAGCTCGAGCGCGCCGAGTTCTACGGCAACGTCGCCGTGTCGATGGGCGAGGACACCTACACCCCGACCTTCGGGCCGGAGAAGGGCCAGCTGCTGCACCGGCGCGCCACCAACGTCTGGCAGTACACCGACGGCGCCTGGGTGCTGATCGCACGCCAGGCCACGATCTACGACCCGGCGGTCAAGCACTACTGAGCCCTGGCGTCGCGCGCCGGCGGCGCGTGACGTCCAAGCGACCAAGGATGTCCTGACAGGAGATCGACGATGACCCTGCTGCTGGTGTTGCTGCTGATCGCGGGTGCGGGCGGTGCGGACAAGGGCGCGCGAGGCGCGTCGATGGGCCACCCGGGCGGTGGACCGGCGCGCAGCGGTGTCGGAGGCACGACGGAGCGAGGATGAGCAGCCCCTCGCCGACACGCCCGGCCGGCATGGGCACGACGTCGCGCCCGGCGCCGGCCCTCCACAGGCGCGCGGACGATGTGTTCTTCACCGTCATGTCGCTGGCCATGCTGGCGATCGTCTTCCTGGGGTTCGCTTCGAGCTACTTCCTGCGCGGCGCGACGCTCTCGCATCAGCCCAGCGTGCTCGTGCACGCGCATGGGCTCGTGTTCTCGTCCTGGATGGTGCTGGTGGTGGTGCAGCCCGCGCTGGTGGCGACCGGGCAGCTGCGGCTCCACCGCAGGCTCGGCATGGCCGGCGCGCTCATCGCCGGGGCGATGGTGGTGCTTGGCGTCCTCACCACGTTCGGGACGCTGGCGCGCGGGCTGGCGCTGCCGCCGGCGCTGGGCAGCCCGGCGTCCTTCCTGATCGGCAATCTCATCGAGCTGCTGTTCTTCGGCGCCTTCGTCGCACTCGCGGTCTACAGGCGCAACGACCGCATCGTGCACAAGCGCGCGATGCTCATCGCCAATGCCGCCCTGCTGCCGCCGGCGCTGTTCCGGATGGCCTTCCCCGTGGTGGAGCACCCGGCGCTGACGTTCCCGGTGATGGTCCACCATCCGGCCCTCATCGGCCTGGTGCCGCTGGCCGCGATCGCCGCGCTGTTCGTCTTCGACCTGGCTACCCGCAGGCGCGTCTTCGTCGTGACCGTCATCGGCGGTGCGCTGCTGTGCGCGATGGGGCCGCTCTCCGACGCCGTCACCGCGACCACGCTCGCGCAGCGGCTCGCGGCCTGGGCCCAGCCGCCTTCCTGACCTCGACGCGTCGGCTGCCAACCCGGCGTGCGCGTCCTCCGACGCCACGCGCCGCCCCCCTCCAGGCACAGGGACATGCGGGACTGAAAGCTGCCTCCACCGACGACACCCAAGGAAAACGCACATGACGCTGTCGCTTCCCTCATGCGCTCCCCGCGCCCTGGCATTGCTGCTGATCGCCTGCTGCGCCCCCGCCTCGGCGGAATGGAAGGCCGCCAACGACAGCGTCACCGCCGCGGCTGCCGACCCGCGCATCGCGGCGGCGCTGGCCGCCGTCGATGCGATGGACGCGGCCCTGATCCGCGACGACCATGCCGCCTTCGCCGCGGGCCTGGGCAAGGACCTGGTGGTCAACAATCCGCAGAACGGCGTGTCCGTGCGCGACGCGGTCGGGCGCCGCAACAGCAACGGGCTGATCAGTTACAGCCGGTATGAGCGCAGCATCGAGTACGCGGGCAGGCTCGACGACGCCGTGGTCCTGATGGGTGAGGAGCGCGTGGTGCCCAAGGGCGATGCGCCAAACGCCGGCCAGCAGGTCCGCAGGCGTTTCACCGATGTCTGGAAGCAGGACGGCGCGCGCTGGGTGCTGGTGCTGCGCCAGGCAACGATCCTGGGTGTCGACGCGCCACCGCCCGCCGGCGCGGGCCCGGACAGCGAGGCCGCGGCGCCCGGTCCGGAGGCGCTGGTCCCGGCGTTCGTCGACGCCTGGAATGCGCACCAGGCGCAACGCTTCGAACGGCTCTTCACCGAACAGGCGGTCTGGGTGCCGATCGCCGAAGTGCGCGACGAGGGGCGCGCGGCCATCGTCCAGGATCTGGCCGCCGCGCATGCGTCCTGGGCCGGCAAGACCACGATCGCGCCGTTCGGCCCCAGCACCGTGCGCATCCCCAAGCCGGGCGTGGCCACGCTCTTCTTCCGGGTCAAGTTCCTCGATGCGCAGGGCCAGCCGATCGCCGGTATCGAGCGCGCCCTGCTGCTGGTGGCCGTCCAGACCGCCGAGGGCTGGCGCATCGCCGCCGGGCAGCTCACCAAGGAGAGCCCGGCGCCGAAGTGAGCGCCGGCGCCGCTGCCGCCGCGACCGCATGCGGGCATGGCGGCCGTTCGTCGGACGGCTGTCCGTGGCCGCCTAGATCTTTCGTCATGATGACGTCCGGGCATTCGCGGCGGACCGCGGTGCGGTCAGTATCGGTTCTGGTATCCCCCCCTTCTCCCGTACGTCCTCAAAGGATCCGTGCATGGCGCTTGTCATCGAAGGACTGTCCAAGACCTATCCCAACGGTGTGCAGGCCCTGAAGGACCTGTCGCTGACCATCGGCAACCACATGTTCGGCCTGCTGGGGCCCAACGGCGCGGGCAAGAGTTCGCTGATGCGCACCATCGCCACCCTGCAGGATCCGGACGCCGGCAGCATCACCCTGGACGGCGTGGACGTGGTCCGCGAGAAGGACCGCATCCGCCGCGTGCTGGGCTATCTGCCGCAGGAATTCGGCGTCTATCCCAAGGTCTCGGCGCTGGACATGCTCGAGCACCTGGCCGTGCTCAAGGGCGTGATCCACAAGGGCGAGCGGCGCGAGATGATCGAGGCGCTGCTCAACCAGACCAACCTGTGGAACGCGCGCAAGAAGGCCATCGCCACCTATTCGGGCGGCATGAAGCAGCGCTTCGGCATCGCCCAGGCGCTGCTGGCCAACCCGCGGCTGGTGATCGTCGACGAGCCCACCGCCGGCCTGGACCCGGCCGAGCGCAATCGCTTCCTCAACCTGCTGGCCGGCATCGGCCGCGACGTCACGGTCATCCTGTCCACCCACATCGTCGATGACGTGCGCGAGCTATGCCCGCGCATGGCCATCATCGCCGGCGGCCAGGTGCTGCTGGAGGGCGCGCCCAACGAGGCCATCGGCGCGCTGGACGGCCAGGTGTGGTCCAAGCTGGTGGACAGCGACGCGGAGCTGCGCGCCATCGAGGCCGACATGACGCTCATCAGCACCCATCTGGTCGGCGGCCGCCACGAGGTGCGCGTGCTGGCCGCGCAGGCGCCGGGCGAGGGCTTCGTGCCCGCCGGTGCCGGCCTGGAGGACGTGTACTTCACCCGGCTCGCCGCCGGGCGCGCCTGAGCAGGGGGGCGCCATGCACCAGTTCCTCGAGTTCCTGCGCTTCGAGCTGAAGCTGCGCTTCAAGAGTCCGTCCACCTACGTGTACTTCTTCATGTGGGCGGCGTTCGCGTTCCTGAGCGTGGCCTCGGAGAACTTCGGGCCGGTGTCCAGCCAGAGCGGCAAGGTGATGCTCAACGGGCCCTGGGCGATGGGCTACAACATGTTCGGCGCGTGCATGTTCGGCATGATCGTGATGGCCGCGATCTTCGGCACCTCGATCCTGCGCGACTTCCAGCGCGACACCTTCCAGCTGCTGTTCACCAAGCCGGTGTCGCGGCTGTCGTATCTGGGCGGGCGCTGGTCGGGCTCGATGCTGGTCACCCTGTTCGCCTTCTCCGGCCTGCTGGTCGGGGCCTGGCTGGGCACCTACGCGCCGTGGGCCGACCATGCGCGCATCGGGCCGAACCATCTGGTCTGGTACCTGCAGCCGTTCTTGACCATCGTGGTGGTGCAGGTGTTCTTCATCGGCGCGCTGTTCTTCGCCGTGGCGGCGCTGACCCGCAGCCTGTTCGTGGTCTACGTGCAGGGCGTGGCGCTGTTCGTGCTGTACCTGATCGGCCTCACCGCCTTCTCGGCCACGCGTTCCACCGAGCATTTCTGGTCGGGCATCCTGGACCCCATCGGCCTGCAGCTGGCGCGCGTGGTCAGCGGCTACTGGTCGGTGGTGGAACGCAACAGCTGGCTGTTCCCGATGGACACCACCAGCGGCTACGCGCCGGGCGTGTTCCTCTACAACCGCCTGCTGTGGATCGGCTTCGGCGCGCTGGTGCTGGCGGCGCTGGCGCTGCTGTTCCCGATGTCGGTGGAGGCGCTGGGCGCGCGTTCGCAGGGGCGCCGCGCGGCCAAGCTGCGCACCTTGGAACAGGCGCAGGGCGCGCCGGTGCGCACGCAGATCGCCACCCGGCTGCCGCAGGTGCATCCGCGCCACGATCCGGCCACGCGCTGGCGCCAGTTCCTCGCGCTGGCGTCGCTGCGCACGCGCGCCATCCTCAAGGCGGTGCCGTTCTGGGCGCTGTGCGGCGTGCTGTTCGCCTTCATCGTCAACAACGGCTACTACGCCGGGCGCATGAGCGGCACCGACGTGTGGCCGGTGACCTATCTGATGCTCGAATCGGTGGAAGGCAACGCCTACCTGTTCCTGGTCATCGTCACCGCGCTGTATGCCGGCGAGCTGGTCTGGCGCGAGCGCGACGTGCGCTTCGACGGCATCTTCGACGCGCTGCCGCTGCGCCCGCTGCCCGACGCGGCCTCCAAGCTGCTCGCCCTCACCGCCGCGCAGGTCGTGATGCTGCTGCTGTCCATGCTCGGCGGCGTGCTGATGCAGACGGTGCTGGGCTACTACCACTACGAGCCTCTGCTGTACTTCAAGGAGCTGTTCGTGCTGGTCCTGCCGCAACTGGTGGGCTTCTCGATGCTGGCGCTGTTCGTGCAGACGGTGGTGCCCAACAAGTTCCTGGGCCACGCCATCGTGATCGGCCTGTGGGTGATCGTGCCGATCCTGTACAACTTCGGCCTGGAGAACACGCTGTACCTGCCGGGCGCGACGCCGGGCTTCACCTATTCGGACATGAACGGCTATGGGCACTACGTGCCGGCGCTGTTCTGGTCGATCCTGTACTGGCTGGCGATCTTCGCCGCGCTGGGCGTGCTGTCCATGGCCCTGGCCCGGCGCGGTGCCGAGACCGGCCTGCGCCGCCGCATCGGCGCGGCGCTGCGGCGCCCGTCCGGCTGGCTGCCGGCGACCCTGGCCTGCCTGTGCGTGGCCGCCGCGGCCGGCGGCTGGTACTACTACAACACCCACGTGCTCAACGAGTTCCTCAGCAGCAAGGACCGGCGCGCCATCCAGGCCGATTACGAGCGCCGGTTCAAGCGCTACCAGGACCTGCCGCAGCCCAAGGTCACGGCCGTGGACACCACGGTGGAGATCTATCCGGAGCGGCGCGCCTTCGAGGCCACCGGCACCTACACCTTGCAGAACCGCGGCAGCGTGCCGGTGACCCAGCTGCACTTCACCGACATCAACCAGTCGCTGCGCGCGCTGTCCTTCGACCGTCCCGCCCACCTGGTCAGCCGCGCGCCGCGCGGGCTGTACGTGATCTACGCACTGGACGCGCCGCTGCAGCCGGGCCAGACGATGACCCTGCACTTCAAGGTCGGCCACGACAGCCCCGGCTTCACCGACGGCAAGGTCGCCGACTTCTCCGGCGGCGATGCCGGCGGCAAGTTCGCCTACAACGGCACGTTCTTCGACCTGGAGTTCTTCCCGATCCTGGGCTACCAGCCCGGCAACGAGCTGGACGATCCGCGCCGCCGCCGCGAGCAGGGCCTGGGCCCGCAGCAGGAGATGGCCAAGCGCGGCGATCCGGTGCAGTCCAAGGTCAACCTGTTCAGTCCCAACGCGGACTGGATCAGCTTCCACACGGTGGTGGGCACCAGCGGCGACCAGACCGCGCTGGCGCCGGGCTATCTGCAGAAGCAGTGGCGCAAGGACGGCCGCCAGTACTTCGAGTACAGCATGGGCCAGCAGCCCATGCAGGCCTTCTTCGCCTTCGTCTCCGGGCGCTATGCGGTGCACAAGGAGGTCTACCCCGGCAAGGAAGGGCCGATCAACCTGGAGGTCTATTACCACCCGGGCCACGCCTGGAACATCGGCACCCTGCTGGCGTCCTCGCGTGCGGGGATGGCCTACAACGAGGCGCACTTCAGCCCGTTCCAGTTCCGCCAGTACCGCATCCTGGAGTATCCGCGCTATCGCAGCTTCGCCCAGTCCTTCCCCAACACCGTGCCGTTCTCCGAGGCGCTGGGCTTCATCCAGCGCCGGCGCAAGGACGACGACGTGGACTTCGCCTACTTCATCACCACCCACGAGCTGGGCCATCAGTGGTGGGGCCATCAGCTGATCGGCGGCAACGTGGAGGGCTCGAACATGATGTCCGAGACCCTGGCCGAGTATTCGGCGCTGATGGCGCTCAAGCACCAGTACGGCCCGGACTACATGCGCAAGGTGCTGCGGACCGAGCTGGACAGCTACCTGCGCGGGCGCACCCGCGAACTGCGTCGCGAGCGGCCGCTGGTGCTGGTCCAGAACGAGCCCTACGTCTGGTACAACAAGGGCGGCCTGCTGATGTACACCCTGGCCGACTACATGGGCGAGGACAAGGTCAACGCGGCGCTGCGCGACCTGCTGCTGCGCCGTCGCTACGCCAACGCCGACCCGGCCGGCGGGCGCGACGGCAGCTACCCGGACACGCGCGAGTTCGTGGCCGCGCTGCGCGCGCAGGCGCCGGCGGACCTGCAGTCCTTCATCGGGGACAGCTTCGAACGGATCGTGCTCTACGACAACCGCGCCCGCTCGGCCACGGCGCGCAAGCTGGCCGACGGCCGCTACCAGGTGACCCTGCAGGTGCAGGCCGGCAAGGCCCAGGCCGACGGCGACGGCAACGAGACGCCGGCGCCGATGGACGATCTGGTCGAGGTGGGCGTGTTCGAGGGCGCGGCCGGCAAGGAGAAGCCGCTGGCCGTGCAGCGCGTGCGCCTGGGCGCGGGCCAGCGCGACTTCACCTTCACCGTGGACCGCCTGCCCACGCGCGCCGGGATCGACCCGTACAACAAGCTGGTCGACCGTATCGCCGAGGACAACCTGGTGGACGTCTCGCTGCAGTAGCGGCAAGCGCCGTGCCGCGGCCATGCTGCGGCGCGGCGGTATCATGGGCGCATGTCCCTGCCCGAATTCCCCACCCAGGACACCGTCCTGCAGCTGGCCGGCCCGGCCGGCGCGCTGGAGGTGGCCGTCGACTTCCCCGCGCCCGACGCGGCCCAGCTGCCGGTCGTGGCCGTGGTCTGCCATCCGCTGTCCACCGAGGGCGGCAGCCTGCACAACAAGGTCGTGACCATGGCCGCGCGCGCCCTGCGCGAGCTGGGCGTGCCGACGGTGCGCTTCAACTTCCGCGGCGTCGGCGCCTCGGAAGGCAGCTTCGACGACGGCCAGGGCGAGCAGGACGACCTGGCCGCGGTGGTCGAGTGGGTGCGGGTGATGCGCCCGCGCGCGGCGCTGTGGCTGGTGGGTTTCAGCTTCGGCGCCTACGTCTCGCTGAAGGCCGCCGGCGCGCTGCGGCCCAAGGCGCTGATCTCCATCGCGCCGCCGGCCGGGCGCTGGGATTTCTCGGAGATCCATCCGCCGGCGCACTGGCTGGTGATCCAGGGCGAGGACGATGAGATCGTCGACCCGCAGGCGGTGTTCGACTGGCTGGGCGAGATCGGCGAGCGCGCCCCGCACACGCTGGTGCGCATGCCCGACACCAGCCACTTCTTCCACCGCAAGCTGATCGACCTGCGCGGCGCCCTCCAGCACGCGGTCAAGGGCTGGCTGCCGGCGGCCGGCGCGTGAGCGCCCCGCAGGTGGACCTGTTGCCCTCGCAGCGGTACGCGCAGGGCGCCCAGGCCGGGCAGTGGAGCGACGATCCGGCCCAGCACGCGGCCCTGGCCGAGCTGGACCGCATCCATACCGAGCTGTGCGACGAGGCGCAGGACGGCTTCCTGGACCGGCTCTCGGCGTTCTGGAAGAAGCCCCAGGCCGTGCGCGGCCTGTACTTCTGGGGCGGGGTGGGGCGCGGCAAGACCTTCCTGGTGGACCTGTTCTACGAAGGCCTGCCGATCCGGCAGAAGCGGCGCACGCACTTCCACCGCTTCATGCGCGATATCCACGACAAGCTGCGCGAGCACGCCGGCCAGGCCGACCCGCTGGCGCGCATCGCCCAGGACTGGAAGGATTCCCTGCGCGTGCTGGTGCTGGACGAGTTCTTCGTCACCGACATCGGCGATGCGATGCTGCTGGGCCGCCTGCTCGAGCGCCTGTTCGCCCAAGGCGTGACCCTGGTGACCACCTCCAACACCGCGCCGGAAAATCTCTACAAGGACGGCCTGCAGCGCGAGCGCTTCCTGCCGGCGATCGACCTGCTGGTCCGGCACTGCGTGGTGCTCTACGCCGAAGGCCAGCAGGACTACCGGCTGCGTGCGCTGACCCGCTCGCCGGTGTATCGCGCGCCGCTGGATGCCGACAGCGAGGCCTGGCTGGCCGGGCGCTGGCAGGAGCTGGCCGGCGCCCCGGCGCAGCGCGATGAGATCCAGATCGACGGCCGCACGCTGGTCATGCGCGGGCGCAGCCAGGACCTGGCCTGGTTCGACTTCGCCGAGCTGTGCGAAGGCCCGCGCGCGGCCAGCGACTACATCGCCCTGGCCACCGAGTTCCAGACCCTGCTGGTGGGCGGCATTCCCACCTTCGACCGCATGAACGAGGACGCCGCGCGCCGCTTCGTCAACCTGATCGACGAGGTCTACGACCGCCACGTCAAGCTGGTCTGCACGGCGGCGGCCGCGCCGGTGGCGCTGTATGCGGGCACGCGGCTGGCGGGGGCGTTCGAGCGCACGGCGTCGCGGCTGATCGAGATGCAGAGTGCGGAGTATCTGGGGACCGCGCATCGCGGGTAGGGGTTGGGTGCCGTGCGGCTGTGCTGCTGCTGTGCTGTTGTCGAGCAGATCAGCTGCCGGCGGGCTGTTGCCGCTCAAGCTGGCAACACACCCCCTACCGTCGTTCCCGCGAACGCGGGAACCTATGGACGTACAAGCGCAGCGCTAAGGACACTGAGCTCCCGCTCTTAGCGCGAAGAGTGCGCCCGCTTCTGCTCTTCTGTTGCTGTTGCTGTTGCTGTTGCTGTTGCTGTTGCTTCGGCTTTTGCCTTTGCGGTTGCTTCACCTGTCTGAGCCGTAAAGCACGCCGAGCACCGCAGCAAAGCAGGGCCGAAGAGGCGCCCTGTTTGAGCGAAGCGAGTTTGGGCGCCGTGCCCTGCTTTGCGAGGAGCGCAGGGGACCGACGCGTAGCGTCGGCGTGCGTCCCGGCGAGAAGCGGTTTTGCTTCCTTTTGACAAGACAAAAGGAAGTCGCGCCGCAGGCGCGAAAGCTTTGCACTTGGCGCGCCGCAGGCGCGTTGCTTTCGTCCTACAAGTCCCGGCGCCAGCTCCTGGCAAGTCTTGCTTTAAATTTGCAAGCAAAACTTGAGCGCCATGCAGGCGCTTCTTAGAGCAAAGCTAAAGCAAAGCTTTCGCACGGCTTCGCCGCGCGAGCTACTTTTGTCTTGTCAAAAGTAGCCAAAACCGCTTCTCGCCGGGACGCGAGCCGCCGCTTCGCGGCGGTCCCCTGCGCTTCTCGGAAGACGGGGCACGTCGCCCAAACTCGCTTCGCTCAAACAGGGCGCCTCTTCGGCCCCGTCTTCCTGCGATGCTCGGCTCGCTTTACGGCTCAGACAGGGAAGCAACGGCAACAGCCGAGGCAACAGCAACAGCCGAGGCAACAGCAACAGCCGAGGCAACAGCAACAGCCGAGGCAACAGCAACAGCTGTGCGCTACTTGCTCGCCACAGACTTGCTCCTGCACGGCGCAAACAGATCCCGCGACGCGTCGTACACCGACGTCTTGACGTCCATCAGCCCCAGCACCGACGAGAACAGATTGTCGTGGCTGGCCGGCGCATCGGCGTGCTGGCGCAGGCATTGCACGTCCAGCCCCTCGTCGCGGGCGAAGCCGTCGCCGAACCACATCACCATCGGCACATGGGTCTGCTCGCGCGGGGCGATGGCGTAGGGCACGCCGTGCAGGAAAAGGCCCTTCTCGCCCAGCGACTCGCCGTGGTCGGAGACGTACAGCAGCGCGCTGTCCACATCGGTGCGCGCGGCCAGTTGGGCGATGGCGCTGGCCAGGACGTGGTCGGTATAGGTCAGCGCGTTGTCGTAGGCGTTGACGATCTGCTCGCGCGTGCAGCGGCCCAGGTCGGCCTGCTGGCAGGCCGGGGCATAGCGGGCGAAGGCGGGCGGATAACGGTCGTAGTAGCTCGGCCCGTGGTTGCCCAGCATGTGCAGCACCAGCACGCGGTCGCCGCCCTTGGTCTTGGCCAGCTTCAGCGCGCCGTCCAGGTCCTTGAGCAGGATGCCGTCGAAGCAGCGCGTGCCGTTGCAGAATTCCGGATCGGTCGACTCGGTCACCGACTGGAACGGCAGGCCCTCGCACACGCCCTTGCAGCCGGCCTGGTTGTCGCGCCACACCACGCCGACGCCGGCGTGGTCCAGCACGTGCAGCAGCGACTGGTGGCCGCGGATCTTGGCCTCGTCGTAGTTGGCCCGGCCCCAGGGCGAGAACATGCACGGCACCGAGACCTCGGTGGCGGTGCCGCAGGAGCTGGTGTTGGGGAAGTTGATCACCCCGGCCTGGCGCAGCTGCGGCGTGGTGTCGCGCGCATAGCCGTTGAGGCCCCAGTTCTGCGCGCGGGCGGTCTCGCCGACCACCAGCACCAGCAGGCGCGGCTTGGCGCCGGCCGGGCGCAGCGGCAGCTGCACCGCGTCCAGGCCGATGGGCTGCTTGGGTTTCTTGTCGCCGGGCGGACCGGCCAGGGTCACGCGCGCCAGCGAGATCATCCAGTTGCCCGGCGCGGCCAGGTAGCGCAGGTCGTGCTGGTTGCGCATCAGCGCCGACAGCGGCTGGTAGGCGGCCACGGCCGCCAGCACGCAGGCCAGCGCCGCGCCGCCCAGCAGCGCGCCGCGGCGCAGCACGGCGACCTTGAGCGGGCGCTGGCGCACGCGCACCCGCCACAGCAGCAGCACCGGGATCAGGGCCAGCAGCAGCGGCGGCAGCAGGGACGGGGTGAGCAGCTCGGAGGACTCGCGCCGGTCGGTGGCCAGCACGTTGCGGATCATGTCCGCGTCCAGGTACAGGCCGAACTTCACCATGAAGTGCGAGGCGGCCGCGGTGACCAGCACGATCACCGTCAGCAGCGGCTGCGCGGTGCGGCGGGTCAGCAGCAGGCCCAGCAGCAGCACGTGCAGGCCGACCAGCAGCACCAGCAGCGCCAGCGCCATCGGCCACTGCTGCGTGGGCGAGGTGATCGCCGCCGACCAGAAGCGGGCGTTGCTGAAGCAGGCGAAGTACAGGCTGGCCAGCACCACCAGCGCATCGCTGGACAGCAGCGGGCGCTGGGTCAGCCAGGCCGGCAGGCGCAGGCGGCCGCGTCGCGTGTCCAGCGGCACCTCCATGCTCACGCCGGCGCGTCCGCGCGCGGCAGCATCAGCCGCGCCAGCAGCCACGACGCCGTCCAGCACACCGCCACGGCGGCGATGTCGTGCGAGGCGAAGTGCGCCCCGCGCAGCTGCTGGCTCAGCCCGAACAGCAGGCCCGCGCAGAGCGCGGCGACCAGCCCGATCCGGCCCCAGCGCGGCTGCACCGCGCCCAGGCCGAAGAACAGCGCCACCCAGCCGTAGGCGGCGCTGGCGTGGCCGGCCGGGAAGCACTGGCCCGGGCCATAGCCGGCCGGGCGCGACTGGAACAGCTCCACGTAGACATGCTTGCCGCCGTAGCGGGCCAGGTCCCAGGGGCAGTCCACGTCGGTCCAGGACTTCATCCACGACACCAGCAGCGGGCCGGCCACCGAGGCGATCAGCAGGTAGTCCAGCGGCCGCCACCAGGCGCGGGTCGAAGGCTCGCGCGAGAGCACGATGCGCAGCGCCGCCAGCGTCAGCCAGATCACCACGTCGGTGCGCTTGCCCCACTGGTGGACCAGGGTCTCGGTCGCCCAGGCGTGCTGCAGGGCCCAGCGCCCGCCTTCCCACGCATAGACATGGTCGGCCAGCCACAGATCGCCGCCGGCGCCCTGCAGCAGGGCGATGGCCACGGCCGCCGCACACAGCGGGCCCCACAGCAGCAGATCGGGATGGAAGCGTGCGGCCAACGACGCGCGCGGGCGGAAAACGGCAGGCATCTGCATGGAGAGCGCGCGAGACGAGGGAAGCGGTGGCGATGCTGTGCCGGGCGATGTCGGAGACATGTCGGAACCTGGCGCTCCCGTCATAGGCGTTCAGCCGCTGGAGCATATGGGACAATCGGCCGGCGCGCCCACACGGCTTTCCGACGTGCGGCCGTGCACCATGCGCGCCCGCGCCGCCCGCCTTCCTGCCGGCGGCCCCTGCAAGGACCCTCGCCATGCGTCTGCTGGTGATCGAAGACAATCGCAACCTGGTGGCCAATCTGTTCGACTACTTCGAACCGCGCGGCCATGCGCTGGACGCCGCGCCCGACGGCGTCACCGGCCTGCACCTGGCCACCACCCAGGCCTTCGACGCCGTCCTGCTGGACTGGATGCTGCCGCGCATGGACGGGCGCGAGGTGCTGCGCCGGCTGCGCGAGGAGCACGCCAGCACCGTGCCGGTGATCATGCTGACCGCGCGCGACGAGCTGCCCGACAAGGTCGACGGCTTCCGCGCCGGCGCCGACGACTACCTGACCAAGCCCTTCGCCATGCAGGAGCTGGAGGTGCGCCTGGAGGCGCTGCTGGCCCGCGCCGAGGGCCGCAACCGGCGCCGCGTGCTGCAGGTGGCCGACCTGACCCTGGACCTGGCCACGCTGGAGGTGCAGCGCGCCGGGCGGCCGCTGCACCTGTACCCGGCCTGCCGCAAGCTGCTGGAGGTGCTGATGCAGGCCAGCCCGGGCGCGGTGGCGCGCCAGCGCCTGGAGCAGGCGTTGTGGGGCGACGAGCCGCCGGACGGGGACATGCTGCGCTCGCATATCTACGAACTGCGCCGCAGCGTGGACGGGCCGTTCGAGACCAAGCTGATCCACACCCTGCCGCGCGTGGGCTACCGCCTGCACGCCCAGCCCATGGCGCGCGATGGCGCGTAGGCCTTCACTGCGGGCGCGCCTGCTGCGCTGGGCGCTGGTCTACCTGGTGGTGGTCACCGCCGCGGTGGTCATCGGCGGGGAGGTCGTCAACGAGCACGCCGAGCGCCAGGTCTGGCGCTCGCTGATGCGCTCGGACCTGCAGCATTTCGTCGAACGCCGGCGGGCCGATCCGGGCTACAACTGGATCGACGACCCGGCCGAGCACATGTACTTCCTGCAGCACGACGCCAACCTGCCCAAGAAGCTGGCCCGGCTCAAACCCGGACTGCACGACGACTTCTTCATCAACCACGTCAAGCATGTGGTGCTGGTGGAGGACACCGAGTTCGGGCGGCTGGCACTGGCCCTGGACCTGACCCGGTTCGAAGGCGTCGAGGGCTGGGTGACCTTCTCCACGGTGGTGACCGCGGCAGTGGCGATCATCATCTTCGGCCTGCTGATGGCGCTGGGGCTGGGCCGGGCGGTGCAGCCGCTGAGCGCGCTGGCGCGGCAGATCGCCGGGCTGCGTCCGGATGCGACCCAGGCCCGCATCGACGTGCCGGCCGACGCCAGCGAGGAGCTGCGCGTGATCGGCGAGGCGTTCAACGGCTACCTGGAGCGCAACGCGCGCTTCGTCGAGCGCGAGCGCGCCTTCATCGACAGCGCCAGCCACGAGCTGCGCACTCCGGTGGCGGTGATCGCCGGCGCCAACGACCTGGCCCTGGAACACCCCGACCTGCCGCCGGCCGTGCGCGCGCCGCTGCTGCGCGTGCGCCGCACCGCGCGTAAGGTCGAGCAGCTGATCTCGCTGCTGCTGGTGCTGGCCAAGGATCCCTCGCGGCTGACCCGCAACGCCGACCTGGTCGCGCTGCAGGACCTGATCCCGGAGGTGGTGGCCGACCACCAGCACCTGACCGAGGGTCGCGACCTGGAGCTGGTGATCGCGCCCATGGCCGAATGCGTGATCCACGCGCCGCTGGCCATCGTCCAGGCCGCCATCGGCAACCTGCTGCGCAACGCGGTGGAGAACAGCGACCGCGGCCGCATCGAAGTGGGCCTGGAGCCCGGCGCGACCGTGGTGATCCGCGACCCCGGCCACGGCATGTCGCCGGAGGAGATCAGCGCGGTCTACAGCCGCATGGCCCGCGGCGGCGGCCGCGACGGCGGCGGCATCGGCCTGGACCTGATCGCGCGCCTGTGCGAGCACCTGGGCTGGCAGCTGCGCATCGACTCCGATCCCGGCCGCGGCACCGTGGCCCGCCTGCGCTTCTGCGCGGCGGAGTGAATCTGCGGCGCCTGTGGCGCTGCGGTGGCCAGTCAGTCCGCTTGGTGGGAGCCGGCATGGCGGCGATGAGGCCTTCCCGGTAAAGCCCCATCGCCGCCATGGCGGCTCCCGCCACAAGCGCTGCGGTGCTGACGCGCAACGGCCTGCAACGCCGTCGCTCCCCCGATCCTCCCAATCCGTCGTTCCCGCGAAAGCGGGAATCCATGGACGTTCGAGCGGGAAAACCAGGAGGTCGAAGCGCAGGAGCAAAGTCCCTGGATTCCCGCTTTCGCGGGAATGACGGTAGGGGGGTTTGCTGACGGCTGACGGCTGGCGCTTTTGTGGGAGCCGCCACGGCGGCGACGGGGCTTTCCTGACGCCGCTCAGTACACTGGCCGCCGGGCGCGCCGTCCGCGCGCCACACATCCTTAAGGAACACGATGATCTCAGGCTGGGTCCTGTTGGGGATTTCCGTCGCCTATGCCGCGGTGCTGTTCGGCGTGGCGTGGCTGGGGGACCGCTATCGGCTGTATCCCAACCTGCGCTGGCTGCGCCCGGTGATCTATTCGGCGGCGCTGGCGGTGTACTGCTCGTCGTGGACCTTCTACGGCGCGGTGGGCACGGCGGTGCGCCACGGCCTGAGCTATCTGCCGATCTACCTGGGCCCGCTGCTGCTGATGGTGTTCGCCTGGCGCATCATCGAGCGGCTGGCGCTGCTGGCGCGCAGCCACAACATCGTCTCCATCGCCGACTTCATCTCCTCGCGCTACGGGCGCTCGCGCCGGCTGGCCGCGCTGGTGACGCTGATCGCGCTGTTCGGCGTCATCCCCTATCTGGCCCTGCAGTACAAGGCCGTGGCGATGAGCCTGGGCGTGCTGACCGGGCACAACCCGGAGACCACCGGCTTCTTCCACGATCCGGCGCTGTACGTGGCGCTGCTGATGGCGCTGTTCGCCGCGCTGTTCGGCACCCGCCAGGTCGATGCCACCGAACACCACCACGGCATGATGGCCGCCCTGGCGCTGGAGTCGGTGGTCAAGCTGGTGGCGCTGGTGGCCGTGGGCCTGGTGTCCTGGCACTGGCTGAGCGTGCGCGACCATCCGCTGGGCGAGGCGGCGCGCACGCTGTTCGAGAGCCAGCCGCCGGCCGGCTTCCTCACCCAGACCCTGCTGGGCTTCCTGGCCATCCTGTGCCTGCCGCGCCAGTTCCAGGTGGCGGTGGTCGAATGCGGCGACGTGGGCGATGTGCGCCGCGCGCGCTGGATGTTCGGCGCCTACCTGGTGATCATCTCGCTGATGGTGGTGCCCATCGCCACCGCCGGGGTGGAGCTGTTCGGCGGGCACGGCGCGCAGGCCGGCGACACCTTCGTGCTGGCCCTGCCGCTGGCCATCGGCCAGGACAAGCTGGCCATGGCCGCCTACATCGGCGGCTTCTCGGCGGCCACCGGCATGGTGATCGTGGCCAGCATCGCGCTGGCGACCATGATCAGCAACGACCTGGTCATGCCGATCCTGCTGCGCCGCGGCTGGGGCGAGCGCCACGACGCGGCCGACGTGGCCACGCGCGTGCTGTGGGTGCGCCGGGTCACCATCCTGGTGCTGGCGCTGTGCGCCTATGCCTACCACCGCGGCAGCAACGGCGACAGCACGCTGGCCAGCTATGGCCTGATCGCCTTCGCGGCGGTGGCGCAGTTCGCCCCGGCGCTGATCGGCGGGCTGTACTGGCGCGGGGCCAGCAAGCGCGGCGTGGAGCTGGGTATGGCGGCGGGCTTCGCGGTGTGGGGCTATACGCTGCTGCTGCCGACGCTGTCGGCCTCGGGCTGGCTGGGGCCGGAGTGGCTGGAGACCGGGCCGTTCGGCATCGCCTGGCTCAAGCCGCAGCAGCTGTTCAACCTGAGCGGCTGGGACCCGCTCACCCACGGCACGTTCTGGTCGCTGCTGCTCAACACCGCCACGATGATGCTGGTCTCGGCGCGCTGGCGGCCCTCGCTGGACGAGCGCCTGCGCATCGTGCCGTTCCTGGACCCGTACGCGCAGCGGCGCGCGCTGATCGCCAGCGAGTGGCCGGGCAACGTGCGCGTGGCCGACCTGATGTCGCTGGCCCAGCGCGTGGTGGGCGAACGCCATGCCTCGCGCGCCTTCGCCGAGCAGGCGCGCGAGCTGGGCCGCGAGCTCAAGCTCGACGCCAACGCCGACCGCGCCTGGGTGCAGTTCACCGAACGCCTGCTGGCCTCGGCCATCGGCGCGGCCTCGGCGCGGCTGGTGCTGACCAGCGTGCTGCGCGGCTCGGGCATGGAGCTGGGCGAGGTGGTGGCGGTGCTGGACGAGGCCGGCCAGGAGCTGCGCTTCAACCGCGAGATCCTCTCCTCCACGCTGGAGAACATCAGCTCGGGCGTGAGCGTGGTCGACCCGGAGATGCGCCTGGTGGCCTGGAACCGCCGCTACCAGACCATGTTCGGCTATCCCGAGGGCATGCTCTACGTCGGCCGCCCGGTCGCCGACCTGATCCGCTACAACGCCGAGCGCGGCGAGCTGGGCGAGGGCGATGTCGAGGAGCAGATCGCCAAGCGCATCGGCTACATGCGCGCCGGCAGCCCGCACGTGTTCGAGCGCACGCGCAGCGACGGCCAGGTGATCGAGATGCGCGGCCAGCCGCTGCCCGGCGGCGGCTACGTGACCAGCTACAACGACGTGACCGAGTTCAAGCGCGTCGAGCTGGCCCTGCTGGAAGCCAACGAGAACCTGGAACAGCGCGTGGCCCAGCGCAGCGAGGAGGCCGAATCGGCGCAGCAGTCCAAGTCGCGCTTCCTGGCGGCCATCAGCCACGACGTGCTGCAGCCGCTCAACGCGGCGCGGCTGTTCACCTCGGCCCTGCGCGAGAGTGGCGGCGACGCGGCCGAGCAGGTGCGCCTGGCCGAGCGCGTGGACGCCTCGCTGCGCGCGGCCGAGGAGCTGCTCGACGGCCTGCTGGACGTCTCGCGCATGGACCACAACCGCCTGCGCGCCGAGCTGACCGACTTCGACGCGGCCGAGGTCATGCGCGAGCTGGCCGCGCAGTACGCGCCGGTGGCCGCCGGCCGCGGCCTGCAGCTGCGCGTGCACGTGCGCGACCGCGCCCCGGTGCGCAGCGATCGCCGCCTGCTGCGCCGGGTGCTGCAGAACTTCATCGCCAACGCGCTGCGCTACACCCGCTCGGGCCGGATCGTGCTGGGCATGCGCGGCCGCGGCGCGCAGCTGGAGCTGCAGGTGTGGGACACCGGCCCGGGCATCCCGCCGCAGCACATGCGCCAGATCTTCGACGAGTTCCAGCGCTACCAGCAGCCCTTCGACTGGGGCGAGCAGGGCCTGGGGCTGGGCCTGTCGATCTGCCAGCGCATCTCGCGCGTGCTGGACGCGCCGCTGGACGCGCGCAGCAACGTCGGCAAGGGCAGCATGTTCTCAATCACCGTGCCGCGCGCGGCCAGCATCAGCGCCCGCCCGGCCGTGCCGCGGCGCATGCCGGCCAGCGACTCGCTGACCGGGCTCAAGGTGCTGTGCGTGGACAACGACCAGGAGATCCTGGATGGCATGCGCGTGCTGTTGGGCCGCTGGGGTGTGAACGTGGTCACCGCGGCCACCGTCGATGCGGCGCTGGAGCGCGTGGTGGCCGAGGCGCCGGCGGTGATGCTGGTGGACTACCACCTGCACGACCGCCTGGAAGGCCTGGACACCCTGGATGCGCTGCGCGCCGCCAGCCCGGGCCCGATCGCCGGCGCGCTGCTGACCGCCGATGGCCGCGACGAGCTCAAGGCCGAGGCGCGCGAGCGCGGCTATCGCCTGCTGACCAAGCCGGTCAAGCCGGCCTCGCTGCGCGCCTTCCTGGCCGCGCACGGCGCCGCCGCGCGCTGAATCGCGCCTGCGTTTGTCGGCGCCGACTGACAGCGCCGACATGCGCGGCCGGGCTAGGCTCGCGGTCCCACGTCGCTTCGGATCCCGCATGCGCGCCGCGCCTGACCCGTCCACCACCGCGCTGGGCGACCAGCTGCAACAGGCCATCGACCATCTGCCGCCGGACCAGCTCAGCCTTGACGCGCTGCTCGACCAGTTCGGGCCGCAGGGATTGCTGCTGCTGACGGCGTTGCTGACGTTGGTGTTCCTGATCCCGGTGTCGATTCCCGGGGTGAGCACGGTGTTCGGCGCCGGCATCCTGCTGGTCGGCGTGTGCCGCCTGCTGCGCCGCCCGCTGTGGCTGCCGGCGCGGCTGCGCGAACGCCAGCTGCCTTCGGACCGGCTGCGCAGCGCGCTCGGCCGCGGCATGGTCTGGGTCGGGCGGCTGCAGAAGATCAGCCGCCCGCACCGGCTGCCCGCCCTGGTCGATTCGCGCCCGGCCGAGACGGTCAACGACGCCGGCCTGGTGCTGGGCGCGCTGCTGCTGATGGCGCCGTTCGGCTTCGTGCCCTTCTCCAACACCTTGCCGGCGCTGGCGATCCTGCTGCTGGCGATCGGCCTGATGCAGCGCGATGGCGTCGCGGCGCTGCTGGGCCATCTGATGAATCTGGCCAGCATCGTCTACTTCGGCGTGCTGATCGGCGGCGGCGGCCTGGCGCTGCGCGAGGCGTTGCAGCGGCTGGCGGGCTAGCCGGGCCTAGTGGTCGACCTGGCCGCGGTATTTCTTCTCCCCGGCCTCCACTGCCAGCTGCGCGACCTGACCGTCGGCGGTCTTGCTGAGCAGGTTCTCCCTCGGAGGGAGCGGGCAGGTCGCATACGCGGTGTAGGCGCAGGGCGGATTGTAGGCGCGATTGAAGTCGATGAGCACCGTGCCGTCGGCCGCCACCGGCCCGGTGCGCAGGAAGCGCGCGTTCGGATACGTCGTCTTGCCGCTGGTGCCGTCGCGGAAGATGAAGTTCAGGCTCTTGCTCGGGTCGCCGAGGGCCTGCAGGCGCCAGGTCTTGCCGTTCTTCTCGAACTCCACATAGCCCGGATTCGGCGTGTCGGTGACGTTGCCGATGATGTTGGCGATCGGCAGCGTGGTGCCCGGCGGATTGGGATGGAACCTGGCCTTGATCGCCCAGGCCGGGTTGGCCGGATAGAAATCCACCCCCGCGAAGTTCAGCCGTGTCGGCGCGTCGGCATGACGCACGCGCAGCGCCAGCCGGTCGGCGCGCTTGATCAGGCTGATCTTGCCCTTTCCGCCGTCGTACACCAGCTGGGTGCCGCCATCGTGGCCCTCGGGCGCGAGCGCGATCTCATGGTCCAGCGGCTTGCCGTCCACGGTGATCGCGGCCGCCTTGGCCGGGGTGAAGTAGACGGTCTGTCCGCGCTCCTCGATCACGCCCAGCGTGGCCGGCGCGATCGCCAGCTTGATGCGGTTGCCGTCCGCGCCGCCCACCGACTGTTTGCCCGGCTCGATCCAGTGCAGCCCGATCACGCTGGGCCAGCCGTCGGGCTTGCGCAGCCCGGTGGCATAGTCCTGCTCGAATTTGGCCTGCGCCTGGGCGAAGGCGCTTGCGTTGGGCTGGCCGGACGCGGCGCCCGGCTTGGGAAGGTCGGCCGCCCAGGCGCCGGTGCCGGACAGCAGCGCGATGAGCAGGCCGGCGGCGAGTCGCCTGGGCGCGGGATGCGAAGTCTTCACGAGGGTGCTCCGTTGAGGGAAGAGGCGGGCGCTCACCAGGTGGCGCCCACGTTGAGGTAGAGATAGCGGCCGTAGTCTTCGTACAGGGCGGCCAGATAGTTGCCGCCGGCGTCCAGCGGCGGATCCTTGTCGAACAGGTTGCGCGCGCCGACCTCGACGTAGCTGCCCGCCAGCGCGCCCAGGCTGAAGCCCTTCCTCAGCGACAGCGTCCACAACTGGGTGGCATCGACCTTGTGCGGCGCGGTGCTGGCCACGAAGCTGTAGGCCGCGCTGGTGACGCTGCCGATGTAGTTGTCGCGCAGGCGCACCGTCCAGTCGTCCCGATGCCAGATCAGCGCCGCGCTGCCGCGCCACTCCGGCTTGGCGCCCTCCAGGCCGACCTGGTTGTAGGCGGCCAGCGTGGCGGGGTCGACGATGTTCACCAGCACGCCGCTGGCGATCGCGCCGGCGATGGCCTTGACCTGCGGCAGCGGCTCCTGCGAGTAGCGCTTGAGCTGGCTGACGTTGACGGTGAACGTCCAGTCGCCCCAGGCCGTGCCGCGCTTGCGCCAGCTCAGGTCGTAGTCGATGCCGCGGGCGGTGAGCGGGTTGCCGTTGGCGTAGTAGGTCTTGACGTACTGCAGCGCGCCGACCGGGGCGATGCCGGAGCCGGCGAACTGGGCCGCGTCCTCGGCGGTGGGGTCGAGCCGGACGACGTTGGGACTTCCGCCCTGACCGCTGGTGCGCAGGTAGGCGTCGTAGAGCAGTTCGTTGGTCCCGCCGAGCGCGCTGATCGGGTTGTCGATCCGGATCTGCCAGGCGTTCACGCCCAAGCTCAGCCGGCCGGCCGCGTCGGGCAGGAACGCCGGCTCGAACACGAACCCGTACGAGTACTGCTTGCTGGTCTCCGGCTTGATGCTGCCCTTGTCGAACACCGTGCCGGTGTCGATGTTCGTGGACAGCGGCGCCAGCAGCACCGCGCCGCTCGTGGCGCTGGTGCAGGCGCTGTAGCTGGCGTAGGCGCCGCGCTTGACCAGCGCATCGCAGCGGATCAGGTCGATGGTACTGCCGCCGCGCCAGATGGTCCCGGAGTTGGCCAGCTCCAGCGCGGGCGCGTGGAAGCCGCCGCTCACCGAGCCGCGCAGCAGCAGGCCGTCCACCACGTTCCAGGCCAGCGCCAGCTTCGGCTTGGCCACCGAGCCGGCGTCGTTGTAGTCCTCGTAACGGCCGGCGACCTGCAGATCGATGGCTTTGACCAGCGGAATGCCCAGCTCGGGCGAGACCAGCGGCACGGCGAGCTCGGCGAAGACGGACTTCACCGTGCGGCTGGCGCTGATGTCGTCGGAATAGCTGGTCAGGAACACGTTGCTCGAGTTGACGTTACCCGTATACCAGTCGAGGTACTGGACGGTGCCGTCGACGTTCGCGTCGCGGTCGTCCTTGGCGGTCTCGCGGCGAAGCTCCACACCCGCGGCCACGCCGATCTCGCCCGCGTACCAGCGCAGCGCATCGGGCCGATCGACCTTGAAGTCCCACGAGGCCAGCGTGGTGGTGCCGATGCGCGTGGTCCAGCCCAGGATGCCGGCCAGGTCGGAGGGCGTGGCGTCGCCCCAGCTCGGATGCGACGGGTCGCCGCCATTGAAGGGGTTGTAGGCGTCGGCGGTGGTCTTGTTCAACGCCGCGACGAACTGATTGAACAGGCCGTTCTGCTGGCTGTCGACCACGCGGGCACGCGCGTACAGGACGGCGCTCTCCCAGTTCCAGCCGCCCTCGGTGCTGCCGCGCACGCCGGTCAGCACCCGCACTTCCGAGTTGTCGTCCTTCAGGCGCTGCACGGGCTCGTCGACCAGCTGGTAGTTGGTCAGGCGGATCGCGCTGGCGCCGGCCGCGGCGGCGGCGGCGCGCAGGGACGCGGGAACCCAGTACGCGTTGGTGTCGACGTACACGTAGTTAGGCACCGTGGAGCTCAGCACCGAGTTCGGGCCGCCGGAGAAGCGCGATTCGGACTTCGCGCGGTAGTAGCCCAGTTCGCCGAAAAGCTGGGTCGTCTGGCTCAGATCGAAGTGCGCGCTCGCGTAGACGTTGGCCTTGTCGACCGAGGGCTCCTGGGTGATGCCTGGCGCGGCCGAGGTGTCGTAGCGCAGCGAGGTCGGAACCGAACTGGCGCGGCGCAGGGTGCCGGTGGTGTCGACGTAGTACGGCTGGCCCAGCGTCGCGACCGAGCCGTCGGCGTTCTTCCTGACCAGCGTGAACTGACCCCAGGGCGTGTAGGTGCTCAGTCCACCGGCGGTGCCGTTGGGATCGGGCACCGCGCGGCCGTCCTCGGCGATGCTGCGCCGGGCCGTCGCGGTATAGGCCTGGTCGCTGTTGAGCAGCTTGCTCTGGTGCGAGGCGCCGTAGAGCAGGCTGACGTTGCCGCGCCCCTCGGCGAAGTCGCTGCCCCAGTAGCCGTCGAGCGACCGGGTCGAACGGCTGGTGCCCTCGGCGTGGCCATAGCCCAGTTCGACCCCGCCGCCGTTGAGGTTGCTGGGCAGGACCAGGTTGACCACGCCGGCCACCGCATCGGAGCCGTACACGGCCGCGGCGCCATCGAGCAGCACGTCCAGGCGGTCGAGGCCGAAGGTGGGGATCGCGTTGGCGTTGTAGGAAGGCGTGTTGCCGCTGAGCGGGTACTGGACCGTGCGGCGACCATCGACCAGCAGCAGCGTGTACTGCGAGCCGATGTTGCGCAGGTTGATCGAGGCCACGTCGCCGCGCGCATAGTTCTGGTTGCGGCCGGCATTGACGGTCTTCTGGGTGAAGGCCACATCGCCGAACTGCGGCAGGTTGCGGAACAGCTCATCGCCCTTGGTCGCGCCGGTCGAGTCGATCTGCTCCTTGCTCACGCTGACCACCGGCAGCGCCGCCTGCGCGCCACCGCCGGCGATCTGCGAGCCCACCACGGACACCTTGTCCAGCGTCTTGCTGTCGCCGTGCTGCGGCACGTCGGTCGTTTGCGCCGTCGCGTCCTGCGGCTTGGTGTCGCGCTCGGTGGTGTCCTGCGCATGCAGCGTGCCGCTGCAAAGCAGTGCGCACAGCGCCAGCGACAACCGGGATCGAGCGCGCGTCTCCAGCACGAGCGGGTTTGGAGAATGACGATGCGGCTGCACGCGGCGCCCTGTGTCGGTGAAGGGGAGCAGCAGCCTGAACAGCGTTCATCGGTTTGCGAAATGCGGATTTATTCGCTGCTTATGCCGGCGCAAGGAGCGGTTGCCGATGAAAGGGTGAGGCGTTTCCACATGGCCGATGGGCATGAGGGGAGACGGGCGTTGTCAGTGAAGATGCACGCTCTTTGTCCATCCGAAGCGTCAGCCCATGCCCACTGTTTCGTCCAAGCTCCTTATCGGCGCCGTCCTAGCGCTGTCATCGTTGCTGTCCGTATCGCCGGCCCGCTCGGCGGAGAGCGACCAGCCCCTGCGCGATTATCTGAAGGACAAGGCGCAGGCCATTTCGGCCCTGCAGCAGCAGGACGCCGCACCCACGCGCCTGCATGCGCATGTGATCGCCGAAGGCCGCTCGGGCGTGCGCCGGTTGCGCGTTGGCGACAAGGAACAGTTCCAGTGGCTGAGCGACAGCCCGCGCCAGGGCGCCGGCTTCAACCTGGCGCCCGGCTCGTGGGAATCGCTGGTGGCGATGCTGTCCAGCGCGGTGGCCGACGAATACATCGTCCAGGCCGCCGTGCGTGGCGTGCCGCTGGATGCGTTGGACATCGTGTTCACCAGTATCCCCGAGCGCAAGAACGCCAACCTCAGCTATCCCAACAACCTGTCCTACGTGGCCTACATCCAGTCGCCGGCATCGGATGCGGAGCTTCAGGCGTTGAAGGCCGCCGTCCACGCCAACTCCTCGGTCATCGACCTGGTGACGCAGCCGCACCAGGTCAGTCCGCTGACGATCCACTACCAGCAGACCCCGGCCCAGCGCGCGCCCAATACGCAGCCGGGCCTGCGCGAGTTCATCCTCGAAGACCAGGTGCCGGTGACCAAGGGCACGCTGACGTCCAGCAAGCCGCGCGGCGAGGCGCAGGCGCCGCGCACCCTGATCGCGCACACGCGGGTGGAGCCGCATACCGGCCTGCGGCAGACCTGGCTGGGCGACGACGGCTACTTCAGCGCGCTCCACGACAGTGCGCCCGGCCTGCTGGGTCGCGGCCTGGCGCCGACCGTGGAAGAGAATCTACTGGGCGTGGTGACCACCTGCCCGACGCACATCTTCGAGATCCAGGCGGCCGCCCGCGGTGTGCTGCTGGACAAGCTCGAACTCACCGCCGATGCCGAGCTCAGTCCGCGCTTCGGCAGGAACGCAAAGTCACCGGCGCGCTATGGCTACATCACCTATCAGGTCGACATCGCTTCGCCGAATTCGCGGGCGGACATCGATGCGTTGGCCAAGGCGGTGGAGGACACCTGCCCGCTGTACAACCTGGTCAAGGATTCGCAGAAGCTGGAAGGCAGGATCGTCCACGGGCCCTATGTGGCCGATGCCAAGGGATAAGACCGGGGCTAACAGACCGTCGTTCCCGCGCAGGCGGGAATCCAGGGGCTTTGGCTTTGCAGCGCGAGACACGCTGGGTTCTCGCCTTCGCGGGAACGACGGTTGGGGGGAACGGGGTCCCCTCGTCCCCCGGCAACGCTGCGTGGACGTTCTCGCGGGTTGCAAGCTGTGCACTAACACGCTGGCGCTGAAACGCGGTTGATAGCAGGCTTGAGCGCGCTCGACGGGCTTAAAAGCAAAGCTTTCGCACGGCTTCGCCGCGCGAGCTACTTTTGTCTTGTCAAAAGTAGCCAAAACCGCTTCTCGCCGGGACGCGAGCCGCCGCTGCGCGGCGGTTCCCTGCGCTTCTCGGAAGACGGGGCACGGGGCCCAAACTCGCTTCGCTCAAACAGGGCCCCTCTTCGGCCCCGTCTTCCTGCGATGCTCGGCTCGCTTTACGGCTCAGACAGGTAAAGCAAAAGCAAAAGCTCTTGAGCAACCACAACCGCAACCGCAACCGCAAAGACAACCGCCAGAGGCTCAGGCTGTTGCCGGTTCCGGGGCGCCCTCGCGCAGCAGGGCGTAGACCGGGTCGGTGTCGGGGCGCACGCCGTGCCAGATCTCGAAGCTCTCGGCGGCCTGTTCGACCAGCATGCCCAGGCCGTCGACGATGGTGCGCAGGCCCGCGGCGCGGGCCCAGGCCAGGAAGGGGATGGCCACCTCGCCATAGTTGAGGTCCACCGCGCCGGTCATGTCGTTGCACAGGGCGAAGGGCAGCGACAGCGGGGCGCCGGCGTCGCGACCGGCCGAGGTGGCGTTGATGACCAGTTCGAAGTCGCCGATGCCGGCCAGGTCTTCCCAGTAGCGGGTATGGGCGCGGCCGGGTTCGCCCAGCGCGTCGGCCAGGGCGTCGGCGCGCTCGGGGCTGCGGTTGACGATGACCAGCTCGCGCACGCCGGCCTCCAGCAGGGCCGGGGCCACGCCGCGCGCGGCGCCGCCGGCGCCCAGCAGCAGGGCGCGTCGGCCGCGCAGGTCCAGGCTGTGGCGGCCGGTGAGGTCGCGCACCAGGCCGGCGCCGTCGGTGTTGTCGCCGTACCACTGGCCCTCTTCCAGGCGCAGGGTGTTGACCGCGCCGGCGGTGCGGGCGCGCGCGCTCAGGCGCGTGCAGGCGGCGAAGGCGGCCTGCTTGTGCGGCACGGTGACGTTGGCGCCGCGGCCGCCACGGGCGGCAAAGGCGTCCAGGGCGGCGGGCAGCGCGCCCGGCTCGACGTCCAGGCCGACGTATTCCATCGCGATGCCGGTCTGGCGGGCGAAGGCGGCGTGGATCTGCGGGGAGGGCGACTTGGCCACGGACCGGCCAAACAGCGCGTAACGACTCATGCGGGCACTCGGATGGGACGACGAGCGCCTAGTGTCCCATGCCGGGCTTCAGCGCGGCATGGCGCCGGCCGCCGCCCGGGCCGTGCGCAGGAAGCCGACCGCCAGCAGGCTCAGGCCGACCACCGCGATCACGCCCAGGCCCATGTGGATCAAGCCGATCACCACGCCGGCCTGCTGCAGGCTGCCGCCGCCGGCCAGGGTGCGCTGCAGCAGCAGGGTCTGGCCCACGCTCACGCCCAGCGCGCCCACCTGACCGAGCAGCATCAGCGCCGCGCCCCAGCGCACCAGGGTGCGGCCGGGCACGCGCGGGGCGATCAGCGCCACCAGCAGCGCGAAGGCGGTGGCGCAGACCAGGGGCAGGCCGAGCAGCGCCTGCAGGGCCATGCCGGTACTCATCGCGTCAGCCGCGCTGGCGCAGCAAGCGCGCCGCGTCCAGGGCGAAGTAGGTCAGCACGCCATCGGCGCCGGCGCGCTTGAAGCCGACCAGCGATTCCATCATCACCGCCTCGCCATCCAGCCAGCCATTGGCCGCGGCGGCCTTGAGCATCGCGTACTCGCCGCTGACCTGATAGACGAAGGTCGGGCGGCGGAAGGTGTCCTTGACCCGGCGCAGCACGTCCAGATACGGCATGCCCGGCTTGACCATCACCATGTCCGCGCCTTCCTCCAGGTCCAGCGCGATCTCGTGCAGCGCCTCGTCCAGGTTGGCCGGGTCCATCTGGTAGGTGAACTTGTTGCCCTTGCCCAGGTTGCCGGCGCTGCCGACCGCGTTGCGGAACGGGCCGTAGAAGGCGCTGGCGTACTTGGCCGAGTAGGCCATGATCTTGGTGTGGATGAAGCCTTCGGCTTCCAGCGCGCTGCGGATGGCGCCGATGCGCCCGTCCATCATGTCGCTGGGCGAGAGGATGTCCACGCCGGCGGCCGCGTGCGAGAGCGACTGCTTGATCAGCGCCTCGATGGTCGCCTCGTTGAGGATGTAGCCGGTCTCGTCGATCAGCCCGTCCTGGCCGTGCGTGGTGTACGGGTCCAGCGCCTGGTCGGTCATCACGCCCAGTTCGGGGAACCGGCTTTTGAGCGCGCGGATCGCGCGCTGGATGATGCCTTGTTCGTCCCAGGCCACGCGGCCGTCGTCGGTCTTGGCGGCCGGGTCGGGCACGCCGAACAGGTCCAGCACCGGCACGCCCAGCTCCAGCGCCTGCTCGCCCACGCGCAGCAGCTCGTCGATCGACAGGCGCTCCACGCCGGGCATCGACGGCACGGGGATGCGGCCCTCGCCCTCGTGGACGAACACCGGCAGGATCAGGTCGTTGGTGGTCAGGGTGTGCTCGCGCATCAGGCGGCGCGAGAAATCGTCGCGGCGCATGCGCCGCGGACGGTGGGCGGGGTAGGCCATACGGGAAGAACTCCAGCTTCAACCCGACAAGGATACGCCCCCGCGCCGCGCGGACCGGCGCGGCGTTGGCGCGATCAGGTCAGGACGAAGCGTTGCGGCTGCAGCGGTGCCGGCAGCGCGGTCTCGCCCAGCGCCGCACGCAGCTCGATCTCCACGGTGCGGGTCAGCGCGTCCAGCGGCAGGTCGTTGTCGGCGCGGCCGAAGGGGTCCTCCAGCTGGTCGCCCAGCGCGTCCAGGCCGAACATCGCGTAGGCCATCAGCATCGACAGCAGCGGCGTGGCCCAGCCCAGCGCGCCGGCCAGGCCGAACGGCAGCAGCGTGCAGAACAGCAGCGCGGTGCGATGCAGCAGCAGCGTATAGGCGAACGGCAGCGGCGTGCCGTGGATGCGTTCGCACGCGGCCTGCACCTCGCCCAGGCCGGCGACGGGCGCGGCCAGGCTCGGATACAGCAGCGGATGGACCTGCTGGTCGTGCAGGGCCTGGCCCAGCCGGCGGCTCATCCAGCCCAGCACCGCGTCGGTCGGGTTGGGCGCGGCGGCGATGGCGGCGGCCGTCTCGTCCGGCAACCAGGGCGCGGCCGCGGCCGCCGTCTGGCCGCCGCGCAGGCGGGCGTTGAGCGCATGGGTGAAGCCGATGGCCGCGCGCAGCAGCTCGGTGCGCAGCTGCGGCGCCTGCGCCAGCAGGGCATCGGTCTGCCGCGCCAGCGCGCGGGTGTGCACCAGCAGCGCGCCCCACTGCTTGCGGCCTTCCCACCAGCGTTCGTGACAGGCGCTGTTGCGGAAGCCCAGGAACAGCGACAGCGCGATGCCGATCAGGGTGAAGGGCGCGACGGTGATCTGCGCGAACGCGTGCGGCTGACGCTGGGCGAACCACGACGCCAGGCACGCCACCGCGCCGACGAACAGCAGCCGCGGCGCCACCAGCGGCAGGATCGAGCCGCGCATCAGGTACAGCAGCTGCCAGGTGGTGGGGCGTGGACGCAGGATCATGCGAAGGGGGACAGGAAAACCGGACAGGCCATGATCGCCCCGACGCCCGCGCGGCGCCACGCGCCGTCTGGGACGTTGCGGTTCAGCGCGCGGCGTGGATCATGCCGGCCTGGAGGGCCGTCCTCGCCCATTGCCGGAGTTTCGACCATGTCCAAGCGCGCCCTGTTCCTCGCCCCGCTGCTGCTCAGCCTGGCCGCCTGCGCCGGCACCACCAAGGTGATGCTGTCCTCGCCGCGCCCGCCGGTGGACCCGGCCACCGTGCGCGTCTACACCGCCGTGCCGCCCGGCGCGGTGCAGATCGCCCAGCTCGAGGCGCAGAGCGCGGTCGGCTTCGGCACCCAGGGCCAGACCGACGCGGCCATGCGCCGGCTCAAGAACGAGGCGGCCAAGCTCGGCGCCAATGGCGTGGTGCTGATCGGCGCCGGCGCCGGCGGGCGCTCGCCGGTGGGCCTGTCGGTCGGCGGCGGCAGCTATGGCGGCCATGTCGGCGGCGGGATCGGCATCGGCATCCCGACCCAGCAGAAGCAGGCCAACGGCGTAGCGATCTACGTCCCGCCGGGCGCCGAGCGCGCGGCCGAGACGGCGCCCGCCACGCCCTGACCCAAGGCCCTAGCGCGGCAGGTGCGCCAGCACGTTGAGCAGGTGTCCGGCCGGATCGCGCACGAAGAAGCGCCGCACGCCCCAGGGCTCGTCGGTCAGCGGATACTCGACCGGCGCGCCCAGCGCCTGCACCCGCGCATAGGCGCCGGCCACATCGTTCACCTCGATCGACAGCTGCGGGACCGGCGTGCCGCTGCCGCCCTCGCTGGCCAGCGAGACCTGGGGCGTCATGCTCGCCGCGTCGCTGGCCAGGGTCACGATCCAGCCGTGGTCCATCGCCAGCTCCAGATCGAACACCGCCCGATAGAACGCCGCCAGCCCGGCCGGATCGGGCGTGGCCAGGTTGGCGACCACGCGGCGCACGACCAGCGGCTTCATGGCGCGGCCTTGCCCGCGTAACGCGGCACGAACTGCGTGCGCACCGCCTCGGCCAGCTGGTCGGGCGGCAGCAGTCCCTGGTCGAGCAGGAAGTCGTTGAACGCCTGCCGGTCGAACGCCGGCCCCAGCGCCAGTTCGGTCTGCATGCGCAGTTCAAGGATCCGGCTATAGCCGTAGAAGTAGCTGCCGGCCTGGCCGGGCGCGTTGAAGGTGTAGCGGTCCAGCTCCTGGCGCGCCATCGCCGGCGACAGCCCGACGTCGTGCTCCAGCACCAGGCGCGCGCGCTCGCGGTCGATCAGGCCCAGGTTGAGCATCGGGTCCAGCATCGCGCGCGCCGCGCGCAGCAGGCGGAACTGCAGCGCGATCATCTGCCCCTCGGCCGGCTCGTAGGGCACCATCTCGGCCTCGGCGTACAGCGCCCAGCCCTCCACGTTCACCGAGTTGAACGCGAACAGCGTGCGCGCCAGCGACAGCCCGCGTTCGACCATCGCGGCGAACTGCAGGTCGTGGCCCGGGCGACCCTCGTGCGCGCTCAGCGTCCAGGCCGCGGCGGCGAAGTTGAAATCGTCGTAGCGGCTGCCGGCTTCCTGGCCATCGGCCGACGGGTTGCCGATGGGCAGCACGAACTGGCCCTGCTGGCCGGTATTGCCCACCAGCGGCGGCGGCAGGTAGTGCGGCGCGGGCGAGGCGGCGCTCTCGGCGGCCGAGCCCAGCCGCATCTGCAGCGGCCGCTTGGGCACGGTGACGATGCGCTCGCGCTTCATGATCGGATCGATCCGGTCGATCACATCGCGGTAGTGCGCCTCCAGTTGGTCGTTGGCGATGGTGCCGCGCTTGAGCGCCTTGATCACCGCGCGGTAGTCGGTGTCGCGCAGCCCCTGCGCCTTGGCCACCTGCGGCGCCAGCTGCTGCATGGCCGCGCGGGTCTCCATGAACTCCACCTGCGCGCGCTGCATCAGCTGCTGCGGATCGATGTCGATGCCGACCTGCTTGAGCTGGAAGGCGTACAGCTGCGGTGGCAGGCGCGTGTCGGTGCGCGCCTTGGGCAGCACGGTGCCGCGGGTCCAGTCGGCGTAGTCCTTGAGCTCGGCGGCCATGCGCGCCAGCGCCGGCTCGGCGCCGGCGATCTTGTATTCGGTGAACAGCTCGCGGATGCCGTCGATGTAGGTGTCCACGTTGGACAGCGCGCGCTCGACCTCGAGCCTGGTCGGCGGCAGCAGCGCCGGATTGGCCAGCTTCTCCTCGTAGCGCTGGCGCGCGAGCGTGGTGAACGGGGTGCTGCCCGGGGTCAGGCCCACGTAGGCCTTGAGCCGGTCCAGCGCCTTGGCCCGGCGCGCGGGCGGCACCTGGTCGGAGAGCAGGTTGTTGATGCCGTTGAACACCGACTGCGGTGCGTCGACCCACGGCAGCAGCAGCTCCTCGTTGAGCTGGCTGCCCTGGATTTCCATGTCCACCGCGTGCAGCAGGATCTGCAGGTCCTGGCGCACGTTGGCATCGCGCTCGGTCTGCAGCGCGGCCTGGAGCTTGGCGCGCGCCGCGGTCATCGCGGCGCGATAGCGCGCCGGCTGGTTGGGCCCCAGATCGGCGACCCGCGCGTCGTAGGCCGACAGGCCCACCTGGCTCGCCATCTCCGGCATGAAGGCCGCCTGCGCCTCCAGCAGCGCCTCGGCGTAGGTGTTGCTGCGCGCGACCCAGGCCGGCGCGGCCGGCGAGGCGGCCTCGGCCGCCACGCCGGGCAGCGGCGCGCACAGCGCCAGGGCAAGGGCGAACACCAGCGGCTTGATCATGGACGACACCTGGCAGGCAAGGAGAGTGCGGCGACGCTACGCACTGCGACGCAGGGAGGCAACTCACGGCCCTCTCCCTTGCGCATAGCGCAGGGGAGGGCTGGGGAGGGGTTGGGGGCTTTATCGGGCAAGCCACAGAAGCAAGAGCAACAGCACCCCACCCCGACCCTCCCCTTCGCCTTCGGCGAAAGGGAGGGGGCGGAGCGGTGGGCCGAGGCGGTCAGCCTGCGCTGCCAACCCCCAGCTTGCGCGCGAAGAAGTCTTCCATCATCCGGTAGCGGAACCGCGCGTCGTGTCCGAGCAGGCCGTGCCGGGCGCCGGGGAAGGCCATCAGTTCGAAGGCGGTGCCGCGCGCCTGCAGGGCGCTCATCAGGGCGGTGGCATTGGAGAACAGCACGTTGTCGTCGGCCATGCCGTGCAGCAGCAACAGCGCGCCCGGGGCGATGCCCGCCACATGGGTCAGCACGCTGGCCTGGGCGTAGCCCTCGGCGTTGTCGCGCGGATGGCCCATGTAGCGCTCGGTGTAATGGGTGTCGTACAGCGCCCAGTCGACCACCGGGGCGCCGGCCACGCCGCAGGCGAACCGCTGCGGCGCGCGCGCCAGCAGCATCAGCGTCAGGTAGCCGCCGTTGGACCAGCCGTACACGCCGATGCGCGCCGGGTCGACCCAGGGCTGCGCGCGCAGCCAGTCCACCGCCGCGCACTGGTCGTCCATCTCGACCGTGCCCTGCCGCCCGTACAGCGCACCGCCGAACGCGCGCCCGCGCCGCGGCGTGCCGCGGTTGTCCACGCTGAAGACCACGTAGCCGCGCTGGGCCAGGACCTGGTCCAGCCAGGCATCGCCGCGCGTGGGCCAGCTCTCGGTCACCGTCTGCGCGGCCGGGCCGCCATAGACGTGCACGATCGCCGGATGGCGCCGCGCCGGGTCGAAGCCGGGTGGCAGGAGCAGGCTGGTATGCAGCGGCGTGACGCCGTCGGCGGCCAGGCAGGTGCCGAACCGCGGCGGACGATGCGCGGCGCGGTAGGGCGCATACGGATGGCCGGGATCGTCGAGGTCGTTGGCCAGCAGCGCGGCCAGCGGCGTGCCGTCGGCGCGATGCAGGACCAGCTGCGGCGGCACCGAGGGGCTGGACCAGTGATCGACGAACACGCTGGCATCGCGCGCGAAGCTCACCGCATGCACGCCCGCCTCCCGCGTCAGCGCCCGCGGCGCGCCGCCGTCGAAGGACACGGCAAACGCATGGGCCTGCGTCGGCGCCGCCGCGCCATCGCGCATGCCGGCGCTGAAGTACACCTGCTCGCGCGCCGCATCGACGGCGAGCAGCGCGTCGACCGGCCAAGCGCCCGCGGTCAGCGGCGTGCGCAGCCTGCCGTCCTCCTGGTGCAGCGACAGGTGCAGGAAGCCGCTGCGTTCGGACGCCCACACGAAGCGCCCGTCGGCGAGGAAGTGCAGCGCATCGTGCAGCGGCACCCAGGTCGGCGAGGTCTCGGTGATCAGGGTGCGCTGCGCGTCGGTGCGCAGATCGTGCTCGATCAGGTCCAGGCGCTGCTGGTCGCGCGACTGGCGCTGGAAGGTCAGGCGCTGCGCATCGCGCCAGGTCACCCGCGCCAGATAGAAGTCCGCCTCGTCGCCCAGGTCGATCCAGCGCGGCGCCGCGCCCGCGCCGGGCGCGATCACGCCCAGCCGCACCCGCACATTGGGCTCGCCCGCGGCCGGATAGCGCTGCTCGACCACCACGGTGCGGTCGGCGTGGATCTCGCTGCGCTGCTTGAGCGGCACCGGCGATTCGTCGATGCGCGCGAACGCCAGTGCGCTGTCGTCCGGGGCCCACCAGTAGCCGGTGTGGCGCCCCATTTCCTCGTCGGCGACGAACTCGGCCACGCCGTTGCCGATGACCGCATCGCCGTCGTGGGTCAGCCGGTGCTGCGCGCCGTCGGCCAGGTCCACCACCCACAGGTCGCGTCCGCGGATGAAGCCGACGAAACCATCGCGCGGCGAGAAGCGCGCATCGGTGGCGAAGCCTTCCTCGGCGTGCGTCAGCGTCCGCACCGCCTGCGCGGGCGCGGCGCGTAGGTCGTAGAGGTAGAGCGCGCCGCCCAGCGGGAACAGCAGCCGAGCGCCGTCCTGCGAGAACTGGTAGTCGACGATGCCGCTGTAGGCGGCGATGCGCTGACGCTCGCGGCGCGCGGCTTCCTCGGCGCTGAGCCGTTCCCCGCCTGGCGGCAGCACGTGGTCGGCATCGACCAGCAGCCGGTGTTCGCCTGCCGCGACCTCGTAGCACCACAGGTCCAGCCGGTGCCGCGCGCCGTCGCGGCCGCGCAGATAGGCCACGCGCGCCCCGTCGGGCGACAGGGTGGGCTTGAGCAGGCTCGGGCCGCTCAGCGGCGCATCGCCGGTGATGGCGTCGAGGGTGAGTGGCTGCGGGGCGAGGGCAGTAGCGCGGTTCATGGGGACATGATCGTCGATGCCACATGCGCTTGCTTGGCGGCTCCCCCTGTAGAGCGGAGCTTGCTCCGCTGGGGCTTTCCCCACAAACCGAACGAAGAGCAGCGGAGCAAGCTCCGCTCTACAAGAAGGCCGAGGCTTGAACTGACAGACCGTTCTCCCACCGAGCAAGAGGCTTCCACCGCGCGGAAGGTTTACCGCGGGCCGAACATGTGCCGGCGCTGTTCCTCGGTCAGCGGTTCGCCCAGGGCGGGATTGACCTGCGGGCCCAGGGCGTAGGCGCGTGCGGTCGCCGGGCGCTGGCTGATGGCGTCGAACCAGCGCGCCACGTTGGGGAAGTCCACCAGGTCCATCTTCTGCTTGGCATGCGGCACGATCCACGGATAGGCCGCCATGTCGGCGATGGAATAGTCGCCGGCGATGAAGTCGCGCCCGTCCAGGCGCTTGTCCAGCACGCCGTACAGGCGCCGGGTCTCGTTGGTGTAGCGGTCCATCGCGTAGGGGATCTTCTCCGGCGCGTACTGGTTGAAGTGGTGGTTCTGGCCGAGCATCGGCCCCAGTCCGCCCACCTGCCAGAACAGCCACTCCAGCACCTCGATCCGCGCGCGGGCCTCGGTCGGCAGGAAGGCGCCGGTCTTCTCGGCCAGGTACAGCAGGATCGCGCCGGACTCGAACACGCTCTGTGCCGCGCCGCCGTCGGCCGGGGCGTGGTCGACGATGGCCGGCATCTTGTTGTTGGGCGAGATGGCCAGGAACTCGGCGGCGAACTGGTCGCCCTTGCCGATGTCCACCGGCTTGATCGTGTAGTCCAGCCCGGCCTCTTCCAGGAACAGGGTGATCTTGTGCCCGTTGGGCGTGGGCCAGTAGTACAGGTCGATCATCGCGCCGGTTCCTTACAGTGCTGAAAGAAGCCGAGTCTACGGCGCGGCTTCGCTTGGCAGTGTCATGGGCGGCTGGCTACGCTGCCGCGCCCACGAGACGAATCGTTCCGCCATGTCGCCCCAGCCGCCCGCCCGCCTCAACCCCATCGCCGGCCTGATCTTCGCCTCGCGCTGGCTGCAGCTGCCGCTGTACCTGGGGCTGATCCTGGCCCAGTGCGTCTACGTGTTCCTGTTCGGCAAGGAGCTGTGGCACCTGATCCACGAGGCGCCCAGCCTGGGCGAGCAGCAGATCATGCTGATCGTGCTGGGGCTGATCGACGTGGTGATGATCTCCAACCTGCTGGTGATGGTGATCGTGGGCGGCTACGAGACCTTCGTCTCGCGCCTGGGCCTGGAAGGCCATCCCGACCAGCCCGAATGGCTCAGCCACGTCAACGCCAGCGTGCTCAAGGTCAAGCTGGCGATGGCGATCATCGGCATCTCCTCGATCCACCTGCTCAAGACCTTCATCGCCGCCGGGGCGCTGGGCGGACTGCCGTTCTGCTCGCCCGAGCTGCTGGCCAGCGCCACCGCGGCCGGCGCCATCGGCACCACCGGCTGCTCCACGCTCACCCCGCAGGGCGTGCTGTGGCAGACCATCATCCACTGCGTCTTCATCCTGTCGGCCATCGGCATCGCCTGGACCGACCGCCTGATGCAGGGCGCGCAATCCGCGCAACGCGCCGCGCACTGAGCGCCACGGCGCCATTCGCGCCGGTGACCAACGTTGTCATCGCTTCCTAACGGAACGTAAACGATTCCAGCCCCGCGTGGCGGGCCTTTGCCGCCGGCGCCATCCGCGTCCGCTTCCGATGGCGGCGCATGCCCCTGCGGCGCGGTGCTGCGATGCGGCGTGACAGCGCTGTCACCCTCTGACAAAACGGCGCACCTGCCGTGTATGAGACCTGAATTCAAGGGCTCGGACGGCATTCGTCATATCCGCACCTGGGGAGGGTCGTATGAAGCAGATGGTTGCCATGCCGCGTCGGCGGTTGCTGGTGTCGGCGATGCTGGTCGCGTTGTCCGCGACGGCCGCCGCGCAGACCGCGCCGGAATCGAATCAAGCGCCGGCCAGTTCGGCCGCGCAGGCCACGCCTGGCAACGCCAGCGCGCAGTCCAGCACCGATGCCACCAACCTGGACACCGTGCAGGTCAAGGGCATCCGCCAGAGCATGATGTCCTCGGCCAACCTCAAGCGCGATTCGCAGGGTGTGGTCGACGGCATCGTGGCCGAGGACATGGGCAAGTTCCCGGACACCAACCTGGCCGAGTCCCTGCAGCGCATCACCGGCGTGTCCATCGACCGCAGCAACGGCGAGGGCTCCAAGGTCACCGTGCGCGGCGTCGGCCCGGACTTCAACCTGGTGCTGCTCAACGGCCGCCAGATGCCGACCGCCACCGGCGGCCGCGCGTTCGAGTTCTCCGACCTGGCCTCCGAGGCGATCTCGGCGGTGGAGGTCTACAAGACCAGCCGCGCCAGCACCCCGGCCGGCGGCATCGGCGCCACGATCAACATCAAGACCTCCCGTCCGCTGGAGAACCCGGGCTTCCACGCCAGCGCCGGCGTCAAGGGCGTGGTGGACACCTCCGACGACGATCTGCCGGGCCATTACGAAGGCAAGACCGTCACGCCGGAAATCTCCGGCATCTTCAGCAACACCTGGGCCGACAACCGCTTCGGCATCTCGCTGAGCGCCAGCCGCCAGGACCGCGAGTCCGGGTCGGCCCTGGCCCAGGTCGCGCCGGGCAACGGCTGGCAGACCTACATCGATACCCCGCAGGCCAACGGCGTGGGCGGCCCCAACGGCGCGCTGGCCGCCTCGCCCAACGTCACCAACCGTCCGGGCCCGAACGATGTGTATTCGATGCCGCAGAGCCTGGGCTACTCGGTCAACTCGGTGCATCGCCAGCGCACCAACGGCCAGCTGGCCTTCCAGTTCGCCCCGACCGACAACCTGACCGCCACGCTCGATTACACCTACTCGGAAAACAAGATCCAGTCGGCGCGCAACGACATGTCGGTGTGGTTCAACTTCACGCCGGATCAGAGTTCCTGGACCGATGGCTCCGGCTCCTCGCCGCTGACCTATCACGAGACCTACGGCTGCACGCCGCGCGTCTATCCGGGCGGCGCGAGCGACCCGGGCTGCTCGGACCTGGCCATGGGCGCGTCCAAGACCGCCGTGGTGCACGAGAACAAGTCGCTGGGCTTCAACGTCGACTGGCGGGTGACCGACAGCTTCAGCCTGAACTTCGACTACCACGACTCCAGCGCCGAGTCGCGTCCGGACAGCCCGTACGGCTCCAGCAACACCATGTCCACCGCCGGCTTCTTCCGCCAGGGCGCCGGCTTCGACATGAGCGGCGACTTCCCGATCCTGATGCTCAACCTGCCGCCCGGCATGAGCGAGATCGACCCGTCGATGATGCAGGCCACCGGCTCGGTGTTCCGCAACGACTACCAGAAGGCCAAGATCAAGCAGGGTCAGCTCTCTGGACAGTTCCAGTTCGAGGACTACTCCAAGCTGAACTTCGGCGTGTCCAGCACCGAGTACAAGAACCGCTCGGCCTTCACCAACGTGCAGCTGGATACCTGGGGCGGCAACGTGCCCGCCGGCCCGGGCGCCTATGACGACTCGCTGTTCAAGTTGGCGCACATGGGCGACTACTTCGACGGCGGCGGCGCCAACAGCCCGGCCTTCTCCGATGCGTTCTTCCTGTTCGACTTCGAGGCCATGCGCCAGGCCGCGGCCAACGCCCGCACCAACGCCGGCCTGGGCGTGCCGGAGGACTATCTGGCCTCGACCGACTACTCCGGCGCCGCGGTGCCGGGCAGCTCGGCCAGCCGCACGGTGGGCGACAGCCGCGTGCAGGAGAAGTCGCACAGCGCCTACCTGGAGTGGAGCAACACCTTTGATCTGTCCATGCCGCTGAGCGTGGCCGTCGGCGTGCGCTACGAGGACACCAAGGTCACCGCCTCGGCGCTGCAGCCGGCGCCGGTGGCGGTCAACTGGGCCAGCGCCAACGAGTTCAACCTGGTCTACCAGGGCAACGAGTTCTACACCCTGGGCGGCGACTACAAGTACTGGCTGCCGAACCTGGACCTGGCCCTGGACCTGACCGGCGATATGAAGCTGCGCTTCAGCGCCGGCAAGACCATCGGCCGTCCGAACTGGGGCGACCTGAATGCCGCGCAGACGCTCGGCAGCCCGGCGCGCTACGACGGCGGCGGCGGCGGTTCGGGCAACCCGGCGCTCAAGCCGCTGGTGTCCAGGAATCTGGACCTGTCCTGGGAGTGGTACTACGCCGAGGGCAGCTATGTCTCGGTCGGCTACTTCTACAAGAAGATCGACAACTTCATCGCCCGGCAGACCCAGCGCGAGACCCCGATCCCGGACCTGTACACCCCGGCCGGTGGCGCGTACTGGAACGAGGCCGTGGCCGCCGGCTGCGCGCAGACCGACCGTCCCTGCATCCGCGACTACATCTTCGCCAACCACGACGGCGATCCGGGCGTGAACGCAGCCACGGGCAGCATCGTCGGCCAGCCGGGCGACCCGGTGCTGGCGTTCAACATCTCCAAGCCGGTCAACAACCGCTCGGACAAGCTCGATGGCTGGGAGTTCAACATCCAGCACGTGTTCGGCGAGACCGGCTTCGGTGTGGCGGCCAACTACACCAAGGTCGATTCGGGTCTGACCTACAACAACGGCGTGCTGGGCACCCAGTTCGCGCTGACCGGCCTGAGCGACACGGCCAACTTCGTGGTGTTCTACGACAAGGGCCCGTGGCAGGCACGCGCGGCGTACAACTGGCGCGACGAGTTCCTCAGCGCCCTGGGCGATGGCAAGGGCGACAACCCGCTCTACGTCGAAGCTTATGGCCAGCTGGATCTCAGCTTCAGCTACGAGATCAACGACCACTTCAGTGTGTCGCTGGAAGGCATCAACGTGACCGACGAGTCCACCCGCGTGCACGGCCGCAACAAGCACCAGGTGTACTCGCTGGAGCAGTTCGGGCCGCGCTACATGTTCGGCGCGCGCTACAAGTTCTAAGCGCGCCTGTGGCATCCGCCGCTCCCGCGTCCGCGGGAACGGCGATGCGAGGTTGGTTGGCAGTTGCAGGGATGCCGCATGGCGGACAGGCGCTGCGCACGGGCCACTGGCAAACCAGTGGCCCGTCGCGTTTGATAGGCAGGCTGAAGGTTCGGGAAGCGCGATGGACGAGGCAATCCGGCATGTGGTGATCGTGGGCGGCGGCTCGGCCGGCTGGCTGACGGCCGGACTGCTCGCCGCCGAGCATCGCGATCGCCACGGCCCCACGCTGCGGGTGAGCGTGCTCGAGTCGCCCGACGTGCCGGCGATCGGCGTCGGCGAGGGCACCTGGCCGACCATGCGCGACACGCTGCGCCGGATCGGCGTGGGCGAGGCGGACTTCGTGCGTGCCTGCGACGCGACCTTCAAGCAGGGCTCGCAGTTCGTCGGCTGGGTCGATGGCGGCGCGCACGATCGCTACACCCATCCCTTCACCCTGCCCAAGGGCTATGGCGAGACGCAGCTGGCCGTGGCCTGGGCGGCGCAGGGCGAGGTGCCCTTCGCGCATCTGGCCTGCTTCCAGCCGCATCTGTGCGATGCCGGGCGCGGGCCGAAGCAGTTCGCGACCCCGGAATACGCGGCGGTCGCCAACTATGCCTATCACCTGGACGCGACCCGGCTCGGCGCCTTCCTGCGCCAGCACTGCGTCGAACGCCTCGGCGTGCAGCACGTCGTCGGCCACATGGACGCGGTGCTCAGCCACGAGAACGGCGACATCGCCGCGCTGGCGGTGCGCGACCAGCCCGCGCTGCAAGGCGACCTGTTCGTGGACTGCACGGGCCTGCGCGCGCTGCTGCTGGGCGCGCACTACGGCATCGCGCCGGTCGGCGTCGAAGCCATCCTGTTCAACGATCGTGCGCTGGCCCTGCAGGTGCCCTATGCGGACCTCAATGCGCCGATCGCCTGCCAGACGCTGTCCACCGCCCAGCGCGCCGGCTGGATCTGGGACATCGGCCTGTCGGCGCGGCGCGGCGTCGGCCACGTCTACAGCAGCGCGTTCACCTCCGATGAGGAGGCCGAAGCGGATCTGCGGGCCTATATCGAAGCCACCGGCGGCCCCGCCGCGGCGACGCTGCCGCCGGCGCGGCGGATCGATCTCCAGCCGGGCTATCGGCCCACGGCCTGGCACCGCAACTGCGTCGCCGTCGGCCTGGCCAGCGGCTTCGTCGAACCGCTGGAGGCCTCCTCGCTGGTGCTGGTGGAACTGGCCGCCGCGCGCCTGGCCGACGAGATGCCGGCCACGCGCGCGCAGATGGATCTGCTGGCCGCGCGCTTCAACGAGACCTTCGCCTACCGCTGGCAGCGGGTGATCGAGTTCCTCAAGCTGCACTACGTGCTCAGCCGCCGGCCCACGCCCTACTGGCAGGCGCATCGCGAGGACGCCAGCCTGCCGCCGCGCCTGCGCGAGCTGCTGCAGCTGTGGCGCCATCAGTCGCCCTCGCGCAGCGACTTTCCGCGCAGCGAGGAGATCTTTCCTTCGGCCAGCTGGCAGTACATCCTCTACGGCATGGGCGCCCGTCCGCACTCCCGCCCCGCACGGCGCTCGGAAGACCTGCAGGCCGCGCAGGCCTGCTTCGCCGAGAGCGCGGCGCTGGTGCAGCGCATGCTGCCGGCGCTGCCCAGCCATCGCGCGCTGGTCGAGCACATCAAGGCCCATGGCCTGCCCCGTCTTTGATTCTCAGGAATGCCGATGCCGCGTCACGCCCTGCTCAACAACATCGACCACCGCGACCTGCGCGTCTCTACCCGCCATGGTGCGGGGGTGGACGATGCGGCGATGTCGGTGGTGACCTTCCCGGGCGAGTTCCGCGCGCTGCAGGCCTATTACCCGATCGTGTTCCAGAAGGACGCCCAGGGCGTGTTCCATCCGCTGGCGCTGCTGGGCCTGCAGCCGGGGCAGAACCTGTTCCTGCGCGGCGATCGCTGGGATGCGCACTACGTGCCGATGGCGGTCGAGCGTCAGCCGTTCGCGATCGGGCACGACGCGCAGGGCGAGCCGATGCTGCACGTGGACCTGGAGCATCCGCGCATCGATCCGCAGGGCGAGCCGCTGTTCCTCGAGCACGGCGGCCACGCGCCGCTGCTGCAGCACATGGTCGCGCTGCTACGCACCTTGCACGATGGGCTGGCCGGCAATGGCGCCTTCATCCAGGCGCTGTTGTCGCATGAGCTGCTGGAGTCGTTCGTGCTGGACGTGAAGCTGACGGGCGGGCAGGAGATCCATCTGCGCGGCTGCTACACCATCCACGAGGAGCGCCTGCGTGCGCTGGACGGCGAGGCGCTGCAGGCGCTGTCGCGTGCGGGTCACCTGGAGCCGATCTACATGGCGCTGGCCTCGATGACGCATCTGCGCGACCTGATCGGCCGCCTCGAGCAGAGCGCGTGATGCAGCCCGCCACGCCGCGTCCGATCGAGGAACGCCACGGCCTGCGCGCCGACACACTCGGCCCCGAGCTGCTGGCCTCCGATCAGCCGTTGGTGCTGCGTGGCGTGGTGGCCGACTGGCCGATGGCCAGGGCCGGCGCGGCGTCGGCGCAGGAGGCGGTGGCCTATCTGCGCCGCTTCGCGCGCCCCGACCCGGTGGTCGCCACCGTGGCCGCGCCCGAGACAGGCGGCCGCTTCTTCTATACCGACGGGCTGCAGGGCTTCAATTTCCGCCAGGAGCGCGTGCCGCTGCCGGTGGTGCTGGACACCTTGCTGGGCTATCTGCACGCGCCCGCGCCGCCGGCGATCTACGTCGGCTCGACGACCATCGATACCTGGCTGCCGGGCTTCCGCGCCGAGAACGATCTGGACCTGGGTGCCCGCATGCCGCTGGCCAGCATCTGGATCGGCAACCGCACCCGCATCGCCGCGCACCAGGACATCCCCGACAACATCGCCTGCGTGGTGGCGGGCCGCCGCCGGGTCACGCTGTTCCCGCCCGAGCAGCTGGCCAATCTGTACATCGGCCCGCTGGACCGCACGCCGGCCGGGCAGGCGATCAGCCTGGTGGACTTCGCCGCTCCCGACTTCGAAGCCCATCCGCGCTTCGCCGAAGCGCTGCGCCACGCGCAGGTCGCGGTGCTGGAGCCCGGCGACGCGGTGCTGATCCCTTCGCTGTGGTGGCACCACATGGAAGGCCTGGCGCCGTTCAACATCCTGGTGAACTACTGGTGGCGGCGCAGCCCGGCCTATATGGATTCGCCGATGAACGCACTGATGCTGGCGCTGCTGAGCGTGCGCGATCTGCCCGCGCACGAGCGCGAACACTGGCGCGAGGTGTTCCGCCACTACGTGTTCGACGCCGATGCCGAGACGGTGGCGCACATCGCGCCCGAGGCGCGCGGCGCACTGGCGCCGATGGACGACATCCGTGCGCGCGAGCTGCGCGCGCGCCTGCTGCAGCGGCTCAACCGCTGAGCGCCACGAGGAATCGAGCCGCATGACGGACAGTTCGCAGCCCCGCCCGGTCAAGCGGGTGGTCATCGCCGGCGGCGGCACCGCCGGCTGGATGGCCGCCGCGGCCCTCTCGCGCACCCTGGGCAAGGTGCTGGACATCACCCTGGTCGAGTCCGAGGAGATCGGCACGGTCGGCGTGGGCGAGGCCACCATCCCCACGCTGGTCACCTTCCACCGCCTGCTGGACATCGACGAGCAGGCGTTCATGGCCGCCACCGGCGCCACGATCAAGCTCGGCATCCAGTTTGAAGGCTGGCGCGAACCCGGCCAGGACTACATCCATTCCTTCGGCACCACCGGCAAGGACCACTGGACCGCCGGCTTCCAGCATTTCTGGATGAAGGGCCGCCAGCGCGGGCTGGCGCGCGACTACGGCGACTACTGCCTGGAGCTGCGCGCCGCGCAGGAGCAGCGCTTCGCCCACCTGGCGCGCAACGGCATGAACTACGCCTTCCATCTCGATGCCGGCCTGTACGCCCGGTTCCTGCGCCGCTTCAGCGAAGGCTTCGGCGCCCGCCGCATCGAGGGCAAAATCGCCACCGTCCGGACCAGCGCGCAGGGCGACATCGCCGCGCTGGTGATGGAGGACGGCACGCGCGTGGAGGGCGACCTGTTCATCGACTGCACCGGCTTCCGCTCGCTGCTGCTGGGGCAGACGCTGGGGGTCGCCTTCGAGGACTGGTCGCACTGGCTGTTCGCCGACAGCGCGCTGGCCGTGCAGACCGAATCGGTCGCCCCGCCGGTGCCGTACACGCGCTCGATGGCCGGCCCGGCCGGCTGGCAGTGGCGCATCCCGCTGCAGCACCGCGTCGGCAACGGCATCGTCTATTCCAGCCGCTTCATGGCCCAGGAGGCCGCGCGCGCGGCGCTGCTGGACAACCTGGAAGGCCCGCCGCTGTTCGAACCGCGCCCGCTGCGCTTCACGCCCGGCCAGCGCCAGGTCACCTGGAAGCGCAACTGCGTGGCCCTGGGCCTGGCCAGCGGCTTCCTGGAGCCGCTGGAGTCGACCAACATCCATCTGGTCTCGCGCAACCTGACCCGGCTGCTGCAGTCCTTCCCGCATGTGATCCGCCAGGTGGACATCGACGAATACAACGCGCAGACCGAGGCCGAGATGGTCCACATCCGCGACTTCGTGATCCTGCATTACCACGTGACCCGGCGCCGCGACACGCCGTTCTGGCAGGCCTGCGCGCGGATGGACATCCCGGCCACGCTGCGGCACCGGATCGACCTGTTCGCCCAGACCGGCCGCGTGTTCCATGTGCCCAACGAGCTGTTCGCCGAGAACTCCTGGATCCAGGTGATGCTGGGCCAGGGCATCGCGCCGGCGCAGTACCACCCGGTCGCTGACCTGATGGACGACGCCGAGCTGGCCCGTTTCCTGGACGGCATCCTCCAGCAGGTCGAACAGACCGTGGCCCGCCTGCCGACCCACGCCGACTACTTGCGCAGCTACTGCGCCCAGCCGCGCCCCGCGATGGCCTGAGCCGGCGATCTTCAACGCCTCCGCCAGCGCGACGGCGCGCCCGGTGGGAGCTGGCATGCCGGCGATGAGGCTTTCCCGGCAAACCCCCGCGCTCATGGCGGCTCCCATCGGGGAATTTCCGCCTTCTGGAAGCGGAAGGTGCGCCCGCTGTTGTGGAAGCAACTGTCTCCTCAAATCTCGCAGCGGCCCGCCTGTAGAGCGGAGCTTGCTCCGCTGCTCTTCGTTCGGCTCGCGGAGAAGGCCCCAGCGGAGCGAGTTCCGCTCTACAGGTGAAGGCCGGCATGGCGGCTCCCACAGGGGAATTTTCGCCGCCCGGAAAGCGGCTGGTGCGCCCGCTGTTGTGGAAGCAACTGTCTTCTCAAATCTCGCGGCCGCCTGCCTGTAGAGCGGAGCTTGTGGCAATCCCCTCTTGGGGACTCCGCTGCTCTTCGTTCGGTTCGCGGGGAAGGCCCCAGCGGAGCAAGCTCCGCTCTACAGGTGGGGGCCGGCATGGCGGCGAGAGGCTTTCCCGGTGAAGCCCCTCGCCGCCATGGCGGCTCCCACGGGGGGAGTTCCGTTTTCTCAAGGCCTGAGGACGGGCCCGGTAGAATGGGCGGGCAATGGATGTCTCCCACCTGCTCGACGATCTCAATCCGGCCCAGCGCGAGGCCGTATCCGCCCCTTCGGGGCATTACCTGGTGCTGGCCGGCGCCGGCTCGGGCAAGACGCGGGTGCTCACCCACCGCATTGCCTGGCTGAACGAGGTCCTGGGCGTGCCCACCCACGGCATCCTGGCGGTGACCTTCACCAACAAGGCCGCCGCCGAGATGCGCCATCGCACCGACGCGCAGCTGCGCAACGGCAGCCGCGGCATGTGGATCGGCACCTTCCACGGCCTGGCCCACCGCCTGCTGCGCCTGCATTTCAACGAGGCGCGGCTGCCCGAAGGCTTCCAGGTGCTGGACTCGGACGACCAGCAGCGTCTGGTCAAGCGCGTGGCCCAGGCGCTGGAGCTGGACGAGGGCAAGTACCCGCCGCGCCAGATCGCCTGGTGGATCAACCAGCAGAAGGACGAGGGCCGCCGCCCCCAGCACATCCAGCCCGAGGGCCGCGACGAATGGCTCAGCGCCATGGTCGCCGCCTATACCGAGTACCAGGCGCGCTGCGACCGCGCCGGGCTGGTGGATTTCGCCGAACTGCTGCTGCGCGCGCACGAACTGCTGCGCGACACCCCGGCGCTGCTGGCGCATTACCGGCGCCGCTTCGGCCAGCTGCTGGTGGACGAATTCCAGGACACCAACGCCATCCAGTACGGCTTCATCCGCCTGCTGGCCGGCGACAGCGGGCAGGTGTTCGTGGTCGGCGACGACGACCAGGCCATCTACGGCTGGCGCGGGGCCAAGGTGGAGAACGTGCAGCGCTTCCTCACCGACTTCCCCGGCGCCCAGACCATCCGCCTGGAGCAGAACTACCGCTCCACCGCCAACATCCTGGGCGCGGCCAACGCGGTGATCGCGCACAACCCCGACCGCATCGGCAAGCAGCTGTGGACCGATGCCGGCCAGGGCGATCCGATCGACCTCTACGCCGCCTACAACGAGGTCGATGAGGCGCGCTACGTGGTCGAGCGCGCGCGCCAGTGGGTGCGCGAGGGCGGCAGCTACGGCGAGGTGGCCGTGCTCTACCGCAGCAACGCCCAGTCGCGCGCGCTGGAAGAGGCCCTGCTGGCCGAACAGGTGCCGTATCGCGTCTACGGCGGCATGCGCTTCTTCGAGCGCGCCGAGGTCAAGGACGCGCTGGCCTACCTGCGCCTGGTCGCCAACCGCGCCGACGACGCCGCGTTCGAACGCGCGGTCAACACACCGCCACGCGGCATCGGCGAGCGCACCCTGGACGAGGTGCGGCGCGTGGCCCGCGGTGCGTCGCTGTCGCTGTGGGACGCCGCGCGCCAGGCCGCGCAGGGCGGCGACCTGGCCGGGCGCGCGCGCAACGCGCTGGCCGCGTTCGTGCAGCTGATCCAGGCGCTGGGCGAGGAAACCGCCGCGCTGGACCTGAAGGACAAGATCGACCACGTGCTGGCGCGCTCGGCGCTGCGCGAGCACTGGGCGCGCGAGAACAAGGGCGGGCTGGACGCCGAGTCGCGCACCGAGAACCTGGACGAACTGGTCTCGGTGGCCTCGCGCTTCGCCCGCGCCGAGGTCAATCCGCTGGAGCTGGACGACACGCCCGATGCGGCGCAAAGCATGGACGAGCTGGTGGCGTTCCTGTCCTACGCGGCGTTGGAGGCGGGCGAAGGCCAGGCCCAGGCCGGCGAGGACGGGGTGCAGCTGATGACGCTGCATTCGGCCAAGGGGCTGGAGTTCCCGCTGGTGTTCCTGGTCGGGCTGGAGGACGGGCTGTTCCCCAGCGCGCGCTCGGTCGAGGAGCCGGGCAAGCTGGAGGAGGAGCGGCGCCTGGCCTACGTCGGCATCACTCGCGCGCGGCAGAAACTGGTGCTGGCCTACGCAGAGTCGCGCCGCATCCACGGCATGGACAACTACAACGTGCCCTCGCGCTTCCTGCGCGAGATTCCGCGCGAGCTGCTCAACGAGGTGCGGCCCAAGGTGCAGGTGTCGCGGCCGGCCTCGCTGGGGGCGATGCGGGGTGCGGGCGGGCATGCGGCGCTGGAGGTGCCGGCGCTCAAGCTGGGCGCCAATGTGTCGCACCCGAAGTTCGGGGCTGGGGTGGTCATCGACTATGAGGGGGCGGGCGCGCATGCGCGGGTGCAGGTGCAGTTCGACGAGGGGGCCAAGTGGTTGGTGTTGGCCTACGCGAATCTGTCGCCGGCTTGAGGCGTTGGGCTTGCTCGCGGGTTTAGAGCCGCCGACGAATCCTCTACCGTCGTTCCCGCGCATGCGGGAATCCAGCGACTTTCGCGCGGCGAGGTCGAAGGTTCTGGGTTCTCTTCTTCGCGGGAACGGTAGGTTTGTCAGCGGCTCTTAGTGGGTTTCTGCTCTGATGCTGTTGGCGCGCGATAGTTCTTGAATCAAAGGCTTTCGTGCGGCTTCGCCGCCCGACCTACTTTTCTTTGCTTGTGCAAAGAAAAGTAGGCAAAAGAAACACACCCCGGGCGGCACGCCTGCGCTGCGCGCAGGTCCGCTGCGGGGCGAGGGATTTTCCAAGGGGACATCCTGTCCCCTCGGAAAACGCCGCACATCCCTGTGCGGCGCCCTTCGGGTCTTGTCCTCACCCCTCCGCCGTGCCTTACGGGGGACCTGGAAGCCAAAGCCAAAGCCGGAGCCGGAGCCAAAGCCAAAGCCGGAGCCAGAGCCAGAGCCAGAGCCAGAGCCAGAGCCAGAGCCAGAGCTAGAGCTAGAGCTAGAGCTAGAGCTAGAGCTAGAGCTAGAGCTAGAGCTAGAGCTAGAGCTGGCGCCGCGGGTGGGGCGGGGCGGGTTTAGGCGGGGGGTGGTGGGGGGTGGGAGGAGGCGGTAGCACGCGCTTCGCGCTGGCGGTTGGGGTTGGGGCTGGGCTGGCGGGTTTTTGCGGGCTTTGATCGCGATCAAGGCGGGGTGGGGGCGATCGCGCTTGAATAGGGCATCACCGCAGCGCGTGGAGGGTCCCATGTACCGACGCATTCTGATTGCCATCGATGGTTCCGAGCTTTCCCTGCGTGGCCTGGACCAGGGCCTGGGGCTCGCGGCGCGGCTGGGCGCCAAGGTCGACATCCTGACCGTGTCCGAGCCGTGGGCCGGCGGCATGGTCGATGCGCAGGGCTGGGTGGTGGGCTATGAATCCGGTCCCGAGTACCGGGCCGAGCGGGAGCAGGCCGCCAACGCCATCCTGCAGCCGGCGCTGGATCGGGCCGAGGCGATGGAGGTGGAGGCCGAGCCGATCCATGTGCTGGACCGTTATGCCGCCGACGGCATCCTGGAGACCATGGCGGCACGCGGCAATGACCTGGTGGTGATGGCCTCGCACGGCCGCCGCGGCGTGACCCGCGTGCTGCTGGGCAGCCAGACCGCCGAGGTCCTGACCCGCAGCACCGTGCCGGTGCTGGTGGTGCGCTGATCGGCCGGGCGCACCGCGCCGCGGTTGCGCACGTCCATGGACTTCCGCGTTCGCGGGAGTGACGCGTCCGGATGGGCGCCGGTGTCTGGGGAAAAGCCGTCATCCCCGCGAAAGCGGGGATCCATGGACGTCCGCCCAGATCGCCTCAGACCTCATCTACCGAGTCCACATCGGCACCACGACACGCCGAACGCGCGGATCCGGCGACCCCGACGCCACTCAGACCGTCACGGCCTGCCCAGCAGTCTCGAACAGCGCAGCCTGCTCGACTCGCAGGCGATCGATCAAGCGCCCCTGCGGCAGCTCCACATCGGCATAGGTCAGCACCTGGTCCTTGGCCACGTCGTGCCGGAGCACGCAGCCCTCGGCCACGCCCATCGGCAGCAGCGCGTCGCGCGCGGTGAAGTCGGCGCGCTCGCACTGGCCATAGGTCAGGTAGCCGCCCAGCGCGTCGATCGTCTCGCCCGCAGCCAGGTCGCGCTTGGCGGTAGCCACCACCTCGACCAGCGGGCCGCCCAGCGGCTGCAGCACCGCATCGCGCAGCAGCACCACGCGCGCCACCGACAGCGGCACTTCGAAATGGCACAGGTGGTACGGCGTGTAGAAGCTGTACAGCGGGCCCTCGCCCAGCTTGTAGAGGTTGAGGTAGTGCTGCTGTTTGGGATCGTCGTGACTGGCCAGCACGTACACGCCCGGGCTGGGCAGCGCGCCGACCACGTAGTCGACCGCGCCGCCGACGGCCTTGAGCGCGTCGATGTCGTATTTCCTGGTCAGCTCGTCCACGTGGCCACGGTGGTCGTAGCCGGTCATGCCGCGCTGCAGGATCGACATGCCGGTGCCGTTGGCGACGATGGCCTGCTCGAAGCTGATCTTGGTGCCGTCGGCGAAGCTGGTGACCATGTACGGGTCCTGGCCCCACTTGGCGGCGAAGCCGGCCTGCGTGGTCGGCGTGCGATACGGGTCCTGCAGGCCCTTGATGTTGCCGCACATCAGCGGCGTCAGCCCGATCGACTTGACGAAGCGGAACAGGTTCATCTGCACGCCGGGCTGGTCGCCGTCGCAGGCGGTGAAGATCACGCCGGCCGCATCCGCCTTGCGCTTGAGCAGCGGGCCGACGGTGCCGTCCAGCTCGGCGTTCATCGTGACCATGTCGCGGCCGTGGGCGATGGCGGCCAGCGAGATGTGCGCGCCGTACTCCACCGCGCCGGTCGCATCGACCAGGCAGTCGAGCAGGTCGCATTCGTACAGCAGCGCCGGGTCGTGGGTGACCGCGGGCACGCCGCTGGTGATGGCGTCGGCCAGCGCGCGGCCGGTCTCGACCACGCGCGCCTGCACGCCGGCCAGGGCGAAGGCGGCCAGCGCCTTGTCCACGTTGCGGTTGCAGATCACCGACAGCACCATGCCCGGCACCGAATGCACGATCTGGTTGACGATGCCCTTGGCCATGAAGCCGGCGCCGTACAGCCCGACGCGGATGGGGGTGCCGGCGGCCTGTCGCGCCTGCAGCAGTCGATCGATGACCATGGGGGAAACTCCTTGAAGCGTGGCTCAGTAGCCGATCAGCCGATCGACGCCGTGATAGGTGGGGTCGAAGTCCGGCCAGGCCGCATCCTTGTCCGAGACGATCCGGCCCGCCGCCGGCCACTGGATGTCGAAGGTCGGGTCGTTCCAGCGCAGCCCACGCTCGGCGCTGGGCTCATAGAACGCGCTGGCCAGGTAAAAGGCCTCGGTGTCCGGTTCCAGCGTGACGAAGCCATGGGCGAAGCCGCGCGGCACGTAGTAGGCCAGCCGGTTCTCCGCCGTCAGTTCCACCCCGTGCCACTTCAGGTACGTGGGCGAATCCGGACGCAGGTCGACGATGCAGTCCCACAGCGCGCCGCGTACGCAGCGCACGATCTTGACCTCGGCGGCCGGCGGCAGCTGGTAGTGCATGCCGCGCAGCGTGCCGGCCTCGGCGTTGTAGGAGTTGTTGACCTGCACGAAGCGGTCCACCAGCCCCGCCGCGGCCATTTCCTTCTCGCAGAACACCCGCGCGAACCAGCCGCGCGCGTCGCCGCGCTGTTCCGGCTCGATCACATAGGCGCCGTGCAGCGGCGTGCTGTGGAACTTCATGCCGCCGCCCGCAGATCGGGCGCCAGCACGCCGCTGTCGACCAGCCCTTCCAGGATGCGCAGGCGGATGAAGCCGCTCTGGCGGAAGTTGCGGTCGGAGAAGGCGGTGCGCTGCAGCTCGTCGCGCAGCTCGGCGATGGTGCCTTCCAGCGTCTCGATCGGCTGGTGGTCCGGCGCCAGCCGCTCGAACAGCGAGAAGTCCACGCGGTAGGAGCGGTTGTCCGCCGGCGCGTTGGTCGAGATGGAGACCTCGGCGGTGGGGATGGCCGCGCCCACGGCACGGGCCAGGTCGCGCACCTGCACGTTCCAGCGCTCCGAGCCGGCGTTGACGAACAGGTAGCGTCCGCCCTGCGCGGCCGGGCGCTGGATCGCCCATTCGATCGCGCGCGCCATGTCGCGCACGTGGATCAGCGGGCGCCAAGGCGTGCCGTCGGAGAGCACGTCGACCTTGCCGCTGGCCACCGCGCCGGCGACGAAGTCGTTCAGCACCAGGTCCAGGCGCAGGCGCGGCGAGGCGCCGCAGGCGGTGGCGAAGCGCAGGGCGGTGACGGTCATGTCCGTGTCCAGGGCCGCCAGCCCGGTCTCGGTGTCGATCTTGGAGTGCGCGTAGGCGGTCAGCGGCGCCACGGCGCTGGATTCCGAGCGCGGCGTGCCGTCGGCGGCGGCGCCGTAGACGCTGCAGCTGGAGGCGAACACGAAATGCTTCACGCCCGCCTCGGCCGCCGCGCGGGCCACCGACAGGCTGGCCTTGCAGTTAATCTGGTCGGTGACCTGCTCGAAGCGCTTGCCCATCGCATCGTTGGACACCGCGGCCAGGTGCACCACCGCGTCGAAGCCGGCCAGCTCCCGCGCGGTCAGGTCGCGCACGTCGCGGAACCATTGTTCGTCCAGCACCACCTCGGGCAGGCCGCGCTTGTCCGACAGGCAATGGGCGAACCAGCCGCGGTCCACGCCGACCAGCCAGGCCTGCGGGAAGCGCTGGCGCAGGTGCCTGGCCAGGACCGGCCCGATGTAGCCCATGTTGCCGGTGATCAGGATGCGCATCGTTGCTTACTCCCAGACGCGCCAGGGCGCCTTGTTGTGGTTCCAGAGATCGTTGAGATAGTTCTTGTCGCGCAGGGTGTCCATCGGCTGCCAGAAGCCTTCGTGCTTGTACACGCTCAGCTGGCCCTGCTCGACCAGGCCTTCCAGCGGCGCGCTCTCCCACACCGTGTCGTCGCCCTCGATGAAGTCGGCGACCTTGGGCGAGAGCACGAAGAAGCCGCCGTTGATCAGGCCGTCGCCGTCGGCCGGCTTCTCGCGGAAGCCGGTGACCGCATCGCTCTCCACCCGCAGCGCGCCGAAGCGGCCGGGCGGCTGCACCGCGGTCACCGTCGCCAGCCGGCCCTCGCGCCGGTGCAGGGCGATGCCGGCGCCGATGTCCACGTCGGACACGCCGTCGCCATAGGTCAGGCAGAAGGCCTCTTCGTCCTTCAGGTAAGGCATCACCCGCTTGAGGCGGCCGCCGGTCATGGTGTCCGCGCCGGTGTCCACCAGGGTCACGCGCCAGGGCTCGGCGCGGCTGTCGTGCAGGGTGGTGGTGTTGCTGGCCAGGTCGCAGGTGATGTCCGAGCCCATCAGGTGGTAATTGATGAAGAAGTCCTTGATGACCTCGCCGCGATAGCCCAGGCAGACGATGAAGTCGTTGATGCCGTGGTGGCTGTACATCTTCATGATGTGCCACAGCACCGGCCTGCCGCCGATCTCCACCATCGGCTTGGGCCGCACGGAGGTCTCCTCGGAGATGCGGGTGCCCAGGCCACCGGCCAGGATGACTGCCTTCATTGCTGCTCCTTCCGCGTCACGTCTTGGTCTCCTGCGAAAAAGTCATGGCTCGCGCGTCCTGGCCGCGCCGGCGAAAGCACGGCGCGACGGGCGGCCCTGACCGCAACGCGCAAGGGGGACTGCCCGATCAGACGGTGACGTCGCGGCGACGCACCAGCGGCGTGCCATGCGCGACATCGACCATGCCGGCCATGCGGGCCAGTCGCTCGATCCGTTGTTGAAGACGCGGACTGCGGGGAAGGCCGGCCACATCCAGCAGCTGGCCCCAGCGATGCGCCCAGTCGTGGCGGCGCAGGGCCTGGCTGACATTGGTCGCGCGCGCCTGCTCCAGGCGCGCGCTCTGGCTGCCCAGGTCGGCCAGGAACGCGCCCACGTCCGGCGTGCCGGGCGGCAGCTCGATCACCGCATCGGGCCAGTCGAAGTGGTCGTCGAACTCCGGGCAGTGCTGGCGCGAGCCCAGCACGATCGCCCCGCCGGCGGTGCCCTCGAAATAGCGCGTGGCCAGCGCGTTCTTGCGCACGCCCTTGAACACCCCGGTGATGTCCACGGTGAAGTCGTAGGCGATGAAGTACTTGGCGCGCTTGATCATCGCCGCCGACTGGGCGCGGTGTTCGGCCCAGTCGGTGACCGCGCCGGCCTTGAGCACGTCGTGCACGTAGAAGAAGTTGCCGTCGTGCGCGGCCAGCGCGCTGAGCTTGGTGTGCAGCTCGGGCATGCGCCGGCCCAGGGAGAGCACGTCGATGCTGCGCGGCGGCGCCTCGGGGTAGGGGCAGGACAGCAGCGTGTCGCAGGCGCTGGGCAGGAAGGAGATCGGCGTGGAGGTGTACTGGCGCAGCGCCGGGATGCTCTCGGCGTTGAGCACGAACACATGATCGAACGCGTCGAGCATGCGCAGCTCCTGCGCCTGGTGCGGGAAACGCTCGGGCCAGCCCTCGAGCAGGTAGCAGTACGCCTTGCCGCAGCGCTCGCGCCAGCCCTTGATCCGCGCCAGCGTGGTCAGCTCGGGCGGGAACTGGCACACGAACACGAACACGTCGTAGTCGCGGCCGACCTGGGTCTGGCCGGCGTTGGACAGGCCCGGCCGGCCCAGCCGGCGCCAGGCCTGCGACACCACCCGGTGGCGCAGCTCGTTCCACAGATAGCCCACGCTGGGATTGACCCCGCGCCCGGCCGTATGCGGCGCGGCGGACGGGATCAGCAGGTCGGCGTTCTCGACCTGGGCGATCACGTTGAGGAAGGCGTAGGCCTGGCCGTTGAACGGCTCGGGCCAGGCGTTGTAATTGCTCGACAGCAGGACCGATCGGTCGGCCATGGGCATTCCTTCGTCAAGTGTGGGGAAACCTGACGCATCGCCTCGCGCCTTCCTGCAGGCGTCCGCCCATGCGCAGCGGCGCAGGGCGGACCGGACCTTCAGGAACGCGCGGCCACGATGGACCGGCACGGCACCGCATTCAGCCCACCGGTCGCGACCCGGCGCGCCTCCCGCGCGCGCCCCAGGTCGTGTCCCCCCCCCGATGCCGCTGCAATGGCATCTTTCGGTGGCTTACTGCGGTTAACGCAGTCGCGCGCGCGGACAGGACAGCGGGGCGCATCGCGCGTCCCGCGCTTCAATGGCAGGCAGTTGGCCGCCCGCGGCGGCTCAGTAGATCTTGCGCTCGGCCGCCGGCGGCGGGCTGAACTGGTACAGCCAGGTCTCGCTCAGGGAGCCGGTGGCGTCCTTGAGGTACAGGCGTAGATCGATCTGGCTGCTGTCTTCCTTCTCCGGCACCACGTCGAACATCACCCGGTAGCCGTGCAGCTCGCGCAGCGGCCGGCACGACACCGTCTCCAGCGTGCCGCCGCGGATCTCCAGCGCCGGGTCGACCTTGGCGTTGGCCGCTTCCAGCGCGGCCAGCTTGCCGCCGACGAAGTCCACGGCGAAGCGCTGCGACCACTTGCTGCGCTTCTGCCCCACCACGCCGCCCAGGCCGGTGCGGGTGGCCACGCAATGCGCCTGCGGCGGCTGCGAGGGCGCGGCCGAGCCCCAGAACAGCTTGTAGCCGTAGAGCAGCTCCTGGCCGGCCTGCGGCTTCTCCTTGGGGTTCCAGAACGCCACGATGTTGTCGAAGGTCTCATCGACCGTGGGGATCTCCACCAGCTGCACCGAGCCGGCGCCCCAGCCGCCCTTGGGCTCGATCCACAGGCACGGGCGCTTCTCGTAGAACACGCCGTCGTCCTGGTAGTGGTCGAAGTCGCGATCGCGCTGGAGCAGGCCGAAGCCCTTGGGATCGTTGTCGGCGAAGGCGTTGAAGCGCAGCTGCGGCGGATTGGTCAGCGGGCGCCAGATCCACTCGCCGCTGCCGGTGTGCAGGGCCAGGCCGTCGGTGTCGTGGATCTCCGGGCGCCAGTCCCAGGCCATGCGGCGGTCGTTCTCGCCGGTCTGGTACATGCTGGTGCACGGCGCCAGGCCCAGGCGCTCGATGCTGGTGCGCGGGTAGAGCGCGCAGTCGATGTCCATCAGCAGCGGCTCGCCCGGGGTCAGCGCGAAGCGGTAGGCGCCGGCCACGCTGGGCGAATCCAGCAGGCCGTAGACCACCAGCGTATTGGAGCCCTTGGCCGGCCGCTCCAGGTAATAGGCGACGAAGTCCGGGAACTCCTCCGGCTTGCCCATGCCCGTGTCGATGGCCAGGCCGCGCGCGGACTGGCCGTACTGGCCCTCCTTGCCGACCGCGCGGAAGTAGCTGGCGCCCAGGAAGGCGGCGAAGTCGCGGTTCGGATCGTCCTTGGTGTTGAGGCGAAAGCCCGCAAAGCCCAGCGTGTCCGGCAGCTTGACCTTGGCCAGGCCGCTGTCGCCGTAGTCGAACATGCCCGCGTTGTACTTGATCTCGCGCGCCTGGCCGTCGGCGACCTCGTGCATGGTCACCGGCCGCTTGAAGTACAGGCCCATGTGGAAGAACTGGGCCAGGAAGGCATCGTCCTGGCCGGTCCACAGCGCGTGGTCCTTGCGGTAGCGGATGGCCTGGTAGTGGTCCCAGCTGATCCCGTCCAGCGCCGCCGGCAGCGGGCCGCCATGCGGCTTGTACGGCGCGCTGGCCAGTGCCCGCGCCTGGCCCTTCAGGCTGGCGTAGTCGAAGGGCTGGGCCGGGCCGAACACCAGGTTGGACTTGCCGGGCGCGGCCAGCGCGGCCTGCGAGGCCAGCAGCGAGGGGGGCAGGCCCAGGGCGGCCAGGGTCCCGGCGGCGCGGGTGAGGAATTGACGTCGGATCATGCAGGCGGGGGCAGGGCCGAGAGAGAAGGAATCGGGTAGATGCTAAGCGTTGTGGCGTTGGCGGTCTGCTGACAAAGCGGCCGTTGCCTGTCTGGCCTATTCATCTTCACGCGCTTTCACGGATTCTTTACATCTCAAACGGTCCACTTGTTGGGTGCTCCACAAGCACGCGTTTCGCGTGTCGGGTCGCAGTCCACAGCTGGGAGGGACGGCGCGCGACGGACGGGAAGCAAGCGGATGCTGTCGCATTAACTTTCGTAGAGTCCGGGTGAAGATCCGGGCTTCCCGTCACCCTCACCATAGACCCATGTCCGTGTCCTTTCGGTCGCAGTGGCTGGATTGGCGTCTGCCTCTGCTGACGCTGATCGTCCTGCTCATCGTCATCCTGCCGACCCTGCTGCTGCAGCAGCTGTTCACGTCCACGCTCAACGCGGCGGCGTGGGTCACGCACACCCATCAGGTCGAGGCGCAGGTCAATGCGCTGACGGTGGAGCTGCGCGAGGCCGAGGAGTGCAGCCTGCTACTGGCCATGGGCGCGGACGCCAATATCCCGCGCCAGCGCCTGAAGGCCTCCCCGGCCGTGCTCGAGCGCATGCTCGATCAGCTGCAGGCGCTGACCAAGGACAATGCCGACACCCAGGTGCGGGTGGGCCGCCTGCGCGAGATCGCGACCCGGCGCATCGCCCTGGCGACCGAGCTGCCGGACAGCGTCGGCCCGCGCCGCGCCCAGATCCTGAAGCTGCTGGCCAGCGACCTGCCGGCCCATCCGGTCCTGCAGGAACTGCTGCAGGACGAGCAGCGCATGAAGGCCCAGCGCGAGCGCGACTTCCAGGACCGGCGCGAGCAGGTGCGCTGGCTGGGCCTGGGCGCGATGGTGCTGCAGCTGCTGCTGCTGGTGTTGATCATCTGGCTGCTGGCCCGGCAGATGGGCCAGCGGCTGTCGGCCGAACAGGCCTCCTCGCGCGCCGACGCGCGCGCGGCCACCGTGCTGCAGACCGTGCGCGAGCCGATCGTGGTGCTGGACCGCGACCAGCGCGTGCTGCTGCACAACGCGGCCTTCGCCGAGCTCTACGCCATCGACGAGGACGACCTGGCAGAGCGCCATCCGCGCCTGGACGAGCTCAGCGACGCCTGGGACGACGATGTGGTGCGCCAGCGCCTGGCCGACGTGCTGGCGCGCGGGCGCGAGCTGTGGGACTACGAGGTCCAGCAGCTGACCCGCGGCAGCGTGCAGCGCACCCTGCTGCTCAACGCCCGGCGCATGGCCCTGCCCGACGGCGGCGACGACGCGGTGCTGATGACCTTGAGCGACGTGACCACGCAGAAGACCAGCCAGCAGCGCATCATCGACCTCAACCGCCAGCTGGAAGGCAAGATCGAGCAGGTCTCGGACGTCAACCGCGAGCTGGAGGCCTTCAGCTATTCGGTCTCGCACGACCTGCGCGCGCCGCTGCGCCACGTGTCCGGCTTCGCCGACAAGCTGGCCCGCCACCTGGGCGAGGACACCGACGAGCGCAGCCGCCACTACCTGCAGGTGATCGGCGACTCGGCGCGGCGCATGTCGGCGCTGATCGACGACCTGCTGGTGTATTCGCGCCTGGGCCGGGTCGTGCTGCGCCTGCAGGCGGTGGACATGCAGTCGCTGGTGGCCGAGACGCGCTCGATGCTCGATGCGCAGGTCAGCGCGGACAAGCACGCCCTGCCGCTGCGCGTGGACTGGGACATCGACCCGCTGCCGATCCTGGTGGGCGACGAGAACATGCTGCGCCAGGTCTGGCAGAACTTGCTGGGCAACGCGGTCAAGTACAGCGGCAAGCGCGAGGTCGCCCAGATCCACGTCGGCTACCGGCTGGAGGGCGATGGCGAGCATCACTTCTGGGTGCGCGATAATGGCGCCGGTTTCGACATGGCCTACGCCGGCAAGCTGTTCGGCGTGTTCCAGCGGCTGCACAAATCCAGCGAGTACGCCGGTACGGGCATTGGCCTCGCCAGCGTGCGCCGCGTCGTGACGCGCCATGGCGGCCGCGTCTGGGCCGAGGCCGAGCCCGACCAGGGCGCCACGTTCCACTTCATCATCCCCAGCTCGCCGGACGACGCGTTCGTCCCGCGCGGGCCCACCCCTGCAGAGTTCCTCTCATGAGTACCCCGATCCGCACCATCCTGCTGGCCGAAGACAGCATCGCCGACGCCGAGATGGCGATCGACGCGCTGCGCGAGGCCAACCTGGCCAACCCCATCGTGCACGTGGAGGACGGCGTGGAGGCGCTGGATTACCTGCTGCGCCGCGGCGCCTATGCCGAGCGCCCGGAGGGCCTGCCGGCGGTGGTGCTGCTGGACATCAAGATGCCGCGCATGGACGGGCTGGAAGTGCTGCGCGCGATCCGCGAGGACGAGGCGCTCAAGCCGCTGCCGGTGGTCATCCTGTCGTCCTCGCGCGAGGAAAGCGACCTGGTGCGCAGCTGGGACCTGGGCGCCAACGCCTATGTGGTCAAGCCGGTGGACATCGACCAGTTCTTCACCGCGGTCAAGACGCTGGGTACGTTCTGGGCCGTGTTCAACGAAGCCCCGGGGCAGGCCTGAACGGCATGCCGCTGAGCGCCGCCCCGATCGGCCCCGTGCGCATCCTCCTGGTGGAGGATTCGCCGGAGGACGCCGAGCTGACGTCCATGCAGCTGGTGGACGCGGGGCTGGAGGCCGAGTTCGAGCGGGTCGATACCGAGGCCGAGCTCGCGCGCGCGCTGGCGACGTTCAAGCCGGACCTGGTGCTGTCGGACCTGAGCATGCCGGGCTTCTCCGGGCATCAGGCGCTGCAGCTGGTGCGTAGCCATCAGCCGCCGATCCCCTTCATCTTCGTCTCCGGCACCATGGGCGAGGAGACCGCGGTGCAGGCGCTGCGCGAGGGCGCGGCCGACTACATCCTCAAGGACAAGACCGCGCGCCTGCCGTCGGCGGCCGCGCGCGCGATCCGCGAGGCGCGTAGCGAGCACGAACGCGCGCGCGTGGAGAAGGAGCTGCTGCGCTCGCAGCGGCTGGATTCGATGGCGATGCTGGCCGCGGGCCTGAGCCACGACCTGCGCAACATCCTGCAGCCGCTGCTGATCGTGCCGGACCTGCTGGCCATCCACAGCGACAACCCCAAGATCCACAAGCTGGGCGAGGTGATCGCCGAGTCCGGCCGGCGCGGCCACGAGATGGCCGAGTCGATGCTGTCCTTCGTGCGCGGCGCGCGCAAGGCGCGCGAGGACGTGTCGGTGGGCGAGCTGTTCCAGGCCGTGCAGGTGCTGCTGCAGGGCACCCTGCCGGACAACGTGCGCCTGGACCTGCAGCCGCCGGCCACGCCGGTGCAGATCGACGCCAACTACGTCGAGCTGCAGCAGGTGCTGATCAACCTGTGCCTCAACGCGATCCAGGCCATGCCCACGGGCGGCACGCTGACCCTGTCGGCGCGGCCGGTCGAGGAAGGCGTGTGCATCCGCGTGGCCGATGAGGGCATCGGCATGGACGCCAAGACGCGCAGCCAGCTGTTCACCCCGTTCTTCACCACCAAGTCCGAGGGCACGGGCCTGGGGCTGATGTCCTGCCTGCGCATCGTCGAGCAGTACCAGGGCCGCATCGAGGTGGACAGCACGCCGGGCGTGGGCACGACCTTCGCGGTGGTGCTGCCGGTCACCGGCGGCGCCGCGCCGCAATCCAGCGTGCCGGCCCCGGGCCAGGGCCAGCGCATCCTGCTGGTCGACGGCGACAGCACGCGCCAGTCGCTGCTGCGCAACGCGCTGGAAAGCCAGGGCTACGCGCCGGCCACCGCGCCCGACGGCGCCTACGCGCTGCGCGCGGCCGTGGTCGACGGCATGCCCGAGCTGTTCATCATCGACAGCGACTTCGTGCTGCTGCCGGCCACCGCGCTGGTGCAGGCGCTGGTCCAGCGCGGCTATCGCGGCCCGGTGCTGCTGCTGCAGGATCCGGCGCGCCCGTTCGACCGCTCCGAACTGCCGGCGGGCCTGCGTGCGGAGTTCCTCGACAAGCCGCTGGAAATGGGCCGGCTCTTCCACGCCGTGGCCGAGGCGCTGCAGCCCGCCGAGGGCTGAGCCGGCCGGCGCATGGTGGACAAGCCGTTCGCGCCGTCCTGCGCGCGCAATCGCGACCCGATCCTGGCGGTGCTGCGTCCGCTGCTGGCCCGGACTCGCCGCGTGCTGGAGATCGGCAGCGGCACCGGCCAGCACGCGGTGCATTTCGCCGCGGCGCTGCCGCAGCTGTGCTGGCAGACCAGCGAGCGTGCCGAACACCTGCCCGGCATCGCCGCGTGGCTGGACGAGGCCGCCCTGCCCAACACCCCGCCGCCGCTGGAGCTGGACGTGGCGCGCGGGCCGTGGCCGGCGCAGACGTTCGATGCGGTGTTCACCGCCAATACGCTGCACATCATGGGCTGGCCGCAGGTGCAGGCCTGCTTCGCCGGGCTGTCGGGTGTGCTGGAGCACGGCGGCGTCCTGGCGGTCTACGGGCCGTTCAACTACGGCGGTGCCTTCACCAGCGACAGCAATGCGCAGTTCGACCAGTGGCTGAAGGCGCGCGATCCGGTCAGCGGGATCCGCGATCTCGAGGCGGTCGATGCGCTGGCGCGCGGCATCGGCCTGCGGCTGGAGGCCGATCACGCGATGCCGGCGAACAATCGCTTTCTGGTGTGGCGGCGGGGGTAGCGCTTCGCTTCCTCCCTTTGGCCGCAGGCCAAGGGGAGCTCGAAGTCGCGGCTAGCGACTGAGGGGGAGGGGTGCGCTTCGCGGGAAAGTCAAAAGCAAAAGCACCCCCTCCCAGCCTCCCCCTTCGCTGCGCGAAAGGGGAGGGGCCTTGAAGCCAGAGCCAAAGCAACCAGCAGCAACAGCAGCAGCGGCAACAAGGGCAACAACGGAAGTAGCGGAAGTACCGGAAGCAGCGACGCGGGTCCTTCGGGTCGTCATTCCCGCGAAGGCGGGAATCCAGCGCCTTTGCGCCTGATGCGCCGCGTCGCCCGCAGACCTCCGTCGGCACGGCGCCGTGCGCAACGTCGCAGCCAAAGCCCCGGCAGCGGCCCGCTGCTTACAATCGACGCTGGCAATGGCAGCGCGGGAGTGGATGCATGCGACGCAACCTGGCGGGAATCCTGATGGCCTCGATGGCCTCGATGGCGTGGGCGGCGCAGGCGCAGCAGCCGACCGTCGATGCGGGAGCGCCCAGCGACGCCGATCGCGCCACCTACGCCAGCTGCATGGCGCGCACGCGAGCGGGCGCCACGGGGATCGCGCCTGCCGCGTTCGATCGCTTCATGGCCGGCGTGGTGCCGGACATGAGCGTGCTGCCGCTGCTGGACAGCCAGCCCGAGTTCTCCACGCCGATCTGGGACTACCTGGCGCCGCTGGTCGACGCCCAGCGCGTCGCCGATGGCCAGGCGATGCGCGCCCAGCAGGCCGAGGTGCTGGCGCGCGTGGCGCAGGACAGCGGCGTGGATGCGGCCACGGTGGTGGCGGTCTGGGGCGTGGAGAGCGACTACGGCCGCGTGCAGGGCAAGCGGCCGCTGTTGGTGTCGCTGTCCACCCTGGCGTGCTTCGGCCGGCGGCAGGAGTTCTTCCGCGGCGAACTGCTGGCGACCCTGGCGCTGCTGCAGTCGGGCGATCTGACCCTTGATGGGCTGACCGGCTCGTGGGCCGGCGCGTTCGGGCAGACCCAGTTCATGCCCAGCACCTACCAGCGCATCGCGGTGGACGGCGATGGCGACGGGCGCCGCGATCTGGTCCACAGCGTGCCCGACGCGCTGGCGTCCACGGCCAACTATCTCAAGCGCGCCGGCTGGCAGACCGGCCAGCCCTGGGGCTTCGAGGTGCGCGTGCCGGCGGGCTGGGACGCGTCCCGCGCGGGGCGCAAGGCCAAGCGCCCGCTGCGCGAGTGGGTCGCCGCGGGCATCACCCGCGCCGACGGCGGCGCGATCGCGGCCGACGACACGCCGGCCGCGCTGCTGCTGCCGGCCGGCGTGGCCGGGCCGGCGTTCCTGGTGTTCCGCAACTTCGATGCGATCTACAGCTACAACGCCGCCGAGAGCTATGCGCTGGCCATCGCCCTGCTGTCCGACCGCCTGCGCGGCGGCGGCCCGCTGATCGCCTCCTGGCCCACCGACGATCCGCCGCTGGACCGCGCGCAGCGCAAGGAATTGCAGCTGCTGCTGCTGGCGCGCGGCCACGACCTCGGCACGCCCGATGGCCTGGTCGGCGCGCAGACCCGCCGCGCCATCGCCAGCGAACAGCAGGCGATGGGCCTGGCGCCGGTCGATGGCCGCGCTGGTCGGAAGATCCTGCAGGCCCTGCGCACGGCCGGCCCGCCGGTGCTGCTGCCGGCCTCCACGCAGGGCGCGCCTTGACCGCGCCGGCGCAGCGCAATCCCGGCATCGACACGCTGCGCGGCGTGTCGATCCTGCTGGTGGTCGTGCACCACCTGGCGCTGCGCATCCCGCTGCGCGATACCGCGCTGGTCGACTGGCTGCCGCTGCGCCTGCTGCGCGCGCTGAGCTACAACGGCTACGAGGCGGTGTTCGTGTTCTTCGTCATTTCCGGCTTCCTGATCACGCTGCATGCCGTGCAGCGCTGGTCGTCGCTGGCGCGCATCGACCTGCGCGCGTTCTATGCGCGGCGCGCGGCCCGCATCCTGCCCGCGTTGCTGCTGCTCCTGGCGGTACTGGCGCTGATGCATGGCCTGGGCGTGCCGAACTTCGTGATTGACAAGTCCGGGCAATCGCTCGGCGGCGCGCTGTGGTCGGCGCTGAGCCTGCAGCTGAACTGGTACGAGGGCCGCACCGGCTGGCTGCCCGGCGGCTGGGACGTGCTGTGGTCGCTGTCGATCGAGGAAGCGTTCTATCTCGCCTTCCCGCTGGTGTGTCTGCTGCTGCGCCGGCGCGCGCTGCTGGTGCCGGCCCTTGTGCTGCTGGCGCTGTCGCTGCCGCTGACCCGCGCGGCGATCGTCGACAACGAGATCTGGCAGGAGAAGGCCTACCTGCCGGGCTTCTCCGCCATCGCCGTCGGCGTGCTGGCGGCCCTGGCGGTGACCCGTTGGCCGGTGCCGGCTTCCACCGCGCGCGGCCTGCGCGTGCTCGGCGTGGTCGCGCTGGCGGCGGTGCTGCTGTGCGGCGGCGAGCTGTGGCGCTCGCTGGGCAACGGCGCCATGCTGGTGCTGGTCTGCGGCGCGGGCGCGCTGCTGGTCGGCCTGCATGCGATGCCGGCCCATGCGCCGCTGCGCGCGCTGGCGTGGCTGCGGGCCTGGGGCCGGCTCAGCTACGAGCTCTATCTGACGCACATGTTCGTCGTGTTCGCGCTGGTCGGGCTGTATCGCGCCAGTGGCGGCCAGGTGCGTCTGGGTGCGTGGTGGTATCTGGCGCTGTTGCCGCTGTGCTGGCTGCTGGCCTGGGCGTTCGCGCGGCTGTGGACGCTGCCGGCCGAGCGCTGGCTCAAGCGGCGCTGGTTGCGTGCGCCGCCCGCGCCCGCCGCCGATGCGGCCTGAGCGCCCTTCGCGACATGGCCCAGCGCGGTATGCCAGCATCGGGCCATGGCGATCTTTTCCCTGCAGCGGGTCACGCGCCGCTACGGCCACACCGTCGCGCTCGATGACGTCGACCTCGAGATCCAACAGGGTCGCACCACCGCCCTGATCGGGCCCAGCGGCGCGGGCAAGTCCAGCGTGCTGCGCATGCTGATCGGGCTGGAATGGCCCGACAGCGGGCAGGTGCGCTTCGAGGGCGCGCCGCTGCAGCGCAAGACGCTGCTGGCGCAGCGCCGGCGCATCGGCTACGTGATCCAGGAAGGCGGCCTGTTCCCGCATCTGAGCGCGCGCGACAACGCCGCGCTGCTGGCGCGTGCGCTGGGCTGGCCGCGTGAGCGCATCGAGGCGCGCCTGGCCGAGCTGGCCGAGGTCTGCCAGCTGCCGCCCGCGCTGCTGGCGCGCTATCCGGCCGAGCTCTCCGGCGGCCAGCGCCAGCGCATGGGGCTGGTGCGCGCGTTGATGCTCGATCCGCCGGTGCTGCTGCTGGACGAGCCGCTCGGCGCGCTCGACCCCATCGTGCGCCACGAGCTGCAGACCCAGATACGCGCCCTGATCGCGCAGCTGGGCAAGACCGTGGTGCTGGTGACCCACGACGTGGCCGAGGCGGCCTACCTGGCCGACACCCTGGTGCTGATGCGGGCCGGGCGCATCGTCCAGCAGGGCAGCGCCCGGACCTTGCTGGACCGCCCGGCCGAGGACTTCGTCACCCGCTTCATGACCGCCCAGCGCACGCTGGAGGATGCCGCATGAGGCGCGCGTCGATGCGCGCCTGGCTGGTCTGCGTGCTGCTGTGTCTGCTGTCCCCGGCGATGGCCGGGCAGGTCACCGTCGGCTCGAAGAACTTCACCGAAGGTGTGATCCTGGCCGAGATCGCCGTGGCGCAGGCGCGCAAGGACGGCGTGGAGGTGGCGCACAAGCGCCAGCTCGGCGGCACGCGCATCCTCTGGCGCGCGCTGCAGGAGGGCGACATCGACGCCTACGCCGAATACACCGGCACGCTGCGCCAGGAACTGCTGCAGCAGCCCGACGCCACCGAGGCGCAGCTGGCCGCCGCGCTGGCGCAGCAGGGGCTGGGCATGACGCGCTCGCTCGGCTTCCAGAACACCTATGCCCTGGGCATGCGCAAGGCGCGCGCCCAGGCGCTGGGCATCCGCACGCTGGGCGATCTGGCGCGGCATCCCGAACTCAGGCTGGGCCTGAGCAACGAGTTCCTGCAGCGCGCCGACGGCTGGCCCGGCGTGCGCGCCGCCTACGGGCTGCCGCAGCAGGCCAATGGCTTGGACCACGACCTGGCCTATCGCGCGCTGCAGAGTGGGGCGATCGATGTGACCGACCTGTACAGCACCGATGCGGAGATTCCGTATTACGACCTGGTGGTGCTGGACGACGACTGCCATTACTTCCCCGATTACCAGGCGGTGTTCCTGTATCGGCTGGAGCTGGAGCGCAGCGCGCCGGCCTTCGTGCAGGTGCTGCGCTCGCTAGAGGGACGCATCGACGTGGCGGACATGCGCCGGCTCAACGCGCAGGTCAAGCTGGAGCATCGCAGCGAGGCGCAGGTGGCCGCCGCGTTCGTCGGTGTCGATGCGCCGCAGGGCAGCGGCCGCGCCGCGCGCATCGCCCAGCGCACCGGCGAACACCTCGCCCTGGTCGGCGTCTCGCTCGGCTGCGCGCTGCTGGTCGCGCTGCCGCTGGGCGTGCTGGCCGCGCGCCGCCCGCGCCTGGGTCAGGTCGTGCTGTCGCTGACCGGCGTGCTGCAGACGTTGCCGTCGCTGGCGGTGTTCGTCTTCATGATCCCGCTGTTCGGCATCGGCGCGAAGCCGGCGATCGCGGCCCTGTTCCTGTACTCGCTGTTGCCGATCGTGCGCAACACGCACGCCGGCCTGACCGGCATCCCGCGCGACCTGCGCGAGACCGCCGCGGCCCTGGGTCTGCCGCCGCGCACGCGCCTGTGGCGGGTGGAGCTGCCGCTGGCGCTGCGCACGATCCTGGCGGGGGTGAAGACCGCCGCGGTGATCAATGTCGGCACGGCGACGCTGGGGGCCCTGATCGGCGCCGGCGGCTATGGTCAGCCGATCCTGACCGGGATCCGGCTGGACAATCTGGGGATGATTCTGGAGGGGGCGGTGCCGGCGGCGGTGCTGGCGTTGCTGGTGCAGGGGGGGTTCGAGCTCTTCGAGCGGGTCATGACGCCCAAGGGCCTGAGGCTCACAGCGCGGTCATAGCTGTTGCTGTTGCTGTTGCCGTTGCTGTTGCTCGAGAGCTTCTGCTTTTGCTGTTGCTTTACCTGTCTGAGCCGTAAAGCGAGCCGAGCATCGCAGGAAGGCGAGGCCGAAGAGGCGCCCTGTTTGAGCGAAGCGAGTTTGGGCGCCGTGCCTCGTCTTCCGAGAAGCGCAGGGGACCGCCGCGCAGCGGCGGCTCGCGTCCCGGCGAGAAGCGGTTTTGGCTACTTTTGACAAGACAAAAGTAGCTCGCGCGGCGAAGCCGTGCGAAAGCTTTGCTTTAGCTTTGCTTTTAAGAAGCACCTGCATGGCACTCAAGTTTTGCTTGCAAATTAAATGCAAGTTTGGCCAGCGAACCGGCGTCGGCTCTGGTAGGGACTAAGGCAACGCGCCTGCGGCGCGCCAAGTGCAAAGCTTTCGCGCCTGCGGCGCGACTTCCTTTTGTCTTGTCAAAAGGAAGCAAAACCGCTTCTCGCCGGGACGCACGCCGACGCTGCGCGTCGGTCCCCTGCGCTCCTCGCGAAGCAGGGCACGGCGCCCAAACTCGCTTCGCTCAAACAGGGCGCCTCTTCGGCCCTGCTTCGCTGCGGTGCTCGGCGTGCTTTACGGCTCAGACAGGTAAAGCAACAGCAAAAGCAGAAGCTCTCGAGCAACAGCAACAGCAACAGCAACAGCAACAGCAACAGCAACAGCAACAGCAACGGCAACGGTGCTAGGCGTTTGCTGCGATCTCGACCACTTCCTCCACATGCTCCGCAGTCACCATCAAGTACGGCGCCAACCGCAAACAGCCCTGCCGCCGCGAACAGATCACCCCCCGCCGCGCGAACGCCCCCGCCACCGCGTCCAACCGCTCGGCCGGCACCCGCAACCCCGCGATATGCGGCGCATGCCCCGGCGTCTTCCACGCCGACAGCCCACGCGCGTCCAGGGCCGCATCCAGCGCGGAGGTGACCTCGCCCAGCGCTACGGCGATGCGGGCCGGCTGCCAGGCCTGCAGCTGGGCCAGGCCGCCGTGGGTCAGGAGCAGGCGCAGCGGATCGGCGATGCCACCGGCGTCGAAGCGGCGTGCGCCCGGCAGGTAGGGCGGCGGCGTGTCGAGCGGGAACACCCAGTCCGCCCCCGCATCGCGCGCGACCCAGTGCTGCTCCAGCGGCACGCCTTCGTCGCGCCAGCGCGGGCTGGCCCACAGCCAGGTCAGGCCCATCGTGCCCAGCAGCCACTTGTAGCCCACCGCCACCACGAAGTCCGGCCGCCAGCGCGCCAGCTGCAACGGCAGCACGCCCAGGCTCTGGCTGAGGTCCAGCACCAGGGCCGCGCCGCGCGCGTGCACGGCGTCGGCGATGGCGTCGAGATCGAGCAGGCGGCCGTCGTGCCAGTAGCAATGCGGCAGGGTGGCGATGGCCAGCTCGGGCGTGTGGTCGATGGTGCGCAGCACCGCCTCGGTGAGCGTCTCGTCCGCGCGCGGCACGGCGCCGACCACGTGCGCGCCGGCCTGCGCGCAGCGCTGCTGCCAGGCGAGCAGGTTGGACGGGAACTGGCCTTCCAGCACCAGCACCGTCTGGCCGCGCCGCAGCGGCAGGTTGGCGGCGGCGGTGGCCAGGCCGTGCGCGGCCGACGGCACCATCGCCAGGCCCTCGACATCGCCGTCGAACAGCACCTGCGCGGCCAGCGCGCGCGCGTCCTCGATGCGCCGCATCCAGTCGGCGTGCGGCAGCCACCACGGCGCGGCCTCGGCCTCCAGCATGGCGTGCGCGCCGTCCAGCACGTGGCGCAGCCGTGCGCCCTTGGAGGCCGCGTCCAGGTAGACGGCGTCGGTCGGCGTGGCGAAGGCACGCTGGCGCTGCGGCCACGGGACAGGGGCGGGGAACGTCGGCGTATCGCGCATGTGTGCAGCCTAGCTGCACAGGACGCAGGTGGGCATAACAGGGCGTTCACCGCCGCCCCCTAGCATGGGCCCATGCATGCCCTCCCACCCCGCCAGGCGCATCGCGACCGCGACGCGCGGTCGCAGACGCTGCTGTCCGCGTTCCAGACCATGCGCGCCCTCACCGCCCGGCTGGCCGCGCCGCTCAGTGCCGAGGACGCGATGGTGCAGAGCATGGACGACGCCAGTCCGGCCAAGTGGCATCTGGCGCATACGACCTGGTTCTTCGAACGCTTCGTGCTGGGCACCGACGCGGGCTATCGCGCCTTCGACCCGGCCTGGGACTACCTGTTCAACAGCTACTACAACAGCGTCGGGCCGATGCATGCGCGCCCGCGCCGCGGGATGCTGTCGCGGCCGACGCTGGCGCAGGTGCGCGCCTATCGCGCGGCGGTCGAGGAGGCGCTGTGCGCGCGGCTGCAGGCGCGGGCGTTGGACGATCGGGCGCTGGACATCGTGCAGCTCGGCATCCAGCACGAACAGCAGCACCAGGAGCTGCTGCTGACCGACATCCGCCACGCGCTGTGGAGCAACCCGCTGCAGCCGGCCTATCGCGAGGATCTGCCCGCGCCGCGCGCCGCAGGCGCGCCGCTGCGCTGGTGCGCGCGCGAGGAACAGATCGCCCAGATCGGCGCGGCGCCCTGGCCGCAGGCGCAGGACTTTGCCTACGACAACGAATCGCCGCGTCACCGCACGCTGGTGGCGGCGCACGCCCTGGCCAGCCGGCCGGTGAGCAATGCCGAGTTCGCCGCCTTCGTCGACGACGGTGGCTATCGCACGCCGGCGCACTGGCTCAGCGACGGCTGGGCGACGGTGCGCGGCCGCGACTGGCAGCGTCCGCTGTACTGGCACGAGGACGGCGCGCGCGAGTTCACCCTGGGCGGCTGGCGTGAGCGCGATCCGGATGCGCCGGTTAGCGGCCTGAGCCTGTTCGAGGCCGACGCCTTCGCGCGCTGGGCCGGCGCGCGCCTGCCGACCGAGGCTGAGTGGGAACTGGCCGCCACCGGCGTGCCGGCCGAAGGCCATTTCGTCGAGGACGGCCTGTTCCACCCGCGCTCGCAGCCCGGCACCGACACCGGCCTGTCGCAGCTGTTCGGCGATGTGTGGGAATGGACCAGCAGCGCCTATCTGCCGTATCCCGGCTTCGCGCCCTGGCCCGGCTCGCTGGGCGAATACAACGGCAAGTTCATGAATGCCCAATGGGTGTTGCGCGGCGGCAGCTGCGCCACCTCGCGCACGCATATCCGCGCCAGTTACCGCAATTTCTTCCCCTCCGACGCGCGCTGGCAGTACGCCGGCATGCGCCTTGCCAAGGACCTGCCTTGAACGCTGCCGCCTGCGCCATGACCCGCGCCCGTGACGCGCTGACCGACCTGCGCCCCAAGCCCGACGACATCACCGCCGATGCGCTGGAGGGCCTGTCGCGCGATCCCAAGACACTGCCGTCCAAGTACTTCTACGATGCGGAGGGCTCGCGCCTGTTCGAGGCGATCACGCATCTGCCCGAGTACTACCTGACCCGCACCGAGCTGGCCCTGCTGGAGCAGCGCCTGCCTTCCATCGCCCAGGCCATCGGCCCGGGCGCGCACGTGGTCGAGTACGGCAGCGGCAGCGGCCGCAAGACCGAGCTGCTGCTCGAACACCTGCGCGCCCCAGTGGCCTACACGCCGGTGGAGATTTCGCGCACGGCGGTGGTGCAGGCCACCGCGCGCCTGTCCGAGCACTTCCCCGCGATCGAGATGCTGCCGGTGTGCGCGGACTTCACCCGGCCGCTGGACCTGCCGCCGAGCGCGCGACCGGCGCAGCGCACGGTGATGTTCTTCCCCGGCTCGACCCTGGGCAACTTCACCGACGAGGCCGCGCAGGCCTTGCTGGACGGGATGCGCCAGACGATGGGGCCGGGCGGCTGCGCCCTGGTCGGCATCGACCTGGACAAGGATCCGGCGCTGATCGAGGCCGCCTACAACGATGCCGCCGGGATCACGGCCGCCTTCACCCTCAACCTGCTGGCGCGGCTGAACCGCGAGATCGGCAGCGATTTCGACCTGGACGCGTTCGCCCATCGCGCCGTCTACGTGCGCGAGCGGCTGCGCATCGAGACCTTCCTGGTCAGCCAGCGTGCGCAGACCGTGCATGTGGGCGGGCGACAGTTCGACTTCGCGCAAGGCGAGGCCATGCAGGTCGAGTACAGCCACAAGTACACCGATGCGCGCTTCGCCCAGCTGGCCGCGCGCGCGGGGCTGAAGGTGACCCACGGCTGGAACGACGCCCGCGACTGGTTCGGCCTGCGCCTGCTGCAGCCGCTGTGACCGCACCCGACGCACCAGCGTGCGTCGAAGCGACCATCCTGCGGCTGCTGGCCGAGCGCGAGACGCAGGCCTCGATCTGCCCGTCCGAAGTCGCGCGCGCCCTGGGCGATGGCGAGGCCGCCTGGCGCGCGCTGATGCCGGCGGTGCGCCAGGCGGCCGCGCACCTGGCGCAGGTGCAGCGGATCGAGGTCACCCAGCGGCATCGCCGCGTGCGGATCGAGGACGCCAAGGGCCCCGTGCGCCTGCGCCGCGGCGAACGCTTCGACACGCCCTAGGCGCTGGCCTCGCGCGGCGTGCGCCTGCTCGAGCCGCTCTGACTAAGCCTGACGCACCGGCGTGTGTCGAAGCGAAGATCCTGCTGCTGGCCGAGCGCGAGGCGCAGGCCTTTGCTCCCTCCCTTTCGCGAAGCGAAGGGGAGGGCGGGGGAGGGGTTAGTTGTTGCAGTTGCTTTTGCTCGTGCTTGTGCCAACAGCAAAAGCACCCCCTCCCAGCCTCCCCCTTGCGCTGCGCGCAAAGGGGAGGGGCAAAAGCGGTGTTCGCAGCGGCGCATACAGCGCTGCCCAGGGATCCCCTGATTGCAGCAAGTTTGTGAGCCTCTGCCCCCTCCCTTTCGCGAAGCGAAGGGGAGGGCGGGGGTGGGGTTGGCTGTTGCAGTTGCAGTTGCTCCTGCTTGTGCCAACAGCAACAGCATCCTCTCCTCACCTCCCCCTTGCGCTGCGCGCAAAGGGGAGGGGCAAGAGCGCTACTTGCGCAGGAACAGCCGGTACACCGGGTTGTCGGTCTCTTCCACGCAGGGATAGCCCAGCGTGTCCAGGAAGCGGGCGAAGGCGGCGTTGTCCTTGGCCGGCACCTGCAGGCCGACCAGGGTGCGCGCGTAATCGGCGCCCTGGTTGCGGTAGTGGAACAGGCTGATGTTCCAGCTCGGCTTGAGCAGGGTCAGGAACTTGAGCAGCGCGCCGGGCCGCTCGGGGAACACGAAGCGCAGCAGCCGCTCGTTCTGGGCCAGCGTCGAGTGCCCGCCCACCATGTGCCGCACGTGTTCCTTGGCCAGCTCGTCGAAGGTCAGGTCCAGCGTGGCGAAGCCGTGGCGCTGGAAATTGGCCGCGATCTTCGACGACTCGCCCTTGCCGTGCGTGGTCAGGCCGACGAACACATGCGCCTGCGCCGCATCGCTGATGCGGTAGTTGAATTCGGTGACGTTGCGCGGCCCGCCCGGCAGCTGGTCGACCAGTTCGCAGAAGCGCAGGAAGCTGCCGCGCTCCTCCGGGATGGTGACGGCGAACAGCGCCTCGCGCTCCTCGCCGACCTCGGCGCGCTCGGCGACGAAGCGCAGGCGGTCGAAGTTCATGTTGGCCCCGCACAGGATCGCCGCGTAGGTGGCGCCCTTGGTCTTGTGCGTGGCCACGTATTGCTTGATCGCCGCCACCGCCATCGCGCCGGAGGGCTCGACGATGCCGCGCGTGTCGACGAAGACATCCTTGATCGCCGCGCAGACCGCGTCGGTGTCGACCACGACGAACGCGTCCACCAGCCCGCGGGCGATGCGGAAGGTCTCGCGGCCGACCTGCTTGACCGCCGTGCCGTCGGCGAACAGGCCGACCTCGGTCAGCGCCACGCGCTTGCGCGCCTTGACCGAGCGGACCATCGCGTCGGAGTCGGCCATCTGCACGCCGATCACCTTGATCTCCGGGCGCAGCGCCTTGATGTAGTTGGCCACGCCGGAGATCAGCCCGCCGCCGCCGATCGCCACGAACACCGCATCCAGCGGACCGGGATGCTGGCGCAGCAGCTCCATGGCGATGGTGCCCTGGCCGGCGATCACGTCCGGGTCGTCGAAGGGATGCACGAAGGTCAGGCCCTGCTGCTGCTCCAGCGTCACCGCATGGGTGTAGGCGTCCGAATAGCTGTCGCCATGCAGCACCACCTCGCCGCCCAGCGCCTTGACCGCGTCGATCTTCAGCCGGGGCGTGGTCACCGGCATCACGATCACCGCGCGCGTGCCCAGCCGGTGCGCGCCCAGCGCCACGCCCTGGGCGTGGTTGCCGGCCGAGGCGCAGATCACCCCGCGCTGCAGCTGCTCGGGGCTCAGATGCGCCATCTTGTTGTAGGCGCCGCGCAGCTTGAAGCTGAAGACCGGCTGCTGGTCCTCGCGCTTGAACAGCACCTTGTTGTGCAGCCGCTGGCTGAGAATGCGCGCCGGCTCCAGCGGTGTCTCGACGGCCACGTCGTAGACGCGCGCGGTGAGGATTTTCCTGAGGTAATCGGCAGGCTTGAGCGGTGCGGTCATAGGGCCGCCATGCTACAGCGCGCGTTAGGTTTGCTGGGGCTTGGTTGCGGTTGGAAGCATTGGCCGCCGCTGCATCTTTCGCTTCCGTGGGAGCCGCCATGGCGGCGATGGGGCTTCACCGGTAAAGCCCATACCGCCATGGCGGCCCGCACCTGTAGAGCGGAGCTCGCTCCGCTGGGGCCTTCCCCACGACCGAACGAAGGGCAGCGGAGTCCCCAAGAGGGGATTGCCACAAGCTCCGCTCTACAGGGGTTTGGGAGACCGTAGCCTCCACAGGAGGAGGCGACCCTCAGGCCGCCTGCACGATCGGGATGGCCTTCGGGTTGCGCCACTCGGCCAGCAGCTGCGCCTCTTGCGCCCGGGCCGCGTGCAGGTGGCGCTCCTTGATGTGGCCATAGCCGCGGATCTGCTCGGGCAGGCTGGCGATGCGCACGGCCAGCGGCAGGCGCTCGGCGTCGAGCGTGTCCAGCAGTCTGGCCACCGTGCAGCGGTAGTCCTCGATCAGCTGGCGCTCCGTGCGCCGCTCGGCGCTGCGGCCGAACACGTCGAACACGCCGCCGCGCAGGAACTTCAGCCTGGCCAGCACGCCGAACGCGCGCAGCATCCACGGCCCGTAGGCGCGCTTGACCAGCTCGCCCCTGGCGTTGCGCTTGGCCAGCAGCGGCGGGGCCAGGTGGAACTGCAGGGTGTAGTCGCCTTCGAACTGCTGTTCGAGCTGGCGCTGGAATTCCCCGCTGGTATAGAGCCGCGCGACCTCGTACTCGTCCTTGTAGGCCATCAGCTTGAACAGATAGCGCGCCACCGCCTCGGTCAGCGCCGTCGAGCCGGGCGCCCGGGCGCTCTCGGCCTCGCGCACCCGGGCGACGAAGTCGGTATAGCGCGCCGCGTAGGCGGCGTCCTGGTAGTCGATGAGGAAGGCGCTGCGGCGCGCGATGGCCTCGTCCAGCGTGCGCGACAGGCGTGCGTCGTCCAGCGGCAGCAGCACCACGCCGTCGGCCGTGGCCGCGGCCGTGTCGGGCAGGCCGCGCACGCTGCGCGCGTTGTCGGGATTGCGCGGCGCGCTGGTGGCGCCCCACTCGGTGCCCTCCCAGTCGCCCGGCGGCAGCACGCGCAGGTTGCGCGGCACGCGCTCCTCGCGGGTCTCGGTGTTGCGCACCAGGCCGGCGGCCTGCTGCACGGCGGGCAGATCGACCGCGGCCAGGCGCCCCCAGGCGAAGGCGGTCTTGTTCATCTCGATGGCCGCGCCGTTGAGCTCGATGGCGCGCATCAGCGCCTCGAACGCGATCGGCACCAGCCCCTGCTGCCAGGCATAGCCCAGCATGAACAGATTGGTGGCGATGGCATCGCCCAGCAGCGCGGTGGCCAGCTGGGTGGCATCGAGCAGCAGCGGGTCGCGGCCGCCCAGGGCGACGTTGACCCCGGCGATGATCTCGGCCGCGGGGAACTGCATGTCCGGATGCGTGGTGAAGGTGCCGGGCATGGCCTCGTAGGTGTTGAGCACCACCTGCGCGCGCTCGCCGCGCACCTTGGACAGCACCCAGTAGTCGTTGACCACCACCATGTCGCAGCCCAGCACCAGGTCGGCCTCGCCGGCGGCGATGCGCACGGCGTGCAGGGCCTGCGGCGCGCGCGCCAGGCGCACGTGGGTGGTGACCGCACCGCCCTTCTGCGCCAGCCCGGTCTGGTCGAGCACGCTGGCGCCCTTGCCTTCCAGGTGCCCGGCCATGCCCAGCAGCGCGCCGATGGTCACCACGCCGGTGCCGCCGACGCCGGTGATCAGGATGTTCCAGGGCTCGCCCAGGTCGGACTTGAACGCCGGCGCCGGCAGCGCCTCGAGCAGCGCGGAGGCGTCGCTGCGCTGGCCCTTGCGCGGCCGGCCGCCGTGCACGGTGACGAAGCTGGGGCAGAAGCCCGACACGCAGGAGTAGTCCTTGTTGCAGTTGGACTGGTCGATGGTGCGCTTGCGGCCGAACTCGGTCTCCTTGGGCAGCACCGACACGCAGAAGCTCTTCTGCCCGCAGTCGCCGCAGCCCTCGCACACCAGCGAGTTGATCATCACCCGCTTGGGCGGATCGACGAGCTTGCCGCGCTTGCGGCGGCGGCGCTTCTCGGTGGCGCAGGTCTGCTCATAGATCAGCACCGACACGCCGCGCACCTGGCGCAGGCGCTCCTGCACGCTGTCCAGCTCGGCGCGGTCGTGGAATTCGGTGTCCGGCGGGAACAGGTCGCGACGCCGCGACCACTTGGCGATCTCGTCGGACACCAGCACCAGGGTCTGCACGCCCTCGGCGCGCATCTGCGCGGCGATGTCCGGCACGCTCAGCGGGCCATCGACAGGCTGGCCGCCGGTCATGGCGACCGCGTCGTTGTAGAGGATCTTGTAGGTGATGTTGACGCCGGTGGCGATCGACTGGCGGATGGCCAGCGAGCCGCTGTGGAAATAGGTGCCGTCGCCCAGGTTCTGGAACACATGCTCGGTCGCGGTGAACGGCGCCTGCCCCGACCAGGTCACGCCTTCGCCGCCCATGTGGGTGAAGGTGTCGGTGCTGCGGTCCATCCAGGTGACCATGTAGTGGCAGCCGATGCCGCCCATCGCGCGCGCGCCCTCGGGCACGACGGTGGAGGTGTTGTGCGGGCAGCCGCTGCAGTAGTGCGGCACGCGCGGGAAGCTGGCGCGCGGCAGGGCCATCTCGGCTTCCTTGGCCTCCATCCAGCGCAGGCGCTGCTCGATCGATTCGGTTCTGGCGAAGCGCAGGATGCGCGCGCCGATCACGCCGGCGATGGTGGCCGGGGTCAGCTCGCCGGTGGAGGGCAGGATCCAGGCGCCGGCCTCGTCGTACTTGCCGACGATGCTGGGCCGCGCGCCGGCGCTGGCCGGCCAGTTGTAGAACAGCTCCTTCATCTGCCGCTCGATGAAGGCCTTCTTCTCCTCCACCACGACGATGTCCTCCAGCCCGCGCGCGAAGGCGGTGATGCCCACCGGCTCCAGCGGCCAGCTCATGCCGACCTTGTAGACGCGGATGCCGATGTCGCGGCAGGCCGCCTCGTCCAGGCCCAGGTACTCCAGCGCCTGCAGCACGTCCAGGTAGCTCTTGCCGGTGGTGACGATGCCCAGCCGCGCGCGCGGCGAATCCAGCACCACCCGGTCGACCTGGTTGGCGCGGGCGAAGGCCTGCGCGGCGGCCACCGCGTAGCGATGCAGGCGCATCTCCTGGTCCAGCGGCGGATCGGGCCAGCGGATGCTCAGGCCGCCGGCCGGCATGGTGAAGTCCTCCGGCAGCACGATCCGCCGCGCGAACGGATCCACGTCCACCGAGGCCGAGGACTCCACGGTCTCGGCGATGGTCTTGAAGCCGATCCAGCGCCCGGTGTAGCGGCTCATCGCCCAGCCGACCAGGCCCAGGTCGAGGATGTCCTGCACGCCGGCCGGGTTGAGCACCGGCATCATCGCGCTGACGAATTCCTCCTCGCTGCCGTGCGGCAGGGTCGAGCTGCGGCAGGCGTGGTCGTCGGCGGCCAGCGCCAGCACGCCGCCCAGCGGCGAGGTGCCCGCCGCGTTGGCGTGCTTGAACACATCGCCGCTGCGGTCCACACCCGGGCCCTTGCCGTACCACATGCCGTACACGCCCGCGACGGTGGCGCCCGGGAACAGCGTGGTCTGTTGCGTGCCCCACAGCATGGTGGCGGCCAGGTCCTCGTTGAGGCCGGGCTGGAACTTCACCTTGGCCGCGTCCAGGTGCCGGCGCGCGCGCCACAGCTCCAGGTCGAAGCCGCCCAGCGGGCTGCCGCGATAGCCGCTGACGAAGCCGGCGGTGTTCAGGCCGGCGGCATCGTCGCGCAGGCGCTGCATCAGCGGCAGCCGCACCAGCGCCTGCACGCCGGACAGGTAGATGCGCCCGTCGGTGCGCGTGTACTTGTGCTCCAGGGTGTAGTCGGTATCCAGCGTGGCCAGCGCCGGCGTGTCGGCGGACGAGGGCGAGGTGAGTTCTGCGGTGCTGGTCATGGGCTGGCCCGGTGGAAAGCGGCGTGGCGTGCACGGACCTGTAGGCCCTGGCGCGGCGGCAGTCTACAACCGCCTCGGTGCCGGCCTCATTTGGCGTTGCGGCAGGCGCGTTGCGACAATGCGCCCGATCCACGCTCTCGCGCCTGTCCGCGCAAGGAAACGCATGGCCTTCGATGCCTTCGCCCTGATCCTGGCCATGCTGGCCCTGGGGCTGCTGTTCGCGCGGCTGCGCCTGTTCCCGGAAGGGGCGGCGCATGTGCTCAATCTGGTGGTGCTCTACGTCTGCCTGCCGGCGGCGGTGCTGACCTTCGTGCCGCGCCTGCACCTGGATCCTTCGCTGCTGGGCCTGATGCTGACGCCGTGGATCCTGATGGGCGCGGTGTACGGGCTGGTCGCCATCGCCGGACGCGCCTTGAAGCTGGCGCGCAGCGAACAGGCCGCGCTGCTGATCTGCGTGGGCTTCTCCAATTCCAGCTTCATCGGCTATCCGATGGTGCGGGCGCTGCTGGGCGACCATGCGCTGCCCTATGCGGTGGTGTACGACCAGTTCGGCACCTTCCTGATGCTGTCCACGCTAGGCATCGTGATCCTGGCGCGCTACTCGGGCGAGACGCCGCCGGGGGCCAGGCAGCTCGTCCTGCGGGTGGTGAAGTTCCCGCCGCTGTGGGCGCTGGTGTTCGCCGTCACGCTGATGCCCGCCGCGCCGCCGGCCTGGATCGCCAGCGGCCTGCAGCGCCTGGCCGATGCGATGCTGCCGCTGGTGATGCTCTCGGTCGGCCTGTCGATCCAGCTGCGGCTGCCGCGCCATGAACTCAAGCCGCTGGCCGTGGGCCTGGCGCTGCGCCTGCTGGTGATGCCGGCGCTGGCCATTCCACTGTCCTACGCCTTCGGTCTGCGTGGCCAGCTGTTCCAGGTCAACGTGCTCGAGTCGGCCATGCCGACCATGATCACCGCCGCCGCGCTGGCCATCTCGCACAACCTGGCCCCGCGCCTGTGCGCGGCGTTGACCGGTTACTCCATCGTGCTGTCGCTGGCCACGCTGCCCCTGCTGGCCTGGCTGTTGCCGCACCTGGCGCCTTGAGACGTGTCATCCTCGAGGTCGGGTTTTCAGGGACGAACCGACATGCGCCGCTTTGCTTTCGCCGCCGTTCTGCTGCTGGCCTTTCAGGTGCTCCCGGTCCGTGCGCAGGCGCAGGCCGCGGTCGACCAGACCGCTTTCGAGCAGCGCTTCAAGGCCTGGCAGGCGCAGTACGACCAGGCCCTGCAGCTGCACCTGCGCGGCGTGGCTTCCAGCGGCCAGGCGCGCGATCTCTATGCCGCCGCCGTGCTGTGGCCACGCGACGAGGCCGACGCACGGCAAGGCACGGACAAGCCGCCTGCCGCCGGGATCGACGAGCCCGGTGTCTGGATGCAGGCCGCGCTCGACGCGCGGCCGCGCGATGCGCAGGTCGCACGCTTCGAGGCGATGGGATGCCCCGGGGCCAACGTGCAATGCGACGCGGCCGGCGCGCTGGCGTTCCTGCAGCGCGAGGAAGGCGACAACCTGTTCGTGCAGCTGCTCGCCTTCATCGAGGCCCAGCAGCGCGGCGATGCCAAGGCAGCGGCCAAGGCCTGGCGCGCGGCCACGCAGGCGACGCGCTACGACGCTATGGAGATCGAGTTTGGGGGTCTGTTGGCCGACGCGGTCTCCGGCCTGCCCGTGCCGCCGATGGATGCATCGCTGCGCCAGGCGCTCGCGGCGCAGAACGGTCTACCCGATAGCCCTCAGCTGGCGGACTGGCCCAGGTTCAACGTGCTGACCATGCTGGCGACGCGGCCGATCCCCAGTCTGGGCGTGGTCACCCGCTACTGCGATGAAACGCACACCCACGACGACCGCGAACGCTGGGACGACTGCAAATCGGTGTTCGCGCTGATGGCGCGGGATGGCAGCGACCTGATCAGCCGCATGCTCGGCATCGCCCTGATGACGCGCCTGACGGCGGACACCCCGCAGGAACTGCGCTGGCGCGAGGAGCGGCGACAGCTGCAATGGCTCCTGGCCGAAGCGTCCCGCCTCCGGTCATCGTCGACGGGCGAGGTCCCGATGGATACCTATCTCGACTGGGAGCTGCGCGACGGCGAGATCATCGCCTTGCAGCGCCTGCTGGAAGCCAACCACCGGCCACTCACCCCGCCCGCGGGCTGGACCTCGACCAGGGCGACAGCGGCGGGGGCGCAGTAGCGCCCCCCACGCCGCCGGCCTTCAGGCGGCCGCCATCTCCTGGGGCGGCGCCTCCGCCGGGACGACCGGCGTGCGCTGGGACATGCACTGGCGGATCGCCGCCGTGACGCGCTCGAACACCGAGGCCGGGATGGCCAGCATCACCAGTTCGGCGCCCAGTTGGGTGGCGGCGTCGCCGCGCTGTCCCTGATGCCAGGCGGTCAGGTCGAGCAGGGCGGCCATGTTCAGGCGCTGCTCGGCCCCGGAGGGATCGCGCAGCTCGGGCGCGGCGTGCTCGCACACCAGCGCGACCACCGTGTCGCGGAAATCGCCGTCGCGGGCGAACAGGTCGGCGAAGCAATGCAGGTCGACCACGCGCGCGAAGCGGGCCACGGCCGCGTCGGTGGCGCGTTCGACCACGGTGAACGCCTCCAGGCCCTGGCGATGCGCCGCGCGCTGGCGCACCCAGGCATAGCGCGAGCGGCCCAGCCGATAGCGCACCCAGCGCAGTGGCGCCAGCGCGTCCAGCGCGCGGTACAGCAGGCTCTTGCGCTGCCACGGCGCGCGCGGAACCAGGCTGAAGGGCGGGAAGCCGGACAGCAGCTTGCGCGCGACGGGGATGGGCAGGCGCACGGCGACTTCCTGCGCCAGCACCTGCACTTCGATGTGGCTGGCGCGCGCGGTGGCGGGCACTTGGCGCGCCAGATCGAGCACGGCGACGCGGCCGTCGGCCTGCTGATGCCGCGCGATCAGCTCGGCGGCCACCTGCGAGGGCGTGGCCTCCTCGCAGGTCTGGGGGTGGGGAAGGGAGTGTTCCATGGACTACGGGGCCGTTCCGTCGGGATCCGTGAGACCCCTGAGCCTACGGCAGCGCGGCCCTTGCGACAAGCGACAAGTATTTGAAATTACAGGGAAATGAGTGAGGATTGGTAGCGTCTTCCACGCGGTTCACCCCACCTGGGCCCAGCGGCGCGCCTGGCCGCCGGCGCGCACCCGCGCCTCAGTGTGCCGGCACGGTGCGGCCGCGGGCCCAGTCGCGCAGCCCCTGGACCTGCTCGGCCATCAGCACCGAGAGCGGGCGGGTGGTGCGGATCTCGCGCATCAGGCCGTCGGTGTCCAGGGCGCGGCCCTCGGCGTGTGCGGTGTACAGGCCCGAGACGATGGCCTGCTCGATCTCGGCGCCGGAGAAGCCGTCGCTGGCCGCGGCCAGCGCAGGCAGGGCGAAGTCCTCGGCCACCAGCCTGCGTCGGCCCAGATGCAGCCGCAGCAGCTCGACCCGCGTGTCGGCGTCGGGCAGGTCGACGAAGAAGATCTCGTCGAAGCGTCCCTTGCGCAGCAGCTCCGGCGGCAGTTCGTGGACCTGGTTGGCGGTGGCCACGACGAACACCGGCGCGCTGCGCTCGGCCATCCAGGTCAGCAGGCTGCCGAGCACGCGCCTGGACACGCCGCCATCCTCGCCGCTCCCGCTGCTGGCCAGGCCCTTCTCGATCTCGTCGATCCACAGCACGCACGGCGCCAGCTGCTCGGCCGCGGCCAGCGCCTTGCGCAGGTTCTTCTCGGTCTCGCCGTGGTACTTGTCGTACAGCGCGCCCATGTCCAGGCGCAGCAGCGGCACGCCGAACCCGGCCGCGGTGGCCTTGGCCAGCATCGACTTGCCGCAGCCCTGCACCCCCAGCAGCAGCATGCCGCGCGGCGGGTCCAGGCCCGGCGGCGGCGTGGTGGAGGCGAACACGCTGCGGCGCTGGGCGATCCAGCGCTTGAGCCGGTCGGCGCCGGCCACCTCGTCCAGCCGCGTGCCGTCGTATTCGTACTGCAGCTGGCCGCCGCGGCCGAGCAGCTCGAACTTCAGCCTGGCCAGCTGCGGCAGATCGCCGGGGCCGAGCACCCCGTCGTCGTAGATCAGGTGGCGCGCGATGCGCCGCGCGTCGACCAGGTCCAGCCCGGCCAGGTTGCGGATGATCTGCTGGGCCGCGGCGGTGTCCACCTCGACCCGGCGCCCGCCGTTCTCGGCCGGGTAGGCGGCCACTTCCTCGCGCAGCATCTTCAGCAGCGCCGCCGCATCGGGCAGGCGCGGGCTGAAGCGCACCGCCAGCGGCTCGAGCGTTTCCGGCAACTCGACCCGGGCGCCGACCAGCACCACCACGTGCGGCTGGCAATGGCGGCGCTGGACGATGTCGCGCAGCTGGCGCTGGTGACCGGCGTATTCCAGATACGGGGCGAAGTCGAGCAGCAGGTAGACGCCGCGCTGCTCGGCCGCCTTGATCGCCTGCAGGGCCGCACCGGCCTCGGGCGCGCCTTCGGCCGCATCCTCGCGGTCCATGTCCAGCCGGCGCAGGCCCTCGGTGGCCGACCAGCGATAGAGCGCGCGCCAGACCTGGGCCAGGGACTGGCGGAACAGGTCCACCACCCGCGCCTCGTCCTGGGTCTCGATGACGATCAGCGGCGTTCCGGCGCGGATCAGCGCGGTCAGGTCCTTCAGCTCGCTCATGGGCACTCCTTGCGGGGCGAGCGAACATAGCAGAGCCAACCCTCGCCACGGGCCGGAGGCCGGCTGGTGGCTTTCACGGCCGACGGTGTACGCTCCGGCTTCCCGGACGAGTGCGAAGGCGTGAGCGCATGAAGACCATCCTGGTCGCCAGTTCCAAGGGCGGTGCGGGCAAGACCACGGTGGCCACCAACCTGGCCGCGTATTACGCCCTGCAGGGCCAGCGCACGGTCCTGGTGGACGCCGATCCCCAGGAATCGGCCACGCGCTGGGCCCAGCGCCGCGCCGAGCTTCCCAGCGCCGTGCTGCCGCTCAGCGGCACCGGCAAGAAGTGGGCGTCCAGGCTGCCGGCCGACACCCAGACCGTGATCGCCGACGGCCGCGCCGGCGCCATGGCCGATGAGCTGGAAGCGCTGCTGGACGCCGCCGATGCGGTGGTGGTGCCGGTACTGCCCTCAGGGCTCGACATCGAGGCCACCGTCGGCTTCCTCAACTCGCTGTCCAAGGTCCCGCGCGTGCACAAGCGCAAGCTGCCGGTGGGCCTGGTCCTCAACCGCGCCAAGCCCTGGACCCACACCGCCCAGCAGGCGCTGGAGATGATGGGAGAGTGGCCCTATCCGGTGGTCGCCACCCTGCGCGATACCCAGGCCTATGTGGTCATGGCCGGGCTGGGACGCAGCCTGTTCGATTACCACTCCCTGCAGGTGCGCGATCACCAGCAGGACTGGCAGCCGCTGCTCGCCTGGCTGGATGCGGTCTGATCACGCAGCCCCCGATAAGGTCGTCCCATGCGTGAACTCATCCTCCTGCGCCATGCCCACGCCGAGCCCGCCCTGCCCGGCCAGTCCGATTTCGACCGCCCGCTGGCCCCGCACGGCCAGGCCGAGGCCGAGGCGGCCGGCCGCTGGATCAAGGACCAGCGCCTGATCCCCGACCGCGTACTGTGCTCGCCCGCGCGCCGCACCCGCGAGACGCTCGAAGCGGTGCTGGCCACAACCGGCTACGTCGAACAGCGCCTGGAACAGGCCATCTACGAGGCCACCGCCGGCACCCTGATCGGCCTGGCCGATGCGCACCGCGATGTCGACCGCCTGCTGCTGCTGGGCCACAACCCCGGGCTGGAACAGCTGGCGGCGCTGCTGCACAGCGGCAGCACCAGCGACTATCGCGGCATGCCCACCGGCTCGGTGGTCGTGTTGACCTTCGCCGAGGACGGCCCGATCGAACCGGGCGCGGCGAGCCTGTCGGCGTTCTGGTGGCCGTGAAGGCGAAGGCCTGGATCCGGTTCTGTCTCGGCGCCGGGCTGACCCTCTGCACCGCCGCCGCCGCGCAGTCGCGCACCATGCCGCTGGACAAGCAGCACACGCGACTGGGATTCGCGCTGTCCACGCGCTGGGGGCAGACGCTGGAAGGCAACTTCCCGCGCTACGACGGGGTGGTGCACGTGCTGCCCGACGGCCGACACCAGGTGACCCTGCACATGTACACCGCCGACGTGCAGATCGGCGACCATACGCGCTATGCGCAGTGGGCGCGCGGCAGCGCGTTCTTCGATGCGGAGAAATGGCCGGAAGTGGTGTTCGTGTCCTACCCCTATGACAGTGCGGTGCTCAAAGGCGGCGGCCAGCTCGAGGGTGAGCTGGTGATCCGCGGCATCCGCCGCCCGGAGACCCTCACGGTCACGCCCGAGCCTTGTGCGCGCCCTGGCGTGGACTGCGATGTGGTGCTGTCCGGCGAGGTGCGCCGCAGCGACTACGACATGGACGGCTTCCGGCTGGCGCTCAGCGACAAGGTGCAATTCCTGCTGCGCGCGCGCGTGCAGGCACCGGAGCGGGAGCCCAAACCTTGAGGAAGCTGTTGGGGGCCTTCGCCCTGCTGCTGTCCCTGCTGGGCAGCGGCTGCGCCAGCCTGTCCCAGGCCGATCATGCACGCGCGGTGCAGATCGCCCAGGCCGCCCGTTCGCAGGTGATCGATTGCCAGGCCGCCAACGCCTGCGCCGAGCCCTCCGCGCTGCGCGATCTGGCCGACAAGGCGCGCGCCGATTCCACGCCCAAGGTGCCGCGCCACTACGCGCTGCTGCTGGACCGCGGCGAGGACTCGCTGCTGGCGCGGCTCAACCTGATCCGCTCCGCGCGCCACAGCATCGACGTGCAGACCTACATCTTCGACACCGACGACAGCGCGCGGCTGGTGCTGGACGAGCTGCTGGCTGCGGCGCGCCGCGGCGTGCAGGTGAGGGTGCTGATCGACCAGCTCACCGCCATCCCCAACCTGGACATGCTGGCGGCGCTGTCCGGCGCGCACCGCAACTTCGCCCTGCGCCTGTACAACCCGACCTTCAACCAGGCCGTGCCGGGCTACCTGGACTATGCGGCCAGCGTGGTGTGCTGCTTCCGGCGCTTCAACCAGCGCATGCATACCAAGCTGCTGCTGGTGGACGATGCGGTCGGCATCACTGGCGGGCGCAACTACCAGGACGACTATTACGACTGGGATTCGGAATACAACTTCCGCGACCGCGACGTGCTGATCGCAGGCCCGGAAGGCGCGGACATGGGGCGCAGCTTCGACCAGTTCTGGGAGGCGCCGCGCAGCATCCCGGCCGAGCGGCTCAGCGATGTCGGCCGCACGCTGCTCGAGAAAGGCGTGCCGCCGATGCCGCCGGAGGCGTTCAAGCGCCCGGACCGCGTCGCCGACATGGGCGCCGACGCCAGCGACCCGGAGGTGATCCAGCAGCGCCTGGTCGACCGCGCGCTGGAAGTAGGCACGGTCAGCTACGTGGCCGACACCCCGCGCAAGCATCGCGCCGATGATCCCGAGACCGCCGCGCCCTCGGACTGGGAGCTGGGCACGCTGCTGACCCGCGCGCAGGACGAGATCCTGATGCAGACGCCGTACCTGATCATGTCCAAGCAGGCTAAGCGCTTCTTCAAGGGCCTGCGCACGCGGCCGGTGCCGCCGGCGGTGGTGGTGTCCACCAACAGCCTGGCCGCCACCGACAATCCGATCGTGTATTCGGTGTCGGCCAAGTACAAGCGCATGTACCTGCGCGAGCTCGGCTTCCAGCTCTACGAATACAAGCCGTTCCCGGCCGACGCGCCGGTGGACGTGGCCACGCTGCTGCCGGTGCCGCCGGTGGCGCTGCCCGGGCAGGAACCGGCACCGATGCCCGAGCAGGACGTGCCGCGCAGCACCGCCATCCGCACCTCGATGCCCGGCAGCCGGCCCTTCGGCATGGTGGACCGCGACGAGCAGCAGGACCGCGCCACGCGCCGCGCGCGCGAACGCAACCGCGTGGACCGGCGCCTGCAGCGCGCCGAGGGCCGGCCCTCGTTCCTGAGCAAGGGCCCGCACAGCGATCCGCTGCCGCTCAAGCGCGCCGGCGTGCGCATGGGCCTGCATGCCAAGTCGATGGTGATCGACGACGACATCGCGGTCATCGGCACGCACAACTTCGACCCGCGCTCGCTCGACTACAACACCGAGGCGGTGGTGGTGATCCCCAACCGCGCCTTCGCCCAGCAGCTGGAGCAGAGCATCCGCCGCGACATCGAGCCGGAGAACTCCTGGGTGATCGCGCCCCGGCCCAAGCCGGGCGTGTTCTCGGGCATCAACTACAGCCTGGACAAGGTGTCCTCGGCGCTGCCGGTGTTCGACATCTGGCCCTGGCGCTATGCCACCAGCTACGAATTCGTGCCCAGCGAACAGTGCCCGGGCCCGCTGCCGGTCAAGGATCCGATGTTCCACGCCTGCTACAAGTCGGTGGGCGACTTCCCCGAGGTGAGCATCGGGCCCAAGCGGCTGTACGCGCGCATCCTGATCGCCTTCGGCGCCGGCCTGGTGCCGATCCTCTGACGCTTCACGTTTTAGAAGGACACTGCCATGACTTTCCGCGTCCCCGTCGATATCGACGCGCTAAATGCCATGTCGGCCGGCAACCTGGTCGGCCACCTGGGCATCGTCATCACCGAGGCCGGCCCGGACTGGCTGCGCGGCACCATGCCTGTGGCCGCGCACACTCACCAGCCGTTCGGCCTGCTGCACGGCGGCGCCTCGGTGGTGCTGGCCGAGACGCTGGGCAGCCTGGCCGGCGGCCTGAGCGTGCTCGATCCCGAGCGGCACGCCGTGGTGGGCCTGGAGATCAACGCCAACCACATCCGCGGCGAGCGCGCCGGCACCGTCACCGGCACCGCGCGCGCGATCCACATCGGCCGCAGCACCCAGGTCTGGGACATCCGCATCGAGAACGAGCGCGGCAAGCCGGTGTGCGTCTCGCGCCTGACCCTGGCGGTGGTGCCCAAGCCGGCGGCCTGATCCGCCGCGCGGGCCGCGCGCCGGCCCGGCGCAACGCTGCTTCCGGCCGGCTGTTGTAGCCGGCCCCGGACCCATCCGGTATCTTGCCCGGATGAGTCCGTCCCCCTCTCTGGCGCCTGCTGCCCCCGGTGCCGGCCGCGCCTTCCGCTATCTGCTCCGCACGCCGCTGCTGCTGATCCACGTGCTGGTCATGCTGCCGCTGCTGCTGCTGACCATGGTGCCGCTGTGGGCGGGCCTGCCGCTGCGCGGGCGCACGGTCAAGCAGTTCTCGGTCGAGCACTGGTCGGCCGCGCTGATGCGCATCTTCGGCTTCCGCCTGCGTCGCAGCGGCACGCCGCTGCAGGGGGCGGTGATGTTCGTCTCCAACCACGTCAGCTGGGTGGACATCGAGATGGTGCACAGCCAGCGCATGGTCGGCTTCGTGGCCAAGCAGGAGATCCGCGGCTGGCCCGTGGTGGGCTGGCTGGCGCAGCGCGGGGAGACGATCTTCCACCAGCGCGGCAGTACCGAGTCGCTGGGCGGGGTGATGGAGGCGATGCTGGAGCGGCTGAAGGAAGGCCGCCCGGTGGCGGTGTTCCCGGAAGGGCGCACCCGCGACGGCAGCGAGGTCGGCCCGTTCCACGCGCGCATCTTCCAGCCGGCGGTCGAGGCGGCCGTGCCGGTGCAGCCGGTGGCCCTACGCTACGGCGTGCGCGGCGATGCGCAGCAGGTGGTGGCCTTCGGCCCGCATGAGAGCTTCTTCGCGAACTTTCTACGCCTGTTGGGCGAACCTTCGCGCGTGGCCGAGATCTGCTTCCTCGAACCCATCTTCCCCGACCAGGTCCAGGGTCGTCGGCAGATCGCCGACACCGCCCGGGCGCGCATCGTCGCGGCGATGGAGGCCTGAGCATGCTGGGCTTCGGCGCACGCGCGGGCCTGATGGGCGCTTCATTGGCGCCGGCGCAGTCCGACGTGGGCCAGGCGCCTGTCAGCGCCAGCAGCTACGCGCCGCCGCGCTGGCTGCGCAACGCGCATCTGCAGTCGATCCTGAGTTCGAGCGACCTGCGCCGCCGGCGCGGTCTGCGCCGGCTGCAGGCGATGGGCGCGGTCAGCACCGAGCACATCTTCGACGGCGGCGCCGGCGTGCGCCTGCAGGGCTGGCACAGCATCGTGCCTGGCATGGAGGTGCGCGGCCTGGCGCTGCTGCTGCACGGCTGGGAGGGCAGTTCGGAATCCAGCTACATGCGCATGACCGCCGCCAGCCTGCTGGAGGCCGGCTACGAGGTGGTGCGGCTGAATTTCCGCGACCACGGCCAGACCCACCACCTCAACGAGGACATCTTCCACTCCTGCCTGCTGCCCGAGGTGCTGCACGCGGCCTGCGATGTGGCGCAGCGGTTCCCGTCGCGGCCGATGGTCGCGGCCGGTTACTCACTCGGCGGCAACTTCGCGCTGCGGGTGGCGCTGCGCGCGCCGGCGTTCGGGCTGCCGCTCAAGGCCGTGGCCGCGGTGTGCCCGGTGCTGGACCCGCAGTCCACGCTGACCGGGATGGAGCAGGGCCTGCCGCTGTACCACTGGTACTTCCAGCGCAAGTGGCGCCATTCGCTGGAGATCAAGCGCCAGCTGTTCCCCGAACGCCATGTCTACGACGACACGGTGCTGTCGTTGAGCGTGCGCGAGCTGACCCGCTGGATGGTCGAGCACGAGACCGACTTCGGCACGCTGGAGAACTATCTGGACGGCTATTCCATCGCCGGCAACCGGCTGGCGGAGATGACCGTGCCGGCGCACATCCTGATGGCTCAGGACGATCCGGTGATTCCTTTCGCCGACTTCGCCCGCTGGCAGCTGCCGGCCAGCGTGGCGCTGGAAGTGGCGCGCTGGGGCGGCCACTGCGGCTTCATCGAGAACGCGCACTGCGACGGGTTCGGCGAGCGCTGGGTGACCGATCGGCTCACCCGCGACTAGCGTCCGCGCCGCGCCCGGCGCGCCGTCTTCCCAGCTTCCCTTCGATACGGAGACTTGCCATGCGCATCCATAGCGACAGTTTCGCCAACGGCGCCCCGATCCCGGCCGAGTTCGCCGGCGGCGACGCCCAGGGCTTCGCGCCCGATCGCAATCCGCACCTGGCCTGGGAGCAGGCGCCGGCCGGCACGCGCAGTTTCGCGCTGCTCGTGGTCGATCCGGACGTGCCGACGGTGCCGGAGACCACCAACCGCGATGACATGGAGGTGCCGGCCGACCAGCCGCGGCAGGACTTCTATCACTGGGTGATGGTCGACATCCCGGCCCAGGTGCAGGCGCTGGCGGCGGGCAGCTGTGCCGATGGTTTCGTCGCCGGCGGCAAGCGCACGCCTGAGGGTCCGTCCGGCGCGCGCCAGGGGCTGAACGACTACACCGGCTATTTCGAGGGCAATGCGCAGCTGGCCGGGCAGTACTTCGGCTACGACGGGCCTTATCCGCCGTACAACGATGCGCGCCTGCATCACTACCATTTCCGGTTGTACGCGCTGGACCTGGAGCGCGTGCCGGTGGAGGGCGCGTTCACCGGGCAGGACTTGCTGAAGGCGATCGAAGGCCATGTGCTGGGGCAGGCGGAGTGGGTCGGCACCTACACGCTCAACCCCAAGCTGGCGGGCTGAGCTGTCTGCGTCTGTTGCGAGGAATGTTCTTCTCTCGAGTGACGGGTCGCGGCGCCTGGCGTTCTTGGCTTCGGCAGGGCAGCGGTCCGGCGGGCGGTGTCCGCTTGTCCCTCAATCAGGGCATCCTGCCCTGATTCGGGCGCTCGGCGTCCTGCCTCGCTAGGCGCGGCCCCCGCCCGCCGGACCGCTGCCTCGCGCGTCAGGTTGTAGGGCTTCGGTTTGCGCAGCCGCTCGAGACACTCGCCTATGCGCACAACGCGATCAGTGACGGGAAATGATCGACTTGAGGCCCCCTCCCTTGCGCGCAGCGCAGGGGAGGGATAGGGAGGGGTCGTGGCTTTCCCGGGCAAGCCACAGAAGCGAAGAGCAACAGCACCCCACCCCGGCCCTCCCCTTCGCCTGCGGCGAAAGGGAGGGGGCACAGCGCTTGCGCAATGCCTTCGTTGGAAGAAGTCCTGATCTGCACGCTCGCGGAGCCTCGACCCGGCCGGGCGCGCGGAGAGCGGGCCATGGATGGCCCGCGGCGGCGAGTCCGCCAGGGATGGCGGACCGAGCCGAGGAGCCGTGCCCGGCCGGGTCGAGGCTGGTCGGCGAAGTGAGCTCAAGCCTCAGCGCTCGTGTCATCGACAGATCTGGGTAGGTCGGACCGAGCCCAGGGCCGTGCCCCGCTGGGTTGAGGCTGGTCGGCGAAGTGAGCTCAAGGCTCAGCGCGCATGTCATCGACAGATCTGGGTGATGCGCTCCGGCAAGAAAAAAGCCCGCGCATCGCGCGGGCTTTTCGTTTCATCGGTTGCCGCGGCTCAGGCGCCGCTGGGCAGAAACAGCAGCAGGGCCACGCCCAGCACGATGCGATACACCGCAAAGCCGGTGTAGCGGTGCGACTTGATGAAGCCCAGCAGCCAGCGCACCACGATGAAGCCGGTCACGGCCGCGGCCAGGAAGGCCACCGCCACCGCGGTCCAGTCGACCTGGCCCAGCTGTCCGTCCTTGGCAAGCTCCAGGAAGGTGTAGCCGCTGGCGGCAAACATGGTCGGGATGCCGACCAGGAAGGCGAATTCGGTCGCCGACGAGCGCCGGCTGGTGCCGGCCAGCATCGCGATGAAGATCGCCGCGGCCGAGCGCGAGGTGCCGGGGAACACGCCGGCCACCACCTGCGCCAGGCCGACCAGCACCGCCACCGTCCAGGTCACGTCGGGGCTGTCGCCGCGGCGCTCGGCCAGGCGTTCGGCCACGATCATCCAGATGCCGCCGATGATCAGCGCCCAGGCCACCGGGGTCACCGTCTCGGGCAGCGCCCAGCCCAGCTTGCGCACCGCCAGGCCCACCACCGCGGTGACCAGGAAGGCGGTTCCGAGCTTGAACAGGTAGTCGCGCTGGACCGGATCGCGCCAGCCCAGCGCCAGGCTCACCAGCCGCTGCCGGAACACCAGCACCACCGCGATGATCGCGCCGGCCTGGATGACGATGTTGAAGAAATCGGTCTGCCGCGGCAGCCAGTGCTGGGCGATCAGCAGGTGCCCGGTGCTGGAGATGGGCAGAAATTCGGTGAGGCCTTCGAGGATGCCGAGCAGCAGCGCGGCCAGGAGTTCGGACATGGGACAGGGCGCAACGTGGGGGAGGCCGAAGCATAAGGCGAATCGCATTTGCACGCTTTAGGTGCTAGTTTCAATCGATGCACCTTCAAAGTGCATCCGGTTGGTGCGCGGCGTGAAGAGGATGTAGAGAAAACAGGGACTTAGCGCGCCCTCCGGGTTGGCACGCGGCTTGCGATAAGGCCGTCACACATTCCACCTCACCACCGATTCGAGGAGCAAAGATGTCCGTCGACAAAGTCGAAAAGCTGATCAAGGACTCCAAGGCGGAGTTCGTCGACCTGCGTTTCGTTGACCTGCGCGGCGTGCAGCAGCACGTGACTTTCCCGGCGAGCATCGTCGAGCCCAGCCTGTTCGAGGAAGGCAAGATGTTCGACGGCAGCTCCATCGCCGGCTGGAAGGGCATCAACGAATCGGACATGGTCCTCATGCCCGACGCTGACACGGCCTATCTGGATCCGTTCTACGCCGATCCGACCATCAACCTGACCTGCGACGTGCTGGACCCGGCGACGATGACCTCGTACCTGCGCTGCCCGCGCGGCGTGGCCAAGCGCGCCGAGGCCTATCTGCAGTCCTCGGGCATCGCCGATGTGGCCTTCTTCGGCCCGGAGCCGGAGTTCTTCATCTTCGACTCGGTGCGCTTCGCCAACGAGATGGGCAACACCTTCTTCAAGATCGACTCCGAAGAGGCGGCCTGGAACAGCGCGGCCAAGTACGAAGGCGGCAACAGCGGCTACCGTCCGGGCGTGAAGGGCGGTTACTTCCCCGTCCCGCCGACCGACTCGCTGCACGACATCCGCGCCGAGATGGTCAAGACCCTGGAGCAGGTCGGCATCGAGACCGAGGTGCACCACCACGAGGTGGCCACCGCCGGCCAGTGCGAGATCGGCACCAAGTTCAACACGCTGGTGAAGAAGGCCGACGAGCTGCTGATGATGAAGTACATCATCAAGAACGTGGCCTTCCGCAACGGCAAGACCGCCACCTTCATGCCCAAGCCGATCGTCGGCGACAACGGCAGCGGCATGCACGTGCACCAGTCGCTGGCCAAGGGCGGCACCAACCTGTTCTCCGGCGACGGCTACGGCGGCCTGTCGCAGATGGCGCTGTGGTACATCGGCGGCATCTTCAAGCACGCCAAGGCGATCAACGCCTTCGCCAACTCGGGCACCAACAGCTACAAGCGCCTGGTGCCGGGCTTCGAGGCGCCGGTGATGCTGGCCTACTCGGCGCGCAACCGCTCGGCCTCGTGCCGCATCCCGTGGGTCAACAGCCCGAAGGCGCGCCGCATCGAGATCCGCTTCCCCGATCCGCTGCAGTCCGGCTACCTGACCTTCACCGCGCTGATGATGGCCGGCCTGGACGGCATCAAGAACCAGATCGACCCGGGCGCGGCCTCGGACAAGGATCTCTACGATCTGCCGCCTGAAGAAGAGAAGCTGATCCCGCAGGTCTGTTCCTCGCTGGACCAGGCCCTGGCCGCGCTGGACGCCGACCGCGACTTCCTCAAGGCCGGCGATGTGTTCTCCGACGACCTGATCGACGGCTACATCGACCTGAAGATGCAGGAAGTCACCAAGTTCCGCGCGGCGACCCATCCGCTCGAGTACCAGCTGTACTACGCCAACTGAGCAAACGCGGCGATGGCGGTGGGTCCCCCCTCCCACCCACTGCCATCGCTGCACCTCACCTGAGCGCTTCCGGTGCACGGCCGACGGAAGCCGCAATGCCACGCTGGGGCGGCCGTGAACCATGCAGTGCTGGGGACGCGTCATCGAAGACGCCCATGGGCCGCACGCCCTCCCTCCCACGTCGTACGCACGGGTCCTTGCTCCCGCGCGCTCGACGCGGCCCTTGGGCGCTTCATCGTGGCGCCGGCGCGATGCCGGCGACCACCTTCGATTCGGCTTATCGCGCCGCTCTTTTGTCCGGCCCCGCGCCGGACGCTCCAACCATCATCGGGGAATGTGCATGAAACTGATCACCGCCATCATCCGCCCCTTCAAGCTGGACGAAGTCCGCGAGGCGCTGTCGCAGACAGGCGTCTCGGGCATCACCGTCACGGAAGTGAAGGGTTTCGGCCGCCAGAAGGGCCACACCGAGCTGTATCGCGGCGCCGAGTACGTCGTCGATTTCCTGCCGAAGATCAAGATCGAAACCGTCGTCACCGAAGAGCGTCTGGATGCGGTCATCGAGGCCATCCAGCAGGCCGCCGGCACCGGCAAGATCGGTGACGGCAAGATCTTCGTGACCACGATCGACCAGGTCATCCGCATCCGCACCGGCGAAGTCGGCGCCGACGCGCTCTAACCCTTCCGGAGAGACCCCCCATGAAGACTCGTCTGCTCTCCGCCCTGACCACCCGCCTGCAGGTGCTGTGCGCGGCCGCCGCGCTGGGCCTGCTGGCCGCCGGTACCGTATCCACCGTCGCCGCGCAGGAAGCCACCGCGCCTGCCGCCACGGAAGCCCCGGCCACCACCGCCCCGGCGGACACCGCGCCGGAACCGGTCGCGGCGCCGTCCGCCGCCGCGAGCACGGCCACACCCGCAGCCGAGATCGTCGACAAGGGCGACGTGGCCTGGATGCTGACCTCCACGCTGCTGGTGCTGATGATGGTGGTGCCCGGCCTGGCGCTGTTCTACGGCGGCATGGTGCGCGCCAAGAACGTGCTCTCGGTGCTGATCCAGGTCATCACCGTGTTCTCGCTGATCGCTATCCTGTGGGTCGCCTACGGCTACAGCCTGGCCTTCTCGGGCGACGGCAAGTGGATCGGCAATCTGGACAAGCTCTTCCTCAAGGGCGTGACCACCGAGACGCTGGCGGCCACCTTCACCAAGGGCGTCAGCCTGCCCGAGCAGGTGTTCGTCTGCTTCCAGCTGACCTTCGCCGGCATCACCGGCGCGCTGATCGTCGGCGCCTTCGCCGAACGCGTGAAGTTCGCCGCGGTGCTGCTGTTCGCGCTGATCTGGTTCACGGCCGGCTACCTGCCGATCGCGCACATGGTCTGGGCGACCGGCGGCTTCCTGTTCGAGCGCGGCGCGTTGGACTTCGCCGGCGGCACGGTCGTGCACATCAACGCCGGTGTCGCCGGTCTGGTGGGCTCGTACTTCGTCGGCAAGCGCATCGGCTTCGGCCAGGTCGCGCTGCGGCCGCACAACGTCACCTACACCTTCGTCGGTGCGGCGCTGCTGTGGGTGGGCTGGTTCGGCTTCAACGCCGGTTCCAACCTGGAAGCCAACGCCGGCGCGGCGCTGGCCTTCCTCAACACGATGCTGGCGACCGCCGCGGCGATCCTGGCCTGGGCGCTGGCCGAGAAGCTGTTCAAGGGCAAGTCCTCCGCCCTGGGCGTGGCCTCCGGCGCGGTGGCCGGCCTGGTCGGCATCACCCCGGCCTGCGGCACGGTGGGTCCGTTCGGCGCGATCGCCATCGGCGCCATCGCCGCGTTCGTCTGCGTGTGGGGCGTCACCGGCCTGAAGAAGCTGCTCAAGGCCGACGACACGCTGGACGTGTTCGGCGTGCACGGCATCGGCGGCATCGTCGGCGCCATCCTGACCGGCGTGTTCTCGGCCGCGTCGCTGGGTGGGGTGAAGGGCGATGGTTACTCCATCCCGCACCAGGTGCTGATCCAGATCGAGGGCGTGGCGATCACCGTGGCCTGGATCGGCGTGGTGTCCGTGGTGGGCTTCGCGATTGCCAAGCTGGTGTTCGGCCTGCGCGTGAGCGAGGACGCCGAACGCGAGGGCCTGGACATCACCTCGCATGGCGAGGCGGCCTACGAGGCCTGACCGCGCCCGGCGGCGGCATTGCACTAAGATGGTGCAATGCTGCCGCCGGACTCCACGGACCCGCTTCCCGAACCCCCGGAACGCGCTGTGAGCGAGATTCCCACCCCGGACGCGCTGAGCACGCCGGTGGCCTGGGCCGATTCCGCCGGCACGGTCCTGGGCGTCAATGCCGCCTTCGCGCGCTGGCTGGGTGTCAGCCAGCGCCGCCTGGTCGGACGCCCCCTGGCCGCATTGGAAATGGATGGCGATGCCATGGCCCGTTTTCTCCGCAATACCGACCGCGACCTGCTGCGCCTGCACCGCGTCGCCCTGGGCTTCCCCGGCGGGGCCGCGCGCTTCGCCGAGGGCTGGCTCTCGCGTGCCGACACCGGCGGCTGGCTGCTGGAAGCCCATCCGGTCGACGACTTCCCCGCGCTGGACCCGGCCCAGGCCATGCCCAGCGCGCTGGCCGCCGCCCTGCGCGGCCTGGCCCACGAACTGCGCAACCCGCTGGCCGGCCTGAAGGGCGCCGCGCAGCTGCTCTCGCGCCGCGCGCAGAACCGCGCGGACAACGAGGACGAACGCGCCCTGATCGGCCTGATCGAGTCCGAGGCCGAGCGGCTCAATGCCCTGCTGGACCGGCTGCTGTCGCCGACCTCGCAGCGCCCGCACGCCGCGCTCAACATCCACGCCGTGCTCGAGCGCGTGCTGCGCCTGGCCGAGGCCGAGGGCGCCTGGCACGGCCGCCTGCAGCGCGATTACGACCCCAGCCTGCCGGAGCTGCACGGCGACGCCGACCGCCTGACCCAGGCGGTGTGGAATCTGGTGGGCAACGCCATGCAGGCCGGGGCCGCGCTGATCACCCTGCGCACCCGCGTCGAGCACGGGCTGCGCATCCACGATCAGCTGCATGCGCGCGCGCTGCGGCTGGAGATCATCGACGACGGCCGCGGCGTGCCCGAGGAGCTGGCCGAGCACCTGTTCCTGCCGCTGGTCAGCGGCCGCGCCGAAGGCAGCGGCCTGGGCCTGGCGCTGGCCCAGCAGGTGGCGCGCGAGCATCGCGGCTCGCTGGGCTTCCGCTCGCGCCCGGGGCACACCGTCTTCACCCTGTTGCTGCCGCAATCGCGCGATGCCGCCGAGGAGGGACGCCATGCCCACTGAGGAAAGCCAGCGCATCTGGGTCGTCGACGACGACCGCTCGGTCCGCTTCGTGCTGGCCACCGCGCTGCGCGACGCGGGCTACGACGTGGACGGCTTCGACAGCGCCGCCTCGGCGCTGCAGGCACTGGGCACGCGCGGCGTGCCGGACCTGCTGTTCACCGACGTGCGCATGCCCGGCGAGGACGGCCTCAAGCTGCTGGACCGGCTCAAGCACGCGCATCCGAGCCTGCCGGTGATCGTGATGTCGGCCTATACCGATGTGGCCAGCACCGCCGGCGCGTTCCGCGGCGGTGCGCAGGAGTTCCTGTCCAAGCCCTTCGACCTGGACGATGCGGTGGCCCTGGCCGCGCGCGCGCTGCCCAGCCTGGAGCCAAGCGAGGCCGCCGTCGCCGAACCGGTGGCGGAGACGCGCAACGGTACGCCGGAGCTGATCGGCGACACGCCGGCCATGCGCGGGCTGTTCCGCGCGATCGGCCGCCTGGCGCAGGCGCCGCTGTCGGTGCTGGTCACCGGCGAGACCGGCACCGGCAAGGAGCTGGTCGCGCGCGCCCTGCACAACGAGTCCCCGCGCGCGCGCAAGCCGTTCGTGGCGCTCAACACCGCGGCCATTCCGGCCGAGCTGCTGGAAAGCGAGCTGTTCGGCCATGAGGCCGGCGCGTTCACCGGCGCGCAGCGGCGCCACATCGGCCGCTTCGAGCAGGCCGACGGCGGCACGCTGTTCCTGGACGAGATCGGCGACATGCCGCTGCCGCTGCAGACGCGGCTGCTGCGCGTGCTGGCCGAGGGCGAGTTCTTCCGCGTCGGCGGGCGCGAGCTGATCCGCGTGGACGTGCGCGTGATCGCCGCCACCCACCAAGACCTGGAAGGCCTGGTGCAGGCCGGCCGCTTCCGCGCCGACCTGCTGCATCGCCTCGACGTGGTGCGCCTGCAGCTGCCGCCGCTGCGCGAGCGCCGCGGCGACGTGTCGCGCCTGGCCGAGAACTTCCTGGCCCAGGCCTGCGCCAAGCTCGGCATGCCGGCCAAGCGCGTGGCCCCATCCGCGCGCGAGGCGCTGCGCGCTCACGACTGGCCCGGCAATGTGCGCGAGCTGGAGAACGTGTGCTGGCGCCTGGCCGCGCTGGCGCCGTCGGATACCATCACCGTGGGCGATGTCGAACAGGCCCTGCCACATGGCGCCAGGTCGTCCACGCGCGATGCCGCCGACTGGGACGCGCTGCTCGGCCAGTGGGCGCGCGCGCGCCTGGCCGAAGGTGCCGATGGCCTGCACGCCGAGGCGCGCACGCGCTTGGACCGCGCCCTGCTGGAAGCGGCGCTGCAGTTCACCAACGGGCGTCGTGCCGATGCCGCCGCAAGGCTGGGCGTGGGCCGCAACACGATCACACGCAAGCTGGGTTCCGGGCGCCGTCGCAGCTGATTGCGTGCGGGCAGGGACGGCGATGCGATGACGCGATGGTCACCGCGCCGCCGCGCGCTTTGTACCCAACTTCATTGCAACTGAACGCCGCCGCCGATAGCGTGGCGGCCCGATGCCTCACCACCGCTTCCATCGCCTGCTGCTGCCGGCCCTCGCCTCGGGCGCGGCGCTGGCGCTGTCGGCCTGCAGCAGCGCACCGGCGCCCAAGCCCGCGCCTCCGGTCGTCGTGCCCGCCCAGGCGACGGTCCACGAGGCGCAGGCGATCATGCGCTCGGCCTCGGCCAGCCTGGTCAGCGGCAAGCTGACGCTGAGCCCGGTGGCCGGCGGCGTGCGCATCGCCGGCACCATCGGCGGCCTGCCGCCGTCGGGGCGTTTCGGCTTCCATGTGCACGAGGTCGGCGACTGCAGCGCGGTCGATGCCAGCAGCGCCGGCGGACACTTCAATCCCACCCACCAGCCGCACGGCAACGCCAAGATCGGCGCCCACCACGCCGGCGACATGGACAACCTCACCTCCGATCTGGAAGGCGTGGCCCGGGTCGATACGCGCCTGGGCGAGGTCACCCTGGGCGGCGGCGCGCCCAACGACATTCTCGGCCGCGCGCTGGTGGTGCATGCAGACCCCGACGACTACGCCACCCAGCCGGCGGGCAAGTCCGGTGCGCGGGTGGCCTGTGGCGTGATCCAGGCGATCCGTTGACCGCGTGCCTCATGGCGCGCATTCCCTAGAAGCAACACGAGGAGCGTTCCGATGAAGCGACTGACCCAAACCCTGCTGTGTGCCGCCACCGTGCTGGCCCTGGCCGCGTGCAACAAGTCCGAACCCGAGGCCGCGCCCGCGCCGGTGAGCGATCCCGCGGCCAGCTCGGCCCCGGCCGAGAACACGCCGCCGTCGAGCTCGCCGGCCACCACCGCCATGGCCTCGGCCAAGGCCACGCTCAAGCCGACCAAGGGCAACAAGGTCGCCGGCGAGCTGAACTTCATGGCGATGGAAGGCGGCGTGCACGTCACCGGCACGCTGACCGGCCTGACCCCGGGCGAACACGGCTTCCACATCCACGAGAAGGGCGACTGCAGCGCGCCGGACGGCAGCAGCGCCGGCGGCCACTTCAATCCCGACGGCGTGGATCACGGCCAGGTCACCGCGCCGACCCACCACGCCGGCGACAGCAACAACATCACCGCCGACGCGCAAGGCAACGTGACCATCGACCAGATGCTCTCGGCCAATACCGACATCGGCAAGGGCGACAAGTACGACATCGTCGGCAAGGGCGTAATCGTCCACGAGAAGCCGGACGACTACAAAACCCAGCCGACCGGCGATGCCGGTGGCCGCCTGGCCTGCGGCGTGATCGAGGCCGCGCCGGCGGCGATGTAAGCCGCGCCATCGCGGGCGGCGCGATGCGTGCGCCCGCGAGGTCCGCAGGGAGAAAGAAGGCGCCCACTGGGCGCCTTCTCTTTTGCGCGGGCAGGAAAGCCGCCTTCAGCTGCGCAGGTGCGCGCAGAGGTCGCCCTCGCCCGGGCAGTGCACGTAGGTGACGGGGATGCCGTGCGCCTCGAGCACCGCGGCCAGCTGGCGCTTGCGCATCAGATAGTGCTCGTAGGCGCGGGCCAGGCGCTCGGGCTCGTCGGTGCCCGGCGTGTTGCGCGACTTCCAGGTGGCCGCGTCCAGCAGCGCCATCTGAACCTGGCCATCGGCATAGCGCAGCAGCGGTTCGGGCGGCGCGTCCAGCCACTGCTCCTCGTCCGGCGCCAGCAGCGCGGTCTCGATTACCGGCCACAGGCCTTCCAGGTGCTGGTGCTGGTACTGCAGCGCCATCATCGCGGCCAGGTCGTGCAGGGTCATGAAGCGCACATGCTCGACCTTGGCGCCCAGCCCGTCCTGCAACTGCAGCGCGGTGTCGGCGCCGGCCATGCCGCGCTCGATCAGCACCTCTTCCAATGCCTCGCCGACCGCATCGACATCCTCCGGCGTGCCGCTGAGCAGGAACGGCAGCACCCGCAGCGCGCCACCGGTCAGGTCCGGGTCGGCCTGGAACGGCATCGGCACCTGGCCATCGCTGGCCGCGCCGAAGGCGATCACGCGCGGGCCCTGATCGCGTCCCGGCGCGCGCTGGCGCAGCTCGTCCAGGCGGCGATGCAGCGGCCAGCCGGGGCGCAGCGCCTCGGCGGGGTCGAAGTGCGCGGCGGCCAGGGTCAGCTCCAGCGCGGTCACCTGCGGCACCAGGCCGGCCAGGTCGCGGGCGATCTTCTCGGCCAGCGCGCCGGCCTCGGCCTGGGGCAGGGCGGGCTGCCGCGGCGGGGCGCCGCCGGCCAGCTCAAGGGCGATCAGGCCCATCACCTGCGCGGTTTCGTTGGGGTGGGTCATGGAAGGAACAGCAAGGCCAATGCAATCTGTGGGCATTCTAGCCACCTGCCGGGTGACCGCCGCGACACGATGAACGCGCACGTGCTGTTCACGGCGCAGCAGAGAAGGTCGTTGACGCGCAATGACAGGCGTCGAACGACGCCGCTACACTTCCACCATACGCCTGCGCATGTGCGGGTCTCCCTTGAACATGGCCGTCCACCGAGGTCTTCCCATGCCAGTCGCCCGTCCCGTCGCCATCCTCGGCGGCGTTCGCATCCCCTTCTGCCGCCAGAACACCGCGTATTCGGATGTCGGCAACCTGGGCATGTCGGTGCGCACCCTGGGCGCGCTGGTCGAGCGCTTCGGTCTGCACGGGCAGACCCTGGGCGAGGTGGCCATGGGCGCGGTGATCAAGCATTCCAGCGACTGGAACCTGGGCCGCGAGGCCGCGCTGTCCTCCGGCCTGTCGCCGCTGACTCCCGGCATCACCTTGCAACGCGCCTGCGGCACCAGCCTGGACACCATCGCCCACATCGGCAACAAGATCGCGCTGGGGCAGATCGAGGCGGGCATCGGCGGCGGCTCGGACACCACCTCGGACGTGCCGATCGTCTACGGCAAGAAGCTGCGCGCACGCCTGCTCGAGGTCAACCGCGCCAAGACGCCCAAGGACAAGGCGCGCGCACTGCTCAAGGGCTTCCGCTTTTCCGAACTCAAGCCCGAGTTCCCTGGCGTGGGCGAACCGCGCACCGGCAAGTCGATGGGTGAGCACTGCGAGGACATGGCCAAAGAGTGGAACATCTCGCGCGATTCGCAGGACGCCTGGGCGGTGTCCTCGCACAAGAAGCTGGCCGCAGCCTATGAGCGCGGCTTCTTCGACGATCTGATCGTGCCGTTCCGCGGGGTGAGCCGCGACAACATCCTGCGCCCGGACACCTCCCTGGAGAAGCTGGCCACGCTCAAGCCGGCGTTCGACAAGACTTCCGGTCGCGGCACGCTGACCGCCGCCAACTCCACGCCGCTGACCGATGGCGCGGCGGCGGTGCTGCTGTCCAGCGATGAATGGGCGGCCGCGCATGGCCACACGCCGCTGGCCTATCTGAAGGACGTGCAGAGCGCGGCGGTGGATTTCGTTCACGGCGAGGGCCTGCTGATGGCGCCGACCGTGGCCGTGCCGCAGATGCTGGCGCGCCATGGCCTGAGCCTGCAGGACTTCGACATCTACGAGATCCACGAGGCCTTCGCCGCGCAGGTGCTGTGCACGCTGCGCGCGTGGGAGAGCGAGGAGTACTGCACCCATCGCCTCGGCCTGCCCGGTCCGATGGGCCGCATCGATCCGGAGAAGATCAACCCCAACGGCTCCTCGCTGGCCGCGGGCCATCCCTTCGCCGCCACCGGCGCGCGCATCATCGGCACGGTGGCCAAGGAGCTGGCCCAGCGCGGCGGCGGCCGCGCGCTGGTCTCGATCTGCACCGCCGGCGGCATGGGCGTGGTCGCCATCGTCGAGCGCTGAGGGGCTGCTCCGCTTTTCCCCGCTAATCGCAGCAAGTTTGGGGGAGAAACTGTTTCCTCAAACCCAGCAGCTGCCCGCCTGTAGAGCGGAACTCGCTCCGCTGGGGCCTTACCCCAAGAACCGAACGAAGAGCAGCGGAGCGAGCTCCGCTCTACAGGTAGGAGCCCCATGGCGGCGATGGGGCTTTTCCGGGAGAGCCCCTCGCCGCCATGGCGGCTCCCACCGAGCCCGATCCCGAGCGGGCGGGGGCCACTAGCACGACCAAGTACTAGCGTGCCCCTGAATGCCGCTTCCGAGGCACGTGTCCGTGCCCACAGCGCACGCGCCGCTGACTGGAATTCGGCAAGGCCGGTGCGGCGTGCACCGGCTGCCAGGCGCATCATGTCCAGGCCCTCCCCCCGTTTGCCGGCGCGCGCATGACCTCGCGCGGGCCGCCGCGTATCGCCTTGGACGATTCACCCGCCTCCCTGACGCCTGCAGATGCCGCCGCCGCGGTGCCTTCGCGCCTCACCCGCCGCGTGCTGAGCGTCGTGGTGTTCAACTTCGTCGGCTATTTCTGCGTCGGTTTGCCGCTGGCGGTGGTGCCGGGCTTCGTCCACACCACGCTGGGCTACGGCACGGTGCTGGCCGGCCTGGCGGTGAGCCTGCAGTACGTCGCCACCCTGCTCAGCCGCACTGTGGCCGGGCGCCTATGCGACCGGCGCGGGCCGAAGGTCTCGGTGCTGCTGGGCCTGGGCGCGTGCGCGCTGGCGGGCGCCTGCACCGCGGCCGCCGCGCTGATGGTGGCCTGGCCGGCGGCCAGCCTGGCGGTGCTGTTCGTCGGGCGCCTGCTGTTGGGCTGCGGCGAAAGCCTGATCACCACCGCCACGATCATCTGGGGGATCGGCGCGGTCGGTGCGGTCCACACCGGCCGGGTGATCTCGTGGAACGGCGTCACCACCTACGGCGCGCTGGCCCTGGCGGCCCCGGTCGGCGTGGCCCTGGGCCAGCGCTTCGGTCTGGCCGCGCTGGGCGCGCTGACCGTCGTGCTGGCGCTGGCCGCCTTGGCCTGCGTGCTGCCGCGGCACGGCGTGCGGCCGGTGCCGGGCGAACATATCCCGGCCCGCCGCGTGCTGGCGCGGGTCCTGCCGTTCGGGCTGTGTCTGGGTCTGGCGTCGGTGGGGTTCGGTGCGATCACCGCCTTCATCGCGCTGTACTACGCCCAGCGCGGCTGGCCGCACGCGGCGCTGGCGATGACGCTGCTGGGGGCGACCTTCGTGTCGGTGCGGCTGGTCTTCCCGCGCGTGATCGACCGCCACGGCGGCTACCGCGTGGCGGTGGTCTCGCTCTGCGTGGAGGCCGCCGGCCTGCTGTGCATCTGGCTGGCGCCGCTGCCGGCCCTGGCCGCGGTGGGCGCGGCGATCACCGGCGCGGGCTTCGCCCTGGTGTTCCCGTCGCTGGGCATGGAAGCCGTGCGCCGGGTCAGCGACAGCAACCGTGGCACCGCGCTGGGGCTGTACTCGCTATTCCTGGACCTGGCGCTGGCGATCACCGGCCCGCTGGCGGGCGCGCTCGCGCTGGCCTGGCGCTTCGGCGCGATCTACCTGCTGGCCGGCGTCGCGGCCCTGACCGCGGCAGCGGCCAGCGCGCTGCTGGCGCGCAGGGCAGCTGGGACGCTGCGCTGACGCCACGTTCGGGGCCCCGCGCGCAGCGGCGTGTTCGACGAAACCATGGCGAGCCGAACGGATGCGACGGCGAGCGAGCTCAGTGTTGATGCGCCGCTTGCGTAACCAGTTCAAGCCGCGTCACCCACGCGGCTGACGCATCACTCGGGCAGGCGCGGCAGGCCGTGTTCGTCGCGGGTCTCGGTGACGGCCTGGTCGTGGATCTGCTGGCGCAGGTCGCGGTCGGGCGCGGTGGCGGGCAGTTCGCCGCGCTGGGCGGCCAGGGCGTTGGCGTAGCTGCGGCGGGCGAGCAGGTCCTCGCCGGCGGCAGCGTAGCCGTGGCCCAGTTCCTCCCAGGCTTCGGCGCCGCCGCCCTGGGCCAGGGCGCGGTGCAGGAACTCCTGCGCCTGCGGCCACTGCCCTTGCTGGCGCGCCAGCCGGGCCAGGGTCAGCAGTAGCGCCGGGCTGTAGGAATGGGCCTGCAGCCAGCGCTGGGCGCTGGCCCGGCGCGAATCGAGCTTGCCCACCGGCAGGCGGCCGTAGAGGGCGATCAGGTCTTCGTCCCAGCGGCTGTCCAGCGCATGTTCCAGGGCATGGGTGGCCGCATCGTCCCAGCGCAGCGCGGCGGCGCGGGTGGCGTAGGCGGCCACCACGGCGCGTTCGGTGCGCAGGGCCTTGGGCACCAGTTCCCAGCGCTCGGCCAACGCATTGGCGTCGCCGGCCTGCTCCAGCGACTGCGCGGCCAGGCGCGTTTCCAGCTGGGCGTAGTCCGGGGCCGACAGCGCCTTGTGCTGGCGCAGCGGGCCGAGCAGGCCCCAGGCATCGCCGGCGCGGCCGACCTCGGCCAGGGCCTGCGCGCGCAGCGCCAGGCCACGCGGCGGCAGCGGCTGGGCGCCGGGTGCGTCCAGGGCGACCAGCGCCTGGGTCGGCATGCCGGCGGCCAGCGCATCGTCGGCCAGCAGCAGGGCGTGGGCGGTGGGATCGCGCTGGGCCAGGGCCTGCAGATGGCGCTCCAGGGCCTGCGCGTCGGCGCGCGCCTGCGCGGCGCGGACCGCGGCGATGCGCGCCGCGCTGCCGACCTCGGGGTCCTGCGCGGCGCGGTCCAGCAGCTTCTCCGCACGCAGCCAATGGCCGTGCTGGACCGCTTCCAGGCCTTCGATCAGCTGGGCGCGGGCGCGCTTGCGGCGATGCCGGCCCCAGGCGCGGAAAGGCAGGGCCAGCAGGGTCCAGACGATCCACAGCAGCACGGCGGCGAGGACCAGCGCCAGGATCGCGCCCGGCACGGTGGCGGTGACGTCGTAGCCGCCCACGCGCACGAACACCTCGCCCCAGTCGCGGACCTCATCGCGCGCCAGCCACTGCGCGCCGAACACGCCCAGGGCGACCAGGACCAGCACGATCACGACAAGACGCAGGATCTTCATGGCGTGGTCTCCGTTGGGGCCGGCGCGGTGGGCGCGGAGGGTGGAGGGGGTGCCGGCACCGGTGCCGGCGGCGCCGGCGCGGTGCTGGTCGCCTTGCCGCGCTGGGCCTGCAGCTGGGCCAGGGTGCTGCCCAGTTCGGGAATCTGCGGCTGCAGCGGCAGGGCCGCGATCTGCCGCAGCTGACGCTCCAGCGCGTTGGCCTGCGGCGTGGCCGGCCACAGCCGCGGGATCCAGCCGGCCGCGCGCAGCGCCGCGGCGCGGAAGCCCGCCGTGTCGTTGCGCTCGGCGGCGGCGCGGGCCAGGGTGAGTTCCAGCTGCAGGGCGTTGTCGAAGGCGGCGCGCTGGGCCGGCACCACCGCCACGCGCGCGCCGCTGGGACGCACATCGACCAGCGGCGCGAGCACGCGCTGCCAGGCCGGGCGCGCGGCCGGATCGACCGGCACCTGGCGCGGCAGCTGGGCCAATGCCGCGCTGGCGGCGTCGAGCTGCTGCAGGGCCTGGGCCTTCGGGCCGGCGCCCAGGCGCAGGACTGCGGCGCGCTCCTGTTCCAGCGACTGCTTGAGATTGAGCACGCGCGGGTCGTCCAGGCCGGCCAGGGTGTCGGCGGCCAGGGCGTAGGCCTGCTGCGCGCCGGCCAGGTCGCCGGCGATGTTCAGACGCTGGGCCGCCAGCTGCAGCTCCAGCTGGGTCTGGTCCAGGCGCAGGGCGGTGGCGCCCTGGCGGGTGGAGTCGGCCAGCTTGGCCACGGTGTCTTCCAGCAGGGCGCCGCGCTGGCTCAGGCCGAGCATTTCATCGCGCAGCACGCGGTTGGTGGCGGCCGCGTCCTGGATGCGCTCGCCCTGGGCGCGGGCATCGCCGCGCAGGACATCGATGCGCTGGTCCAGCGCGGCCAGCTGGCGCTGGATCTGGCCTTCCTGCGCGGCGCGCCAGCCCTGCCATTGCTGCCAGCCGTACCAGCCCACGGCCGCCAAGGCGGCGATGAGCAGCAGCACGATCAGGGCGGGCCAGATGCGGCGGCGCGGGCGCGTGTCGGACTCGGCGCTGGCGATGGCATCGTTCAAGGGGGGCACTCCAACAAAGAAGCCGTGGAACAGGCGCGTGAAGGCGCGGCGGGATCGGCCGCATGCTAGCCCAAGCGATGTGAGTACATGGCCTGTGCGGTGGCCATCAGCTGCGCAGGACGCGGGCCTTCGGCCTGCAGCACGTGTTCGAACCCGGCCTGCAGCGCGACGGTCGCCAGCCGCGCGCTGGCCACGATGGCCGGCTGCGCGCGCAGCGCCGCGGCCGCATGGCCTGGCAGGCGCTGGAACACCTCGCCCAGCGCGCCGCTGCTGGTCACCAGCACGCAGGCGGGCGCGTCCAGCGCATCGAGCCGGGCGAGGGCGCGCGTCGACAGCGGGATCGGCTGGCGTCGATAGACCTCGGCCAGGTGCAGTTGCGCGCCGCGCCTGCGCAGCGCGGGGGCCAGCGTGCCGCGTCCCTCGGGCGCGGTGACCAGGCCGACCGGGCGCTGGTCCAGCGCGGCCAGTTCGGGCAGCGCGAGCAGCCCCTCGCTGTCCATGCGCGCAGGCGCGACGGCCTCCAGCCCCAGCCTTGCCAGCGCCGCGCGCGTGCCGCTGCCGGTGCCGACCAGCACCTGGCCGGGCCGCGCGGCGATGGGCGCCAGTGCGTGGGCGAAGCGCACTGCCGCCGGGCTGGTGAACACCACCACCTCGCAGGCCCGCGCCGCGTCCCAGGCCTGCCGCGCCGGTGCATCCGTACAGGCCGCCAGCGACCACGGCGAGAGCGCGATCACCCCGGCGCCCACACGCGCGGCGGCCTGGCGCAGCGCGGCGTGGCCGCCCTGAGGCCGCAGGGAGATGACGTACCATGCGCGCGCTTTGCCTTGGCCCATGAATCAAGAGTACGCGATGGATCACGACGCCTTGCTCGACGCGCTGCGCGCGACCTGCGCGCAGATGCCGCCGGTGGTGGCGATGCGCATCGCGCTGCGCGACTTCGACGGCACGCGTCTGCACATGAGCGCGCCGCTGGCGGCCAACGTCAACGACAAGGGCACCGCCTTCGGCGGCAGCCTGGTCGCGCTGATGACCCTGGCCGGCTGGGCGCTGACCACGCTGCGCCTGCGCCAGGCCGGCCTGGGGGCCGAGGTCTACGTGGCCGACAGCGCCGTGCGTTACCGCGCCCCGCTGCTGCACGACCTGGCCGCTCAGGCCTGGCTGGCGCCGGAGGCGGACTGGGCCGAGTTCATCGACACCTTCCGCCGCCGCGGCAAGGCGCGCGCCCCGCTGCTGGCCCAGGTGCTGCTGCCCGACGGCGGCGTGGCCGCCGAACTGAGCGGCCGCTACGTCGCCCTGGCAAAGGGGTAGCATCCTTCGTTCACGCCTGGGGAGACACACGCACGTGGGACGACTTCTGTGGATGCTGCTGGCCGCGCTGCTGGTGCTGGCCAGCGCCGGCCCGGCCGAGGCCATCAGCAACCGCGCCAAGCAGCGCAAGCTCACCGATACCCAGACCCTGTTCACCAAGGCGATGCGCTGGGGCGAGTTCGAGCAGGCCTGGAGCGTGGTCGACCCCGAGGCCCGCCAGGGCGCCGGGCTGAGCGCGCTGGAGCTCTCGCGCTACCAGCAGGTGGAGATCACCGGCTACAGCGAGATCGGCAGCGCCGGCGAACCCGACGGCACGGTGGCGCGCATGGTCGACGTGCGCGTGGTCAACCGCCACACCATGGCCGAGCGCACCGTGCGGGTGCGCGAGCGCTGGCGCTGGGACCCGGCGGCCGAGCAGTGGTGGCTGCAGGACGGCCTGCCGGACCTCTGGCAGGGGCAATAGTCGCCGGGGCTGTGCGACAATCGCCGGCCTTTTCGCGCCCAGCCGACGCTTTCCTGCCGTGAATTTCGAACAACTCAAGGCTTTCGCCGCCGACAACGCGATGCTGTCCATGGCCCTGGTGGGCCTGACCCTGGCGATCCTCGTCACCGAGGTCATGCGCCTGTTCCGCGGCTACAAGGGCGTGCGCCCCGGCGAGCTGACCGCGCTGATCAACAACGACAACGCGCTGGTGCTGGATCTGTCGGCCAGTGGCGATTTCGAGAAGGGCCACATCCCCGGCAGCAAGAACCTGGCCGGCAAGTTCGACCCCAAGCACAAGCTGCTGGCCGGCGCGGGCGATCGCCCGGTGGTGCTGGTCTGCCGCAGCGGCCAGACCGCGCCGGGCGCCGCCGCCCAGCTGAAGAAGGCCGGTTTCGCCAAGGTCTATGTGCTCGATGGCGGCGTCGGGGCCTGGCAGGCCGTCGACCTGCCGCTGGTCAAGGGCCGCGCCTGACACTGAACACGCGTCGCGTCGCGCGCGGGCCTTGAAGCGGCCCGGGCGTGGCGCCACCCCCATGCGATAATCCCGGGCTTTGGCCCATTCACCGCAACCCATTCGGAGTACACGATGTCCGACGAGACCCTCAACGGCGCTAACGAAGCCGCCACCCAGGCCAACGGCCCGAACTTCACCGTCGAAAAGATCTACGTCAAGGACGTGTCCTTCGAAGTCCCCGGCGCGCCGGCGATCTATTCGGAGAACATCGCCCCCGAGCTGAACCTCAACCTCAACCAGCGCGTGCAGCGCCTGGCCGAGAACGCCTTCGAGGTGATCCTGGGCGTGACCCTGACCTGCAAGGCCGGCGACAAGACCGCCTACGTGGCCGAAGTGCAGCAGGCCGGCGTGTTCGGCCTGGCCGGCTTCGACGCGCAGACCATCGACGCGCTGCTGGGCACCCAGTGCCCGAGCATCCTGTTCCCGTACGTGCGCCAGCTGCTGAGCGACCTGATCCAGGCCGGCGGCTTCCCGCCGTTCTTCCTGCAGCCGATCAACTTCGACGGCCTGTACGCCGAGACCCTGCGCCAGCGCGCCGCCCAGGGCCAGCAGGGCGTGATCGAGAACGATCCGCCGGTGGGCAACGCCTGATTTCGATGGCGTCTGTGATAAAGCTTGGCCCCCTGCACACAGGCGGGGGGATGCAATGAACGCGTTGAAAGTCGCAGTGCTCGGCGCCGGTTCCTGGGGGACCGCGCTGGCGGCCCTGATCGCCCGGCACGGCCACCAGGCCGTGCTGTGGGGACGCGATGAGGCGGTGGCCCAGGCCATCGACCTCCGCCACGAGAATCCGCGCTACCTGCCGGGCATCGAACTGCCTGAGACCCTGCGCGCCACCACCAGCCTGGCCGCGGCCATGGCCGACGCCGATCTGGTGCTGGTGGTCGTGCCTTCGCATGCCTTCACCGACACCCTGCGCGCGCTGGCGCCGCTGCGTCCTGCGCAGGCGGGCGTGAGCTGGGCGACGAAGGGCTTCGAGCCCGGCTCCAGCCGCTTCCTGCACGAGGTGGCCGAGGACGTGCTGGGTCCGGAGGTGCCGCTGGCCGTGGTGACCGGCCCTTCGTTCGCCAAGGAGGTCGCCCAGGGCCTGCCCACCGCGCTGACCATCCACGGTGCCGACGAGGCGTTCTGCCAGCAGGTCGCCGATGTGCTGCACGGCCCGACGTTCCGCGCCTACACCGGCAACGACATGGTCGGCGCCGAGCTGGGCGGTGCGATGAAGAACGTGCTGGCCGTGGCCACCGGCGTGGCCGACGGCATGGGCCTGGGGCTCAACGCGCGCGCCGGCCTGATCACCCGCGGCCTCAACGAGATGCTGCGCCTGGCCGCGGCCATCGGCGCGCGCCCGGAGACCCTGATGGGCCTGGCCGGCCTGGGCGACCTGGTGCTGACCTGCACGGGCGACCTGTCGCGCAACCGCCGCCTGGGCCTGGCGCTGGGGCGCGGCCAGTCCATCGAAGAGGCCGTGCGCGAGATCGGCCAGGTGGTCGAGTCGGTGCAGACCGCCGACGAGGTCATGCGCCAGGCGCGCCGCTACGGCATCGACCTGTCGATCAGCGAGGCCGTGCGCGATGTCCTGCACGGCGAGATCACCCCGGCCGAAGGCCTGGAGCGCCTGCTGGCGCGCGAACAGAAACCGGAGTATCCGGAAACCCTGTTCCAGTAGCCCTATCGCGTTGCGATCATGAAATCTCCCACCCGAAAGGGTGGGATTTTTTTTGGCTCTTCGTTCAAGTGCGAGGCCAATGAACGCACTGATCGTAGCCGCGCGGTTCCTCCAACGAAGCGGTTTAGCTCGACGCGCGAGGCAGCGATCCGGCGGGCGGTGGCCGCGCCTAGCGAGGCAGGAAGCCGAGCGCCCGAATCGGGGCAGGATGCCCTGATTGAGGGATAAGCGGCCACCGCCCGCCGGACCTCTGCCCCTCCGAACCCACAACGCTCAGCCGAAGCAATCCCCCGATCGCGAGTAGATAATTTTCCCTGGGCTCGAACGCCCGCGCCCGGCCACGCGACGCGATGGTCGGCGCGCCGGCGCGGTGCTCGTCAGCCCACCATCGAGCGCAGCAGATCGCAGGCGTCCGAACGCCGATGCGGCGACAGGCGACGGATCAGCTGCAGCACATGCGTTTCCACCTCATCGCGCGCCAGCCGCTCGGCCGGAAGCGTCGTCGGCGCGCCGGACGCCGCTTCGGCCTGCGTGGCCTCACTGGTCATCGGACCACGCCCGGTGGCCAGCCACTCGAACAGGACCTGGGTGATCACCGCGATCTGCGCCAGATGCTCCACGCTGGGATGCGTGCCGCCCACCCGCTCCCACTGCGCCACGGCGCTGCGCTGCACGCCGACCTGTTCGGCCAGCTGGGTCTGCGACAGGGTCTTCAAGCGTCGAGCCTGACGGATACGGTCTGCCATGACATGCATCTTCCACCTCCTGTTGGGTTGTCATGCGATTGGCCGCGCCCGCGACGCGGGCGCGGCGCGCTTAATGGATGGTGCCTTCAGGCGTGAACGGCAACTGCGGCAGCCTCCTGCGAGGCTGCTCGCCAGCAGCGCGCGCTTCGCGCACAAGGCAGGGTGAGGATTCGCAGGCGACGCGTCACATGACGGCATTGACAGCCCGGCATCGCGCGACGTCCGACGAAAACTGCACCCCTTCAGACCGAACATCGCGCCTGGGAAGTGATGCCGCCGTCAGGACGCCCATCCGCCACGCGTCTCACGCCTGCGTCGCGCGCTGTGCGTCCAAGATCTGCGGTGCAGCATGGGTGCGGCCAAGATGGCTGGGCGCGGAAAGCCCAATAAAAAAGCCCGGCCTTGAAAGGCCGGGCTTTGCGGAGGTCGGATGCGGGAGAGAGGTCGCACCGCCTCGCCGTGATCGCCAGAGCCACCCCAGCGATCACGGGACCACTATCGGCGCCAGAGCCGAAATCCCACGTGAATATTGTACTTAACCGTTTATTAATTCAGGCGACAGTCTGGGAACTCTAGGCCCGGTGTCATTCGCGTGACGCGGTGTGTCCGCGCGCGTCACGCAAGACCGCTAGTGCGAGGCCATCAACAAGTCCACGTCGCCGCCCGCCGCCGTGGTGTTGACGGTGACGACAGACTCGGAACAGAAGCGCGGCAGGTAGTTGGGTCCGCCGGCCTTGGGACCGGTACCGGACAGCCCCTCGCCGCCGAAGGGCTGCACGCCCACCACCGCCCCGATCATGTTGCGGTTGACGTAGACGTTGCCGACCTCCGCCTGTGCGGCGATGGCCTGGGCGCGGGTGTCGATCCGGGTCTGCACGCCCAGGGTCAGGCCGTAGCCGAGCGCGTTGATCTGCTCGACCAGCGTTTCCACCTCGCCCTTCCAGCGCAGCACCTGCAGCACCGGGCCGAAGACTTCCTCGCGCACCTGTTCCAGCGCGCCGATCTCGAAGGCCACCGGCGCGATGCTGTTCGCCGGCGCGTCGGCCGGCAGCGGCGCGCGCGCGATCAGCCGCGCGCGGCCCTCGAGCGCGGCGATCTGGCCCTGCAGCTTGTCGAAGGCCTCCTGGTCGATCACCGGGCCCAGATCGCTGGACAGGCGCGACGGGTCGCCGACCTGGAGCAGCGCGATGGCGCCGGCCAGCATCTCGATCACGCCATCGGCGATGTCGTCCTGCACGCACAGCACGCGCAGCGCCGAGCAGCGCTGGCCGGCGCTGCGGAAGGTGCTCTGCACCACCGCATCGACCACCTGCTCGGGCAGCGCCGTGGAGTCGACGATCATCGCGTTGAGGCCGCCGGTCTCGGCGATCAGCGGCACAATCGGGCCGTCCTTGCCGGCCAGGGTGCGGGCGATGGCCTTGGCCACCGGCGTGGAGCCGGTGAAGGCCACGCCGGCGATCTTTGGATGCGCCACCAGTGCCGCGCCGGTCTCGCCGGCGCCGTACACACCGATCAGCGCGTCCTCGGGCACGCCGCAGCGGTGCAGCAGGGCGATCATCGCCGCGCCCACGCCCGGCGTTTGTTCGGCCGGCTTGGCCGCCACCGCGTTGCCGGTAACCAGCGCCGCGACCACCTGGCCGGTGAAGATGGCCAGCGGGAAGTTCCAGGGCGAGATGCATGCCCACACTCCGCGTCCGGCCAGGGCGTAGGTGTTGCGCTCGCCGGTGACGCCCGGCAGCAGCTGCGGTGCCATCAGGCCGCGCGCCTGCAGCGCGTAATAGCGGCAGAAGTCGGCCGCTTCGCGGACTTCGGACACCGCATCGCCCCAGGTGCGATGGCCTTCGCGCACGATCAGCGCGCACCACTGCGCCAGGTCGCGCTCGAGCGCGTCGGCGGCCTGTTCCAGCGCGGCGGCGCGGGTCTGGACCGGCGTGGCGTTCCAGCGCTTCTGACCCTTGGCCAGGGTCTGCACAAGGGCGTCGATCTGCGCGACCGGGGTCAGCGCCGGCGTCGGCAGCGCAGCGGCCGGATAGGCGGCCAGCAGCGTCTTGGCCATCGGCTCGCAGCTCACGTCGGTGCCGGCGGTGTTGCGGCGAACGCCCAGGATGTCGGCCGGCAGCGTCACCGCGCTCTGCGGCGCGATGTGCAGCGGCGAGCTCACCAGCGCGCTGGCCGGCAGCGTCTCGTCGGCCAGCTGGTGGACGAAGGAGGAATTGGCGCCGTTCTCCAGCAGACGGCGCACCAGATAGGCCAGCAGGTCCTTGTGCGGGCCGACCGGCGCGTACACGCGCAGGCCTACGTCCGGGTACTGCCGGTGCGCGGCCTCGTGCACCGCATCGCCCATGCCGTGCAGGCGCTGCAGCTCGAACGGCGCGCCGGCCGCGCGCGCCAGGTGCAGCACCGCGGCGATGGTGCCGGCGTTGTGACCGGCGATCTGCGGATAGATCGCATCGGGCATGGCCAGCATCGCCCGGGCGCAGGCCAGGTAGGACAGGTCGGTGTGGTGCTTGTGGGTGAACACCGGGAACGCGGCCAGGCCCAGCTCCTGGGCGCGCTTGATCTCGTAGTCCCAGTAGGCGCCCTTCACCAGGCGCACCATGAAGCGCACCTTCAGCGCGCGGGCGATACGGGCGACTTCCTCGATCGTCTCCAGCGCGCGGGTCTGGTAGGCCTGCACGGCCAGGCCGAAGCCGTTCCACTGCGGGTAGCGGGCCGCGGTGCGCGTGGCCACCGCCTCGAACACCTCCAGCGAGAGCTCCAGGCGTTCGCTTTCCTCCGCGTCGATAGTCAGGTTCAGATCGGCCTGGGCCGCGGCCTCGGCCAGTTCGCACACGCGCGGCACCAGCAGCGCCATGACATGGTCGTGCTGCACGGCCTCGTAGCGCGCGTCGATGGCCGAGAGCTTGATCGAGATGCCGTCGGCCTGTTCCACCGGCACGCTACGATCGCGCGACTTGGCCAGCGCGGCGATGGCGGCGTGGTACTTGCGCATGTAGGCCTGCGCATCGGCGTCGGTGCGCGCGCCTTCGCCCAGCATGTCGTAGGAGAAGCGCAGGCCCTTGCGCGCCTTGCGCTGCTTGCGGGCATCGTCCAGCGCCTCGTCCAGGGTCTCGCCCATGACGAACTGCTTGCCCATCAGCTGCACCGCGCGCACGGTCGCGGCGACCACGGCCTTGGCGCCCATCCTGGCCAGGAACCCGGCCTTCTGCCCGTCCTCGCCCAGCATCTTCTTGGACAGGCTGATGGCCTGGTTGGACAGGGTGGCCAGCCACGACTGCGAGGCGCCGGAGAAATCGGCGCGGCCCAGCTGGTCGGCGGTGAGGGTCATGGCGGTGTCGGCGTCGGGCACGCGCAGCAAGGCCTCGGCCAGACGCATCAGGGCCAGGCCCTCGGCGCTGGACAGTGGGAACTCGCGCAGCAGCGTCTCCATGGCGAAGGCCGACGGCTTGGCCGCGCGGACCTGCCCGATCCAGCCGATCGCATCGCCGCTGGCCAGGGCCCAGTCCAGGTCCTGCAGGCGTTGCAGCAGGGGGGCGAGCACATCGGCTTCGGGCCGATAAGGGATGGGCAACCGCATAAATGACCGCCTGGAGAAGAATGGACTTGAGGATGTGCATTCTGATCGGCGATGCGCCGGATGAATCTCCGTTAGGCGGGCTATGATCCGCGGATGAGCCAACTTCCTGCCGCCCTGGACCGGACCGACCGCAGAATCCTCGCCCTGCTCCAGCGCGACGGCCGGATCACCAACCTCAAGCTGGCCGAAAGCGTGCATCTGTCGCCCACCGCGACCCTGGAGCGGGTCAAGCGCCTGACCACCGAGGGCTACATCATCGGCTACCGCGCGCGGCTCAATCCGCACAAGCTCGGCGCCGGCATGCTGGTCTTCGTCGAGGTGCTGCTGGACCGCACCACGCCGCACATCCTGGAGGAGTTCCAGGCCGCGATCCGCGACCAGCCCGAGGTCATGGAGTGCCACCTGGTCGCCGGTGGCTTCGACTATTTGATCAAGCTGCGCGCGGCCGACATGGCCGATTACCGCGACATCGCCGGCCGCGTGCTGTGGAAGCTGCCCGGCGTGCGCGAGACCCGCACCTATGCGGTGATGGAAGAGGTCAAGAACAGCGCGGATCTGTATCTGGATATTTAAGGCAGCCGGCTGAGCCGTCATTCCCGCGCGGGCGGGAATCCAGTGCCTTGTGCGCTTCTTGCGAAAGCCGCTGGTTCCCGTTTTCGCGCGAACGAGGGCGGTGAGGCTTTGCAGCTCTCCAGCTTGGTGGGAGCCGCCATGGCGGCGACGAGGCTTTCCCGGTGGAGCCTCATCGCCGCCATGGCGGCTCTCACAAAGCACAACAGCACTTACGGACACGGCGCCCTTGGGCGCCGTGTCCGGTTGTGAAGCGGTGCGGGTCGATCAGACCAGGGTCAGCACCACGTCCACGTTGCCGCGGGTCGCGTTGGAGTACGGGCAGACCTGGTGCGCGGTGTCGACCAGCTTCTGCGCGGTCTCGCGATCCAGGCCGGGCAGCTCGATCTTCAGCTCGACGGCGATGGCGAAGGCGCTGCCGGCCGGGCCGATGCCGACCTTGCTTTCAATGGCCACGTCATCGGGCACCTTGATCTTCTCGCGCGCGCCCACGGCCTTCATCGCGCCGATGAAGCAGGCCGCGTAGCCGATGGCGAACAGCTGCTCGGGATTGGTGCCCGGGCCGCCGGCGCCGCCGAGCTCCTTCGGCGTGGACAGCTGCAGGTCCAGCGGACCGTCGGGGGTGATGCCGCGGCCTTCGCGGCCACCCTTGGCGATGGCGGTGGCGGTGTAGAGGATCTTGTCGGGTTTCATTGTGAACTCCTGGGTTGTTTGCGATTGAATCGCGTGCGATTTCATGGGAACGACGAAGTGGAGGGTGGAGCGGTTCAAACGGTGGGGGTGGCACGCGAGAGTTTGTCGCGCAGGTCTTCCAGCTGCGCCTTAAGCGTGCGCAGCTGATCGGGGGAACAGTCCATGGCGCAGAACAGGCCTTCGGGGACGGACTGGGCACGGCTGCGCAGGGCGTGGCCGGCGTAGGTGAGGTGGATCTCGACCTGTCGTTCGTCCTGTGCGGCGCGGGTGCGGGTTACCAGGCCCGCCGACTGAAGGCGCTTGAGCAGCGGCGTCAGCGTAGCCGAATCCAGAAACAGCTTCTCGCCGATGGACGAGACGGTCTGCCCGTCGCGCTCCCACAGCACCAGCATCACCAGGTACTGCGGGTAGGTCAGTCCCAGGGCGGTCAGCAGGCCGCGGTAGGTGCGGCTGAGCGCCAGATTGGTCGAATACAGCGCGAAGCACAGCTGGTTGTCCAACTGCAGCAGGTCGCGGGAAGTGTCCGAGGAGTCCATGGCGCGCAAACTACATCGTGCGCGATTGAATTGCAAGCGATAGGTTTTGCCAGGCTTCAGGTACCGCCGACGAACCCCTGCTGGCGCCAGGCCTCGAACACCATGATCGCCACGGTGTTGGATAGATTGAGGCTGCGGTTGTCCGGCCGCATCGGCAGGCGCAGGCGCTGTTCCGCCGGCAGCGCGTCGAGCACCTCGCCCGGCAGGCCGCGGGTCTCCGGGCCGAACAGAAAGGCGTCGCCCGGGGCGTATTCGATCGTGTCGTAGCGCTGGCGGCCCCGGGTGCTGAGGGCGAACAGGCGGCGCGGTGCGATCGCGGCCAGCGCGGCCGGCAGGTCGTCGTGGACCTGGAGCGCGGCGTATTCGTGGTAGTCCAGTCCGGCCCGTTTGAGCTGGCGATCCTCCAGCGCGAAGCCGAGCGGGCGGATCAGGTGCAGGCGCGCGCCGGTGTTGGCGCACAGCCGGATCACGTTGCCGGTATTGGGCGGGATTTCCGGCTGGTAGAGCAGCACATCGAGTTGAAACGGCGCGCTCATGCGGTACCCAGGCGAGAGGCGGTCACCGTGTAGCGAAGGACGCCGGAGTGCGAAAGAGCCATGCTGCGTGAGCCGAGGGGCGAAGGGCGGCCAAGTCTAGGCTGCCTGCCGACCTCGAGGCGCGCGCGCCGGATCCCGCATCGCGCTGAAGGTCTTGCGATCAAGCTTGCATCGCGCGGACCCGACAAGCGAACGGTATTGCGTGCGGCTCGTGCGCGACTTCGAAGCGTTGCCGACCTTTCCCTGCCACAACGCCCTCGCGGGGCGCCGGACGAGCCGGACGATCGTCAGGATGAAGCGGTAAATCGAAAACCTGCGCTGGCCCAGGCCAAGGGATCTGCCACTAGCACGGCGCCTTGCGAAACTTGCTCGGCATCGATAGGCCTGCCAAGCGCCCGCGTCGAGGGGTGTTGCGTACGGCTTGCGACAACCCGCGCGAGCGCTGCCATCGTCAACCTGCCTTGGGGACTTCCGACCCTCGGCGAATGCTCAGGTGCTGCGAACTACAGAAGGTGCGAACTACAGAAGGACTGCGCGAACCGGCTTCAGCGCGAGGCGGCGCCGCTGATCAGGCTGGCGGCCTGGGTGGCCAGCTGGGCGTTGACCTGCTGCGCCTGCACGGCGGCGACCTGGCCGGCCTGCTGGGACATGTAATAGGCCACGTCTTCGGCGGCCGGGCGCACGGTGACGGCGGCCAGGGTGACCACGCGCTCGGCGCCGCGGGAGGCCTGGTAGTAGGCCAGATCGCTCAGGTCCGGGGTGACCTTCACCGCCGGCAGATCGACCACGCGGGCGCTGCGGGTGGCGTTGAAGTAGGCCAGGTCGGCCGGGTCCGGGCGGACGCTGACGGTCGGGAGGTCGACGACGTGGGCGGCCTGGCTGGCCTGGGCGACGGGCGCGGAGTCCGGCGCACCGTGGCGCGACAGGAGCATGGAGCCGGCGCACAGGGCGAACAGGGAAGCGGCGGCCAGCGGGAGCAGGGTGTTGGTGTTCATGGTGGGTCTCCGTAGTGATGTCGTCAGGTGGTGTGGTAGTAAAGTAAAACACCTAATCAGTTCGGTCAAGCGCGAAGTGATCGGACTTCGCTTGTGTTCAGTAACTGTTCAAGTTTCGAGAGGGCGGTGTTGCGCGGGGCAGAGCAACGCAGGACGCGTGCCAACTCCAAATGATTGTTTTTGAATGGAATTCCGCCGAGCGGTGGAGTGTCCGGTGTCCGCAGCGGTGTCCGCGAACACCTGCTCCGATGCGCGAAACTGTCCGAGGGTTTGGATCGGACGGGCTTGAATCGCCGGCGGCATGCCTGCCGAACGCCAGATCAGACGTCGAACCTGCGACAGGCAGGGGGGCGAATACCCCGATCCCGGCCAGACCCCTTGCGGCAGCAGGCGGCGCGCCTGCGGCTGTCGCCATCGTCAGCGCCCGCATGGCTTGTGGCCTAGTGAAAACACCGGCGCCCGCGCCTAGCATCGCTGGGCTGTTCCTCGTCTACCCGCCCGGCATCGCGCCGCCGCGGGCACTGCATCCACAAGGAGTTCCATGCGCACTTCGACGCGTCCCCAGATCCGCCTGCTGGCCCTGGCCCTTTCCACTGCGCTGCTCGGCGGCGTGGCCACCGGCGCCGTCGCCCAGGCACCGGCCACCACGGCGACCGCCCCGGCCAAGGTCGACATCCCCTATGAGCAGTTCACCCTGCCCAACGGCCTGCGCGTGATCGTGCACACCGACCGCAAGGCGCCGATCGTGGCGGTGAACCTGTGGTACCACGTGGGCAGCAAGGACGAGCCGGCCGGCCGCAGCGGCTTCGCGCATCTGTTCGAGCACCTGATGTTCAACGGCAGCGAGAACGCGCCGGGCGAGTTCTTCGCCCCGTTCGAGCAGGCCGGTGCCACCGACATGAACGGCACCACCAACACCGACCGCACCAACTACTTCGAGAACGTGCCCACCACCGCGCTGGACATGGCGCTGTGGATGGAGTCCGACCGCATGGGCCATCTGGTCGGCGCGATCGACCAGAAGACCCTGGACGAGCAGCGCGGCGTGGTCCAGAACGAGAAGCGCCAAGGCGAAAACCAGCCCTACGGCCAGCTGCGCGAAGTCATCGCGCGCACGATGTATCCGGTGGGCCACCCGTACCACCACACCACGATCGGCTCGATGAACGATCTCAACGCCGCCTCGCTGGACGACGTCAAGACCTGGTTCAAGACCTGGTACGGGCCCAACAACACCGTGCTGGTGCTGGCCGGCGACATCGACCTGGCCACGGCCAAGGAGAAGGCGGCCAAGTACTTCGGCGATATTCCCGCCACGCCGACCATGGCCCAGCCGAAGGTGGACGTGGCCGTGCTCAAGCAGTCCGGCCGCACCGAACTGGAGGACAAGGTGCCGCAGGTGATGGTGCGGCGCATGTGGAACGTGCCGCAGTTCGGCACCAGGGATGCCGACCTGCTCGACCTGGTCTCCGACGTGCTGGGCGGCAGCGCCAGCTCGCGGCTCGACGCGCGCCTGACCCACCAGGACAAGCTGGTGGACAACATCGGCACGGCCAACTACGGCTCGCAGCTGGACGGCAACTTCTATGTCAACGCGCTGGTCAAGAAGGGCGTGGATCCGGCCAAGGTCGAGGCGGTCATCGACGAGGAGCTGCAGCGCCTGATCAAGCAGGGCCCCACGCCCGAGGAACTGGCCCGCGCCAAGACCAACTACCGCGCCGGCTTCATCCGCGGCATCGAGCGCATCGGCGGTTTCGGCGGCAAGGCCGACGCCCTGGCCTCGTGCGCCACCTTCACCGGCGATCCGGGCTGCTTCCGCGAGTCGCTGGCCAACATCGAGGGGGCCAGCGTGGCCGACGTGCGCGCCGCGGCCGCCAAGTGGCTGGGCAATCCCAGCCACACCTTCGTGGTCAAGCCGGGCACGCGCACGCCGCTGGTGGAAGAACCTTCCGCCAAGCCGACGCCGTTCAACGCGCCCAAGCCCGATCCCAAGTACACCACCCTGGCCAGCACCGTGGACCGCAAGGATGGCGTGCCCAAGGTGGAGAGCTTCCCGGCGCTGAAGTTCCCGGCCCTGCAGCGGGCCACGCTCAAGAACGGCAGCACCGTGGTCCTGGCCGAGCGCCACGAGATCCCGGTGGTGGACATCGCCTACGACTTCGACGGCGGCTATGCCAGCGACCACGGCGGCAAGCTGGGCACGGCCGGCTTCACCAACAAGATGCTGGGCGAAGGCGCGGGCGATCTGGGCGCGCTGGCCTTCAAGTCGCGCGCCGAGGAACTGGGCGCGTCGCTGGAATCCGGCGCCTCGCTCGACGGCGCCACCGCCTCGCTGTCGGCGCTGAAGGAGAACCTGGACGCCTCGGTCGGCCTGTTCGCCAGCATGCTGCGCGCGCCGCGCTTCGAGCAGTCCGAGATCGACCGCGTCAAGGCGCAGTGGATCGCCGGCATCGCCCAGGAGAAGGCGCGTCCGCAGACCGCCGCGCTGCGCGTGCTGCCGCCGCTGCTGTACGGCGACACGCATCCCTATGGCATCCCGTTCACCGGCTCGGGCACGGAAGCGGCGATCACCTCGCTCACCCGCCAGGACCTGCTGAACTACCAGCAGCAGTGGCTGCGTCCGGAGAAGGCCACGGTGATCGTGGTCGGCGATACCACGCTGGCGCAGATCGTGCCGGTGCTGGACAAGTACTTCGGCGACTGGAAGGGCGAGGGCGTCGCCAAGGCCGGCGTGGACATCCCGCAGGCCAAGCGTCCGGCCAAGCCGCGCGTGTACCTGATCGACCAGCCCGGCGCGGTGCAGGCCAACATCTACGCCGGCGAGCTGCTGCCTTCCAGCAAGGATCCCGGCGCGGTCAAGCTGGAGATGAGCAACGAGATCCTGGGTGGTTCGTTCACCTCGCGTCTGAACATGAACCTGCGCGAGGACAAGCACTGGTCCTACGGTGCCCGCACCGTACTGGCCGGCGCGCTGGGCCAGCGCCCGTTCCTGTCCATCGCGCCGGTGCAGATCGACAAGACCGCCGAGTCGGTGGCCGAGATGCAGCGCGAGATCGCCGACTACGCCACCGGCAAGGCGCCGGCGACCGCGGCCGAGGTCGACAAGGTCGTGGCCAACGAACTGCGCAGCCAGCCCGGTGCCTACGAGACCGCCTCCGCGGTGATGGGCACCATCGGCAGCATCGTGCGCTACGGGCGTCCGGACAACTGGGTGCAGGTGCGCAATGCGCAGGTCGCCGCGTTCACGCCCGAACAGGCCAATGCCGCGGCCAAGGGCATCGATCCGAATGCGCTCACCTGGGTGATTGTGGGCGATCTGTCCAAGATCGAGGCCCCGGTGCGCGCGCTGAAGCTGGGCGAGGTCAGCGTGGTCGACGCCGACGGCAAGCCGGTGACGGGCAAGTAAGCCGCCGCGCTGCGTGACCCAAGGCCCCGGTCCGCCCAGTGCGGGCCGGGGCCTTGTCTTGCTGTCAGGGCCTTCCGCAAGCGCTTCTATGGGGCTTTCTGCGGCACCTCTTTATTTGGAAGCAACTTTCTCTCAGGTCAGGCTGCGGCCTCCTTGTAGAGCGGAGCTTGCTCCGCTGCTCTTCGTTCGGTTCGTGTGGGGGAAGGCCCCAGCGGAGCAAGCTCCGCTCTACAGAGCACGCGCGCACCCGGGTTTTCGCCTTCCCCATTCATCCAGGCTGCGGCACCATGCAGGCCTTCCATCCGTCCTTGCCTTCGACCGGAGCTCCCATGCGCCTGCTCGTCCTGTCCGCCGCCCTGCTGCCCGTCCTGACCGCCTGCACCTGGGTGGAACTGACCCCGCAGGCCAGCGCGATCAAGGTGCTGCCGGCCGGCACGCCGAGCAGCTGCCAGAAGCTGGGCGAGATCTCGGTCTCGGTGAAGGACAAGGTGGCCTTTTACGAGCGCAACGAGCTCAAGGTCCGCGACGAGCTGGAGACCCTGGCCCGCAACGAAGCCCTGACCCTGCAGGCCGACGCCATCCAGCCCCTGACCGCGCCCACCGATGGCGAGCAGCGCTTCGTCGGACTGCGCTGCCGCTGACAGTTCTGACTGAATAGGTTCACGATACGAACCCGTACGGCGACGTAAGGCGCGCGCACGCGGCATTGCGTGCTGCGTCAAAGATGCGTTAAGGGTGGGAAACCGCTACCCTTGGCGCCCCTTCGCCTCTAGCCTGGGCACTCGTCCAATGCTTTTCCAGAACGTCTCCATCGCGGGACTGGCGCATGTCGATGCGCCGCATGTGCTGACTTCCAAGGAAATCAACGAACGCCTGCAGCCGACCTTCGACCGGCTGGGCATCCGCACCGACGTGCTCAACGACGTGGCCGGCGTGCACGCGCGCCGCCTGTGGGACGACGAGGTGCAGTCCTCGGATGCGGCCACCTTGGCGGCGAAGAAGGCGCTGATCGATGCCGGCATCGGCGCCGAGCGCCTGGGCCTGCTGGTCAACACCTCGGTCAGCCGCGACTTCCTGGAACCGTCCACGGCCTCGATCGTCTCGGGCAACCTGGGCGTGGGCGACCACTGCATGGCCTTCGACGTGGCCAATGCCTGTCTGGCCTTCATCAACGGCATGGACATCGCCGCGCGCATGATCGAGCGGGGCGAGATCGAGTACGCCCTGGTCGTGGACGGCGAGACCGCCAACCTGGTCTACGAAAAGACCCTCGAGCGCATGACCGCGCCCAACGTCACCGAGGCCGAGTTCCGCGACGAGCTGGCTGCCCTGACCCTGGGCTGCGGCTCGGTGGCCATGGTGATGGCGCGCCGCGAGCTGGTGCCCGATGCGCCGGTCTACAAGGGCGGCGTGACCCGTTCGGCGACCGAGTGGAACAAGCTGTGTCGCGGCAACCTGGACCGCATGGTCACCGACACCAAGATGCTGCTGATCGAGGGCATGAAGCTGGCGCAGAAGACCTTCGTGGCCGCGCGTCAGGTGCTGGGCTGGGCGGTCGACGAGATCGACCAGTTCATCATCCACCAGGTCAGCCAGCCGCACACCCAGGCCTTCATCAAGACCTTCGGCATCGACCCGAAGAAGGTCATGACCATCTTCGGCGAGCACGGCAACATCGGCCCGGCCTCGGTGCCGATCGTGCTGAGCAAGCTCAAGGAGCTGGGCCGCCTGAAGAAGGGCGACCGCATCGCCCTGCTCGGCATCGGCTCGGGCCTGAACTGCACCATGGCCGAAGTGGTGTGGTGAGGCGCGGAGCCAAGGCAGGGATCTTCCTTGCCCTGGCGCGACGCTATTCTTAGGTAAAAATACGGCGTATAAATTTCCTTGAGGCGGTGAACTGCGCCTCCAAGGAAAATTTCATGGCGCGCAAGACGACCGGGCATTACGTCTCTGGCTCCCTCGCCGGGAGCCGTTATCAGGCCTTCGTGCCTGATCCGTTGCCGCCCAGCCCGCCGCTGGATTTTTCCCTGGCGGACCTGGTGCCGCGCAAAGAGCGGGCCGACCAGGCCTTGGGGCGCCTGGATGGCATCACCATGATGCTGCCCGACCCGGAGCTGTTCCTTTACCAGTACGTCCGCAAGGAAGCCTTGCTGTCCTCGCAGATCGAAGGCACGCAGTCTTCGCTCTCGGACCTGCTGCTGTTCGAAGTGGACGCAGCGCCGGGTGTGCCCATCGACGATGTCGAGGAAGTCTCCAACTACGTGGCGGCGCTCAACCACGGCCTGCGCCGCATGCGCGAGGACGACTTTCCGCTGTCGTTGCGCTTGATCCGCGAAATGCACGCGCTGCTGCTCAAGGGTGGGCGTGGCGCCGGCAAGCAGCCGGGCGAATTTCGTAAAGGTCAGGTCTGGGTCGGAGGCAGCTCGCCTGCGTTGGCCCATTTCGTTCCGCCACCGCCGGAAGCGCTGCCTGAGTCCCTGTCCGCGCTTGAGCGATTCCTGCATGCCCCACCCGGACAGATGCCGCCGCTGGTCAAGGCAGCGCTGGCGCACGTGCAGTTCGAGACCATCCACCCCTTCAGCGACGGCAACGGGCGGCTCGGTCGCCTGTTGATTACGCTGATCCTGTGCAACGAGGGCGTGCTTCGAGACCCTAGCCTGTACCTGAGTCTGTACTTCAAGCGCCGCCGCGCCGACTACTACGATCGACTCAACGCAGTGCGCGTGAGCGGTGACTGGGAGGGCTGGCTGGGATTCTTCCTCGACGGCGTGGCCGAAACCGCGCAGCAGGCCGTGGACACCGCGCAGCGCCTGCTGGCGCTGCTGGCCCGCGATCGGGCCCGCATCGCCGCCCTGGGCCAGCGCGCCGGCAATGTCGGCCTGGTGTTCGAGCAGTTCGCTCGGCGCGTGGTGCTCACCGTGCCCCAGGTCGCCCCGCGGCTGGCGCTGAGTCGCCCGACCATCCGCGCGGCGGTACGCGCGCTGGAAGACCTGGAGATCGTCAACGAGTTGACCGGACAGCAACGCCACCGCGTTTTCGCCTACCAGCGCTACCTGGACATCCTCAGCGAAGGCGCACAGCCCTTGTGAGCGCACCGAGCGCCTGTCGTTGAGCCACCACGACCTCCGCAATCGAATGCCTGGCAGCTCGCTGCCCGCACCTACGCAACGCTGCCGCGCTTACTGCGCGCCGCAGCACTTCTTGTACTTCTTCCCGCTGCCGCAGGTGCAGGGGTCGTTGCGGCCGGGGGCGGTGTCGCGGCGGATGGGGGTGCGCGGGGTCAGGGCATCGACGCGGTGGTGGTTGAGGTCGGCCAGCATGCCGGGCAGGCTGGCCACGATCGCCAGCCGTTCCTGATAGCCGATCGGCGTGCCCGGTGCGCTCGGGTCGTCGGGGTTGATCGCCTCGCCGCTGGCCAGGCGATCGAGCTGGTCGAAGATCTCCTCGATCCATTCGTTCTCGTCCAGCCACTGGTCCCATTCGGCCTCGCGCAGCTCCACGGCGGTGAAGAAGCCCAGCGCCCAGTCGTGGCCGACATCCAGTTCGTCCTCGTGCAGGGCCTCCTCGCCGGTCAGCTCCGGGTCCTCGGGCAGCCACAGCAGCGGCGCGAGGTGGTCGGGCAGGCTGTCCTCGTCGTGGCGGGTGCGTGCGCTGGCCATGTTCCAGTGGCCCATCAGCAGGGACTGGGCCTGCGCCGCGGCCTCCGCGTCGTCCCAGCGCGGCGCCTTGCCGCCCCAGACCACCGGTTGCCATTCCTCCACGGGGACCGTGGACGGCGAGACGGCCAGCGCCGACAGGAAGCCGTCCAGCGCCTCCAGATTGAAGCCCTTGAAGGGCACCGCGCGCTGGTCGAGCAGATCGGACAGCTGCTCGATCTGGGCGTCGTCGAGGTAGGCGGGAGGAGCGGTAGGCGTGGACATGGCGGAGGCGGCACAGGGACAGTGAGGAGGCGCATGGTAGAGCGCATCGGGGACGCGCGTGTCGTGGCGCGGGGCCGGCCGCTACAATGCGCACCCGCAAACGCCCCTCAAGACCCGCGTGCGCTTCCCCGATTACGACTTCAGCAGCCACCGCTTCGAGGTGCGCCCCGGCATCGGCCTGCACTACCTGGACGAGGGCCCGCGCGAGGGCGAAGTCGTGGTCATGCTGCACGGCAATCCGTCGTGGAGCTATTACTGGCGCCATCTGGTGGCGGGCCTGCGCGATCGCTATCGCTGCATCGTGCCCGACCATGTGGGCATGGGCCTGAGCGACAAGCCCGACGACGGCGGCGGGTTGCGCCATCCGCACGGCAGGCCCGATGCGCACGGCCGCCTGCCGGCCTACGACTACACCCTGCAATCGCGCGTGGACGACCTGCAGGCGCTGCTGCGGCATGCCGGCATCGACGATGCCACGCCGGTGACGCTGGCGGTGCACGACTGGGGCGGCATGATCGGCTTCGGCTGGGCGCTGGCGCATGCGGCGCAGGTTCGGCGGCTGGTGATCACCAACACCGCCGCGTTCCCACTGCCGGCGGCCAAGGCGATGCCGTGGCAGATCGCGCTGGGGCGCGATTCGCTGTTCGGCGCATTTCTCATCCGCGCGTTCAACGCCTTCTCCAGCGGCGCCTCGCGCGTGGGCGTGGAGAGGAAGATGCCTCCGGACGTGCGTCGGGCGTATGTGGCGCCGTACGACAGCTGGGCGCACCGCATCTCGACCGTGCGCTTCATGCAGGACATCCCGCTCTCGCCGGCCGATCGCGCCTGGCCCTTGCTGGAGGCCGCCGGGCGTGCGCTGCCGTCCTTCGCCGATCGGCCTGCCTTCATCGGCTGGGGGCTGCGGGACTTCGTGTTCGACCGGCATTTCCTCGACGGCTTCCGCCAGGCGCTGCCGCAGGCGCAGCTGGCCGCCTTCGAGGATGCCGGCCACTACGTGCTGGAAGACAAGCACGCGGTGCTGGTACCGCAGATCCGCGCCTTCCTCGATGCGCATCCGGTGACGGAACCCGCCTAGCGGTGCGCTCGGTAGGAGCCGCCATGGCGGCTCCCACCACCCACAAGGCTGAGGTTTCCTCAGTCCGCGGGCAGCGGATTGCGCTCGATGTCGCTGACGCCGATCCAGTCGGCCTCGGTCAGCGCATGCAGGCCGTGCGCCAGCCGCGACTTGTCGCATTGCGCGCTGCGCTGGCCGAACTCCAGCGACGCCGGCACCGCCGCGCATACCGAGGGGCGGCGGTCGTGGATGGTGCAGCGGCTGTAGCGGCCGATGTCCGCGTCCAGGGCGATGCAGCGCGGATGGCTTTGCGAGGTGCCGCGCATGACACGCTCGTGGGTGCGCAGCGAGTCGGTCAATTCGACGGGGACGTGTCCGCCCAGGGTCGGCTCGGCCTCGCTCCAGTGGAAGCTCACGCGGAAATAGGCGCAGCAGGCGCCGCAGCTGAGGCAGGGATGCATGGGGGCTGCCGGGCGGCGCGCGGCGAGGTCGGACAAGGGCGCGGATTCTGCCCGAACCGCCGGCGCGCGCAAGCGCTGCGCCTGGTTCAGGCGAGCGGCACCCGGCCCTTCACCGCCCAGGCCAGCGCGGCATAGGCGCGCGGGCCGTCCGCCTCGCCGTCCAGATAGGCCGCGCGCATGGCCGCTTCCAGCCTTGTGCGCCCGGCCGCGTCGAGGCCGGCCACGTAGGCAGCGCCGGGTCCGTCCTTGCCCAGGTACGGGCTCCAGTAGTCCTCGAAGTCGGCGAAGGCCATGCGGATGCCCACCTGCGTCTGCTCGACCTCGACCAGGCCGGCCTCGCGCCAGGCGGCGGCCAGTTCGCCCGGCCGCGTCATCGGCCGGGTGAAGTTGCGGGCGCGCTGCTGCGCCGCGCCCGGATCCAGGGCGGCAGCGGTGTCGAAGAACATCCGGCCGGCGACGAAGCCGCCGCGCGCGTCCCACACGGCCGCCGCCACCGTCGCGCCGGGCCGGGCGACGCGCACCATCTGCGCAACGGCTTGCGCGGGCTGCGGGACGAAGTGCAGCACCAGCAGCGACAGCACCCGGTCGAACACGCCGTCCCGATACGGCAGGGCGCAGGCGTCGCCGACGGCCAAGGCCGGGCGCGGCGGCGGCAGATGCCGGTGCGCGTGGGCGACATAGGCAGGGGTGAGGTCGACCGCATGGACCTCGCAGGACGCCTCGCGGGCGAGCAGCTGCGCCGACAGCGCGCCGGTGCCGCAGCCGACGTCCAGCACCCGTTCGCGCGCGCCGGTGCCGGCGAAGTCGAGGAAGGGCAGCGCGAGCTGGCGGCTCCAGCGGCCCATGTTGCGTTCGTAGCCTGCGCCTTCCGCCGCGGTGTAGGTGGTCGATGCGTGCATCGTCGGTCTACCGCGAAGGGGCGCCTGCGGCCATTGTGTGCAAACGCCCGGTCGTGCGCCATGGGCTGACGCGATCCGCGCGCAGCGGCGACGGCGTGCGCGGCAGCGCCATCGGCGACAATGGCGCGATGACCACCGTCTGCAACATTGCCGCACGGCTGCCCGAACTGGCGCGCGAGCGCCCCGACCAGATCGCGCTGCGCTGCCCGGGCCGCGGCGGGCGCTACGACATCGCGCTGACCTATGCGCAGCTGGACGCGCGCAGCGACGCCATCGCCGCGGGCCTGGCCCGGCACGGCATCGGCCGGGGCACGCGCACGGTGGTGATGGTGCGGCCCTCGCCGGCGTTCTTCCTGCTGATGTTCGCGCTGTTCAAGGCCGGCGCGGTGCCGGTGCTGGTCGACCCGGGCATCGACCGGCGCGCGCTGAAGCAGTGCCTGGACGAGGCGCAGCCGCAAGGCTTCATCGGCATCCCGCTGGCGCAGGCCGCGCGCCTGCTGCTGGGCTGGGCGCGCAGCGCGACCCGGATCGTCACCGCCGGCCCCCGGCTGGGCTGGGGCGGCGTCACCCTGGCCCAGGTCGAACGTGACGGCGCCGGCGCCGGCCCGCAGCTGGCCGCGACCGACGGCGAGGACGTGGCCGGCATCCTGTTCACCAGCGGCTCGACCGGCGTGCCCAAGGGCGTGGTGTACCGGCACCGGCATTTCGTCGGCCAGATCGAGCTGCTGGGCAAGGCGTTCGGCATGGTGCCCGGCGGCGTGGACCTGCCGACCTTTCCGCCGTTCGCGCTGTTCGATCCGGCGCTGGGCCTGACCAGCGTCATCCCGGACATGGACCCCACGCGCCCGGCCAAGGCCGACCCGGCCAAGCTGCACGCGGCCATCCGCCGCTTCGGCGTGACCCAGCTGTTCGGTTCGCCGGCGCTGATGCGGGTGCTGGCCGAGTACGGCCATCCGCTGCCGACGGTGAAGCGCGTGACCTCCGCCGGCGCGCCGGTGCCGCCGGACATCGTGGAGAAGATCCGCGCGCTGCTGCCGGACGATGGCCAGTTCTGGACGCCGTACGGCGCCACCGAATGCCTGCCGGTCGCGGTGATCGAAGGCCGCGAACTGGACGCCACCCGGCAGGCCACAGAGGCCGGCGCCGGCACCTGCGTCGGCCGCCCGGTCGAGCCCAACCTGGTGCGCGTCATCGCCATCGACGATGCGGCCATTCCCGAGTGGCACGGCGTGCGCGAACTCCCGCCCGGCCAGGTCGGCGAGATCACCGTCGCCGGCCCGACCGCCACCGACAGCTACTTCAACCGCGACGCCGCCACGCGCAGCGCCAAGATCCGCGAGACGCTGGCCGACGGCGGCACGCGCGTGGTGCATCGCATGGGCGATGTCGGCTACTTCGATGCCGCGGGCCGACTGTGGTTCTGCGGCCGCAAGACCCAGCGCGTGGAAACCGCCGCCGGGCCGCTCTATACGGAGCAGGCCGAGCCGGTGTTCAACGTGCACGGCGAAGTGCGCCGCACCGCGCTGGTCGGCGTCGGGACGCCGGGCGCGCAGGTGCCGGTGCTGTGCTTCGAACTGCTGCCGGGCGTCTCGCCGCAGCGCGCCGATGCCGTCGCCGCCGACCTGCGCGCCATCGCCCAGCGCCACGCGCATCTGCGCGGCATCGCCACCTTCCTGCGCCATCCGGGTTTCCCGGTGGACATCCGCCACAACGCCAAGATCGGCCGCGAGAAGCTGGCGATCTGGGCCGCCGAACAAGGAGCGATATCCGCATGAAGCTGCTGGTCACCGGAGGTGGTGGATTCCTCGGCCAGGCGCTGTGCCGCGGCCTGCTCGAACGCGGGCATGAGGTCATCAGCTTCCAGCGCGGGCATTACCCGGCGCTGGCGGCGATGGGCGTGGGCCAGATCCAGGGCGATCTGGCCGATGCGCATGCGGTCCGCCACGCGGTGGCCGGGGTCGATGCGGTCTTCCACAACGCGGCCAAGGCCGGCGCCTGGGGCAGCTACGACAGCTATCACCAGGCCAACGTGGTCGGCACCGACAACGTCATCGCCGCCTGCCGCACGCACGGCACCTCGCGGCTGGTGTACACCTCCACGCCCAGCGTCACCCATCGCGCGACCCATCCGGTCGAAGGTCTGGGCGCCGACGAGGTGCCTTACGGCGAGGACTTCCAGGCGCCTTACGCGGCTACCAAGGCCATCGCCGAGCAGCGCGTGCTGGCGGCCAACGACGCCTCGCTGGCCACCATCGCGCTGCGTCCGCGCCTGATCTGGGGGCCGGGCGATCATCAGATCCTGCCGCGCCTGGTCGAACGCGCGCGCAGCGGCCGCCTGCGCCTGGTCGGCGACGGCATGAACAAGGTCGACACCACCTACATCGACAATGCCGCGCAGGCGCATCTGGACGCGTTCGATCACCTGGCGCCGGGCGCGGTCTGCGCCGGCAAGGCCTATTTCATCTCCAACGGCGAGCCCTGGCCGATGCGCGAGGTCCTGAATGCGCTGCTGGCCGCCACCGGCACGCCGCCGGTGCGCAAGTCCCTCTCGTTCAAGACCGCCTACCGCATCGGCGCGACCTGCGAAGTGCTGTGGAAGGCGCTGCCGCTGAAGGGCGAGCCGCCGCTGACCCGCTTCCTGGCCGAACAGCTGTGCACGCCGCACTGGTACAGCATGGAGCCGGCGCGGCGCGACTTCGGCTACGTGCCGCGCGTGTCGATGACCGAGGGCCTGGCCCGCCTGAAGAGCGCGTGGAGCGAATCCGGCTGAATCCTCACGCGGCCGCGATGCGCCAGGCCACAGGCTGGTCGCACGCCGATCCGGCGCGCCACAAGGAATCACCGCCGTGCTTCACTACGCCATCGTCTTTCTGGTCATTGCGCTGATCGCCGGCGTGCTGGGTTTCAGCGGCATCGCCGGAACCGCCTCCAGCATCGCCTGGGTCCTGTTCGTGGTGTTCCTGATCCTGGCCGTGATCTCGTTCTTCCGCAAAAAAGCGTAGGCGACCGCGTCAGAGCGGGCAGGCGAAATAGCCGACCCGCTTGCCGCTGGGCAGGTCGGCCTGGCCGACCTGCTCGAAGCCCAGTCGCTGGTGGAAGGCGACCGAGCCGGGATTGGGCGGGTCCAGATTGATCTCGCACACCAGGCGCGTCTGCTCTTGCAGGCGCGCCTGCTGCTTCAACGCCTCATACAGGGCGCCGGCCAGCCCGCGGCCCTGCGCGTGCTCGGCCACCACGACCCGGTCGATGTAGACGAAGCACTCGAAGCGCGCCGACAGCCAGGCGAAGTTCGGATTGTCGTAGACCGCGTCCTGGTCCAGCGCGATCAGCAAGGCATCGGCCTGACCGCAGGTCCGGGCGAAGCAGGCCATCCCGATCAGTTGCGCGAACTGCGTCGGCGTCTGCCAGGACAGCGCCGCGGCATGGGCGTTGTTGAGCGCCAGCAGGGCCGGCAGATCGGTCGGGGCAACGTCTCGCAGCATGGGCATCCGGCTCACTTGTCCAGCGCCACGCTGCTCGCCAGGGCGCTGTCACGTGCATGACGCTCCTGCGCCAGCTCGATCAGGCGGGTGACCAACTCCGGATAGGTCATACCGCTGGCCTGCCACAGCTTGGGATACATGCTGATGCGGGTGAAGCCGGGCAGGGTGTTGATCTCATTGATCACCACCTCGCCCTGCGGGGTCAGGAACACATCCACCCGGGCCAGTCCGGCGCAGTCCAGCGCCTGGTAGGCCCGCAGCGCGATCTGCTGGATGCGTTGCTGGGTGTCCTCATCCAGCTTGGCCGGCACCACGATCTCGGCGCCGTCCTCGTTGAGATACTTGGTGTCGTACGCGTAGAAGGCGTCGTGCACGACCACCTCGCCGCAGACGCTGGCCTGCGGATCGTCGTTGCCCAGCACCGCGCACTCGATCTCGCGGCCGGCGATCGCCGCCTCCACCAGCACCTTGTGGTCGTAGCGGAAGGCTTCCTCAAGCGCCCTGACCAAGCCTTCCGCCTCGGTCACGCGACTCACGCCGACCGACGAGCCCTGGTTGGCGGGCTTGACGAACAGTGGCAATCCGAGGCGCTGGACCAGTGCTTCGAAGTCGGCCTGCGCCGCGCTGCGCCGGGTCAGGCAAACGAAGGGCGCGACCACCAGTCCGGCGTCGCGCAGCAGACGCTTGGCCACGTCCTTGTCCATCGCCACCGCCGAGCCGAGGACGCCGGAGCCCACGAACGGCAGGTTGGCCACCCGCAGCAGGCCCTGGAGCGCGCCGTCCTCGCCCAGCGTGCCGTGCACGATGTTGAACACCACGTCGATCTGCGCCAGCGCGGTGGCCGCATCGACCGCGCGCAGCTGGCCCTGCGTCGCGCCGGGTACCAGCGCCACTCCGGCTTCGCCGGGTCGCAGCGCGATGCGCTTGGGGTCGTGCGCATGCAGCAGCCAGGCCTGAGGGTCGCAGCGGTGCCATTGGCCCTGCTTGTCGATGCCGATCAGCACCGGCTCGAAGCGCGTCGTGTCCAGCGCCTCGACGATGTTGCGTGCCGACTGCAGCGACACCTCGTGCTCCGCCGACTTGCCGCCGAAAAGAATGCCCACGCGCGTCTTGCCCACCGACCTGTCCATCGCTGCTCTTCAAGGGCGCACAGGATGACCCGATCCGCGGGTCGCTGCCCAGTCGGGGCAGGGGAATGGGGAGGCCAGGCGGACCGCAAGGTTCTTGCTGCGGCGCGACTTAGCGGCAGGTCGACCAGGCGCCGCAAAGCCAGCCCGCGCCCACCGGAGGTATCGACTCGCACGCTTCTGCAGGCCTGCCATCGCGCGGGGCACGCGCATCCCCCGGTTAGAATGCCCGCCATGTCGCCCACCCCCTTCGATGCCCTCAAACTGCTGGCCGGCCGCGCGCTGGAAGCCGCGCTCAACCGTGCCGTCGCGCTCGACCCGGACACGCGCGATGCGCTGGCGCCGTTGGCCGGCCGACGCATCGCCATCGCGCTGGATTCCCCGCCGCTGGCGCTGGAGATCGCCGTGGAGGCCCAGCGCCTGCACGTGGGGCCGGTCGACCCGGCCAGCGAGCCGGACCTGGCCGTGCGCAGCACGCTGGGCGGCCTGCTGGGCCAGCTGCCGTTCCTGCGCCGCGACGATGCCGCGCCGGTCGGCAAGTTGCGCGTGTCCGGCGATGCCGACCTGGCGCGGCGCCTGCAGACGCTGGCCAGGCGCTTCGACCCGGACTGGGCGCAGCCGCTGGTGAGCATGTTCGGCCCGGTGCTGGGCGTGCAGATCGCCGGCGCGCTGCGCACCACCCTGCTGCGCCTGCGCGAGACCGGCAGCGAGCTGGCCGGCAGCGCCGCCGAGTTCGTCACCGAGGAATCGCGCGACGTGGTCGCCAAGGCCGAGCTGGAAGCCTTCCACGACGAGGTCGACGGCCTGCGCGACGATGTCGAGCGCCTGGCTGCGCGCCTGTCGCGCCTGGCGGCGCGCGCATGAGCATGGCGTGGCCGGGGATGAAGAGCGTGCGCGCCGCCGTGCGCGCCAACAAGATCGGCCGCGTGCTGATCCGCTACCGCCTGGACGCGCTGCTGGAGGACACGCCGGCCGGCCCGTGGCTGAGGCTGGCCCGGCCGTTCGTGCCGCGCGCCCGCGACGACGTGGCCGCGCTCAGCCGTGGCGCGCGCCTGCGCCTGGTGCTGCAGGAGCTGGGGCCGATCTTCGTCAAGTTCGGCCAGATCCTCTCCACCCGCCGTGACCTGATCCCGCCGGACGTCGCGCAGGAACTCACCCTGCTGCAGGACCGGGTCAAGCCCTTCGATGGGCAGCGCGCCCGGGCCATCGTCGAGCAGGCGCTGGGCGTGCCGATCGAGGTGGCCTTCGCCCACTTCGACACCACGCCGCTGGCCTCGGCCTCGATCGCGCAGGTGCATGCGGCCACGCTGCACGACGGCCGCGAGGTCGTGGTCAAGGTGCTGCGCCCGGACATCGAGGCGCAGATCGCCGGCGACATCGCGCTGCTCAAGTCCGGCGCGGCGCTGGTGGACTACGCGCATCCGTCGGCCGACAAGATCCGGCCCAAGGAGATCGTCGCCGAGATCGAGGCTACGCTCGCCGCCGAGCTGGACCTGCAGCGCGAGGGCGCCAACGCCAGCGTGATGCGCCGCTTCTGGCAGGACTCGCCCGACCTGTACGTGCCGGAGATCATCTGGACCCATACCGCCGAGCGCGCGCTGACCATGGAGCGCGTGGTCGGCATTCCTTCCGACGACATCGTCGCGCTGGACGCGGCCGGCATCGATCGCAAGGCGCTGGCGGCCAAGGGCGTGCGCGTGTTCTACACGCAGGTGTTCCGCGACAACTTCTTCCACGCCGATGCGCACGCCGGCAACATCTGGGTCGATCCCGATCCGCTGCGCAAGGACGACCCGCGCTTCATCGCGCTGGACTTCGGCATCGTCGGCCAGCTCTCTCAGCAGGACCAGTACTACCTGGCCGAGAACTTCATGGCCATCTTCAACAAGGACTACCGGCGTATCGCCGAGCTGCACGTCGAGGCCGGCTGGATGCCGGCCACCGTGCGCATCGACGAGCTGGAGGCGGCCGCGCGCGCGGTGTGCGAGCCGTACTTCACCCGGCCGCTGTCGGAGATCTCGCTGGCGCAGGTGCTGATCAAATTGTTCCGCACCGCGCAGAAGTACGAGCTGACCCTGCAGCCGCAGCTGATCCTGCTGCAGAAGACCCTGCTCAACATCGAAGGCGTCGGCCGCCAGCTCGATCCGCAACTGGACATCTGGGCGGTGGCCAAGCCAGTGCTGCAGCGCATCCTGGTCAAGCGCTACAGCCCGCTGCATGCGGTCAACGAGCTGCGCAAGCGCATCCCCGAGATCATGACCCACGCCCCGGACATGCCGCGGCTGGTGCATGCCTGGCTCAAGCAGCAGGTCGATGGCCAGCACGAGCTGTCGATGCGTTCGAAGGACCTGGCCGCGCTCAACCTGACCCTGCAGCGCCTGCAGCGGCGCGTGGTCACCGCCATCGGCGGCGCGGGCCTGCTGGTGGTGGCCGCGGTGCTGCACGCCTTCGGCGTCGGCGGCCCGAGCCTGTGGGGCGTGCCGCTGTGGACCTGGTTCACCGGCGCGCTGGGCACGCTGGCGCTGCTGTCGGCCTGGCTGCGACGCTGAAGGCGCCGAGACGGTGCACGCCGACACCTCGCTGCAGGCCCTGAAGGCCGAGCTGTTCGCCCACGGCGAGCGCAACGACGCCGTGCAGCAGGCGCGTGGCGCGCGGATGCTCAACATCACGCCGGACACCGGCGAGTTCCTGGCGGTGCTGGTGCGCGCCACCCAGGCGCGCCGGGTACTGGAGATCGGCACCTCCAACGGCTATTCGACGCTGTGGCTGGCCGAAGCGGCCGCGGCCCTCGGCGGACGGGTCACCACGCTGGAATTCGCGCCCGACAAGTGGGAGCTGGCCCAGGCCACGTTCGCGCGCAGCGGGCTGGCCGCGACGATCACCTCGGTGCAGGACGACGCGGGTGGATGGCTGGCAGCGGCGCAGACGGCGTCGGCCGACCTGGTGTTCCTCGACGCCGACCGCAGCCGTTATCCGGTCTGGTGGCCGGACCTGCGCCGGGTGTTGCGCCCCGGCGGCACGCTGGTGGTGGACAACGCCATCTCGCACGCCGCCGAGCTGGCGGCGTTCGAGACCATGCTGCGCGCGGACGATGCCTTGACCTGCGCCCTCCTGCCGGTGGGCAAGGGCGAACTGGTCGCCGTGCGCGCGCCCGACTGAGCGTCCTCAGCCGCCCTTGGCGACCTTGCTGAAGAAGTCGTAGATGCCTTCGTCGCTCATCTTGCGGGCGTTGGCCAGCTCGCCGGCCTTGGTCGTGTAGACGACCTTGCCCGTGGGCGAGACCACGACCGCGGCGGGGATGCCCTTCTCGATCGGGTTGCCGTAGGTGTTGGCGATGTCCAGGTTGTGGTCCCAGTTGCCCACGTCGACCTTGACCACCTCGAAGTGCTGGTTGACCAGCGCGGCGTTCTTCTCGCTGTGCAGCGAGGTATCCAGCGCCCGGCAGTCGCCGCACCAGTTGGCGCCGAAGATCAGCAGGGTCGGCTTGTGCGCCTGCTTGCCGGCGGCCAGCGCCTGGGCGACCTCGGCCTTGGCGTTGGCCTGCGGGTTGTAGGGCAGGTCGGCGGCCAGGGCGGCGCCGGTGGCGGCGAGCAACAGCAGGGTCGGCATCAAGCGCTTCATGGTGGACAGGCCAATGGGGAAGGGAACGGCGATGGTTGGCGGACCGGGTCCCCGGCGTCAATGGCCCAGCGCACGCATGCGTGGAACGCGGCGTGGCGGGGGCGGGCATGCCGCGCCCTACGACTAAAGTCGAAGCCCAAAATGTAAATCTTTTGTTCTTGTAAGTAGCCTGCGCAGTCCCGCTGGGCCAGAATGGCCCCGTACCGTGGCGTACGGCGAGGGCTAGGCACGCCGCGGGCGAACAAGTTGCAGATGCAATGAATCAAGGACGCGTGCCGATCGGCATGCAAGACAACGACAAACTCGTGGATCCGGAGGGGATACATGTTGAACAAGAAGAATGCGCTGGCCATCACCGTGGGCGCCATCTGCGCCGCCGCCAGCGGGGCGGGTTTCGCCTCGGCGCTTGACCGCTCCGGCCAGTCCATCGCGCCGTTCCTGAAGCCAGGCAACTACGCCGAATACGGCGGCAGCTTCCTCAACCCCAAGGTGGACGGCAAGGACAAAAACGGCACCGACACCGGCAACGTGGCCAACAGCTACAACTTCGTCGGCGGCGCGATCAAGTTCCAGCCCACCGAGAAGTTTTCCTTCGGCTTCATCTACGACGAGCCCTTCGGCGCGTCGGCCGAGTACCACGGCGCCAACGCCTTCACCGCCAACCCGCGCGACGTGGTGCTGAGCGGCCTGCCGATCGTGACCGGCCCCAGCGTCGTCAGCAACGGCCAGCTGGCCGCCTACGGCCTCAATGCCGGCATCACCGGCGACACCGACGTGGAAGTGCGCACCAAGAGCCTGTCGGCGCTGGTGGGCTTCCAGCCGACCGAGAACTGGAACCTCTACGCCGGCGGCGTCTACCAGGAGATCAAGGGCGAGGTGTCGCTGCGCGGTTCGACCTACTCGGCCTTCAACGGCTACGACCTGTCGATCCCGTCCAAGCGCGACTGGGGTTGGCTGGCCGGCATCGCCTACCAGAAGCCGGAGATCGCCCTGCAGGTCTCGCTGACCTACCGCTCGGAGATCGACTACGACATCAACGCCAACGAATCGATGCCGTTGGTCACCGCGCTGGGCGCCAACCGCGCGCAGCTGGCCGGCCTGATCCAGCAGCTGGTGCTGGCCGGCCGCCTCCCTGCGGCCACCGGTCAGGCGCTGGCCGGGACGCTGGGCTCGCTGGGCGGCCTGAGCGGTGGCACCACCTCGATCACCACGCCGCAGTCGGTCAACCTGGATTTCCAGACCGGCATCATGGCCGACACCGTGCTGTTCGGTAATGTGCGCTGGGTGCAGTGGTCCAAGTTCGCGGTGCGTCCGGCCCAGTTCGGCCAGCTCGCCGAGGCCGTCGGCCCGCTGATCGGCAAGCCGGACGGCTTCAATCTGGTCGACTACTCCAAGGACCAGTGGTCGGCCAACCTGGGCCTGGGCCGCAAGCTGACCGAAACGGTGTCCGGTTCGTTCTCGGTGGGTTGGGACGGCGGCGCCGGCAACCCGGTGACCACCCTGGGCCCGACGGACGGCTACTGGAACGTGGGCGTCGGCCTGCGCTACAGCCCCACGCCCAAGATCGACCTGAGCGCGGGCGTGAAGTACTTCTGGCTGGGCGATGCCACCGCCGAAACCGGCGCGCACAGCTACGCTGGCGAGTTCAAGGACAACAGCGCCATGGCCGTGGGCGTGAAGATGGGCCTGCACTTCTAAGCGCGGCCGCATGCGCCGGAGCGTTGGACGCCCTGGCGATCACGAGGGCGATGCCATCCGGCGTCGCCCTTTTTGTTGGTTTGGGTCTTCTCTGGAGTGCGAGGCTGGCCCCACACTTCGGTAGCCAGCTTCGCCCCGACCGGGCGCGCGCCTCGGCTCAGTCGCCATTCCTGGCTGATTCTTTGGCGGGAGAGGATTGGCCGCGCCTCCATCCTTCGGTGGGAGCAACTGTCCCCTCGCATTTCGCAGTGGCCTGCCTGTAGAGCGGAGCTTGCTCCGCTGGGGCCTTCCCCACGAACTGAAAGAAGAGCAGCGGAGCGAGCTCCGCTCTACAGGTAGGAGACGCCCTTGTGGCCTTTTCGGCCAATGGCGGCGATGCGGCCTTCCCGGTAGAGCCTCATCGCCGCCATAGCGGCTCCCACGGGATCGGGTCGGCATTCCGCAAGGACTCGTTGATGGCCGGACAACCCGACTCGCGCCACGCCAGTGGGCCGAGGACAATGGCGCGATGAGCTTCGCTTCCGATTCGCCCTTACCGCCCATCGCACTCCTGTACCAGGACGCCCATCTGGCCGTGGTCGACAAGCCGGCCGGGCTGATGGTCCACGACAGCGGCCTGGCCCGCGGCGAGGAGGTGTTCCTGGCCGATCTGCTGCGCGCGCAGCTGGATCGGCCGATCTTCCTGATCCATCGCCTGGACCGCGCCACCAGCGGCTGCCTGCTGGTGGCCTTCGACCGCGACACCGCCTCGGTGCTCGGCCAGGGCTTCATGTCGCGCGAGGTGGAGAAGGACTACCTGGCCGTCTGCCGCGGCTGGCCCGAAGCCGAGTTCACCATCGACCACGCCCTGGACGGCGGCCCGGGCAAGCCGGAGAAGAAGCCGGCCATGACCGGCTTCGTGCGCCTGGCCAGCGGCGAACTGGATGTGCCGTCCGGCGGCTTCGAGACCTCACGCTACGCCCTGCTGCGCGCGCGTCCGCACACCGGGCGCTTCCGCCAGATCCGCCGCCACCTCAAGCACGCCTTCCATCCCCTGATCGGCGACACCAGCCACGGCGAGGGCCGCCACAACCGCGCCTTCCGCATGCGCGGCGTGCATCGCATGCTGCTGCACGCGCGCCGGTTGGCCTTCCTGCATCCGCACACCGGCGCACGCATCGAAGCGCTGGCGCCGCTGGATGCACAGTTCATGCGCGCGCTGGACCTGTTCGGCTGGGATCACGACGCGCGCTGAGCGCGAGGGCTTTCATCGGCGGAAAAAGAAAAGGCGCCGTGCGGCGCCTTTTCCTCGACTCGAACCGCTGGCCTATCGTTTGGCCGGCGCCTTCATCATCGCATCGCGCGCGGCCTTGAACGGATTGCCGTCGTACCAGTTGGGCCACTGGTCGCCACCGGCCAGCTCGCGGCCCACGCCGTAGACCAGCTCCAGGTCCTGCATGGTGCCGTCCAGTTTCCAGGTGTCCGGGTCGTACTCGTCGGCGGGCGAGTGGTAGCGCTGCTCGCCGTACTCCTTCGCGGCGGCCTTGCCGGCGGCCTCTCCGCCCTCGATCAGGTCCTCGCCGCCGTCCACGTACAGCGCCGGCACACCGGCCTTGGCGAAGTTGAAGTGATCCGAGCGGAAGTACGAGCCGTTCTGCGGCGAGGCCTCGGCATGCAGCGTGCGGCCCTGCGCGGCGGCCAGCGGCTTGAGGAGGTCCTCCAGCTGCGAGGCGCCCATGCCGGTCACGGTGACATCGCGCGCCTTGCCCGCCACCGACATCGCATCGATGTTGATCACCCCGGCGATCTTGTTCAGCGGGAAGGTCGGATGGGCGACGTAGTACTTCGAACCCAGCAGGCCCGACTCCTCCAGCGTCACCGCCAGGAACACCACCGAACGCTCAGGCTTGGGCTCCTGATGCGCGAAGGCATCGGCGATCTCCAGGATGCCGGCCACGCCGGTGGCGTTGTCCACCGCGCCGTTGTAGATGTTGTCGCCGTCCTCGTTGTCGTGCTTGCCCAGATGGTCCCAGTGGGCCATGTACAGCACCGCCTCGTCGGGGCGCTTGCTGCCGGGCAGCACGCCGATCACGTTGCGCGACTTGGCCTGGCCGATCGTGCTCTTGAGGTCGAAGGACAGCTTGGCCTTCAGCGGCACCGGCTTGAAGCCGGGCTTGGACGCGTCCTTGTAGGCCTGGTCCAGATCCAGCCCGGCCTTGGCGAACAGCGTGCGCGCCACCTCGCCGGTGATCCAGCCCTGCGCCGGGATGCGCGGCGACGGATCGTCGGCGGCCGGCAGGTCGTACTGCTTGCCCGCCCAGGAGTTCTTGACCACGTCCCAGCCGTAGCTGGCGCCCTCGCTGTCGTGGATGATGATCGCCGCGTCGGCGCCCTTGCGCGCGGCTTCCTCGAACTTGTACGTCCAGCGGCCGTAATAGGTCATCCGCTTGCCGTCGAACAACGCCTCATCGTGCGTGTGGAAGCCCGGGTCGTTGACGAACATCACCACGGTCTTGCCCTTCCAGCTCTTGGTCCCAGCGTAGTCGTTCCACTTGCGCTCGGGGGCGTCCACGCCGTAGCCGACGAAGACCAGCTCGCTGTCCTTGACATCGATCTCCGGCTTGCCGGTGCGCGTGCCGATCACCATCTGCTCGCCGAAGGCCAGCGTCTGCGTGCTGCCGTCGGCCTCGGTGATGGTCAGCGTGGTCGAGGGATCGGCCGTGGTCTCCACCATCGGCACGTCCTGCGTCCAGCTGTCCCCGTTGCCGGGCTTCAGGCCGATGCGCTGCATCTGTTCGGTGATGTAGGCCACGGTCTTGTCCTCGCCCGGCGTGCCGGGGCCGCGGCCCTCGAAGGCGTCGGAGGACAGCGTCTTGACCAGTTCGCCGAAATCGCCGGCGTCGATCTTCGGCGAGAAGGCATGCGGCGCAGGCGCGGATGCGGCCTGGGCAGGGGCGGGCGTGGAGGCGGCCGGCGCCGGCGGCGCGTCCGGCTTCTTGCAGGCGGCCAGCGCGGTCAGCGTGGCCAGGCCCAGCAGCAGCGTGCGGGACATGCGGGTTCCTTGCGGTGAACGGGAACCCGGGATTCTAGCCAGACTGGGCCGATCCTCGGCGCGCGGGGCCTGTCGATCCGGACAGGGCCACGTGGGACGTCCGCCTGGGGCGGAGGCGAACCGGTGGTCGCAATGGAAGCGGGAACCCCGTGATCTTGGAGAGAGAGGGCCAAGGCACGGGGTCCCCGCCGGGAACGGGGACGCGGCAGGCGCGGCTTACTCGGTCGGCGCGGTGTTGCCGCTGTAGGCGATCGGCGTGGCGCCGGTCACCGGGCCGATCTTGGCGCTGGTATGCACGTACAGCCTGACCGGGCGTTCGAACACCAGCGCGCCGTCGACCACCGCGTTGGGGCCGATGATCACGCGCGGCGGGTTGCCCTCCTGCTTGCGGCTCGACCAGCCCTGGTTGCGCTCGATCTTGATGCCGCCGCGCACGTGCGAGCCTGCGCCGACGGTGAGATCGCCGTTGACCGTTTCGATGCTGCCGCCGACCTCGGTGCCGACGATGCCGATGGCGCCGTTGACGTTCTCGATGCCCTTGGCGATCTTGCCGCCCTGGTCGACGAAGACGCTGCCGTTGACGGTCTCCAGGCTGCCGTTGACGGTGACCTGGCGGCCCAGCCTCAGGCTGCCGTTGACGGTCTCCAGGTCGCCGGTGACGGCCTTGTCCTCGACCTTGATCGAGCCGTTGACGGTGCCGGCTTCCTTGACCGTGGCGCCGGCCTCGATGGTGATGCTGCCGTTGACCGTTTCCAGGTCGCCGTAGGCCTGGCCGGACTGCGCGGTGATGCTGCCCAGGACCTTGTCGATGGACTGCTGGGCCGATGCGCCGCTGGCGGCCAGGGCCAGGGCGATGCCCAGCGCGAGCAGGGCGGGGCGGGAGAACGAGACGGTCATGGATGCGGTTCCTGTGCGGGTGATGTACGGGCTTGGATGCGGCCATCGTGCCCAGGGTTTAAACGCGCGGAAGGCGCCTGGACAGGATGCGACGGCGGCCCTGGCTACAATCGGGGCCTGCTCCGTCGCCGAAGATGCATCCGTGCCCCAGTCGCTTCGCTCAACGCCTGCCCGCCGCGCCACGCTGGCGGCGCTGCTGGTCCTGGCCGCGGGCGCCTGCGCACCGGCTTGGGCGCAGAGCCAGAAGGAAGCCCAGAAGAAGCTCGAGACCGTCCGCAAGGAGCTCAAGTCCATCGCCGCCGAGCGCCGCGACCTGGAGGGCAAGCGCGGCGAGGCCTCGCGCAAGCTGCGCGCGGCCGATGAGCAGGTCGGCCAGTCCAGCCGCCAGCTTACCCAGACCCAGACCGCGCTGCGCAAGGAAGAAGCCGCCCTGGCGCAGCTGCAGGACAAGCGCGCGCAGATGCAGCAGCGCCTGTCCGGCCAGCGCGCCGAGCTGGAACAGCTGCTGCGCGCGGCCTACATGGCCGGCAGCAACGCACCGCTGAAGGTGCTGCTGTCGCAGGACAGCGTGGCCGACGCCAACCGCGCCATGGTCTACCACCGCTACGTGCAGGGCGACGTGGCCGGCAAGATCGCCGCGCTCACCGGCCAGCTGCAGGAGCTGCAGACGCTGGAGCGCGAGATCCAGGCGCGCCGCGCCGCGCTGCAGGACGCCCACAAGCGCCAGCAGACCCAGGTGGTTCAGCTGCAGCGCGACCGCAGCGCCCAGGCCCAGCTGGTCGCCCAGCTGGACGAACGCTACGAGGACCGCAGCGACCGGGCCCAGGAATTGGGTCGCGACGCCAAGGCCCTGGAGACCCTGCTGGCCAACCTGCGCGCGGCCGCCGCGCGGGCCGAGGCCGAACGCCGCGCCGCCGCCGAGCGTGCGCGGCGCGAGCAGGCCGCGCGCGAGGCCGCCGCCCGCGAGCAGGCGGCCAAGGACCGCGCCGAAGCGAAGGCGGAAGGCCGTCCGCCGCCGCCGCCGCGCAAGGTCGCCCCGCCGCCGCCGGTGGTGGCGAGCGCGCCGGCGCTCAAGGTCGGCGGCCTGAGCTGGCCGACCTCGGGCAACCTGCTGGCGCGCTTCGGCGGGCAGCTGCCCGATGGCCGCACCAGCCAGGGCGTGCTGATCGGCGCGCCGGTGGGCTCGACCGTCTCGGCGGTGGCCGATGGCACGGTGGTGTTCTCCGAGTGGATGACCGGCTACGGCATGATCCTGATCATCGACCACGGCAACGGCTACATGAGCCTGTATGCGCACAACGAGGCGCTGCTGCGCGACGCCGGCGCGGTGGTGAAGAAGGGCGATCCCATCGCCAAGGTCGGCAGCTCCGGCGGCTGGGGCACGCCGGCGCTGTACTTCGAACTGCGCAAGGGCGGCTCGCCGGTGGATCCGGGGGCGTGGCTGCAGCGGCGTTGAGCGGAGAGCAGCGAATGAAGCGGAGCGCGCGGTGAGCCGGTGCCGCCGCAAGCACGCGCTGCTCCTGCGCTTGCGCGCGCCTGACGCCGCCTCGCCCGCTGCGCTTTCCTTTCTCCCGCTTCCCGCATAATCCGGGGCGTTAGGTCCCTCACGATCCACCCGGAGTCGCCGCATGCGTGTGTCCCTGTTGCTGTCGTCCCTGCTGCTGGCGATCGCGCCGGCCCTGGCCCAACAGGCCGCGCCCGCCGCCCAGGACACGCCGCAGTCCGCGCCCGCGCCCGCGCCGGCCGCTGCGCCGGCCGCTGCGCCGGCCAAGCCGGCGGCCCAGGACAGCGACGAGGACGCCCCGGCCGTGCCCTCCAGCGACGATCCGGACGGGACCGAGGCCAAGACCTCCGAGGTGCCGCTGGACGAGATCCGCCGCTTCGTCTCGGTGTTCAACGCGGTCAAGCAGGCCTACGTCGAGCCGGTGGACGATGAGAAGCTGATGCACTCGGCCATCCGCGGCCTGCTGCTGGACCTGGACCCGCACAGCGCCTACCTGGACAAGGAAGACGCCAAGGATTTCGACGAGCAGGCCAACGGCGCCTACGACGGCGTCGGCGTGGAGCTGCTGGCCCAGCCCGACGGCACGCTCAAGGTGATCTCGCCGATCGACGGCACGCCGGCCGCGCGCGCCGGCCTGCAGTCCGGCGACACCATCGTGGCCATCGACGGCAAGCCGCTGGGCGGCATGAACGATCCGATGGAGCCGCTGCGCGGCAAGGTCGGCACCCAGGTCACCCTGACCATCGTGCGCGACAAGGTCGCCAAGCCCTTCGACAAGACCCTGACCCGCGAGACCATCCGCGTGGCCAGCGTGCGCTCGCGCCTGCTCGAGCCGGGCTATGGCTACATCCGCATCAGCGCCTTCCAGGCCGACACCGGCGCTGACTTCCAGAAGGCGGTCGACGGGCTCAAAGCCAAGGGCCCGCTCAAGGGCGTGGTGCTGGACCTGCGCAGCAATCCGGGCGGCCTGCTGACCAGCGCGGTGCAGGTGGCCGACGACCTGCTGGACAAGGGCACCATCGTCACCACGCGCGGGCGCATCGCCATCAGCGACGCCAAGTTCGACGCCACCCCGGGCGATCGCCTCAAGGGCGTGCCGGTGGTGGTGCTGGTCGATGCCGGGTCGGCCAGCGCGGCCGAGGTGCTGGCCGGCGCGCTGCGCGACAACGACCGCGTGCGCATCATCGGCAGCCGCACTTTCGGCAAGGGCTCGGTGCAGACCGTATTGCCGCTGGACAACGGCGATTCGGTCAAGCTGACCACCGCGCGCTATTACACGCCCAGCGGCAAGTCGATCCAGGCCACCGGCATCGTGCCCGATGTGGTGCTCAAGCCCGACGAAGCGACCGACCGCGACATCCCGCCCTCGCTGGCCGACTACAGCGAGGCCAAGTTGCCCGGTCACCTGCGCGGCGATCAGGAAGGCGCCGAGGGCTATGCGGCCGGCGATGTGCTCAATGGCGACAAGCCGATCGAAGAGGCGCTGGCCGAGTTGAAGCACCCGGGCTCGGTCGCGGCCGCGCAGCAGGCCGCCGCGGCCAAGGCGGCCGCCGCCAAGCCCAAGCCCGCACCGAAGGCGCCAGCGCCGGTGCCGGAAGCCGCCAAGCCAACCACCCCTGCGTCCGCCAAGCCTGTCGCCCCCACGCCGGCCAAGCCGGCCGAAGTCCCGGCCACGCCGTAGCCCGGTGGGAGCCGGCATGCCGGCGATGGGGCCTCACCGGGAAAGCCTCATCGCCGGCATGCCGGCTCCCACGGGGATTGCCGGGATCAGCGGTTGCGCGTCAGCGCTTCGGGATTGACCAGATTGCGCGGCGTGCCGTCGGCGAACGCCCGCACGTTGTCCAGCGCCGTGCCCAGGTACAGCGCGTAGCTGTCCTGTTCGACGTAACCCAGGTGCGGCATCGCCAGCACGCGCGGATGGGTCAGCAGCGGCTCGCGCTGCGGCACCGCGGGCTCGTGTTCGAACACATCCAGCGCCGCCATGCCCGGGCGGCCGGCCTCGAGCGCGGCCAGCAGCGCGCCCGGGGCGATCAGTTCGGCGCGGCTGGTGTTGACCAGCAGCGCATCGGGCCGCATGCGCGCCAGCAGCGCCGCGTCGACCTGGTGCCGCGTGGCCGGCACGAGGCGACGATGCAGGCTGAGCACGTCGCTGCGTTCGAACAGCGCCTCCACCGAGGCCGCCACGTCGACGCCATCGGCCTGCGCGGCGGCGCGCGCGGCCTCGCCACCCCACACCAGCACCTGCATGCCGAACGCGCGGCCATAGCCGGCGACGAGGCGGCCGATCTTGCCGTAGCTCCACACGCCCAGCGTGCGCCCATGCAGCGTGCGGCCGAGGACCACATCGCCGGTGTCCTGCCAGCGGCCGGCCTGCAGCGCCGCGCCATAGGCGGGCAGGCGGCGCATCGCGGCCATGACCAGCGCCCAGGTCAGCTCGGCCGGCGCGATCGGCGAGCCGACGCCTTCGGCCACCGCCACGCCGCGCGCGGTGCAGGCGGCCACATCCACGTGCGCGCCGACCTTGCCGGTCTGGCTGATCAGGCGCAGCTGCGGCAGGCGCTCGAGCAGCGCCGCGTCGATGCGGGTGCGCTCGCGGATCAGCAGCAGCGCCTGCGCCGGCTGCAGCAGCGCCGCGCGCGCCTCCAGGGCCTCGGGCAGCGCGCCCAGCACCTGCACGTCCAGCCCCTGCGCATGCGCGGCCAGCGCCGGCAGCGCCGCGGTGGCGCGCTGGTAATCGTCGGCGATGAGGACGCGCATCGCGCTCAGCGCGGCTTGCCCGGCATCGGGAACGGCGTGACCACCTTCTCGCCGCTGGCGGCATCGCGGATCGCGCTGGCGCCCTTCTTCTCCACTTCCTCCACCCGCACGATGCTCTGCATCGGCAGGTGCAGCACGCGGGTGTCGCCGAACTCCTCTCGCAGGCGTTCCTCGGTCGGGTCCACCACCAGTCCGTCGTGCACGTCGAACACCAGCTCGCTCACCTCGGTGAAGCCCCACAGCGCATCGGAGCTCGCCACGCGGCGGGCGTAGAGTTCGTAGACCTTGCCGTGGTTGAGGAAGGTCACCTTGTAGAGCGGCTTGGACATTGCGGCGTGCGAAAGGCGATGGAGGAAGGTCGGCAAGATCTGGGCACCGGCGGCGCTTTGCAACCTCGCGCCGGGCGCGTGGCCCGCTAGAAACCGTAGCGCCGGCGCAGGCGGCGGGCGATGGCTGCGCGCACGAACAGCGCGAACACCACCCCGAACAGGAAGCCGGCCAGATGCGCCGACCAGGCCACCGCGCCGAACGCCGGGCCGATGTAGGCGAATACCACCTGCAGCACCGCCCAGACCCCGATCAGCACCGCCGCCGGCGCGCGCACGAACTGCAGGAACAGGCCCAGCGGCACCACCACGCCCAGCTTGGCGCCGGGGAACAGCGCCAGATAGGCGCCGATCACCGCCGACACCGCGCCGCTGGCGCCGATGATCACCCGGTCCGGCGCGCCGATCGCCAGCACCGCGGCCAAGTTGGACACCGCCCCGCCGAGCAGGAACAGCACCAGGAAGCGCCACGGCCCCATCGCCCGCTCCGCGGGCAGTCCGAAGATCAGCAGGAACACCAGGTTGCCGAGCAGATGCGCCCAGTCCGCATGCAGGAACAGCGCGGTGAACAGGCGCAGGATCGAGCCGTCGGTCAGGCCGGTGCGCCACTCCTGCAGGCTGTCCAGGCCGCCGGTCAGTGCGCCCCACTGCAGCAGCAGGCCGCGGTACATGCCCACCGGGCGGGTGATGGCCCACAGGAAGGCCAGCCACAGCAGGGCGAACAGCACGGGCGTGGCCCAGCGCACGGAGGGCTTGCGGCGGGAAGGCGTGGCGACGAACACGGGCAAGGCAGGGCTTCGAAGAGTCGGGAATGGCAGCGTGCCATCGTCGCGCACACGCGACTAAAATCTAACCGGCCAGCTGACAGCGCCGTTAGATTGCGGGGATATACTTGCATACGGCGTCGTATGTCGGGGAGGGAATTTCCGGCGCACGGAAGTCCGGCGGCCGTCTGGCCGCGCCGGCCCGTGTTGCGGCGCAGGCGTTTTTTCTTTCGTCTTCCGGAGTCCATGCACATGCTGTCCTCGAACCTATTCAGAATTTCGCTTCTGGCCGCCGGCGTCGCCGGTGCCCTGGCCAGCGGCCACGCCCACGCCGCCGCCTTCCAGCTGAAGGAAAACAGCGCCAAGGGCCAGGGCCGCGCGTTCGCCGGTTCGGCCAGCGCCCCGGGCGATGTCGCCGTGGTCGCCAACAACCCGGCCGCCATGCGCCTGCTCGATGGCCGTCAGCTGTCCATCGGCGCCAGCGCGATCAGCTTCAGCGCCGACTTCAAGGGCTCCGGCCGCTACGTCGGCGCGACCGGCCCGGGCACCGGCGCGCCGGTGAGCGGCGGCGACGGTGGCGATGCCGGCACCATCGCCGCGCTGCCGGCGGTGTACTTCGCCATGCCGGTGGGCGACAACATGCACTTCGGCGCTTCGCTGACCGTGCCGTTCGGCTTCAAGACCGAATACGACCGCGACTGGGTCGGCCGCTACCAGGGCATCAAGACCGAGCTGCAGACCATCGACGCCGGCCTGGCGTTCTCCTACGACGTCAATCCGTGGGTGTCCTTCGGCGCCTCGGTGTTCGCCGAGCGTCTGGACGTGGACCTGACCAACGCCATCGACTTCGGCACCGCCCTCTACGCCCAGCGCGTGCCGGGCGCCACGCCGGGCAGCCAGGACGGCTTCGCCCGCGTCAAGGGCGACAGCACCGAGGTCGGCTTCACCCTGGGCGGCCTGTTCAGCGTCGATGAGAACACCCACATCGGCTTCACCTACCGCTCGCGCGTGGACCACAAGATCGACGACGGCAAGGCCACCTTCGACGTGCCGCCGTTCGCCAAGGCCGTGCTGGCCGTGGCCGCGCCGGGCCAGTACGTCAACACCGGCGGCAGCGCCAAGATCATCATGCCGGCCAGCGCCACGGCCAGCTTCACCCACATCATCAACGATCGCTGGACGGTGATGGCGGACGTGAGCCGCACGGCGTGGAGCAAGTTCGACAAGATCACCGTCGACTTCGACTCGGCCCAGCCCGACAACACGCTGGTGTTCAACTACCGCGACACCACGTTCGGCTCGATCGGCGCGGACTACAAGTACAGCGACACGCTGACCTTCCGCGGCGGCCTGGCCTACGACCAGACCCCGACCCAGGCGCGGTACCGCGACGTGCGCGTGCCGGACAACACCCGCAAGTGGGTGTCGCTGGGCCTGACCTGGACGCCGTCGCCGAGCAGCGAGTGGAACGTGGGCTATACCCACCTGTTCGTCTCCGACCCGACCGTCAACGAGACCGCGGTCACCGGCAGCTCGCTGGTGGGTGCGTTCGACGTGGGCGGCGACGTGCTGGCCGGGTCGTACACCTACAAGTTCTGATCCACGCGGCAAGCCGACGTTCGCGAACCCCGCCTTGTGCGGGGTTCGCTTTTTGTGCGCGGCGCAACCGGCGTCGATGAGGCCCTAGGGCGCCTCGTGCAGGTGCACCACGCAGTTGCGGCCGCCGCGCTTGGCCTCGTACAGGGCCTGGTCGGCCAGGTCCATCAGGTCCTCCACGGCGATGCGTCGCGTCGCGCAGGCCACGCCGACGCTGACGCTCACGCGCAGGCCCAGGTGCGGCAGCAGACGCAGCGCACCGGTGGACTGCCGGATGCGCTCGCCCAGGCGGATGGCCTCCTCGCAGCTCATGCCGGCGGTGATCACCACGAATTCCTCGCCGCCCGTGCGCGCGAACAGGTCGTGCTGGCGGATGCAGGCGCGCACCGTGTCGGAGAACGCCTGCAGCACCTGGTCGCCGACCCGGTGGCCGTGGCTGTCGTTGATCTGCTTGAAGCGGTCCAGGTCCAGCGCCAGCACCGACAGCCCGTAGGGCGCGGCGGCGCCGCCGGGCGTGCGCCGCTCGTCCAGGCTGTCGCTCAGGCCGCGGCGATTGAGCGCGCCGGTCAGCGGGTCGACCAGCGCGCCGCGGCGAAGCGCCTCGGCGGCGTGGAAGCTGCTCAGCATCAGCATGCAGAAGTTGAGCATGAACCACAGCGCCAGATCCGCGCTGACCCACACATCGTTGATGTCGTAGTGGCCCTGGCCTTCGAACCAGTCCGACATCCCGCTGCTGTAGATGCAGATCAGCAGCGCGCAGGTGACCATCATCATGCGCGCGGGCACCTTGTCCAGCGAGCCGCGCAGCCGACGCAGTTGCCAGATCATCGTCAGCAGGGCCACCACTTCGACCAGGCTCAGGGCCAGGCCCTGCGCATCGGTGGTGCCGGCCGCCAGCCAGGCGATCGCCGGCGGCACCAGGCTCAGGGGCATCCACGCCAACTCCCAGCGGTGCAGGCGGCGCTGCTGGATGAACTGCACCAGCGCCCAGGCCAGCCCCGCCATGCCGGCGCAGGCCAGCATCGCGCCCAGGTTGATCGCCAGCATGGCCACGAGCGGATGGCCGGCCTGGTGCAGCGCACTGGCCAGGACATCGATGCTGTCCGCGCCCAGGGTGTAGGCCAGGTGCGCCAGGCCCCAGGTCGCGATGCCGTACAGCGTGCGCGAGACGTGGGCCACGTAGGCAAACAGGGCGAACAGCACCAGCGCCAGCAGGCAGTCGCTGATCAGGCTGAAGAACACCGAGTTGTCCATGGCGACGACTCCCCTCTCGATCCCGGCGTACCCCCGCGCGCCGGTCCCTCATCATTGGTCTTACCCGCAGTGCAGCACAAAGCGTGCCAGTGGTTTTCCCAACGCGCATCCGGCCGTGCTGACGCCTGCCTGCCCGTTGTACACGGGCGACGAGTCGGCCGCCCGACTACGACCATCGTCGCAGCGAACTGCCAGGACCCGGACGCGCCGATCGAGGCCGGGTGCAAGTCATTGAGCCGGAAACGCTTTTATGTGCGTTTGCACAATTTCTTGTCGGTTGCCGCACGCCGGATCGCGGGGCTACCATTCAGGCGTTTTCCGCAGCCAAGGGCGCGGCAGGCGCGATGATCGAAGTGGCGACACAGGGCCCGGAAGGGCGGGGAACACGGCTGACGCTGCGACCCCCGCGGGCGCTGAATGGGCGGCAGTTCGTGACGTTGTTCGTGGCCTGTACCGGCTTGATGTGGGGCGCGGCGATCCTGGGCTGGCTGGCGGGCAACGCCTTCGCCCCGGTGTTCGCGGTGCTGCACGGCGGCCTGGTCGGGCTGGCGCTGCGGGCGGCGTGGCGGGCCGGCGAGCGCGATGAGGTCATCGCGATCGCGCCGGAGTTGGTGGAGGTGCGGCGGCGCGCGCAGCGCGATGCCGCGTTCCGGGCGCATCCGTACTGGGTGCGGCTGGGCGTCGGTGGCGATGCGTGCGTCACCCTGTCCTCCAGTGGCCGGCAGGTGGAAGTGGGAAGGCTGCTCGGCCCGGCCGAGCGGCAGGAACTGGCAAGGCAGTTACGCGTTTCACTTGCGGCCGCAGTGCGGCCGTGACCGATGACACTGAAGGCGGGGTCTAGGCAATGACGCAAGGCAAGACAAGGGGAGGCAGCCGCGTCGCGCTGCTGGCGACATTGGCGGGCCTGCCGGGCCTGGCCTTGGCGCAGGTCGCCGATCCCAAGCCCTGGCAGCTCAACATGGGCCGGGGCGTCACCCACACCGCGCGCATGGCCTATGAGGCGCACATGGTGGCGCTGTGGGTCTGCGTGGCGATCGGCATCATCGTGTTCGGCGCGATGGGCTATGCGATGTTCAAGTTCCGCAAGTCCAAGGGCGCGGTCGCCGCGCAGTTCAGCCACAACACCACCGCCGAGCTGATCTGGACCATCGTGCCGGTGATCATCCTGATCGCCATGGCCTGGCCGGCGACGGCCAAGCTGATCGCGATGTACGACACGCGCGATTCGGAGATGACCATCAAGGTCACCGGCTACCAGTGGATGTGGAAGTACGAGTACCTGGGCCAGGGCGTGGAGTTCACCAGCCGCCTGGCGCGCAGCTCCGACCAGATGCGCCAGTCCGGCAAGGTGCCCGACGCCGCCAGCAATCCGCACTACCTGTTGGAAGTTGACCATCCACTGGTGCTGCCGGTGGACACCAAGATCCGCTTCGTCATCACCGCCGACGACGTCATCCACTCCTGGTGGGTGCCGGCGCTGGGCTGGAAGCAGGACGCCATCCCTGGCCTGATCAACGAGGCCTGGACCAATATCGAAGTGCCCGGCACCTACCGCGGCCAATGCGCCGAGCTGTGCGGCAAGGACCATGGCTTCATGCCGATCGTGGTGGAGGCCGTGTCCAAGGCCGACTTCCAGAAGTGGCTGGCCGCGCGCAAGCCGGCCGCGCCGGTGCCGCCGGCCCCGGCCGAAGGCTCGCCGGCGCCGGATGTGACGCCGGAACAGGCCGCGCCGGCCGGCGGCGACGCCAGCGCCAGCGCCGCGCCCGCCGCCGCCGAAGCAGCGCCCGCGCCCGCGCAGGCCTGATCTCTTCTCGCGACACCCGCTGCTTTCGAGGAACACGCCCATGGCCCACGCCGCCGCAGAGCACCACGACGATCACCACGGCCATCGCCAGGGCTTCGTCGAGCGCTGGTTCTTCTCCACCAACCACAAGGACATCGGCACGCTGTATCTGCTGTTCTCCTTCGTGATGTTCATCATCGGCGCGGCGATGAGCGTGGTGATCCGCGCCGAGCTGATGGAGCCGGGCCTGCAGTTCGTCAAGCCCGAGTTCTTCAACCAGATGACCACCGTGCACGCGCTGGTGATGATCTTCGGCGGCGTCATGCCGGCCTTCGTCGGCCTGGGCAACTGGATGATCCCGCTGCAGATCGGCGCGCCGGACATGGCGCTGCCGCGCATGAACAACTGGTCGTTCTGGCTGCTGCCGGTGGCCTTCACCCTGCTGCTGATGACGCTGTTCCTGCCCGGCGGCGCGCCGGCCGGCGGCTGGACGCTGTACCCGCCGCTGTCGCTGCAGGGCGGCGCCAACGTTGCTTTCAGCGTGTTCGCCATCCACGTGGCCGGCATCAGCTCGATCATGGGCGCGATCAACATCATCGCCACCATCCTCAACATGCGCGCGCCGGGCATGGATCTGCTGAAGATGCCGATCTTCGTGTGGACCTGGCTGATCACCGCCTTTCTGCTGATCGCGGTGATGCCGGTGCTGGCCGGCGCGGTGACCATGCTGCTGACCGACCGCTTCTTCGGCACCAGCTTCTTCAACGCCGCCGGCGGCGGCGACCCGGTGATGTACCAGCACATCTTCTGGTTCTTCGGCCATCCCGAGGTCTACATCATGATCCTGCCGGCCTTCGGCGTGGCCAGCGAGATCATCCCGACCTTCAGCCGCAAGCCGCTGTTCGGCTACCAGGCCATGGTCTACGCCACCGCCTCGATCGCCTTCCTGAGCTTCATCGTGTGGGCGCACCACATGTTCGCGGTGGGCATGCCGCTGGGCGGCGAGATCTACTTCATGTTCGCCACCATGCTGATCGCCATCCCCACCGGGGTGAAGGTGTTCAACTGGGTCTCGACCATGTGGAAGGGCTCGCTGAGCTTCGAGACGCCGATGCTGTGGGCGGTGGCCTTCGTCATCCTGTTCACCATCGGCGGCTTCTCCGGGCTGATGCTGGCCATCGTGCCGGCCGACTTCCAGTACCACGACACCTACTTCGTGGTGGCGCACTTCCACTACGTGCTGGTGACCGGCGCGGTGTTCTCGATCATCGCGGCCACCTACTACTGGTGGCCCAAGTGGACCGGGCGCATGTACAGCCAGTTCTGGAGCAAGTTCCATTTCTGGTGGACGGTGGTGTTCGTCAACGTGCTGTTCTTCCCGCAGCACTTCCTGGGCCTGGCCGGCATGCCGCGCCGCATCCCGGACTACAACGTGGTCTTCGCCGACTGGAACTTCGTCAGTTCGATCGGCGCCTTCGGCATGTTCCTCACGCCCTTCATGATGGCCGCCATCCTGGGCTGGTCGCTGAAGAAGGGCGCGCCGGCCGACGCGCGCGCCTGGGAGAACGCCAGGGGCCTGGAGTGGACGGTGCCCTCGCCGGCGCCGGCGCATACCTTCACCACGCCGCCGGTGATCAAGCCGGGCGACCTGGCGCACGAGGACATCGGTCACTGATGGACAGCCCGCGCGCCCCGCTGCAGACCATGGCCGAGGCCGCCAGGCGGCGGCGTGGCACGCGCATAACCGCGCTGGTGGTGGGCGGCATCGCGATCGCGATCTATGCCGCCTTCATCCTCTCCGGGGTGCTGCGCGCATGAACGCCCGGGACGCTGCCACCGCTTCGGCGCCGGATCGGCGCACCGCGGGCCTGCCGCGGCTGATCGGCGTGGCGGTGGTGGTGTTCGTGCTGACCTTCTCGCTGGTGCCGCTGTACCGGCTGGCCTGCGAGAAGGTGTTCGGCATCCGCCTGGACAAGGGGCCGGCCGCGGCCGGCCAGGTGGCCGGCGTGGCGGCGAGCAAGCGCCTGGTGACGGTGGAGTTCGATGGCGGCGTCAATTCGAAGCTGCCCTGGGCCTTCCACCCGGAGGTCCAGCGCATGCAGGTGGTGCCGGGCCAGCTGTACGAGGCGCAGTTCTTCGCCCGCAACGACGGCAAGCGCTCGATCGTGGGCAATGCGGTGCCTTCGGTGGCGCCGGCGCGGGCCTCGCAGTACTTCGTCAAGACCGAGTGCTTCTGCTTCACCGCGCAGACGCTGGAGGCCGGCGAGAGCCGCGATATGCCGCTGCGCTTCATGGTCGACCCGCATCTGCCCAGCGATGTCTCCACGATCACCCTGTCCTACACCTTCTTCAAGAACGATGCGCTGACCACCGCCCTGGCGGGCGCGGCGGCGAGTCCGACGGCGCATTCGGCGCCTTGATTGCCCAAGACCCTCAAAGGAACGCGTGATGGCGCAGACCCACTCCCAGGATGCCGATGTCTACTTCGTCCCGGCGCAGAGCAAGTGGCCCTTTGTCGGTTCGATCGCGATGTTCGTGCTGATGATCGGCGTGGCCAGCTGGCTCAACGACGCGGCCTGGGGCAAATGGACCTTCCTGGTCGGCGTGGTGCTGCTGGCGGCGACGCTGTTCATGTGGTTCGGCGATGTGATCCGCGAGTCGGTCGCCGGCCGCTACAACGGCCAGGTCGACGTGTCCTTCCGCATGGGGATGGTGTGGTTCATCTTCTCCGAGGTGATGTTCTTCGCCGCCTTCTTCGGCGCGCTGTTCTACACCCGCACCTTCTCCCTGCCGTGGCTGGGCGGGCAGGGCGACGGGGTAATGACTAACGCGCTGCTGTGGGAGGGGTACTCGGCCGGCTGGCCGACCAATGGCCCGGCGATGGTCGGCGGCACCTTCCAGACCATCCCGGCCTGGGGCCTGCCGCTGATCAACACGCTGATCCTGCTGACCTCCGGCGTGACCCTGACCATCGGCCACCACGCGCTCAAGGCGGCGCAGCGCGGCACCGTGCTGCTGTGGCTGGGCATCACCGTGCTGCTGGGTCTGACCTTCCTGTACTTCCAGGTGACCGAGTACGCGCATGCCTACCACGCGCTCAACCTGACGCTGGGCTCGGGCATCTACGGCTCGACCTTCTTCATGCTCACCGGCTTCCATGGTGCGCACGTGTTCCTGGGCACGCTGATGCTGGCGATCATGTGGCTGCGCGTGCTCAAGGGGCACTTCACCAAGGACCACCACTTCGCCTTCGAGGCGGCCGCGTGGTACTGGCATTTCGTCGACGTGGTGTGGCTGGCGCTGTTCCTGTTCGTTTACGTGCTTTGAGGCAGGGGCGCGTGGCGACGCGTGAGCGGAAGCCCAGCGCTTTTGCTCACTCCTCAGTGTCTGCGCGCGCGTTCCTCGCTTTCAGCCGCCGATGCCGTGCGGTTTGATCCAGCCGCTCCAGATGCCCAGCACGACCAGCGCGAACAGGGTCACCGACAGCCCGATGCGCCAGGTCAGTGAGCGCACCGTGCGCGTGGTCTGGCCGCGGTCGATCAGCAGGTAGTACAGGCCGGCGCCGAGGTTCCACACGATCATGATCAGGAAGGCGACGATCAGCAGGGTCTTGAGCGAGTCGTTCATGCGCACCTCTCGGGCGGCTGTGTGCCGCATGCGGGGATTATCGTCTGCCCTGGGCAGGCGGGCGTGAGCCGGCGCCTGTCCACGCCCGCCGGCTGGGCGCTGGCCCTGCTGGTGGCGGCGGTCTTCTCCGGGCTGGGCGTGTGGCAGCTCGGGCGTGCCAAGCAGAAACGCGCGATGCTGGAGCAGGTCGCCCAGGTGCTGCACGACCGCCAGCCGCGGCCGCTGGCTGACGCGGCGCAGCACGCCCGCGCGCAGGAGTTCGACTGGGCGGCCGGCAGCGGTCGCTTCGCGCCGGGCCCGGCGGTGCTGCTGGACAACCAGACCCACCAAGGCCAGGCCGGCGTGCGCGTCTACCGGGTGTTCGTGCCCGATGCCGGCGGCGCGCCGCTGCTGGTGGACCTGGGCTGGCAGCCGCTGGACGCGCAGCGCCAGCTGCCGCCGGTGCCGGCGCTGGCCGACACGCATCGCGTCGCCGGGCTGTTGGCGCCGCCGCCCTCGGCCGGGCTGCTGCGGGCGCCCGCGCAGGCCCAGGCCAACGGCGACCTGCTCGCCGTGGTGCTGGACCCGGCCGCGCTGGCCGCGCCGCTGCGCCAGCCGGTGCTGGCGCAGCGGGTGCTCAAGCTCGATCCGGCCCTGCCGGGCGGCTTTCCGCGCGACCTGGACGTGCTGCCCAACACGCTGCCACCGGAGCGCCACCTGGGCTATGCGGTGCAGTGGTTCGGCCTGGCGCTGGCGGTGCTGATCACCGCCGGCGTGCTCACGTGGCGGCGCAGACGCGCCGCGCGTGAGAAAATGGGGGCATGAACCCTTCCGACGTCGCTCCTGGCCGAAACCGTGGCCGGTGGATCCTGCTCGGCCTGTTCGTGTTGTTCTTCGGCAGCGTGGGCGCGGCCGGCGTGCTGCGCTTCGCCGGCTGGCAGCCGGCCGGGCTGAAGAACCACGGGGCGTTGCTGCGTCCGCCCGTGGACGTGCGCGCGCTGCAGCCGGCGCTGGCCGGTGGCGGCACCTACAGCTGGCGTCAGCCGCAGCGCACCTGGCGCATCGTGCTGGCGCCGCCGGCCGACTGCGTGGCCGACTGCGTGGCCCTGTCGCACCAGCTGGACACGGTCTGGCAGCTGTTCGGCCACAACGCCGACCAGGTGCACATCCTGTGGATCGGTCCGCCGCCGGCCGGTGCGGCGCGCCCGGTGTCGCTGCGCGTGATCGCCGCCGGCGATCCGCTGCGCGCCGCCCTGCCCCAGGTGGACGACGGCGCGGGCGTGCCGGTGTACGTGATCGATCCCAACGGCTTCGTGATCCAGCGCTTCGCCCCGGGCTTCGACCCGGCCGACCTGCGCAGCGACGTCGCCAAGCTGCTGAAACTCCTTTAGAGCGAACCCCACCGTAATGCCTGTCCTCCCACGCCTGCCGTTCCGGCACTTCCACCGCATCGCCTGGCTGGCGGCGATCATGACCGCCAGCACGATCGTCTTCGGCGGCTTCGTGCGCCTGTCCGATGCCGGCCTGAGCTGCCCGGACTGGCCGACCTGCTATGGCCGCGCGGCCTGGCCACAGGCGCCTTCGGAGATCATCGACCACGCCCAGCTGAAGATCCGCCCGCTGGAGACGCACAAGGCCTGGCGCGAGCAGGTGCACCGCTTCCTGGCCGGCATGCTCAGCCTCGAGATCTTCGCCCTGGCGCTGATGGCCGCGCGCCGGCGCCGGCTGGGCGTCGCGCAGGTGATCGTGGCGGCGGTCCTGGTGGCGCTGGCCATCCCGCTGTACATGCGCGGCCAGCACGTGGCGGCCAGCGTGCTGGCCCTGATCGGCGAGGGCATCCTGCTGGTCGCGGCGTGGCGCTGGTCTTCGGCGTCCGCGCCTGGCGGCGCGGGCGATCTTGCGCGCGTGGCGATGCTGACCCTGGCGATGATCATCTTCCAGGCCCTGCTGGGCATGTGGACGGTGACCTGGCTGCTCAAGCCCATCGTGGTGATGGGGCACCTGCTGGGCGGCCTGGCGACCTTCGGCCTGCTGGTGTGGATGGCCTGGCGGGCGACCCAGCTGCCGATCACCCTGGTCGATGCGCGCGCGCTCAAGCGCGTGCTGGGCGTGGGCCTGGGGCTGCTGGTGGTGCAGATCGCGCTGGGCGGCTGGGTCAGCGCCAACTACGCGGCGCTGGCCTGCGGCGGCGGCAGCTGGCGCATGGCCAACTTCCCGCAGTGCGTGGGCCAGTGGTGGCCGCCGCACGACTTCCACGAGGGCTTCACCCTGTGGCGCGGCATCGGCGTGGACTATGAAGGCGGCGTGCTCGACGGCGCCTCGCGCATCGCCATCCAGATGGCGCACCGGCTGATGGCCATCGTGCTGGCCTGCTGGCTGGTGTTCTGCGCGCTGCGGCTGTGGCGCCAGCCAGGCATGCGCGGCTGGGGCGCGGGCCTGCTGGCCGCGCTGCTGGCCCAGGTGACCCTGGGCATCCTCAACGTCAAGCTGGCCCTGCCGCTGGGCGTGGCCGTGCTGCACAACGCCGGCGCGGTGGTGCTGCTGTTCGTGCTGGTGTCGCTGCTGGCGCGGCTGAGGACGCCGGAATGAGCGCCGTGCGCGCCACGGCGAAGGACTACTGGGACCTGACCAAGCCGCGCGTGGTCGCCCTGATCGTGTTCACCGCCTTCGTCGGCATGATCCTGGCGATCCCCGGCCTGCCCAGCGCGACCCAGGTGCGGCACGGGCTGCTGGGCTTCGTGGGCATCTGGATCGCGGCCTCGGCGGCGGCGGCCATCAACCAGCTGCTCGATGCGCGCATCGATGCGCAGATGGCGCGCACCTCGTGGCGCCCGCTGGTGGTGGGCAAGGTGCAGCCCTGGCAGGTGCTGGTGTTCGCGCTGGTGCTGACCGTGATCTCGATGGCCATCCTGGTGCTGTGGGTCAACGTGATCACCGCGGTGCTGACGTTCTTCTCGCTGATCGGCTACGCGGTGATCTACACCGTCTACCTCAAGCGCGCCACGCCGCAGAACATCGTCATCGGCGGGCTGGCCGGGGCCACGCCGCCGATGCTGGGCTGGGCCGCGGTCACCGGCATGGAGGGCCCGTGGGACTGGGGCCACAGCCTGCTGCTGGTGCTGATCATCTTCGTCTGGACGCCGCCGCACTTCTGGGCACTGGCGATCTTCCGCCGCGAGGACTACGCCAAGGCGCTGATCCCGATGCTGCCGGTCACCCACGGCGTGGTCTATACGCGCTGGCAGATCCTGTTCTACACCGTGCTGCTGGTGGAGGCCACGCTGCTGCCGGTGCTGTTCGGGCTCAGCGGCCTGTTCTACCTGGGCGGGGCGCTGGTGCTGGGCGCGGGCTTCCTTTGGTACGCGTGGAAGCTGCTGGATCCGCCGGACGAATTCTTCGCCATGCGCACCTTCCGCTATTCGATCGTGTACCTGATGGCGCTGTTCGCCTTCCTGCTGGTGGACCACTGGCTGGCGCCGCTGCTGCCGGGCATCGCCGGGCGCAGCCTGTGAGCCCGTTGCGCCGGCGCCATGCGCGCGGGAGGATGGCCGCGCGGCGGCGCCGTTCCGCCGCCGCCACGTCCCTTCGAGTGATCGTCTGAATTCCATGAGTGTCGAGCGTCGCCGCACCAAGCGCAGCCCCCGTTTCACCGAGATCGCCATCGAGGCGGGGGTCAGCCCCAGCACCGTCGACCGCGTGCTCAACGAGCGCGGCAGCGTGTCCGACGCGCTGCGCCGCAAGGTGGTCGAGGCGGCCAAGCGCCTGGGCACCAACCGCCTGCTCCCGGACGTACGCCATGGCGTGCTGCATTTCGACGTGGTGCTGGTGCACAGCGAGATCGCGCTGTTCCAGCGCTTCAACAACGCGCTGGACCGCTACGCCAACCTGATCGGTCCGCGCGTGACCGTGCATCGCAGCGCCTGGGGCGAACGCGACGACGAACGCCTGGCCGAGTTCCTGGAGAATCCGCCGTATCCGCGCCACGGCCTGCTGATCGTGGCCCGCGACAACGCACGCATCGGCCAGGCCCTGCGCGCGGTGAATGCCGCCGGCACACCGGTGGTGACCATGACCTCGGACGTGTCCGGCATCCAGCGCCTGGCCTACGTGGGCATCGACAACGTGCTGGCCGGGCGCACCGCCGGCTACCTGGCCGGGCGTTTCACCCGCCAGGCGGGCAAGGTGTGGATGCCGGTGGCCTCGCTGGACTTCCGCTCGCAGCTGGATCGCGTGGAAGGCTTCACCCAGATCCTGGCCGAGCAGTTCCCGCACCTGGATCCGCTGCCGCCGGTGGAAGTGGCCGACGACAACGAGCGCGCCCACGCCCTGCTGCACGACACCCTGCGCCAGCGCCACGACATCGTGGCGATCTACAGCACCGGCGCGTGCTCGGGCGGCATCCGCCGCGCGCTGCGCCGCCATCCGCTGGCGGTGGCGCCGGTGTGGATCGGCCACGAGGCCACGCGCGAACACGCCGAGCTGCTGCGCGCCGGCGATCTGGCCGCGGTGATCGACCAGGACCCGGAAGGGCAGATCCTCTCCGGTCTGCAGCATCTGCTGCACGCCAACGAGGAACTCGAGCGCGCGCCGGAGCAGCGCACGCGCTTCCGCCTGATCACGCCCGAGAATCTGAGCCAGTTCGAGCTGTTCGCGTAGGAGCAGGGGCCAGGGGGCCGGAGGCCAGGGATCAGGGCAAAAACGGCGCGCCTGCTCAGTCGGCGATCGGCGCGTCGGTGCGCGCCTTGCCGCGCGCATAGCGCTGGGCCACGACAGCGCAGGTGATCAGCTGCACCTGGTGGTAGATCATCACCGGCAGCACGATCGCGCCCAGCGCGCCGCCGGCGAACATCACCTTGGCCATCGGCACGCCGGTGGCCAGGCTCTTCTTGGAGCCGCAGAACACGATGGCGATCTCGTCGCTGCGGGCGAAGCCCAGCCGGCGCGCCAGCAGCGTGATCAGGGCCATGGCCACGCCCAGCAGCGCCGCGGCGAAGCCGACCACGCCCAGCAGCGCCAGCAGCGGCGTGTGCTGCCACAGGCCCTCGACCACCGCCGCGCTGAAGGCGGTGTAGACCACCAGCAGGATCGTGCCCTGGTCGGTGTACTTGAGCACCGCGCGCCGGCGTTCGACCCAGCCGCCGATCAGCGGGCGCAGCAGGTGACCGGCCACGAACGGCACCAGCAGCTGCAGCAGGATCTTGAACATCGCCTGCAGCGGATCGGCCATCTGCCCTTGCGTGCCGGCGAGCAGGGTCATGATCGCCGGCGTCAGAAACACGCCCAGCAGGCTGGAGGCCGAGGCGGCGCACACCGCGGCCGGCACGTTGCCGCCGGCCATCGAGGTGAAGGCGATCGAGGACTGCACCGTGGACGGCAGCGCGCACAGGAACAGCAAGCCCAGCGCCAGGCCCGGCGTCAGCAGGTGCACCGCCAGCGGATGCACCATCAGGCCCAGCAGCGGGAACAGCACGAAGGTGCAGGCCAGGATGGTCAGATGCAGCCGCCAGTGGGTCATGCCGGCGACGATGGCCTCGCGCGACAGCCGCGCACCGTGCAGGAAGAACAGCGCGGCGATGGCCACATCGGTGATGTCGTCCATCCACCCCGCCGCGGTGCCGCGCACCGGCAGCAGCGAGGCCAGCAGGACCGTGCCCAGCAGGCAAAGCGTGAAGGAGTCGATGCGCAGACGCTTGAGCAGGTTCACGAGCAGGGCAGTGGAGCGGTGGGGACCTCGATTCTACCGGCCAGGTCGATGAGTCCGAGCGCGCTTTGGAGCATGGGCTGTGGGTGGGAACCGCCAGCGCTCAATGCCCCGATGCGCGCGCCTTGAGCAGTTCGCGCAGTTCGTACTTGTCGGTGTCGTCCAGGCCCTGCGCGCGCTGCTTGGCCAGCAGTTCGTCCAGGCGCTGCTGCAGGGTCTGCTTCTCCAGCTGCACCACCGCATCGTGCAGCTCCTGGCGCCAGGTGGCTTCCTCGCCGGGCAGGGCCTGCATCATCAGCTTCTGCAGCGCGGGCAGCTCCTCGCGTTCGGCGAAGTGCTCCAGCAGCGCGCCGGGGGTGATCTCCGGGCGCGCCTGGATGATGTCCAGCAGCTCGGTCAGCAGCGCGATGCCGGGCAGGCGCAGTCCGGCGAAGGTGTAGGGCATCGGCACTTCCAGCGCCAGCGACGGCGCGTGCAGCAGCAGCAGGATCGCGCTGCGCACCAGGCTGGGCCGCTGCTGCGGGCCGGACGGAGCGCGCCGCGCGACCGGGCGCGCCGCCGCGGGCGCCGGCGGCGGGTTGGCGCCCACGCCGGTGATCCGCGCCAGCTGCGCCCGCATCAGGTCGCCGAAGGCGCCGTCGGGGATCTGCGCCAGCAGTGGCTTGGCGCGTTCGGCCAGGCGCGCCTTGCCGTCCAGCGTGCCCAGGTTGATCTCGCGCGAGAGCTCGTCGAAGAAGAATTCCGACAGCGGCGTGGCCTGGGCCAGGCGCGCGGCGAAGCCCTCGGCGCCCTCCTTGCGCACGATGGTGTCCGGGTCCTCGCCGTCGGGCAGGAACAAAAAGAACGCCTGCCGCCCGTCCTTCATCCGCGGCAGCACCGACTCCAGCGCGCGCCAGCCGGCGCGCTGCCCGGCCGCGTCGCCGTCGAAGCAGAAGTACACATCGGCCGCATTGCGGAACAGCAGCTCGGCATGGTCCGGCGTGGTCGCCGTGCCCAGCGTGGCCACCGCGTACTTCACGCCGAACTGGAACAGGCTGACCACGTCCATGTAGCCCTCCACCACCACCAGCTTCTCGATCTTCTGGTTAGCCTGGCGCACCTGCCACAGGCCGTACAGCTCGCGGCCCTTGTGGAACAGCGCGGTCTCGGGGCTGTTGAGGTACTTGGGCCCGTCGTCCTTGTCCAGCACGCGCCCGCCGAAGGCGATGGTGCGCCCGCGCCGGTCGGCGATGGGGAACATCACCCGGTCGCGGAACTTGTCGTAGACGTGGCCGCGGTCGTTCTTGGAGAACATGCCGCCGCGTTCGAGCAGCTGCATCCGGCGCGCGTCGGTGCCCAGCGCGTCCTTCAGCGCCGAATAGCCGTCGGGCGCATAGCCGATGCCGAAGGCCGCGCGCGTGGCCGCGTCCACGCCGCGCCCGTCCAGGTACGCCCTGGCCTTGTCGCTGGCCTCCAGCTGCCGCTGGAAGAAGCGCGCGCTGGCCTCCAGCATCGTGTACAGCTCGCGGCTGTCGTCGCTCTGGTTGCGCTGGGCGGTCTCGCGCGGGACCTCCATGCCGGCGCGCTTGGCCAGCTCGTCGACCGCATCGAGGAACTCGAGGCGGTCGTAGTTCATCAGGAAGCTGATCGCCGTGCCGTGCGCGCCGCAGCCGAAGCAGTGATAGAACTGCTTGACCGGCGAGACGGTGAAGCTGGCCGAACGCTCGTCGTGGAACGGGCAGCGCGCCGCGTACTCCTTGCCCTGCCGCTTGAGCGGCACGCGCGTGCCGATCACCTCGACGATGTCCGTCCGGGCGAGCAGGTCATCGATGAAAGCGTCGGGAATACGGGCCATGGCAGACGACTAGGATGCCACGCCCGTCAAGCCAAGCCGCCCCGGCCTTCCCTTGTACCCGGTCGTGCGTGCCCTCTCCCTCGCGCCAGCCCGTTTTCGGCCCCCTCCCTTTCGCCGAAGGCGAAGGGGAGCTCGAAGTCGCGAGCTAGCGACTGAGGGGGAGGGGTCGCTCTTCGCGCAGACCGTCCCAACCAGCCTCCCTCTCCCGCGTTCCGCAAAGAGGCAAAGACCCAGCGTTTCCTAAAGCAGCCAGCGCGCCGAGGCGCGCCCCACAACCCTCAGACCCGCGGCGCCCCATCCTGATGCGAAGGCAGCTCCTGCGCCGGCAGCGCCTGGGCGTCGGGATCGACCGCCTCGGGGCGCTCGGTGGAACTCTGGCGCAAGACGGCCTCGCGCTCGGCGGCCCGGTGCGCGGCCCGGGCGTCCATCCGCTCGTCGATCACCGCGGTCAGCAGCGCGCCGACGAAGAACACCACGGTGGCGTAGTACAGCCACACCAGCATGATCACCATCGCGCCCATCGTCCCGTAGGCGCTGCCCGGGTCGGTGCTCGCCAGGTACAGCCCGATGCCGTAGCGCCCGGCGATGAACAGCCCGGCGGTGATCACCCCGCCCAGCAGCGCCTGGCGCCATTCCACCGGCCGGTCGGGCAGATAGTGGTAGAGGAAACCGAACGCAGCCGCGTACAGCACGAAGGTCAGCGCATTGCCCAGCACCGGCAGCAGCGAGGGCACGCTGGCCAGCACCACCTGCAGCGCGGTGGCGGCCATCATCGAGACGATCAGCAGGAAGCCCAGCCCCAGCACCACGCCGAAGGAGAACACGCGCTTCTTCAGGAAATCCCATACACCGCCCGTCAGCGCGGTGCGGTCGGTGTAGAAGATCAGGTTCAACGCGGCCTGCAGGCGCGCGAACACTGCGGTGGCGCCGACGAACAGCAGCAGCGTGCTCCACAGCCCGGCCAGCGATCCCACGCTGGGCTGGGCCTTGGCGTTGGTCAGCACGGTGCGCGCCACGGCCCCGGCCTGCGGCCCGGCCAGCCCAGCGATCTGCCGCAGCAGCTCGTCCTGCGCCGGCGGGTAGAGCGAGGCCACGATCCACAGCAACAGCACCAGCAGCGGCGCCAGCGACAGCAGCGCATAGAAGGTCAGGGCCGCGGCCTGGGTCATCAGGTCGCTCTCGGAGAAGCGCTTGGCCAGCGCCACCGGAAAACTGTCCTGCAGCTTCTGCAGGCGACGGCTCAGTTTGTCGGACGAGGGCAGATGCATGGCATTGATCGGCGTTGCGACGGTTGCCGATCAGCATGCCCCGCAGGGGTGTCACCAGTCGGTGATCGAATGGATCAGCCCGCGCTGGCGGGTGTCTGGGCCGACCACACGCTGTTGGCCTCGCCGGCACGAGCGCGACGGCGCGCGGCCAGGCCCATGCGCCAGTACGCGAGCGCCAGCAGCAGCGCGATCGCGCCCACGCCGAAGCGTGTCCAGTGCCCGTGCCACAGCGCGGCGAACAGATGCTCGCCGGTGCCGATCCACCCGGCCACCGGCACCAGCGCGGTCAGCGCCGCGCAGGCGAACAGCAGCTCCGCACCGGCCCTGGCCGGCGCACGCAGCAGCGCCCACAGCAGCAGCGCGAAGAACACCGCGTAGTAGGCGAACTTCGCCTGCGCCTCGGGCAGCAGGGCGCCGGCGATGAACAGCGCCGAGACCCCGCCCACGCAGCCCAGGCACACGCCCAGCGTCAGCCGCGCCATCACCTGCGTGCGCGTCGGCTGCTGCGGCGTGCGCCGCTTGCGCCGTGCCTCGATCCACAGCAGGTTGCCGCTGTAGAACAGGAACGCCCCGCCCAGGCCCAGCACGAAGTACAGCCAGTGCACCGCGCCGTGGCCGTAGTTGCCGAAGTGCAGCGCCTGCAGCCCGCGCAGCATCGCCGTGCCCGGCGACATCGCGCGCGGATCGACCACCCGCAGCACCTGGCCGCTGGCGCCGTTGAGCGCGACCACCGCCAGCGTGTTGAGATGACGCTGGTCGATCTCGCCGTACAGCTCGATCTTGGCATTGGCATCGCCGGCGTCGTGGTAGGCGATGGAGTCCACCTCCATGCCCGGCAGCGCCAGCTGCGCGCGGCGGATCAGCTCGGCCACCGGCAGCGTCGGCGCGGCGACCTTGGCCGGCGCGACGTGGGGGACGACTTCGAAGTCCGACGCCAGCACCTGCATCAGCTTGCCGCCGAACACCAGATACTGGAACGGCGCCAGCAGCACCAGGCCCAGCGTCAGCACCGCGCCCGACCAGGCGAAGATCACGTGGAAGGGCAGCGAGAGCATGCCGATCACGTTGTGCGCGTCCTGCCACAGGCGCTTGAGGTTGCTGCCCACGCGCAGCGCGAACAGGTCCTTCAGCAGCACCGGCGCATAGGCCACCACGCCGGACACCAGCGCCAGCCCGTACAGCACGCACACCACGCCGAACAGATAGGTGCCGAAGGTGCGCGGCAGGCCGGCGGTGAAGTGCAGGTCGTAGAGGAAATCGACGAAGCCCACCCGCTGCGGCAGCTGCTGCAGGGCGCCGTGTTCGTCGAGCCGGTACTGGAAGGTCTCCCGCCCGCCGGGCGGCTGATGGAACACGCGCGGCACCGGGCCGTGCTCGCCGGCCAACACCAGGAACATCGCATCGCGCGCGTCCGGATGCTGGCGCTGCATGGTGTCCACCAGCGCCTGTGCGCGGGCCAGCGTCTGCGCCGGGTCCGCGCCTTTGGCATCGGCCGCGGCCGGGCGCGGCGCCCAGTCGTTCAAGTCGTGGGTGAAGATGCTGAAGGCGCCGGCATAGAAGGCGATGAACAGCGCCATCCCGGCCAGCAGCCCGGCCCAGGTATGCAGCGACAGGAAGCTGCGCAGGGTCGCGGCCTTCATGCCGGCAGCTCCGCGGCCCAGCCCAGCGCCTTGGCCGCATACAGCGCGGCGTAGGCCAGCACCGTGGCCCCGCCCAGCCACAGCCAGGCGCGCGCGCCGTTGCGGCAGGCGAAGGCCGCCGACATCGTCCCGATCCACACCGGGAAGGACAGCAGCAACAGCGGCAAGGTGTGCACCTCCAGCCGGCCCGGCCACAGCAGCGCCGCCAGCCCGACCACGCCGGTGGACAGCGGCAGGCCCAGCAGGATCGCCGCCAGCCACTTGCCGGTCATGGCGCCACCTTGCGCGCCTGGCGCCAGGCATCCAGGTAAGGCAGCGCCACCAGGCCCAGCATCACCGCGCTCAATGCGGCGAACGCACCGGCCCACGGCCCCAGCACCGCGATGGCCAGCCCCAGGCAGGCCGCGCACAGCAGCCAGCCGGCCACGCGCAGGGCGCGCGCATGCGCGCGCAGCGATGGCCGCAGGCGCTGATGCGCGCACGCCAGGTAGAACGCCAGCGCGGCCAGCAGGCCGCCGAGCAGGTACAGCGTCGTCATCGGGTTGCCTCGCGCATGCGCTTCATCGCTTCACCAGTAGGCCTCGAACCCGATCCCGATCACGCGCGGCGCGCCGATCACCATGTTGGGCTGATCGCCCCAGGCGTACTGGACATAGCCCTTGTCCAGCAGGTTGCTGCCGAACACGTAGGCGCTCCAGTCCAGGTTGCCGTAGCCCAGCTTGCCGTTGACCAGCGTGCGCGAGGGCGCGCCCTCGGCGCCGCTGCCCACGCTGAACTTCATGCTGTCGCGGAAGTTGGCGTTGAGATTGCCGAACCAGCCCTGCGCCCAGCGCCAGTTGCCACCGGCCGCCAGCGTCCAGTGCGGCGCATAGGCGAACTCCTGGCCGCTGTAGTCGGTGATGGTCGCGCCCTGGATGGTCTTGAACTCGTCGTAGCGCGTGCGCGTGCCGCCCAGCGAGGCGTACAGGTCGAAGCCCTCGCTCACGCGGTAGCGCGTCTCGGCTTCCAGCCCGTACAGGTGCGCGCGGCCGGCGTTGACGGTGTTGTAGTCGTAGGTGTTGAGGCCGAAGTAGGCGGTGACCTGCTTGTCCTTCCAGTCGATGTAATAGGCGTTGGCGTTGAAGGTCAGGCGCCCGTCCAGCCACTGCGTGCGCAGGGCCGCCTCGTAGTTCCAGGTGTATTCCGGGTCGTAGGCGACCACCTGGCTGCGGGCGATGTTGAAGCTCGAACCGCCCGAGCGATAGCCGCGCTGCACCGTCAGCGCCAGCGACTTGTCCGCGGCGAAGTCCCAGCGCAGCCCGGCCTTGGGCAGGAAGGCGGTGAAGCTGCGCGTGGTCGGCGCCACGTAGCCGCCGCTGGCCGAACGCACCAGGCCCAGCACCGCCTGGTTGATGCCCACCACCGCCCGGTACAGCAGCGAGCCGGCCGCGCCGAAGCCGCCCGGATCGGGCAGGGTGCCGGCGAACACCGCATTGGTGTCGTTGGAGAAGGTGTAGTCCTGGCGGTCGTAGCGGAACCCGCCCAGCAGCGTCCACGCCGGCGCCAGCCGCAGCTGGCCATCGCCGAACAGCGCCTTGTTCTCCGACTCGGTCGGCGCATCGCTGTCGTAGTCCACCGGGATCACCGGCAGCGCCTGCGCGTAGCGCGTGGCGATGGCCGTGGCGTTGGCCGCCGGGAAGCCCGAGGCGCGCAGCACCCCGGCGATGGTCGTCACCGGCGTGGTCACATTGGTGCGGCTGGACTGGATGTTGCCATCCTCCGCGCGCGACCAGTACGCGCCCAGCAGCCCGTCCAGGCGCTCGCCAGCGTAGTGCACGCGCAGCTCCTGCGAGCGGCCGCGGTAGTCGCCGTCAGTGAGGGTGTGGGCGGAATCCACCGGTCCCAGATCGTTGTCGGCACTGCGTGCGGTCGTCACCTTGCTCCAGGCCGTCACCGAGGACAGGGTCCAGGCGTTGCCGAAGTCGTAGTCCACCTGCGCCGTGCCGATCTGCGCGTGGGACCGGGTGGTGTTGGGAAAGTCGGAGGTGTTGATCGGATGGTCGAACGGGTCGCGCACATCGCTGCGTGCGTAGGTGTACATGTACGGCCCGTCGCGGTTGTCGTTGATCCAGGTCAGGCGCGCGGTCAGGCCCGGCAGCCCCTTGGGCGTCCACAGCAGCTTGAAGCGCGCATTGGTGCTCTCCAGCGCGTCCTCGCCGGTCTGGCGGGTCGGGTTCCACACGTAGCCGTCGAAATCGCGCTTCTCGGCGGCCACGCGGAAGGCCAATTCGTCGCTCACCAGCGGGCCGCCGCCGGCGACGGCGTAGCGCTTGTCCGACGGGTCGGACAGCAGCACGCGGGCGCGGCCGCTCCAATCCATGGTCGGGTCCTCGCTGCGCATCACGATCGCGCCGGCCAGGGCGTTCTGGCCCTGGATGGTGGACTGTGGGCCGCGGAAGATCTCGACCTGGGACAGGTCCCACAGGTCGGTGGGCAGGCTGTCGCTGGCCTGGCTGGGCAGCGCCGCGCCGTCCAGATAGATGGTGGCCAGCGGGTTGGGCGCGCCGGACTCGTCGGCGATGCCGCGGATGGTGAAGCCGCGCTGGCCGTACATCGGCGTCACGTTGGGCGTGCGGTTGATCAGGTCCGACAGCGAGAGCAGGTTCTCCTGCTCGATCCTGGCGCTGGTGGTCACCGCCACGCTGGAGGCGGTGTCCTGCAGCGAGCGGTCGGTCTTCTCGCCCTTGACGGTGACCTTGTCCAGGTCCGTGGCGGTGGCCGCCGTGGGCGTCTGCTGGGCCGCGGCGGGCAGGGCCGTCAACACGGCCAGGGTCAACAACGTCGGGCGCAGGCCGGCGCGGTGGGTGGGAGCGGACATGTGGAACTTCCCCGGGAGGTCCTTGCAAGGCGGACCTGCTGGCGGGCGCGGCGAGAGGCTTGCACCCAGCCCGGGAAGTGTAGATGAGAATCGCTTTCGATTGCAGCCCGCGCAGGGCGGGCGGACGGCGCGCGGCCCGCAGGCGGCGCGCCGGGGCGCGGGCTCAGCCGGCCAGCTTCTGCTTGACCAGCTTGGACACCAGGCCCATGTCGGCCTGCCCGGCCAGCTGCGGCTTGAGCACGCCCATCAGCTTGCCCATGTCGGCCGGGCCGGCGGCGCCGGTCTGGGCGATGGCCGCATCGATCGCCGCGGCGATGGCGGCCTCGTCCAGCTTGGCGGGCAGGTAGGTGTCGATGATGGCCAGCTCGGCGCGCTCGATCGCGGCCAGGTCCTCGCGGCCGGCACCTTCGTACTGGCTGACCGAGTCCTTGCGCTGCTTGACCATCTTCTCCAGCACGGCCAGCACCGCGGCGTCGTCCAGCGCGATGCGCTCGTCGACTTCGCGCTGCTTGATCGCCGCGTTGATCAGGCGGATCACGCCCAGGCGATCCTTCTCACCGGCCTTCATGGCGGTCTTCATGTCTTCGGTCAGCTGCTGCTTGAGGCTCATGGCCATCCTCCGGGGCAGGGCGCGCGGGTCGAAACACCCGCGCGGGAACAGGAATCTAAGGGACGACAAAAAGCCGGCGACGCTCGCGCGTGCCGGCTCTTGGTCTGGCTTGCCGCCGAGCCACCGCACGGAGCGGTGGCCGACGCAACGACCCGCCTTCGCTCAGTACAGGCGCTGGCGCTTGGTGACGTCGCGCGAGGAGCGACGCAGCTGGCGCTTCACCGCGGCAGCGGCCTTGCGCTTGCGCTCCTGGGTCGGCTTTTCGTAGAACTCGCGCTTGCGGGTTTCGGCCAGCACGCCGGCCTTTTCGCAGGTGCGCTTGAAACGACGGAGCGCAAACTCGAACGGCTCGTTTTCGCGGACTTTGACGCTGGGCATGGAATCTCCGGGACACAAAATGACCGGGCTCTGACCCGGTGAGCCGCGCACTATAGCGGCTCGTCCGGTGCCGTGCAAGCGCGCGGGCTGGAAAAGGGCCTGCGCCGGGCGCATCCTGTGGCCATGAAAGTCCTCGGCATCGAAACCTCCTGCGACGAGACCGGCGTGGCGGTCTACGACACCGCCCTGGGCGGCGCGGCCGGCATGCGCGCCCACGCGGTCTACAGCCAGATCGCCCTGCATGCCCAGTACGGCGGCGTGGTGCCGGAGCTGGCCAGCCGCGACCACGTGCGCAAGCTGCTGCCGCTGATCCGCCAGACCCTGGGCGAGGCCGGCCTGTCCACCCGCGATCTGGACGGCGTGGCCTATACCGCCGGGCCCGGCCTGGTCGGCGCGCTGCTGGTGGGCGCCGGCGTGGCCCGCGCGCTGGCCTGGGCGCTGGACCTGCCGGCCATCGGCGTGCACCACATGGAAGGCCACCTGCTGGCGCCGCTGATGGAGGACGACCCGCCCGCGGCGCCCTTCGTCGCGCTGCTGGTCTCCGGCGGCCACACCCAACTGGTGGCGGTGGACCGGATCGGTGAGTACCGCCTGCTCGGCGAGACCCTGGACGACGCGGCCGGCGAGGCCTTCGACAAGACCGCCAAGCTGATGGGCCTGCCGTATCCAGGCGGCCCGCAGCTGGCGCGGCTGGCCGAGACCGGCACGCCGGGGGCCTACACCTTCGCCCGGCCGATGACCGACCGCCCGGGCCTGGACTTCAGCTTCTCCGGCTTGAAGACGCAGGTGCTGCTGGCCTGGCGCGACAGCGATCAGTCCGAGACCACGCGCGCGGACATCGCACGCGGCTTCGAGGACGCGGTGGTCGACACGCTGGCGATCAAGTGCCAGCGCGCGCTGGAGGCGGCCGGCAGCGACACGCTGGTGATCGCCGGCGGCGTGGGCGCCAACAAGCGTCTGCGCGCCAGGCTGCAGGCCATGTGCGAACAGCGCGGCGGCCGCGCCTGCTTCCCGCGCCCGGCGCTGTGCACCGACAACGGCGCGATGATCGCCTTCGCCGGCGCCCTGCGCCTGGAAGCCGGCCAGCGCAGCGACGCGCAGGTCCACGTCACCCCGCGCTGGGACATGGCCACGCTGCCGGCGGTGGCGTAGAGCGGAGCTTGCTCCGCTGCGCTTCGTTCGGTTCGTGGGGAAGGCCCCAGCGGAGCGAGCTCCGCTCTACAGGCGGCTGCCACCCGCACAAGCAAGCATCGGCGCCGCCTACAATGACGCGATGACCGAAGACGCTTCCCAGCCCCGCATCCAGCTCGAGCCTTCGTGGAAGGCGCGGGTGGGCGATTGGCTGCTGCGGCCGGAGATGCAGGCGCTGTCGGCGTTCCTGCGTCAGCGCAAGCAGGCCGGGGCGCATGTGTTTCCGCCGGGGCCGCAGATCTTCGCGGCGTTCGATGCCACGCCGTTCGAGGCGGTCAAGGTGGTGATCCTGGGCCAGGATCCGTATCACGGCGCCGGCCAGGCGCATGGGCTGTGCTTCTCGGTGCTGCCGGGCGTGCCGGTGCCGCCGTCGCTGCAGAACATCTACAAGGAGCTGGCCAGCGACATCGGCTTCACTCCGCCGGATCACGGTTGCCTGATGCCGTGGGCACGCCATGGCGTGCTGCTGCTCAACTCGGTGCTGACGGTCGAGGAGGGCCGCGCCGGCGCGCATCAGGGCAAGGGCTGGGAGGGCTTCACCGACCATGTGATCCAGACGCTGGCGCAGGAGCGCGAGCATCTGGTGTTCCTGCTCTGGGGCAGCTATGCGCAGGCCAAGGGCAAGGTGATCGATCCGCGCCGGCATCGGGTGCTGAAGGCGCCGCATCCTTCGCCGCTGTCGGCGCATCGGGGCTTTTTGGGCTGCCGGCATTTCTCGCAGGCCAGCGAGTACCTCGATCGGCATGGGTTGGGGGCGGTGGACTGGCGTCTGCCGCCGCGGGCGCAGTTGGCGCTTTAGGGCTTCCGGTAGAAGCGCCTCTGTTGTTTCTCCCTGGCGGGGACGACTTCTTGATCAGCCATTCCTGAAGCGCGCGCGCTCTGCCCCCTCCCTTTGGCCGCAGGCCAAGGGGAGCTCGAAGTCGCGGCTAGCGACTGAGGGGGAGGGGTTGCTTTTCGCGGGGAAGTCAAAAGCAAGAGCACCCCCTCCCAACCTCCCCCTTCGCTTCGCGAAAGGGGAGGGGCTGTTCTGGACTTCGGGGGGACGAAGGGGCTGTGGTTGGTTCCGCTTCGTCTGCGCGCCGAGAAAGGCGTGAGGCTTTGCGGCTGCGGCTGCGGCTGCGGCTGCGGCTGGCGGCAAGGTCGCGGACGCCGTCTTCAGGGCTGTGGCCCTGCGCCGGTCGCGGCGCTACGAGGCCTTCTTGGTCGTGGTGGTCTTCTTGGCCGGGGTCTTGCTGGTGGTGGCCTTCTTGGTGGTGCTGGCTTTGGTCGAGCCGGACTTGCTGCCGCTCGACTTGCTGGAGCTGGACTTCTTCGTGCTCGACTTGGTGCTCGACTTCTTGCTGGTCGAGGTGGCCTTCTTGCGGGTGCTGCTGGTCGTGGCCGACTTGCGGCGCTCCTCCGGCGGGGACACTGGCGGGGCGGGCAGGGGCTCGGCCGAGACGGTCTTGACCTCGGCCTGCAGCGCCTCGAGCTGCGGGATCATCTTCTGCTGGATGCCGACCATCAGGCTCTGCATCACCGCCGGCGTGCGGTCCAGCAGGCGCTGGCCGGCCTTGCTCTCGTAGAACTTGGTCATCGCCTTGACGTCGTCGTCGTCGAAGGTCTTGCGGTACACGTCCAGATAGACCGGGCGCATCTGCTCCCAGGCCAGCGACTGGCGCACGATCTCGGAGGTCCTGGCCTGGATCTGCTGGATCTCGGCCTGCTGCTGCGGGGTCAGCGTCTTGCCCTGGGTCAGCTGGGCGAACTGCTCGCGCTGCATGGCCTCGACCTGGGGCTGGATCGCCGCCAGCATGCTCTGCGCGCGCGAGGCGGCCAGCAGTCGGTCGATCTCCTCGTCGGTCGGCACGCGGGCCAGCGCGGGCGCGCAGACCGCCGCCAGCAGGGACAGCAACAACAGGACGGACGTGAATCGACGGCGTGGCATGTGGATCTCGAAAAGGCGCGCAACGTGACCGGCGATGGTGCCGAGCCGGCGCGGGGTGCGTGTAAAAATTTCACTAAGCAAGGGCGGCGATTCTGCGTCGGTTCGCCTCGCTCGCAAAGCGCGATGACAGACTCGTCAGGTGCGCGCGCGGGCCGGGGTTCAGGACCGCGATGGGCGCCGGCCCGCATGTCGCGGCATCGCACGGCGTGTCATCGCCTTGTCCTACAATCGCGGCCATGCCGGCCGGTTCCCTCCAGATCACCCCTGCGCTGTCGATCCCCGAGGAGGAGCTGGTCGAGCGTTTCGTGCGCGCCAGCGGCGCCGGTGGGCAGAACGTCAACAAGGTGTCCAGCGCGGTGGAGCTGCGTTTCGACGTGGCCGGCTCGCCGTCGCTGCCCGAGGCCCTGCGCAGCCGCCTGCTGGCGCGTCGCGACCGGCGCCTGACCGACGAGGGGGTGCTGGTGATCGACGCGCAGCGCTTCCGCACCCAGGACCGCAACCGCCAGGACGCACGCGAGCGCCTGGCCGACATCATCGCCGCCAGCCTGTCGGTGCCCAAGGCGCGCGTGGCGACCCGACCGAGCCGCGCCTCCAAGCTGCGCCGGCTGGATGAGAAGAAGACCCGTGGCCAGATCAAGCGCAACCGGACCGCACGTGACTGGGACTGACCCGACCCCGAGGCCGCCGGGCCAGATGCCGGCCACCCCCCGCAACATGCCGCGTGTGAAGCCCAACCGCTTCAACCGCTGGTGCGCGCGCACGCTGCTGCGCCTGAGCGGCTGGCGCATCGCCGGCGAGCTGCCGGACATCCCCAAGCTGGTGATGATCGTGGCCCCGCATTCGTCCAACTGGGACGGGCTGTGGGGCATGGCGGCCAAGATCGCGATGGGCTTCGAGGTCAAGGTGCTGGCCAAGGCCAGCCTGTTCTGGTGGCCGCTGTCGATCCTGCTGCACAAGCTGGGCGTGGTGCCGGTGGACCGTGCCAACGCCGGCGGTGTGGTCAGCACCGCGGTGGACACCATCCGCCGCAGCGAGCGCATCTGGTTCGTGGTCACCCCCGAGGGCACGCGCAACCGCGTGGACAAGTGGAAGGCGGGCTTCTGGAAGATCGCCCGCGCCGCCGATGTGCCGGTGCTGATGGCTTACTTCCACTACCCCGAGAAGATCATCGGCCTGGGGCCGGTGTTCCACACCAGCGCCGACATGGAGGCCGACATGGCCGCCATCCGCGCCTGGTACCGGCCGTGGATGGGGAAGACGCGCGGCACCGTCTGAGGAGCGGGCGGAGAGGAACGAGGCGCGAATGAGCGCGGATCTTCTGCCCGCGCCCGTTACTCATTCCTCAGCACGCGGTTCTCACAAGGCCTTGCCGCCGAACTTGTAGGTGAAGTCCAGATACAGGCTGCGCCCCAGCGAATCGAACCAGGACACGTCGTAGTACGGATAGGCGGTGTAGCTGGCGTCCTTGGGCGGCATCTTGTCCAGCACGTTGTTGACCGTCAGCGACAGGCGCGCGCGGTCGCCGAATTGCCGCGACAGCGACAGGTTGTAGCGCCAGGTCGCCTCGACCCAGGGGCTCTGGCCCGAGTCCTCGTCGAAGTCCTGGTCGTAGGAGGCATAGTTGGGCAGCTTGCCCAGGCGCTGGCCGTACACCGTGGCCGACCAGGCGGCCTTGCTCCAGCCCAGGCTGGCGCTGGTCTTGGTGCGCGGGATGTCGTAGCCGCTGTTGATGGCGAACTCGTCCACCATCGGATCGCCGGCATAGACCTGGATGTCGTGGCGGTGCACCCAGGTGTAGTCCAGGCCTAGCGTGAACAGGCCCAGGCCGGTGTCCAGCTTCCAGTGCGCGGCCAGGTCTGCGCCGGAGGTGCGTTCGCGGGCGATGTTGATCGGTTCGACGGACACGCCGTAGAGCTTGCCGTCCGCCAGCCGGGTGACGCGCGCGAGCGCGTCCACGCAGGTACCCGAGCTGAGCGGGACCGCGCCGGTGAGGCAGTCGCGCTCGTTGCGCAGGACCACGTCCACGCGCAGGTCCTGCACCTGGTCGCGCATGTCGATGTCGAACCAGTCCAGCGAGATGTCGAAGCTTGGCGTGGGCGAGAACACCAGGCCGGCGGTCCACGCGGTGCTGGTCTCCGGCTTGAGGTCGCGGTTGCCCACGCGCGTGCGCACGATGCCCTCGTCGCCGTAGCTGCAGTCCTCGTACGGCGTGCCCGCCTCCTCGGTGTCGCAGCGGTAGTAGTCCACGCCGGAGGTCTCGTCCTCGCCTTCCTGAGCGAACAGGTAGTGCAGATCCGGCGCGCGGAAGGCGGTGCCATAGGAGCCGCGCAGCAGCAGCGCATCGATCGGGCGCCATTCCACGCCCGCGCTCCAGGTCGGCTTGTCGATGCTGCGGCCGGCGAAGCGGTACTGGTCGAAGCGCCCGGCCAGGCTCAGGTTGAGGCGCTCCAGCAGCGGCAGGCGCAGTTCGCTGGCCACCGCCCAGCGGTTGCGGCTGCCGTGGCCGTCGGAGTCCTTCCAGCTGTAGTAGTAGTCCTGCGTGGCCAGCGGATCGGGCTTGAGGTCGTAGCCCTGGCTGCCGAGCTCGGCGGTGGCCGACAGCCCGGCCGGTCCGCCGGGCAGGCCGAACAGCTCGGTGTTGGTCAGGGTGAAGGCCAGCGTGTCGTTGCGCGACTCGGGGTGGTAGGTGGAGCGCGCGAAGATGCCGTCGTATTCGGCGCGGGTCAGCGGGGTGTACAGGCGCGCCGGATCGGCGTCGTAGATGGGATAGCCCGAGTCCTCGTCGATGCCCAGCATCGGCCCCAGGAACAGGTCGTTGGCCTTGGAGGCGACGATCTGCGGCCAGCTCACCGCCAGCGAGTACTGCGAATGCGACAGCGAGGCCTCCCAGTCCCAGGCCTGACCAAAGCGGCCGGCCAGGCCGGTGGTGAGGCTGAAGGTCTTCTGCCGGTTGCGGACCGTGCCGGTGTTCAGCCCGCCCATTTCCTCGGGCGTGAACTGGCGCTGCCAGTACTCCACCTGCTCGGTGGCCTGGTTGTAGAAGTAGCCGTCCTTCTGCCCGTTGGGCTGCTGGTAGGACCAGCTGCGCACGTCCCGGAACAGGTCGATGGTGTGGTAGCCGGCCTGCACGTCGGCGAACCAGCGCAGCCCGTCGCCGAAGTCGTAGTTGAAGCTGCCGTAGGCGTTGAGCCCCTCGCGCTTGCTGATGATGGTGCCGTAGCCGATCGCCTTGTCGCTGCCGCAGTAGTAGCCGGGGCCGTAGTCGTCCAGCGCGGGATCGTAGTCGCCGTAACGCGGGCGCGAGGCGTAGTAGGTGGAGTTGCCGTTGAAGCGGGCCAGCGCCTCGCAGGTGTCCCGGCCCGGGTCGAGGTAGGTGTCGTAATAGTCGGTCCGCAGGAAGCCGCGGCGCGCGATCCGGCCGCTGGCCACGGGGGAATCCTGCGAGGAGTCCTGGATGCCGCGCTGATAGGCCCACAGCGGGTTCTGTCCGGTGTACTCCAGTCCGTACACCGCGCTGAAGGCGCCGCGCTCCAAGCCGCTGGAGATGCTCAGGTCGAACGAGTCGGCATCGCCGCGGCTGGTGGTGCCGAAGCGGTAGTCCAAGGTGGTGCCGTCGGCGTGCTTCTTCAGGATGAAGTTGACCACGCCGGAGATCGCGTCCGAGCCGTACACCGCCGAGGCGCTGCCGCTGAGGATCTCGATGCGCTCGATCATCCCCAGCGGGATGTTGGAGATGTCGGTGAAGTTGCTGCGGCCCTTGAACGGCAGCGGGAAGTCGGCGATGCGGCGGCCGTTGACCAGCACCAGGGTGTGGTTGGGCCCCAGCCCGCGCAGGTCCACCTGCTGGGCGCCGGGCGAGAAGTCCGCGCCGTTGGCCGACTGCTGGCTCTGGGTCTCGCCGCCGTTCTGGGTGATCGCGCGCAGCACGTCGGGCACGGTGGTGAAGCCCTTGGCCTTGATGTCCTCGGCGGTGATGGTGGTGATCGGCGCAGGACCCTCGACCTGAGCGCGCGGGATGCGCGAGCCGGTGACCTGCAGGCGCTCCAGGTCGGTCGGGGCGTCGCTGTCGGCCTGCGGCGCGGGCGCGGGCTTCGGGCGCGCGCCGGGCACAGGCCGCGGGGTCGCGTCCTGGCGGGCGATCAGCAGGGCGCCGGAGGCGTCGCGCCGGGCGACCAGGCCGCTGCCTTCGAGCAGGCGCTCGGCGGCCTGCGCCGGGCTCAGCTCGCCACGCACGCCGCGGGTCTGCAGGCCGGCCAGCTGCTCGGGGCGGTAGAGCAGCTGCGCGCCGGTCTGGCGCGAGAGCGCCTGCAGGGCGACATCCAGGCTGCCGGCCGGGATGTCCAGTTGGCTGGCGGCCTGGGCCTGGGCGGACAGGGCCGCCGCACAGGCAGCGCTCAACAGCAGCGTTCGCAGCTTGGAATGCATTCGACTCTCCCCAGAGTGGCGGGCGTGCGGGGGGCGCGCCCATGCAAGGCTCAGGACGAACAAGTCCGCCACTCCCCCCACGCGATCGACGCGCGGCGCGCTCAGCGGCTGTGCAGCAGCACCGTCCCGGGGCGGCGTTCGGCGTGCACGGGGAAGCCGCGTTCGAGCAGGCGCACGAAGCCGTCGGCGTTGTCCCACTGGAAGGTGCCCGACACCCGCAGCGCGGCGGCGCGGGCGTCGGCCACCACCAGCTTGTGCGCGTTGTAGCGATTGAACTCGGCCACCGCCTCGCCCAAGGCGGTGTCGCGGAAGCTCAGCAGGCCGCCGCGCCAGTCCAGCGCGGCCTCGGCCTCGGCCAGCGGCACGCTGCGCACCAGCACCCCGTCCGGGCCGGCGATGGCGATGCTGCCGGCCGGCAGCAGCGTGGTCGGGGCGGGGCGGTCGCCGTGGTCGTCCGATTCCAGCCGCACCGTGCCTTCGGTGACGACCACGCGGGTGGTGGCGCCGTCGCGGCGTACCGAGAAGCGCGTGCCCACCGCCACCGCGCGGCGCTCGCCGGCCTCGACCACGAACGGCCGGTCGGCGTCCTTGGCCACCTCGAAGTAGGCCTCGCCGCGTTTCAGTGCGATGCGCCGGCGCGCGGCCGATAGCGCGACCTCGATCAGGCTGTCGCTGCTGAGCGTGGCGCGCGAGCCGTCGGACAGCGCTACCGGCTGCAGCTGGCCCAGCGCGCTGGCGTAACTCGCGCTTTCGGTGACCGCGTAGTGCCTCCAGCCGGCGCCGGCCACGCCCAGGGCGAGCAGCAGCACGGCCGCGCCGGCGAGCAGGGCAGGCCAGCGGCGGCGGGAGCGCGCGGGGCGCGGGGTGAAGACCACCTGGGACAGGTCGGCGCCCGGGCCGGGGGGCGCGGCGGGCGCGGTGGGCGGTGCCGGCGGGGACGACCAGGCGCCGCGCGGCGGCACCGTGCCCGGCGCCATCCCGGCGCCGAGCGCGGCCAGGCGCCCGCTCTGCTCCCAGGCCGCCTCCAGCCGCAGGAAGGCGATGCGGTGCGCGGTGGCCTGCGCCAGCCAGGCTTCCAGCGCGTCCTGTGCCTGGGTGTCCCAGTCCCCGCAGTCGCGCCGCGCCAGCCACGCGGCCGCGCGCGACTCAATCCTGGCGCTGTCCGTCGACATGCCGGTGTCCGGTCGGTTGCGATGCGGTGGCGGCGGGGCGCGCCGGGCCGCCGTCGTGATAGGCCCCGGCCAGCAGGCGCATGCCCTTGGCCAGGTGCTTCTCCACGGTCTTCTCGCTGATGCCCATGCGCATGGCCGCCTCCTTCTGCGACAGTTCCTCCACCCGCCGCAGCCACACCACTTCCCGGCAGCGGTCCGGCAGCCGGTCGAACGCCTCGGCCAGCCGCCTGAGCACCTGCCGTCCGCCGCACACGCGCTCGGGACAGGCCTCATCCACCAAGACGTGCAAGGCGTCCAGATCACCCACTGCCTCGATCGACACCACCCGCCCGCGGCGCAGCCGGTCGGTCATCAGGTGGCGGGCGGTGGCGAACAGGAAGGACTTGGGCGCGGTCGGCAGCGCCTTGCCGGCGGCCTCGTAGACGCGCACGTAGATCTCCTGGCGCAGGTCGTGGACCTCGTCGGGCCGCGACCAGCTGCGGCGCAGATACGCGCTCAGCGACGCCTCGTGGACCAGGATCTCGCGGATGAACCAGTCGTCCAGGGCGGTGCGCATGGCCTGCACCATAGCCGAGCCGACGCGCTGTTGCCCACGGGGGGATTGGCGCTGCTCGTTCGTCCTGCATGGCTGTCGCCCTCCAAAGGAACCCCTGCCCATGCCGTCCGTTTCGCGCAAGTCCTGGCCGCTGCTGGCCGCGCTGCTGTGGTCGGGTGTGGCGATGGCCGCGCCGGCCTCGCTGGACCACTACCTGCTGGGCGACGCCAGGGCCGCCACACCGGGCAAGGTCCAGCCGGGCCTGCTGCTGATGGGCGGCGGCGACCGCAACCACGATGCCCTGCGCTGGTTCTTCGCCAAAGCCGGCAACGGCCACCTGGTGGTGCTGCGTGCCTCGCAGGCCGGCGAGGTGGGCGAGGAGTTCTATCGCGAGGTCGGCGGCCCGGTGTCGGTGGAGACCTTCGTCTTCCACGACCGCCAGGCGGCCTACGACCCGAAGATGCTGCAGGCCTTGAAGCGGGCCGACGGCATCTTCATCGCCGGCGGCGACCAGTCGCGCTACGTGCGCTTCTGGAAGGACACGCCGGTGGCTGACGCGCTGGATGCGCACGTGGCCGCGGGCAAGCCGCTTGGCGGCACCAGCGCCGGCCTGGCCATGCAGGGCGAGTATCTGTACGGCGCCATGGACGGCGGCAGCCAGACCAGCCCGCGCGCGTTGGCCGATCCGCTGGGGCCGGAGAACACCATCGAGACCGGCTTCCTGCACCTGGCCGCGCTCAAGGGCGTGATCACCGACACGCACTTCAGCGAACGTAACCGGCTGGGCCGGCTGATCGGCTTCGTGGCCAAGGCCGAGACCCTGGCTGGGCATCCGCTGATCGGCCTGGGCGTGGACGAGAGCGCGGCGGTGGCCGTGGAAGGCGATGGCAGCGCCCGCGTGTACGCCACCGCGCCCGGCGCGGGCGCGACGGTGGTGCAGGGCGGCTTCACCGAGCGCCAGGCCGAGGACAGCCCGATGCGGCTGGCGCAGGTGCGCACGCTGGGCGTGGGCGCCGGCTCGGTGCTGCACCTGCCGGCCGGCACGGTGGACGCGCCGGTCTTCCAGCGCCGCTACGCGGTGCGCGACGGCGTGCTGGTCCTGCTGGATGCGCCGATGCTGGTGATCCACGGCGGGGCCGGCGTGGAGCGCAAGGGCATGACGCCGGCCGACGAGGCCGAGGCGCGTGCGGCGATGACCGCCGCGCTGCAGGCCGGCCATGCGCTACTGACCCAGGGCAAGCCGGCGCCGGAAGCGGTGGCCGCGGCCATCACCGTGCTGGAGGACTCGCCGCAGTTCAACGCCGGCAAGGGCGCGGTGTTCACCCACGACGGCAGGAACGAGCTGGACGCGGCGATCATGGACGGCGCCAGCGGCAAGGCCGGCGCGATCGCCGGTGTGCACCGGGTCAAGAATCCGATCCTGCTCGCCAAGGCGGTCATGGACCACTCCCAGCACGTGATGATGGTCGGCGATGGCGCCGAGGTCTTCGCCCGCGAGCAAGGCATCACGCTGGTCGATCCGTCGTACTTCCGCACCGAGAAGCGCTGGCAGCAGCTGCAGCAGGCGCTGAAGGAAGACCGCCTGGGCCTGGCCCACGAGGACCTGGCCACGGCCAGGCACTTCGGCACCGTCGGCGCGCTGGCGCTGGACGGCGCCGGGCGGCTGGCGGCCGGCACCTCCACCGGCGGCATGACCGACAAGCGCTACGGCCGGGTCGGCGATTCGCCGATCATCGGCGCCGGCACCTATGCCAACGCGCAGTGCGCCGTGTCCGGCACCGGCTGGGGCGAGTTCTACATCCGCGCGGTGGCCGCCTACGACATCTGCGCGCGGATGAAGTACGCCGGCCAGTCGCTGGTGCGCGCGGCGCAGACGGTGATCAACCGGGAGATCCCGGCCGCCGGCGGCGACGGCGGCGCGATCGGGCTGGCCGCCGATGGCGTGGTCGCCTTCCCGTTCAATACCGAGGGCATGTACCGCGGCTGGATCGGCGCCGACGGTGTGCCGCACGTGGCCATCTACAAGGACGACGCGCTGCCGCTGCCGGCCGGCCAGGCGGCGCCTTAGGCGTGGCTGGCCCTGCGCCCGGACCGGGCAGGCCGGGCCCGGGCGCCGATGCGTCCTGACGCTGACCTTTGGCCCAATCGGCCAGCGTCCGGCACGTGCCAGCGACCGGCAGATCGGGTAGCGTGCGCGCTCTTCCGCAATGGCTGGATCCCGCATGACCCGCACCCTCGCTCTTGCCACCGCCATCAGCCTGGCGCTGGCCGCCTGCCACGCACAAACGGAGGCCGATGCCGTGAAACCCGCCGCGTCCACCCCGGCCGCCGACGCCGCACCGCAGCGCGCCAACCCGCTGCTGAGCGCCAGCACGCTGCCCTTCCAGGCGCCGCCCTTCGACAAGATCCAGGACAGCGACTACCTGCCGGCCTTTGAGGAAGGCATGCAGCAGCACCTGGCCGAGATCCGCAAGATCGCCGACAACCCGGAGCCGGCCACCTTCGCCAACACCCTGGAGGCGATGGAGCGCAGCGGCGAGACCCTGACCCGTGTCTCGCGCATCTTCTTCGGCCTGGTCCAGGCCGATACCAACGATGCGCGTCAGAAGATCCAGGAAGAGATCGCGCCCAAGCTGGCCGCGCACCAGGACGAGATCAACCTGGATCCGAAGCTGTTCGCGCGCATCAAGAGCCTCTACGACCAGCGCGACACCTTGAACCTGGACCCGGAGCAGAAGCGCCTGGTCGAGTACCAGTACCAGGAGTTCGTGCGCGCCGGCGCGCAGCTGTCCGACGCCGACAAGGCCACCCTGCGCAAGCTCAACATCGAAGAGACCACCCTGGCCACGCAGTTCCACACCAAGCTGGTCGCGGCCGCCGCCGCCGGCGCGGTGGTGGTGGACGACAAGGCCAAGCTGGACGGCCTGTCCGACGGCGACATCGCCTCGGCCGCGCAGGACGCGGCCGCGCGCAAGCTCGACGGCAAGTACCTGCTGGCCCTGCAGAACACCACTCAGCAGCCGGTGCTGGCCTCGCTGAAGGATCGCGACCTGCGCCTGCAGGTGATGAGCGCCTCGCAGACGCGCGCCGAGAAGGGCGACGCCAACGACACCCGCCAGACCGTGCAGCGCCTGGCCCAGCTGCGCGCGCAGAAGGCCAAGCTGCTCGGCTTCGACAGCTATGCGGCCTACAGCCTCAGCGACCAGATGGCCAAGACGCCGGATGCCGCGCTGAAGCTGCTCACCGACACCGTGCCCGCCGCCACCGCCAAGGCGCGCAGCGAGGCGGCCGAGATGCAGAAGGTGATCGACGCGCAGCAGGGCGGTTTCAAGCTCACCGCCGCCGACTGGGACTTCTACGCCGAGCAGGTGCGCAAGGCCAAGTACGACCTGGACGAGGCGCAGATCAAGCCGTACTTCGAGCTGGACAACGTGCTCAAGAACGGCGTGTTCTACGCCGCCACCCAGCTCTACGGCATCACCTTCAAGGAGCGCACCGACATCCCGACCTATCACGACGGGATGAAGGTCTACGAGGTGTTCGACCAGGACGGCAAGTCGCTGGCGCTGTTCTACACCGACTATTTCAAGCGCGACAGCAAGTCCGGCGGCGCCTGGATGGACGAGTTCGTCGGCCAGAACGGGCTGAGCGGCACCAAGCCGGTGGTCTACAACGTCTGCAACTTCACCAAGCCGGCGCCGGGCCAGCCGGCGCTGCTGAGCTTCGACGACGTCACCACGATGTTCCATGAGTTCGGCCATGCGCTGCACGGCATGTTCTCCAACGTGAAGTATCCGACCCTGGCGGGCACCGCCACCTCGCGCGACTTCGTCGAGTTCCCCTCGCAGTTCAACGAGCACTGGGCCTCCGATCCGAAGGTGTTCGCGCACTACGCCAAGCACTACCAGACCGGCGAGGCGATGCCGGCCGATCTGGTGGAGAAGATCAAGAAGTCGCGCACCTTCAACCAGGGCTATGCCACCACCGAGTACCTGTCGGCGGCGCTGCTGGACCTGTCCTGGCACACCCTGCCGGCCGACGCGCCGCTGCAGGACGTGGACAAGTTCGAGGCCGATTCGCTGAAGAAGTACAAGGTCGATCTGGCCGAAGTGCCGCCGCGCTACCGCACCACCTACTTCGACCATATCTGGGGCGGCGGCTATTCGGCTGGCTACTACGCTTACTTCTGGGCCGAGGTGCTGGACGACGATGCGTTCGAGTGGTTCAAGGAGCATGGCGGGCTGAGCCGCAAGAACGGCGACATCTTCCGCGACAAGATCCTCTCGCGCGGCAACACCGTCGACCTGGCCACGCTTTACCGCGACTTCCGCGGCAAGGATCCCAGCGTCGCGCCGCTGCTGGAGAATCGCGGGCTGAAGTGAGGCGGGTTTTTCCGCCGAGTTCGGCGGGAGATATCAAAAAGGACGGCTTCTGGCCGTCCTTTTTTTGTTCTTGTCGCTATAGGGATTGCAGTGCGTGGGCGCTGCGACTTCGAAAGGGGCAGCGGTCCGGCGGGCGGCGTCCGCTTTTCCCTCGGTCAGGGCATCCTGCCCTGAGTCGGGCGCTCGGCCTCCTGCCTCGCTCGTCGCGGCCACTGCCCGCCGGCCCGCTGCGGCGCGCTTCATGTCTCATGACTTCGGCTCGAAAGAAATCCTGACCTGTTGGCCGCAGAGCCTCGACCCGACAGGGCATGGCACAGCAAGGGCCAGGCCGTGCGCACAGTCCTCGCAAACCCTGTGGCAGCCGCCATGGCGGCGACGAGGCTTTACCGGGAAGTCTCCATCGCCGCCACGGCGGCTCCCCCCTGTAGAGCGGAGCTTGCTCCGCTGCTCTTCGTTCGGTTCGTGGGGATGCCCCAGCGGAGCAAGCTCCGCTCAACAGGCAGAGCCGCTGCGAGATTTGAGAAGACAGTTGCCCCCACCGAGCAGGGGTCGCGCTCAGTCCATGTGCAGGCCGCCGTTGACGGCGTAGTCGGCGCCGGTGACGTAGGCGGCCTCGTCGGAGACCAGCCAGGCGCACAGGCCGGCGACTTCGGCCGGCTGGCCCAGGCGACGCACCGGCACGCTGGAGGCCAGGCGCTCCAGCATGTCGGGCGGGAAGCCGCTGATCGCCGCGCTGGCGATGTAACCGGGCGAGAGCGTGTTGACCGTCACCCCGCGCGTGGCCACTTCCTGCGCCAGCGCGCGGGTGAAGCCGCCCATCGCCGCCTTGGCCGTGGCGTAGTTGACCTGCCCGATCTGCCCGCGGTGCGCGCTGACCGAGCCGATGTTGACGATGCGTCCCCAGCCGCGCGTGGTCATGCCGTCGATCACCTGCTTGGTGACGTTGAACAGCGCGTTGAGGTTGCCGTTGATCACCGCCTGCCAGTCCGCGCGCTGCATCTGCCGGAACAGCTGATCGCGGTGACCGCCGGCGTTGTTGACCAGCACGTCGATCTCGCCGACCTCCGAGCGCACCTGGTCGAAGGCGGCCACGGTCGAGTCCCAGTCGGCCGCATTGCCCTCCGAGACGATGAAGTCGAAGCCCAGCGCGCGCTGCTCGCGCAGCCAGCCGGCCTTGCGCGGCGAATCGGGCCCGCAGCCGACCACCACGGTGTGGCCGCTATGGGCCAGCTTCTGGCAGATGGCCGTGCCGAGGCTGCCCATGCCGCTGGTGACGTAAGCGATGCGAAGTGTCATTGGATGGACCTTGGAAGTATTCGAAGAGGTGTCGGAACCCGGGAACCGGGCCCCGTGAAGAGCGAGCGTGGCCTGCGAAGCGTCAGCGGTGTTTGCTTTTCCGATTCCCGATTCCCGATTCCCGATTCCCGATTCCCGATTCCCGATTCCCGAATCCCCCCACTCAAGCCACCAACGGAAACAACCCAAACACCAACCCCGCCGCCATCAGCACCAGCGAGACCAGCACCGCCCACTTGAGGGTGAACTTCTGGTGGTCGGCGAACTCCACCTTGGCCAGGCCCACCAGCAGGTAGGTCGAAGGCACCAGCGGGCTGAGCAGATGCACCGGCTGGCCGGCCAGCGAGGCGCGCGCCATCTCCACCGGCGTGATGCCGTATTCGCCCGCGGCCTGCGACAGGATCGGCAGCACGCCGAAGTAGAAGGCGTCGTTGGACATGAAGAAGGTGAAGGGCATGCTGGCCAGCGCGGTGATCACCGCCAGATACGGGCCGCAGGCATCGGGGATCACCGCCAGGAAACTGCGCGACATCGCCTCGACCATGCCGGTGTTGGACAGGATGCCGGTGAAGATGCCGGCGGCGAAGATCAGCGACACCACCGACAGCACGTTGCCGGCGTGGTTGACCAGGCGGCGGCGCTGCTCGGCCAGGTCCGGGTAGTTGATCACCAGCGCGATGGCGAAGCCGATCATGAACAGCACCGGCATCGGCAGCACGCCCACCACCAGCGCCGCCATCAGCGCGCAGGTCAGGGCGAAGTTGACCCACAGCAGCTTGGGCCGCTTGATGTGCTCGACATCCTCGACCGTGGGCAGGGCGTCGCTGCCATCCTCGGCCACCGAGGCATCCATCCAGTCCTGGCCCGGCGGCAGCTGGATCACGCCCAGGCGGCGGCGCTCCTGCAGGCCCAGCCACCACGCCAGCGCCAGGATGCTGAGCAGCGCGATCACCATCGCCGGCACCAGCGGCACGAACACATCGGCCGGGTCCACGTGCAGCGCGGTAGCCGCGCGCGCGGTCGGCCCGCCCCACGGGGTGAGGTTCATCACGCCGCTGGCGAGCATGGTCACGCAGGTCATGCGCAGCGCGTTCATGCCCAGCCGGTGGTACAGCGGCAGCATGGCCGAGGCGGTGATCATGTAGGTGGTCGAGCCGTCGCCGTCCAGCGAGATCAGCATCGCCAGGATCGCCGTGCCCATCACGATCTTCAGCGGATCGCCCTTGACCAGGCGCAGGATGCGTCCGACCAACGGGTCGAACAGCCCCGCATCGATCATCACGCCGAAATAGAGGATGGCGAACATCAGCATCACGCCGGTCGGCGCGATCTTCTTGATGCCTTCCAGCATCATCTCGTTGATGCCGCCGCCGAAGCCGCCCAGCAGCGCGAACACGATCGGCACCGTGATCAGCGCCACCAGCGGCGAGAGCCGCTTGGACATGATCAGGTACATGAAGGCGATGACCATCCCGAAGCCGAGCAGCGTCAGCATTCGCGTTTCCTCAAGGGTTGAAGGCCGCACCGGCGGTGCGGCGGGGGATCAGAAGTCGTACTGGAAGCGTCCGGTGTAGGCCAGGGTGTGGTCCAGCGTGGTGCCGGTGCGGTGGTCGCGGTTGCGGCTGTCGATCACGTCGAACATCACCCGCAGGTTGGGCTGGAAGTACCAGTTGGCGCCCAGCGTCACCGCCCGCATCGAGGCATCGATCGTGTCGGCCATGCCGTCGGGATGCTGCCGGCCCCACATGCGGTCGTAGCGCAGCGCCAATTCCAGCGCGCCGGTGCGGTGGCGCATGGCCTTGATGCGCGAGAAGCGCCCGGTCTTGCGGTCGTAGCCGCGCGACTCGCCGGTGACGAACCAGCTGACGAAGCCGTAGGCGGCCTGCACCTGCGCCTGTTGCGCGCCGTCGTCCAGCACCGCGCCGCTGTATTCGCCCTGCCAGGAGAGCGGGCCGTGGACCTCGGCGTATTCCAGCGACCACTTGTCCACGTCGGTGTCGCGGCCGGCGTCGAAGCGCGCCAGGGTCAGGCGGCTGTTGTCGGCCAGGTCGTTGGCTGGGCGTGGTCGCAGCACCAGCGCCGCGGCCCGGCGCGTGCCCGGATGGTCGTAGGCCTCGTGCGCCAGCGACAGGCCCAGGTGCCGCAGCGTGCTGCCCGCATCCAGCGGCAGCCAGGTGGCGCGCCCGCCGACCGCCGCGCCCTTGGTCGCGCTGTTGTCGATGCTCTCCAGACTGTAGGCGCTCGCCGCCCAGGTGCCATGCGGCAGGGTGGCCTGCCAGGACACCGCCTTGCGATAGATCGGTGCCAGCGTGCTGGGGCCCATGCCGCGCTCCAGGAACGCGCCGTAGTTGGAGCCGGTGCGATCGTCCAGGCTGAAGTACTGCTTGAACTGGCCCACCGTCAGCGTGCCGGCGTCGAACGCTTTGGCGATGTACACATCGCGCGCGACGATGCCGGCGCTGCCCGGCGCATCCTGCAGGCCGGCCAGATCGACCTCGGCCTTGTAGGTGAAGCCGTAGAAGCGCCCGGAGACATCCAGCCAGACCCGGCGGAACTGGGTGTCGTTGCGGTTGGGCGCGCCGCGCTCGTCGTTGTCGAACACGGCGAAGTCCCAGTGCAGGCGGCCGCCCAGTTCGGCGGTGATCGGGCGCGTGTCCTCGTCCGCGGCCAGGGCCGGTGCGGCGACGCAGGCGCCCAGGACCGCGGCCAGCGCGGCGATGGTGTTGGTGGTGGTGGACACGGACCCTCCCAGGTTCGGACCGGCCGCCGCGGATCGAGCCCGGGCGCCGAGGTTGCGAGGCAGGCTAGGGGCCGCAAGCTGTCATGGTCCTGTCGCTGCGGCGCAGCAAAGGTGGGATGGACGCGGCCGCGCGCAGATGGAATCCTGCGGCGCCCCATGCCGTGCTGGCCGTGCCGATGCGCCTGCTGCTGGTCGAAGACAACGAGGACCTGGCCGACGCCATCGTGCGACGCATGCGGCGCAGCGGCCACGCGGTGGACTGGCAGCGCGACGGCCTGGGCGCGGCCAGCGTGCTGCGCTACCAGGCCTTCGACCTGGTAGTGCTGGATATCGGCCTGCCGCGCATGGACGGCCTGACCGTGCTGGGCGAGCTGCGCGAGCGCGGCGACGCCACGCCGGTGCTGATGCTCACCGCGCGCGACGGCATCGAGGACCGCGTGCACGCACTGGACGTGGGCGCCGACGACTACCTGGCCAAGCCGTTCGACTTCCGCGAGTTCGAGGCGCGCTGCCGGGTGCTGCTGCGGCGCAGCCGCGGCCAGGCCACCGCCGCGGTGCAGGTGGGCACGCTGGTGTTCGACGCCGCCGCGCACACGGTGCACGTGGATGGCGTGGCGCTGGAGCTGCCCAACCGCGAGTTCCGCCTGCTGGAGATCCTGCTGGGCCGGCTGGAGCAGGTGGTGAGCAAGGACGAGATCGCCAAGGGCCTGTTCGGCTTCGACGACGAGGCCGGGCCCAACGCCATCGAGCTGTACATCGGCCGCCTGCGCCGCAAGCTGGGCGAACACGGCCCGCTGCGCATCACCACCGTGCGCGGCGTGGGTTACAAGGCCGAGGCCGCCGCGCCATGAGCCGCGCCGCGCCCTCGCTGCGGCGCACGCTGCTGCTGTACCTGGGCGCGCTGTCGGCGCTGGCCATCGCCGTGCTGTTCTTCGCCGCACGCGCCTATGGCAACCGTGCGGCCAACCAGTCCTACGACCATCTGCTGGTGTCCTCGGCGCTGTCGATCCTGGACAGCGTCGCCCTGGCCGATGGCCAGTGGCAGGTGGATCTGCCGTACGCGGCGCTGGACATGCTGTCGATGGCGCCGGAGGACCGCGTCTTCTACCGCGTGCTCGACGGCAGCGGCCGCACCATCACCGGCTACGGCGACCTGCCGATGCCAAGCCGGCCGCCGCGCGATGGGCAGCCGGTGCTGTTCGACACGCGCTACAGCGGCGAGCCGGTGCGCGTGGCGGCGGTGGCCCGGCGCATCACCACGCCGGCCGCGCAGGCGCAGGTGCTGGTGGAGGTGGGCCACACCCGCCGCGCGCGCGAGGCGCTGGCCGGCGAGCTGGTGCTGCGCGCGCTGGCCGCGCTGGCGCTGCTCTCGCTGCTCAGCGCCGCGCTGGTCTGGCTGGGCGTGCAGCGCGCGCTGCGTCCGCTGGCACGGCTGGAGGGCGACCTGTCGCGGCGCGAGCCCTCCGACCTGCGCCCGCTGCCCGAGGGCGCGCCGCAGGAGATGCAGCAGATGGTCGGCGCGCTCAACCGCTTCATGCAGCGCCTGCAGGCCAGCAACGAGAACCTGCGCGCCTTCATGGCCGAGGCCGCGCACCAGATGCGCACGCCGCTGGCCGCGCTGCGCGCGCAGGCGCAGCTGGGCCTGGACGAGGACGACCCGGCCGACATGCGCCGCAGCCTGGTCGCGGTGGAGCGCAACGCGACCCACATGAGCCGCCTGCTCAACCAACTGCTCAGCGATGCCAGCGTGCTGCACCGCTCCAACCTGCAGGACTTCACGCGCTGCGACCTGGCCGAGGCGCTGCGCCAGGCCTTGCACGACGCGCTGCCGGCGGTCGGCCCGCAGCCGACGCTGGTGCTGGAGATGGATCCGGCGCCGGCGCATGTGCGCGGCGATGCGCTGCTGCTGCGCGAGGCGTTGAAGAACCTGATAGACAACGCGCTCAAGCACGGCGGCGCGCAAGGGCCGCTGGAGATCGCGCTGAGCGTGGAGCCGGCGCAGTGCGTGGTGACCATCGCCGACCACGGGCCGGGCATCCCGGCGGCCGAGGCCAACACCGTGTTCGCGCGCTTCGCCCGCGGCGCGCAGGCCGCACAGGGCGGCGCCGGCCTGGGCCTGGCCATCGTTAAGCGCGTGGCCGACAGCCATGGCGCGCACATCGACCTGTCCAACCGGCCCGAGGGCGGGCTGGTGGTGACCCTGCGCCTGCCGAGGATCGCCTGATGCGCCCGATGCGTCTGTTCGCCGTGCTGCTGCTGCTGTGCGTGGTGCCCCTGGCCTGGGCGCAGTCGGACAAGGCACGCCGCTTCCCCGCGCCCTCCGGCAAGGCCGGGGCGCAGCTGCGCGTGCAGGGCTCGACCGATCTGCCGGTGTTCGCCAGCGTCATCGCCGACTACCAGCGCTTGCATCCGGACGTCGAGGTGCTGTACGAGGAAGTGGTCTCCTGGGAGATGTACGCGCGCTACCTGCGCGCCCCGAACGACGCGCACGGCCCGGATCTGATGATCAGCGCCAGCATGGACCTGCAGACCAAGCTGGCCAACGACGGCCACGCGCTGGCCTATCGCTCGCCGCAGACCGAGGCGCTGCCCGACTGGGCGCAGTGGCGGCACGAGGTCTTCGCCGTCAGCACCGAGCCGGTGGCCATCGTCTACAACACGCGCCTGCTCAAGCCGGACCAGGTGCCGCGCACGCGCCGCCAGCTGCTGGACCTGCTACGCGATCCGGACGCGCCGCTGCGCGGCCGGGTGGGCACCTACGACATCGCGCGCAGCGGCGTGGGCTATCTGTTCGCGACCCAGGACGCGCAGCGCGGCAGCGTGTCCACCGCGCTGCTGGCCGCGCTGGGCCGCAACGCGGTGCAGCTGGAGGAGCGGACCGGCCCGTTGCTGGACCGGGTCGCGCGCGGCCAGCTGCTGCTGGCCTACAACGTGCTGGGCTCCTACGCGCAGGCGCGCATCGACGCCGGCGCGCCGCTGGGTCTGGTGCAGCCGGAGGACTACACGCTGCTGGCGCTGCGCACCGCGGTGATCCCGCGCACGGCGCAGCACCCCGCGCAGGCGCAGTCCTTCCTGGACTATCTGCTCTCGCCGCGCGGCCAGCGCGTGCTGACCGAGCAGGCGCGCCTGGGCTCGGTGCTGCCGGCCGGCGAGGCGCTGCGGCCGATCGCGCTGGGGCCCGGCCTGCTGGTGTACCTGGATACGCTCAAGCGCCGCCAGTTCCTGGAGAACTGGCACGCGCTGGTCCAGCCGCAGGCGCCTTGAGGCCGATCGCGCGCCGCAGCGGACGCGCGGGGCATGAACGGAACCGTTCCGGCTCCGGCAAGTACGACATCGTCCCGACATTTTCTGCCAGAAAATGGTTACCGATGGGCCTGGGCTCGCCAGCGGATTCGTGCCGCGCCGACCCACGCCTCGCCCGGCGGGAGGCCGCCGGCGAGGCCGGGCCGCCTAGGACCTTAGACCATGCATGTGCGCTTGATTCCTCTCCTGCTGGCGGTGCCCGCCCTGGGCACGCTGGCGATCCCGCCTGCCAAGGCGCAGGACGCGACCGTCACCCAGCCGACCAGCGACAACGAGCAGGTGATCGGCATGGCCGCCCAACTCGAGTCGCGCTATCCGGGAGGCGGCGGCAGTCGCTTCGCGCCCATGCCGGTGTTCTCGCTGCAGCACGGCGTGCTGTTCGCCGATCAGGAACACGGCGCCGGCCTGCAGTTCCAGCTCGGGCCGGTGTTCACCCTGTCGCAGTCGGTGGCCTACGACTTCGGCCGCGTGGATCACGACAGCCGCTGGCGCTCCGGCAGCACGCGCCTGGCCGGCATGGGCCAGGTGCCCGACGCCTTCACCTCGCACACCATGCTGGAGGCGCAGTTCACGCCCTGGCTGTCGGTCAGCGCCGAGGCCGAGCGCACCTTGCGCCAGTCCGCGCCGCGCACCCAGTTCCACCTGGGCACCGAGCTGGGGCTGTTCCAGACCGCGCACGACGGCCTGGCCGTGGACGTAGATGCCTGGTGGGGCGATGCGCATTACAACCAGGCCTGGTTCGGCGTGACGCAGGCCCAGGCCGCGCGCTCGGACTTCGCGCCGTTCCAGGCCGATGCCGGGCTGTACGCCGGTTCGCTGGGCCTGGGCTGGGAACATAAGTTCGACACGCACTGGACCTCCACGACCCAGCTCACCTCCACGCGCTACGGGGGCCAGGTGCAGGGCAGCCCGCTGCTGGTGCGCCGCACCGAGCCCGGCGCGGTCTGGGCGATCACCTACACCTACTGAGCGCGGTTACGAGCGCTTGCTGCGCGTCGGCGCGGGCACCAGGGCCACATCGTGGTCCACGCCGATGTCGTCGGGCGAACCCAGCCAGGCGCGGATCTGCATGTCGTCCACCTCGCGGTCCAGGTCCAGGCTCATCTCGATGCGGCCGGAAGGATCGGGCAGCGCCCAGTGCTGGGCCAGCACCTTGCCCTGCGCATCCATGGCCTCGATCCAGAACGCGTGGCTGGGCCGGTGCGAGGTGGTCAGCGTGACCTGGTAGTGGCCGGGCGCGGTCTGGCGCAGCGCCGAGCCGACCATCACCGGCTGGCGCGGCTCCAGCCGCGCGCCGGCCATGCGCTGCAGCGGCGCGTCCACGCGCACGCCGTGCGCCAGCTCGCCGCTGCGGTACAGCCGCGCATCGCGGGCGTTGTTGATCAGCAGCGCGCACCAGCCGCTGTCGGGTGAGTCGTTGTCGAAGGCGGTGCAGCGGTCGACATAGGCCAGCGTGTTCTCCGGGCTGGCCTTGCGGAAGCGGCGCGGCGTGTCTTCCAGGGTGATGTTCTTCAGGTTCCAGCTGCTGTCGTAATCCAGCAGCACGGGCGGGCGCAGCTCCTGGACGCCGACGACCAGGCGATCGTCGTCCACGCGCAGCGTGCGCGTCTGCCGCCCGGTCCACAGCTGGTTGGCATAGGCCAGATAGCGGCGGTAGTCGCGGCCGTCGGCCTGCGCGAAGGCGGCGCTGGCGCTGGGCTTGGCGTGCGGGTCGAGCAGCGAGCGGCCGAAGCCGATCGCGCCCAGCGCCGGATCCAGCAGCGACAGCAGCGTGGCGCCGGAGTCCAGCGTGCTGCCGCCACGCGTATCCACTTGCTTGGGCGCGATGCCCGGGCCCAGCATCAGCAGCAGGTTCTCGCGGTGCAGCGTGCGCAGCGTGCCGGCCAGTTCGTTGGGCAGCGCCAGATGATCGGAGGCGACCACCACCACCGTATTGTCGGCCCAGCGGCTGCCGCGGATCCTGGCGACCAGCTCGCCGATCAATCGGTCCGAACAGGCGATCGCCTCACGCATGCTCACCGCGTCCTGGCCCTGGCGCTGACACGCCACCGGCAGGTGCCCGGCCGGATGATGGGTATCCATGGTCAGCGTGGTGAGCATGAAGGGCTGACCCGCGCGCGAGAGTGCCTGGAACCTGTCCCACACCTGGTCCAGCAGCACGTCGTCGTGCACGCCCCAGGCCGAGAAGTGGCGGCGATCGATGCCCTGGCGCTGGAACCAGGCCAGATCGCGCACATCGTCGTAGCCATGGCTGGCCAGGAAGCTGCCCTTGCCGGCGAACGCGCCATCGGCGCCGCCGATGAAATCGTTGCGATAGCCCTGCGTGCGCAGATAGTCGCCCAGGCACTGCGCCTCGGGCAGGAAGCTGTGCATGCGACCGAAGCTGTTCTCATCGCCCGGCGCGGCGGTCAGCGGCACCCCGCACTGCGAGGACACCATGCCGGCGATGGTCCAGCCGCCGCCGTCGGCCGAGGTCACGTTGCGGAAGTCCAGCCCTTCGCTGGCCAGCTGCTGCAGGTGCGGCGTGATCCCCCCGAAGGCCTTCCGATCGAAGTAGGTGCGCTCCAGGCTCTCGCCATAGATCCACACGATGTTCTTGCGCGTGGGCAGCGGTGCGCGCGGGACGCGGTACTCGCCGGCCACCACGCTGCCATCGACCGGCTGACCGAGGCGATACAGGCGCATGCCATCGCGCGGCAGCGGACTGGCGGTGACGGCGATCGCGGCAGCGGCGAGGAAGGCGGCGGACGTGGCGCGCGCATGGCCGGGCAGGCGCCAGCGCCGCACGCGCGCCAGACCCAGCGGCAGCAGCGAGGCCAGCAGCAACGCGACATAGGCGGCGATGTCGCCGGCGAAATCCGAGACGCCCGCGCCTTCCATCCCGGCCCTGAGGTGATACAGCGTGGCCGCGTTGAGGCCATCGCCGCTGAGGCGGTCGATGAACCACCACGTGCTCAGCAGCACGCCCAGGAGCGAGAGCACGCACGCCTTCCACACTCGCCCGCGGCCGGACATCAACAACAGACAGGCCATCGCCAGCAGGGCAAGGGTCAGGACGAACGAGGACATGCGTTGGGTGTCTTTCCGTACAAGCGACATCCCGAGACTAGCCACGAATTTCTCGGGTCGACAAGCGATGCATGAACGTTGCATGACAAGCGCGGTCCATCGCGATGACCGCGCTGGCGACGCTTCATGGATTCTTTACATCGGCCTCAACGACGCGAAGCGTTATTACATCAAGTGGGAGCAACTTCGGTGTGGTGAAAATTTGTCCACGGGATGCCTGCGCATGTCCGGCGCGTTTTACGAATCCACAACAATCCACGCGCGCAGGCCCAGCCACATGGCGAATCCGACATCTGCGCGCGGCGCCGGCCTGAGCGCCGCCCGCCCGCGGTGTCCTAGACTGTGCGGATGACGCCACCGACCCTGCTCGTCGCCGACGACCATCCGCTGTTCCGCGCCGCGGTCCTGCACGCGCTGGCTTCGCGCTTCCCGGGCGTGGCCACGGTCGAGGCCTCCAGCGTCTCCACCCTGGGCGTGGCCCTGGAACAGCATCCGGACGTGGCCCTGGTGCTGCTGGACCTGGCCATGCCCGGCGCGCGCGGCCTGTCGGCGCTGGCGCTGCTGCGCGGCGAGCGCCCTGAGCTGCCGGTGGTGGTGATTTCCTCCAACGACGATCCGCGCGTGATCCGCCGCGCCCAGCAGTTCGGCGCGGCCGGCTTCATCCCCAAGTCCTCGCAGGTGGAAACCATCGGCGAGGCGGTGGCCACGGTGCTCGAGGGCGGCACCTGGTTCCCGCCGCTGACCGCCGCGCGCTCGGAGGCCGACGCCCAGCTGGCCGCGCGCCTGGCGCAGCTGACGCCGCAGCAGTTCCGCGTGCTGATGCTGGTGGCCGAGGGCCTGCTCAACAAGCAGATCGCCGCCGCGCTGGGGCTGGCCGAGAACACGGTCAAGATCCACGTCGGCGCCGTGCTGTCCAAGCTCGGCTGCCGCTCGCGCACCCAGGCCGCCGTCATGGCGCGCTCGCTCGAGCTGGACGACGTCCCCAGCCCCGACGACGCTTTGTAGGGTCTGGTGGGAGCAACTGTGTCCTCAAATCTCGCAGCATCCTGCCTGTAGAGCGGAGCTTGCTCCGCTGGGGCCTTCCCTACGAACCGAACGAAGCGCAGCGGAGCAAGCTCCGCTCTACAGAGGGTGCCGCCCTTGTGGCCTTTTCGGCCAATGGCAGCGATGAGGCTTTACCGGGAAAGCTTGATCATCCCCTGCGACAAGACCAACGCCTCAGCCTCAGCGCAGCCTCCCACTCGCCATCAGGCGCTGGGTCAGCACCGCACGCAGCGCGGCCGGCGTGATCGGCCGCGCGAGGAAGCCATGGCCGTGCTCGAGCGCCTCGGCGCGCTCGCCCGGCGCGCCGATCAGCACCAGCGGCGGCACCGGCTCCAGCGTACCCACGGCCGCCGCACCGCGCCCGTCGCGCCAGCGCAGATCCATCAGCACCAGGTCGGGCGGCGCCTCCTGGCCGGTCAGCGCCTCCAGCGCCTGCGGCGCGCTGCCGCCGGCGACCTGACAGCCCCAGCTGCGCAGCAGCGCCATCAGCGCCTCGCAGGCCTGCGCGTCGGCATCCAGGCACCACACCCTCGTGCCCTGCAGCGGCTGCGCGGCCAGCGCGCCCGGCACCGGCGCACGCGGGGCGGCTGCCGCCGGAGGGGTCGCCGCCGCCAACGGCACGGTGATCGCGAACACGCTGCCGCGTCCGGGCCAGGAGCGCAGCGACAGCGGATGCTCCAGCAGCCGCGCGGTGCGCTCGACGATCGACAGGCCCAGCCCGGCGCTGCGGCGGTCGTGACGCAGGCCGTTGTCCAGCCGCGCGAACTCCTCGAAGATCGCCGCGTGCTTGTTCTCCGGGATGCCCACGCCGGTGTCCCACACTTCCACGCGCACCGCGCCGGGCACGCGGCGGCAGCCCAGCAGCACCTTGCCGTGCGGCGTGTAGTGCAGCGCGTTGGACAGCAGGTTCTGCAGCACCCGGCGCAGCAGGGTCGGGTCGGTGCGCACCCGCGCGCGGGTGCCGACCGTGTGCAGGACCAGGCCCTGTGCCTGGGCCAGGATGCCGAACTGCTCGGCCAACCCGGCCAGCAGCGGGCCCAGCGCCACGTCCTCCAGCTTGGGCTGCAGCACGCCGGCCTCCAGCCGCGACACTTCCAGCATCGAGGCCAGCAGGTCGTCCTGCGCGGCCAGCGCGGTCTGCGCGCGCTGCATGAGGTCGCGCTCCTCCTCGCCGTGCAGCTTGCCGCGCAGCGCGCCCAGGAACATGCGCGCGGCGTTGAGCGGCTGCAGCAGGTCGTGCACGGCCGAGGCGACGAAGCGCGCCTTGTAGCGGTTGGCGTTCTCCGCCAGCGCGGTGGCCGCGCGCAGATCGGCCGTGCTCTCCTCCACGCGCCGCTCCAGCGTGCTGGCCAGCGTGCGCAGGTCGCGCGCGGCGGCCACGTAGGTGGTGATGTCGGCGAAGCTGGTGACGAAGCCGCCGTCGGGCATCGGATTGCCGCGGATCTCCAGCACGCGGCCGTTGGGCAGCTCGCGCTCGTGCATGTGCGCCCCGCCGCTGCGCAGATGGTCCAGCCGGCGCTGGATCGCCTCCTCGACCTGGCCCGGCCCCAGCCAGCCCTTGCGCGCGTTGTGGCGGAAGAAGTCCTCGATCGGCCGGCCCACCTGCATCATCTCGGCCGGGAACTGGAACATCTCCTGATAGCGGCTGTTCCAGGCGATCAGGCGCAGCTGCGCATCGACCACGCTCACGCCCTGCGGCAGGTGTTCCAGGCTGGACTGGCCCGAGGCCGCCGCGCGCGCGGCATCCACCAGCCCGTCCTGGGCCGAGCGCAGGGCCTCGGCGTGGTGGGCGACCATGCGTTCGAGTTCCTCGCGGCTGCGGCGGCGGTGCTCGGCCAGGCGCACGCGCTGGCGCACGAACAGCCCCAGCAGGATCAGCGGCAGCCAGCACGCCACCGCCACCGCGACCGCGCTCCAGGCCGCGGCGACGCTGCGATCGCGGCGCAGCGCGTGCAGGGTCCAGGCGGGCCCGTCCAGCGGCAGCGACTTCCACAGCCACAGCCCGCGTGCGCTGGGGTTGCGCAGCTGCACGCGGCGGTCGCCGCCGGGCAGGGTATCCACCACCTGCAGGCCGGCCAGATGCAGCGGCTGGCCCGCGTACTGGCGCGTGGCATTCAGGTCCTCGTTGTCGCGCTCGGTCAGCGGGCGCAGCTCGCTGTAACGCCAGCGCGGCTGGCTGGCCAGGAACACGATGTCGTGGCTGTCGCTGAGCAACAGCAGGTCGCGGCTGTCGCGCCACTCGGTCTCCAGCGCGTCCAGGGTGATCTTCACCGCGATCACGCCGAGCCGGCGCCCGTGCGCATCGCGGATCGCCTCGGAGATGAAGTAGCCGGCCACGCCGGTGGTGACGCCGATGCCGTAGAAGGTGCCGGTGCCGTCGCGCATCGCGTTGCGGAAATACGGGCGGAAGGCGTAGTCCTGGCCGACGTTGCTGCTGGGGTCGTCCCAGTTGCTGGCCGCCACGGCGATGCCGTCGCGGTCGATCAGGGTCAGCGTGGACACGTGCGTGGCGCCGTTGGCCACCACCAGCTTGCGGTTGAGCGCGGCCACATCGCGCGCCTGCTGCGGCTGCTGCAGCGCCGCGCGCAGTTCCGGATCCAGCGCCAGCACGGTGGGCATCACCCGGTAGCGCTCGATCAGCCGCTGCAGCGACTGCGCGCGCAGGTGCAGCTGGTCGGCCAGCGCCCGCTGCTCGCTCTCCAGCGCGGCCTTGCGCGCCAGCACCGCCGCGCCGATGGCGGTGCTGGCGATCGACAGGGCCAGCAGCGACCAGCCGGCGATCCGGATCAGGCGTGGGGAGAGGCGGGACACGGCTGAGGCATGGAAGCAATGCGCAGGGCACGGGCGCGGCATGGTCGCACACGGCGAGCATGCCGCGACGCAGGCGCCGACGCCGCGCCGCGATGACGGCGTACCAAGCGGAAGCGGTAGCCGCTCCCTTATGCCAGCAAACGTGTAAAGCAGAACCCGAAGCGCCGCTCTCCTTCGGCACGTGCGAGAGACCCGCAGAGCGCAAGAACGGCCCCCTCCCTTTCGCCGAAGGCGAAGGGGAGCTCGAAGTCGCGGCTAGCGACTGAGGGGGAGGGGTTGCTTTTGCTTCGCTTCTCCAGCCACCGCGCAAAAAAGCGACCCCCTCCCAATCTCCCCCTGCCCGTGCTGCGGGCAAGGGGAGGAGCGCAAAGCGCGGCCGAGCGCGAGCGTCGCCTCCCGGCCTCCTCCGTCGCATCCGAAGCGCCAGCAGCCCGCAGGAACGGTCGCTTCCTTTCGCCGAAGGCGAAGGGGAGCTCGAAGTCGCGGCTAGCGACTGAGGGGGAGGGGTTGCTTTTGCTTCGCTTCTCCAGCCACCGCGCAAGAAGCGACCCCCTCCCAACCTCCCCCTGCCCGCGTTGCGGGCAAGGGGAGGGGCGAAGAGTGTCGCGCCCGTCCGCGGAAACGCCGCCAAAGGCCTGTTAATGACGCTTAGTACCAATGTGCTAATGCCCGCCGCCGCGGCAGGGGCTACCGTGCGCCTCGTTCCGTGGGTCGTACCGTCCGCCCGCGCCTCTCTCCTCAGGAGTCCACCGACCATGCACATTCCCAGCGCCGGCGTGGCGCCGTCCAAGCCGCTCCCGTTCTACCGGCACCTGTACTTCCAGGTGATCGTGGCCATCATCATCGGCGTGCTGGTCGGCTACTTCGACCCCAAGCTGGGCGAGGCGCTCAAGCCGCTGGGCGATGCCTTCGTCAAGCTGGTGAAGATGATCATCGGCCCGGTGATCTTCCTGACCATCGTCACCGGCATCGCCGGCATGACCCATCTGCGCAGCGTGGGTCGGGTCTTCGGCAAGGCGATGATCTACTTCCTGTTCTTCTCCACCCTGGCGCTGATCGTGGGCATGGTGGTCGCCCACGTCGTGCAGCCGGGTGCGGGCATGAACGTCAACGTCGCCGATCTGGACCACACCAAGGTCGATCAGTACGTCAACGCGACCCACGACATGACGGTCACCGGCTTCTTGATGGACATCATCCCCAAGACGCTGATCAGCCCGTTCGTGGGCGACAACATCCTGCAGGTGCTGTTCGTGGCCGTGCTGTTCGGCATCGCGCTGGCGATGACCGGCGAGCGCGGCCGGCCCATCGTCGATTTCCTCAATGCACTGGTCACCCCGGTGTTCCGCCTGGTGCACATCCTGATGAAGGCCGCCCCGATCGGCGCCTTCGGCGCGATCGCCTTCACCATCGGCAAGTACGGCCTGGCGGTGCTGGCCAACCTGGCCTGGCTGGTGGGCAGCTTCTACATCACCTCGCTGCTGTTCGTGCTGGTGATCTTAGGGCTCGTCTGCCGGCTGTGCGGCTTCTCGGTCCTCAAGCTGATCCGTTACCTCAAGGCCGAGCTGCTGCTGGTGCTGGGCACCTCCTCCTCCGAGTCGGCGCTGCCCTCGCTGATGGAGAAGATGGAGCAGGCCGGCTGCAAGAAGTCGGTGGTGGGCCTGGTCGTGCCGACCGGCTACTCGTTCAACCTGGACGGTACCAACATCTACATGACCCTGGCCGCGCTGTTCATCGCCCAGGCGACGAACACCGAGCTGACCCTGGGCCACCAGATCACCCTGCTGCTGGTGGCCATGCTCAGCTCCAAGGGCGCGGCCGGCGTCACCGGCGCGGGCTTCATCACCCTGGCCGCCACGCTGTCGGTGGTGCCTGAGGTGCCGGTGGCCGGCATGGCGCTGATCCTGGGCGTGGACCGCTTTATGTCCGAATGCCGCTCGCTGACCAACTTCACCGGCAACGCGGTGGCCACCATCGTGGTCTCGCGCTGGGAGAACGCGCTGGACCGCGACAAGCTCAACGCCGCCCTGGACGGCAAGCTGGAGTCCGATCCGGACCGCCTGCCGATCACCGCGTAAGGCCCTGCCGCGCCAGATGCCTCAAGAGGCCGGGCCCACAAGCCCGGCCTCTTGCGTCTGGAGTCGGGACCGAGCGCAAGCGCCCGGTTCCCGCCAGGTGGGACCTCCCATCGCCGCCACTGCCGGTCCACTCAGGATCGCGGCGCTAGAATCCAACCCCCATCGAAGATGCCCACCACGCCGATGTCCAAAGAAGAATTCAAGCAAGCCGCGCTGGACTACCACAGCCAGTCGCCCGCCGGGAAGATCAAGGTCATCGCCACCAAGCCGATGATCACCCAGCGCGACCTGGCCCTGGCCTATTCGCCCGGAGTGGCCTATGCCTGCGAGGAGATCGCCGCCGATCCCAAGGCCGCCAGCACCTATACCGCGCGTGGCAACCTGGTGGCGGTGATCACCAACGGCACCGCAGTGCTGGGCCTGGGCGCGATCGGCCCGCTGGCGGCCAAGCCGGTGATGGAAGGCAAGGGCGTGCTGTTCCAGAAGTTCGCCGGCATCGACGTGTTCGACATTGAGATCAACGAGACCGACCCGGACAAGCTGATCGAGATCATCGCCTCGCTGGAGCCGTCCTTCGGCGGCATCAACCTGGAGGACATCAAGGCCCCGGAGTGTTTCAAGGTCGAGCGCACGCTGCGCGAGAAGATGAACATCCCGGTGTTCCATGACGACCAGCACGGCACCGCGATCATCGTCGGCGCGGCGGTGCTCAACGCCATGATCGTCACCGGCAAGAAGATCGAAGAGGTCAAGCTGGCGACCACGGGCATGGGCGCGGCCGGCATCTCCTGCGTCAACATGCTGGTCTCGCTGGGCCTCAAGCCCGAGAACATCCTGGCCCTGGACCGCGAAGGCGTCATCCACACCGGTCGCACCGACCTGGATCCGGACAAGCAGCGCTACGCGCGCGACACGGACAAGCGCACCCTGGCTGAGATCGTCCAGGGCGCGGACATCTTCCTGGGCCTGTCGGCCCCGGGCATCCTGACGCCCGAGATGGTCAAGTCGATGGCGCCGCAGCCGATCATCTTCGCCCTGGCCAATCCCAACCCGGAGATCATGCCCGAGGTCGCCAAGGAGGCGCGCCCGGACGCGATCATCGGCACCGGGCGTTCGGACTATCCGAACCAGATCAACAACGTGCTGTGCTTCCCCTACCTGTTCCGCGGCGCGCTGGACTGCGGCGCCACCGGCATCAACGAGGCGATGAAGGTCGCCTGCGTGCGCGCCATCGCCGCCCTGGCCCGGCGCGAGGCCTCCGACCTGGGCGCGGCCTATGGCGGCGAGACGCCCAGCTTCGGCCCCGACTATCTGATCCCGCGCCCGCTCGACCCGCGCCTGCTGGTGGAGCTGTCCAGCGCCGTGGCGCAGGCGGCGATGGACTCAGGGATAGCAGAGCGCCCCATCGAGGACATGGAGGCCTACCGCAACACCCTGAGCCAGTTCGTCTACCGCACCAGCCTGATGATGAAGCCGGTGTACGACCGCGCCCGCGCCGATCGCAAGCGCGTGGTCTACGCCGAGGGCGAGGAGGAAGTGGTGCTGCGCGCCGTGCAGACCGTGGTCGATGAAGGCGTGGCCTTCCCGATCCTGATCGGTCGCCCGGAGGTGATCGACCAGCGCATCAAGCGCATGGGCCTGCGCCTGGTCGCCGGCCAGGACTTCGAAGTCACCAACATCCACGACGACCCGCGCTTCAACGAGTACTGGCAGACCTACCACGCCCTGACCGAACGCCGCGGCGTGACCGTGGCCGCGGCCAAGGAGTTGATGCGCTCGCGGCCGACCCTGATCGCGGCGGTGATGGTGGCCCGCGGCGAGGCCGACGCCATGCTCACCGGCATCGTCGGACGCTTCCACAAGAAGCTCGGCTACGCGCGCAGCGTCATCCCGCTGGAGCCGCGCGTGAGCTCCACCTCGGCCATGACCGGCGTGATCAACCAGCAGGGCGCGTTCTTCTTCGTCGACACGCACGTGCAGGAAGATCCGACCGCCGAGCAGATCGCCGAGGCCACGTTGCAGGCCGCCTTCCGCCTGAAGCTGTTCGGTATCGAGCCCAAGGTTGCGCTGCTGTCGCACTCCAACTTCGGCAGCCACGACTCGCGCGACGCCCTGAAGATGCGCGCGGTGCGCGAACTGCTGCTCAAGCGCCGGCCCGACCTCAACATGGACGGCGAGATGCAGGGCGATACCGCCTGGGACGAGACCCTGCGCCGGCAGATCATGCCCAACAGCACCCTCAAGGGCCGCGCCAACCTGTTCGTGCTGCCCAACCTGGAGGCGGCCAACATCGCCTACAACCTGGTGCGCGTGTTCACCGAGGGCGTGGCCATCGGCCCGATCCTGATGGGCGTGTCCAAGCCGGTCCACATCCTCACCGCCAGCGCCACCCCGCGCCGCGTGCTCAACATGACCGCCATCGCCGCGGTCGACGCCCAGATCCGCGAGCAGCTGGCCAATCGCGGCGAGGGCGAGTAAGCCGGTCGGGCCCCGCGCAACGCGGGGCCCTGGCGTGTACCGGGTCCCAGGCATCTACTGGACCCCAGGCATCGCCCCAACGCCACCGCATGCGGGCAGGCTCGATAACCCGTCGCGAGTCTCCACTCGTCGCGCACGCCTGCGCGGACCCCGAGAGCGCCAGGCCGCGGCGGGATGATCCAGTCGCCGGCTGCAAGGTGGGAGCCGCCATGGCGGCGATGAGGCTTTACCTTGAGAGCCCGATCGCCGCCATGGCGGCTCCCACAGGAGCCCCATCAGCCCGTCATTCCCGCGAAAGCGGGAATCCATGGACGTATCGCTCACCACCTGCGATCCACAGCACCCATTCCGCGCGGATGCCAGCCGGGCCCATCGTATCGCCGGCCGCACAACCAAGCCGAGCCCCTCTTCACGCGCACCGTTGTGAGGACGAACCAAGTCCCCTGCATCTCCACGCGCCCACACCACAAACCTGCACGCCCGCCAACCGCGCCAAGCCCCGCGCTTGAAACGCCCCCAGCCCGCACGCATTCCCTTGCCGCGCCCGCGGTTGGGCGCTCTTAGGAGAAATGCATGCCGCACCATGAAACAGTCGCGTTGACCGGCGTCATCGAACACGTCTTCGCGCATCGATTCACCCTGCAGTCCGGCGACCAGGTCCACCTGGCCGACCTGGGTCCCAAAGGCGCCGAAGCCTTCCCTCTCCAGCAGGGCCTCTCAGTGAAACTGGAGGGCGAACAACGCCCCTCGGAGATCAAGGTCACCCGCATCAGCAAGAAGGGCGGACGCTTCGTCGAAGTGGAGCACAAGAAGCCCCACCACGGCCCGAAGCACCACCATCATCACCACCCGGATGTGCCCGCCGATCCGCGAGCCGCCCTGACCGCCGTCAAACAGGCCGGATGGACCACCCACGGCAAGCCGGAACGCAAACCGAAACACTTCGAAGTGCTCGCCTATCAGGGAGAGGGCGACTGGACCGAACTGCACGTCGACTTCGCCGGCACGATCTACAAGCAAAAGCCCGCCGACCCCGACAAGTGGGGCCTGGAAGCCTGACCCACCAAGCGCCCCGGTCCCGCCGGGGCGCTTTTGTTTGCGGTTGTATTCCTGCGGAAAGGAGCCGGTACGACCCCGACGCCGGATGGGTGGACAGCATTCTTGCGCTGTACGTTGAGCAGTAAAGACCCTCAAGCATCGCCTGCTCGCTTGACAGTACATTTGTGCTCTCGACTCGATCGCTGCGCAACGCCTGGAAGAAGGCGAATGTGACGCGCTTGACAATCTGGTCATGCCCGCGCGCTAATAGCCCCACTGCTAAGGATTCGGGCGGTATGGGGCTGCTGCCTTGGCATAGGGGATATCGATGCGTGCCAAGTGGAATGACAGCCTGTGGCTGTCATACAAGGAAGTGCTGTCCACAATTCTGTTGCCATGCTTGATGCTTGTGCCGGTGGCGTCCCTCAGCGCTCAGAGCGTCACGCTTCCCGAAGAGTTCAACAAGCTGGTCACCGCGACCTCGCAGGTCAAAGGCCTCAATACGGGCTTGGCCGGCGATGAGGTCAACCTCTACAGCGGATCCCTGGGCTTGACCCAGACCGACATCTCTGTGCCCGGCAACAATGCCTTGGCCGTTGAGGTCACTCGTCGTTTGAGCGCTGGTCAAGGGACAGACGGCTTTCACGGCTTCTTCGGTGATTGGGATCTTTCCATTCCGTCCATCCATGGTGTGTTTCCCCTTGGCAGTGATTGGGCTTTTGGTAGTGGGGAAATCAGGAAAACGCGCTGCTCGAATTACGAGGCGCCGCCGGACGCGGTAGGCCAGCAAGGCGGAGATTTCGCAGCTGGCGAGTACTGGCAAGGCACCTTTGTTTACCTTCCCGGGAAGGGGGACCAGGAGCTTCTCTCCAACCCTGCAGCTGTGCCCACCGACGGGCGCTCCTATGGCCTGACATTGGCTGACGGCTCTGCCGTCACCTGTGTAGCCAATCTCGCCAGCGGCAGTAGTCCCTCGATCGGCGAGGGCTTCGAGGTCGTGACCCGCGATGGCACGCGGTATCGGTTCGATCACATGACCACGCGTAGCCACACTGCGTTGAAGAAGTCATCAGCCGCACCTCAAGTTGCGTCTGCAAGCCGTTCAACCATCATCACGCCCCAGGCTTACAACGGTTACATCCTTTACCGCAACGAATACGTCATCTATCCGACGCAGGTCACGGACCGGTTCGGGAACACGGTGACCTACAACTGGAATCCTTCGAACGCGAACCAATTGCAGTCGATCACCAGCAGCGACGGTCGCTCGATCGCCTTTACCTATGTCGACGCAAGCGGTTACCAGATCAAGACGGCGAGCAGTGCTGGCCGTACGTGGACATACAGCTACGCAACGTCGATCTCGTTGGGTCAGGTGACCCTGCCCGATCAAAGCAGTTGGAAATTCAACCTCGAATCGCTGGTTTCCCGCACGCCTGGGCAGCACGGGAGTTGCGACACGACAACGGGCGGAGGCACCTCTACGGGGACTGTGACGCATCCCAGTGGCGCGGTCATCACATTCGGGCTGCAAGCGGTTCGCATGTCGCGCACTTGGGTCCCGCGTGAGTGCCTGTCGGTTGACGGCATCAGTACCGACCAGTTCTATGCGTACTACCCCAAAGAGTCGTACGCGATGGCCTTGGTCTCCAAGTCCATCACCGGTCCAGGCTTGCCCAGCGCGGGTTACAGTTGGACCTACGCCTACGACGAAACCGCTGGTTGCTGGATTCCATCTTCGGTTCCTTCGAACGCGACGGCTGCGCCGAAATGCACGGCGTCGACACCCGCGCTCAGGACCACGACCGTTACCAAACCCGACGGCAGCATTGACAAGCTGATGTACGGCAACCGCTTCCGTGTCAACGAGGGCCAGTTGCTCAGTCAGCAATCCGCGCTATCGGGAGGCGCTGCGCTGCGTACCGAGACACGGACGTATGCAGCGCCCGATGCCGGCCCGTATCCCGCCTACATCGGATACAGCATCCAGCCGCGCGGCGATGGGAACTACGCGAGTCAATACCATCCGCTCAATGGTCGGCTGATACAGCAAGAAGGGACAAGTTTCTCCTGGACGACGACGTTTGATTCCTTTGCACGTCAATTGGAAGTGACGCGGACAGGCCCGTCCGGCACAGTCAAGGAAAAGCGCTCGTACAAGGATGTGCCATCGCTCTGGATCATGGATCAAGTCGCCTCGGTCACTAACTCCGATACCGGTGTGGTGATGTCCGCCGGAGAGTACACGGCCTCGGGAGTTCTTGTGAAAGCATATGCGTTCGGCCAGCTGGCCGGCACATATGCGTATAACGCTGACGGAACGCTTTCGAGCGCGACGGATGCAGTTGGCCACGCCACGAATTTCTCGAACTGGAAGCGGGGTATCGCCCAGAGCGTCGTCCATGCGGACGGGAACTCCCAGTCGGCAGTCGTAAGTGACGCTGGTTGGATCACCAGTCGCACGGACGAACTGGGGAATCGATACAGCTATGGCTATGACGCCATGGGTCGCTTGGCTTCGCTGAACTATCCGAACGATAACCAGGTTTGGAGTTCCACCACACAGGTGTTTGAGCCGGTCGCTTCGGACGAATATGGCCTGGGCGCTGGACACTGGCGACAGGTGGTGTCTCAAGGGAACAATCGCAAACTCACCTATTACGACGGACTATGGCGGCCCACGCTTGTTCGTGAATTCGATGCTGCAAATGAGGCGGGAACCGTGCGCTTCCAGCGCTTCGCATATGACGCCGAAGGGCGGCAGACCTTTGCCTCCTATCCGAGCAGTTCGAGCGGCACAACCAGCGGTGTCTGGAAGAGCTACGACGCGCTAGGCCGCCTGACGTCCTCCTCGCAGGACAGCGAAGGCGGAACGCTGACGACGCTCACGGAGTACCTGACGGGCAACAAGACGCGTACGACCGATCCGCTGGGCCATAAGGTCGTGACGAGCTTCCAGGCTTTCGACACGCCGAACTACGAAACGCCAACCGTTATCGATGCACAAGAAGGGGCGAAGACCACGATCGCGCGTGATGTCTTCGGCAAGCCGATGAGTATTAGCAGAACCAAGTCTGGCGGATAAGCGCCGCCAAGCCTTTCGAGTCGCGACCGAATATTCAAAGGCCCAATAGAGGGATCTCGGGACATGAAATTTGTTAGGCCGGGCCTGCGAGCCGCTCGCGGCCACGTATGCGCTATTGCCGTGTGCCTGCTGTTGATGCTTCACGCGGCGCCCTCATGGGCTGCCAGGAAATGCCCTGACGGTTCGACTGCAGGCTCCGGCAACATCTGCCCAGACGATCCGCCCGCGGACAACACCCCTCCGCGCGATGCGGCTTTCGTGTCGCAGAGCGTGCCAACGACCATGGTGGTGGGGCAGACTTATGGCGCGTCTTTGGCGTTCAAGAATACGGGCACGATGACATGGACTTCGGGTTCCGCATTCAACCTCGGCTCCCAGAACCCGGGCGATAACAGCACCTGGGGCACGGGCCGAGTGGGGCTGCCGGGCGCCACGGCCACTGGGCAGACGGCGACCTTCAATTTCAATGCGACCGCGCCACGCACACCGGGAACCTACAACTTCCAGTGGAGGATGGTCCAGGACGGCGTGGCGTGGTTCGGCAACCTCTCCTCCAACGTCTCGGTCCAGGTACTCGAGTCGGTCATCAAGGGCAACATCGACGGGATCGGCGGCGGCAGCATCAACGGCTGGGCGTGCTCCACGCGCCTGAATACCTCGATCGACGTGCACCTGTATGTCGGCGGCCCCGCCGGCGGCGGAGGTACGATGCTTGGCGGGTTCCGGGCGAGCAATGCAAGTGAGACTGGTGTGGCCAGCGCCTGCCAAGCGGGTGGGTCCGCCTATCGCTTCAGCATTCCAATCACCAACGCGATGGTGATGCAGTACGGCGGGCAGACCATCTATGTGCATGGTATCTCGCCCGTAGGCGCTTCAAACTCGGCGATCGCCGGCTCGGGCAACTTCCGGATCCCCGTGAACGCAGTGCCGACGGCGCAGCTGACCGCGCCGGGCGGTGGGGCGATCATCGCGGAGGGTGGAACGTTCTCGCTGGCCGCGAACGCCTCGGATGCTGACGACGGCGTGGCCTCGGTTGCTTTCCTGGGCGATGGAAACGTACTGTTGAGCACCAGCAGTTCGCCTTATCAGGGCACATGGTCGTCCGTAGCGGAGGGCGCTCATTCGCTAGCTGCACGTGCGACCGATACGCGTGGCGCCAGCACGACAAGTTCTGCGGTGACCGTCTACGGCTCACGCGTGATTGGCGACATCGGTCAGCCGGATAGCTATCGGATCTGGGGGTGGGCCTGCTCCACCTATTGGGCGGGTTCGATCCAGGTCCATCTTTATGTCGGGGGGCCTTATGGGACTGGGACTTACGCTGGCGAGTATTCAGCGAATAAGTCGTCTGGGACGGATGTCGCCGCTGCGTGCAAGACGCAAGGTTCCGCGTACATTTTCGAGATACCTCTTACCGATGACCTGGTCCGACAGCACGCGGGCAAGAGCATCTACATCCATGGCCTATCTCCCCTTGGCGGCGGCAACAACCTCATCGGGCACTCGGGCTCGTACACAGTCCCGCAGAACCAGGCCCCAACCGCCCAACTGACCGCACCAAGCGGTGGCGCGATCATTGCCGAGGGTGGCTCTTTCAGTTTCGCAGCAAACGCCTCGGACCCGGACGGCCCGGTGGCCTCGGTTGCGTTTATTGGCGACGGAAACGTCGTTGCGACCGACAGCAGTGCGCCCTATCAGGGGACATGGTCTTCGATCGCCGAGGGCGCCCACACCGTGGCAGCACGGGCCACCGATACCCGCGGCGCAAGCACGACGAGCGGTGCTGTGACCGTTTACGCGTCCCGGGTGATCGGTGACATGGCCCAGCCAGACAATCACCACGTCTGGGGCTGGGCCTGTTCGACGTATGTTACCTCGTCGATCACCGTGCACATGTATGTTGGTGGAGCAGCGGGAACTGGAGCCTTTGCAGGGGAGTACGTCGCCAACCGCGCGTCTGGCCAGGACGTGGCGGGAATCTGCAAGACCCAGGGGACCGCGTATGCCTTCGACATCCCGTTCTCCGACGATCTGATCCGGCAGCAGGCGGGCAAGAGTATCTATATCCACGGGTTGTCTCCGCTCGGTGGCGGCAACAACCTCATCAGCCACTCTGGATCCTTCGCTGTCCCGCAGAACCAATTGCCCAGCATCACCTTGACGGCCCCGACGGGGTCCCCCCGCATGGCCGCGCCCGGTTCGATCCAGATGTCGGCCACCGCCAGCGACGCGGACGATGCGGTGGTCAAGGTCGAGTTTCTGTCCAACGATCAGGTGGTGGGCTCCTCCACATCCGCCCCCTATCAGTACACCCTGACCGGTCTGGCTGCGGGGACCTACAACCTGCGCGCCGTCGCCACGGACCGGCGCGGCGGCCAGACCACGACGGCGACCGTGACTGCGCAGGTCTTCGGGCCAGCCTCACCTGCCTCGGTGACCCGCTCCTACGTCTACGATCAATACCAGCGGCTGTGCAAGACGATTGAGCCCGAATCGGGTGCGACCGTGGTGGACTACGACGCCGCCGGCAACGTGATCTGGAGTGCGAGCGGCCTGTCGCTGTCTTCGACCACCAGTTGCGACCGCGACCAGGTGCCCGCCTCGGCCAAAGTGGTCCGTACCTACACCGTGCGCAACCAGGTCGAAAGTGTGTCTTTCCCCGACGGCATCGGCAACCAGGTGCTGACCTACACGCCGGACGGCCTGGTCGAGGCAATCGCGACCAACAACAGCAACGGGGGCGGGACGGTCACCAACAGCTACCTCTACAACCACCGGCGCCTCATGACGCTGGAGCGGCTGGACGCCGCCGGCACGGCGACCGACTACGCCTACGGTTACGATAGCAACGGCAGTCTGGCCAGCAACACCTGGCACGGCATGACCGTAGACTACGCGCCCAACGCGTTGGGGCAGCCGACCAAGGCAGGCTCCTTCGCCACGGACGTAAGCTACTGGCCGAATGGCGCGATCAAGCAGTTCACCTACGGCAACGGCATCGTCCACACGATGCAGCAGAACGCCAGGCAGCTGCCCGAGCGTTCGACCGATGCGCTGGGCGACGTGCGGCCGCTGGACTCCGGCTATGCCTACGACGCCAACGGCAACGTCAAGCAGATCACCGACTACAGTGCTGGCGGCCGACGCAGCGTCGCCATGTCCTACGATGGTCTGGACCGTCTGACCTACGCCTCGTCGCCCATGTTCGGCACCGCGGCGTACGGCTACGACGCGCTGGACAACCTCATCAGCGCACAGATCAGCGGCGGCAACAGCGCCCGCAACTACTGGTACATCTACAACGCGCAGAACCGACTGGCCAGCATCACCGACGGGCCCGGCGGCGCAACCGTCGTCGGCCTGGACTACGACGCCCGCGGCAACCTAAGCAACAAGAACGGCGTGCTATACAGTTTCGACATCGGTAACCAGTTGCGCAGTGTTTCGGGCAGTAGAGGTGCTTACCTATACGATGGTAAGGGACTGCGTGTGCTGGATACTGTCAACGGAATCTCAAAACGCACTCAGTACGGCAGTGGTGGTCAGCTCGTCTATGTCAGCGACGCCCGCACCAATACCGTATCTGACTATATATATCTGAGCGGTAGCTTGGTCTCCATCCGTGAGCAGAGCGCAGGCGGTGGCGCGTTTACAAACAAGTATCAGCACACCGATGCGCTGGGCTCGCCGGTAGCGGTGACGGACCAGAGCCGGTTGGTAGTCGACATCAGTGAGTACGAGCCGTACGGTAAGTTAGCTAACCGAGGAGAGAAGGATGGCCCGGGGTTCACCGGGCATGTGCAGGATGCCGCTACTGGCATGACTTACATGCAACAACGCTATTATGATCCCAGCTTGGGACAATTCTTGTCGATTGATCCGGTGACAGCATACAGCGTAATTAGCGCCTTCAGTCGATACCGGTATGCCAACAGCAACCCATATAAGTTCATTGATCCTGATGGTAGAGACGCAGTATGGAAACAAGACAAGAACGGTAATGTTACATTATTAATACCAGTGCACTTTAGTGGGGCAGATGCTTCACCTTCGACCTTGGCAGCGATTGAGGCCAGAGTTGAAGGTCTGGCAATTGATAACGCAAAGTATAAGATTGACCTTGTCATTTCCAGTGATGCTAAGGCTAAAGGGGTCAATAGAATGGATCTGAGCCCCGGTCTCGATCAAAAAAATTATGGCGATATCGGAGAGGGCATAGAAAGTCTTGGCGGTAATGATGCGCATATTGACTCAAGCAAAGCTTCCTTCGTCGATGCTGCTGCTCATGATATATTACATTTTGCAGGGATTAACGACGGTTACAAGGATAGTAAGGTCAATAAGAACGGCACTCGTGGACCGGCAATTTTATTGCCGGGGTATGACGGGAAGAATATTATGGCGTCTCGAAATGGGATTGAAATAAAGTCTGTCAACATCGACGAGGCAAAGAAGAACAGATCGACAAAAAAGGAAATAGAGAAGTGAAACGCTTAATCACAATGGCATATATGGCCTTAGTATGCGCAACTGGGTGTGCGAGCCGTAGTGTCATCGAGACCATATCAGACGCACCTAATTATTGCGGGCAACTTGTATGCTTAAGCGTTAAGGAGTCATACTTAAAAGATCTGAGAATCAACTCAAAACGCGATTTCGAGGAGGTGTCAGTCAAGTCGCAGGAGCGGATAGTCTTGACGGCCGATTTCGCTCACTTTGGCGATGCGAGATGCGATCCTGGGGCTGTTATCACGGAGTCCTCAGCACAAGCTGTGAAATGGACAGGCTGCTTGAGTACGGGCGCAAGTGCTGCTAAGGATGTGGCCTTCACGATGACCTACACCCATGGAGGAGGAGATAAGGAGCTTTTAAATATTCCGGTCAGTGCGATTTGGCCTGTGCTTGACGAACAGGCTTCTTCGAAGAGTGCGGAGCTCCCTCGCACACTTGGCGACGCCGTGATCATAAAAAGGAAGTAGTAGTTTGAATTAGTTGCTATTGAGAATTGGCGTTCTGTTGTTTCCTGCTCTAAGTCCATCATCGAGAACTGTATTTAAAGCAATAAATTCATGCGCTCATTTGCTCACTTCTCTACTTGATGCATCTGGGCAGCGCGTATCGTTGGTAATTATCGTTGAGCTGACGCAGTAAAGATGTTGGAGATCGAGCACTGAAGGGGGATATTTTTTTAGCGGCCCGCCCCGCCTGTTCAGCGGCAGGTTCTACCGTCGTGGCAGTCGGTTAGCGCTTGTCCCTCGGCCGCTCTTTGAAGTCGGCAATCAGCTGGGCGAGGTCATCGTCCTCAGCGTAGAAGTAGGCGACTGGGCGCTCGAGGACGGCGGCGAGCCGCTGCAGGGTCTGCAGGTCGGGCTGGTGGACACCGGTCTCGTAGCGGTTCACGCGGGTGCTGGCGACGAATTCGTCCAGGCCGGCGGCGATGCCGAGGGCGCGCTGCGAGATCGCATGCGCCTCGCGCGCCTGCCGTAGCCTGCGGCTGTAGACGGGGAGCGGCGGCCTGTCAGCCACGGGCGCGTACTTGTGTGCCTTCCATGCAGGAAAGCTTCCGGTCGCCCGGGCTGCCTCGATACTACGATTTACGTAGCCTAGCAAGCGCGGCGATGAAGTTGCGCAAGTAGAACGCGGCGTGCAGCCAAGTTTGTCTTGGTCGGCCGCGGTGCGGCTGCACGCGCCGAGGCGCATGTCCTGGCCTGGTGCGTGCTGACTCTGCTAAAGCAGAATTGTTTCAGCGCTTCTTTGGGGAAGCGGTCAGCCCATGGCTTAGACGTGCCCGCCGAGTCCGCGTCGTTAATCCTCTCCCATGATCAACTTCCTCGAAGATCAGGTCTGTCCCAGCTGGCACCTGACCCTCGCCAAGGTGCGGATGGGCTCCTCACTCCGATGCGCGTCCAGGACGCTCAGCGCTTCCGCGTCATCCTCGATGTAGAAGAAGCTGATCGGCAGCGCCAGCACGTCGGCGAACAGCTTCTGCAACCCGAGCTTGGGCTGATGGACGCCGGTTTCATAGCGACTGATCCGCGCACTGGCGCCGGACTCATCCAGGCGTGCGGCGACCGCCAGATGGATCTGGGAGAACCCGTAGAAATCCCGCGCCTCGCGCAGGCGTCGGCCGTAGACATTGCCTGGCGGCTTCCGCGTCATGCGTGCATATCAGTCCTCGATATGCGGAAGCTTCAGAAACAGCGCTTGACATCGATACTACGTAAAACGTAGTGTGCACGGTGCTACGTATATCGTAGCCATGGGACCTTTCGCCTTGAGAGCTGGCGCGTGCGGCCGCCGCTCCGCGTGGGCGTGGGGAAAGCAAGTCAACAGACGGGAATACGCCTTCGCTTGCGGCTGTCCGACGGCCGCAACGCTCAGGTCGTGCCTGTCGGATGCCAACGGGGAAGACGCATCATGGATTCGCGGCAATCACGACATGTCGTTCGCAGCATGCTGTTCTGGGTCGCCGTCGCGCTGAGCGGCGCCGTCGACGCACAGGAAGTCACACGCAGGGCCGATAGCGACAAGCAGGCCACGGACCCAAGGCAGGACGACCTGTCGACCCAGTCCGCCGTCCAACTCGACACCGTCCAGGTCACCGGCACACGCATCAAGGGCGGCACCACGCCTTCGCCCGTGATCACCATCGACAGCACGCGCATCCGCGAGGAAGGCTTCACCGACCTGGGCGAAGTGATCCGTAGCCTGCCGCAGAACTTCGGGGGCGGGCAGAATCCGGGGATCTTCGCCAGTGCCAACATCGGCGGCAACAACTTCAATACGACGGGTGGTTCGAGTCTCAACCTGCGGGGTCTTGGCCAGGACGCTTCGCTGACCTTGCTCAATGGACGCCGCTTGGCCTATGGCGGCGCTTCTCAGGGCGTGGACATCAGCGCGATCCCGGTCGAGGCCGTGGAAAGAATCGAGATCGTCCCGGATGGTGCGTCTGCGCTGTACGGTTCCGATGCGGTGGGCGGCGTGGCGAACGTGATCCTCAAGCAGGACTTCGAGGGCGCGGTGATCGGTGCACGGTTTGGCCACGCGACCGAAGGCGGCCTGGGCACGCGTGCGTACACGGCCACAGCCGGCGAACGCTGGCCGACAGGAGGCCTGACTGCCACACTTAAGCGCGAGTCCATCGATCCCATCCAGGCGTCGCAACGTGATTTTGCCCAGGCGATGTACCAGCCAGCGACTCTGTGGTCGGGCAGCGACCTTCGCAGTGGGCTGATCAGCGGGCATCAATCGATTGGCGAGGCGCTGACCTTCCAGATCGACGCACTGCGAACGGAGCGCCAGGCATACACGGATACCGGGTATGCCAAGGCCTACTATCACAATACGCCTGAGACACATAGCACACTCGTTTCGCCAGCATTTGTGCTCGCCCTGGCTAGCGACTGGACGCTGACCGCGAGCGCGTCTCTAGGCCGAGACAAGACCTACACGCATCAACAGGTCATACAGACCAACACGGGTCTGGTCTCCACCAACAGCCTGGGCACCTACAGCAATAGCAGCATCACCTACGAACTGGGGGCGGAAGGTCCAGTGATGGATCTGCCGGCTGGCGAGGTAAGAATGGCGGCAGGCGCCGGGTACAGGGATGTCGAGTTCCTCAGCCTCGGGATCAGTAGCAATCGGACGCTGGCCGATGGTAGCGAAAAGAGCAGCTTCGCCTACACAGAGCTCAACATGCCGCTGGTGGCGCCGACGCAGAACATCAGGGGCCTACGTCGACTGGCGCTAACCGGCGCGCTACGCACAGAATACTACGACCGGGATGGACGGGTCACCACGCCCAAGCTGGGGCTGATCTACTCGCCCGACGCCGACTTCACCTTGCGCACGTCGTGGGGCAAATCTTTCAAGACACCGAGGCTTCTCCAACTCTACGGCACTCAGAGCGTTGCACTCTATCCCGCAGCAACGTTTGGCGCTGCGGGTGTGCCTCGTACCGCGACGGTGTTCTATCGATCAGGCAGCAATCCGGACCTGAGTCCCGAACGGGCGCGAACCTGGAGCGCCACGCTGGCTTTCCATCCTGAAGCACTCCCGGCGCTCGAGGCGGAACTGTCGTGGTTTGACATCGACTACACCGGTCGAATCGTGCAGCCGGTGGTGTATTCGGAAGCGCTCGCCAATTCGATCTATGCGCCATTCGTGACGCGTGATCCCAGTCAGGCACAGATGGCGCAGGCAATTGCTGATTCGGCGAGCTTTCTCAACTATGCCGGTGCGCCCTATGACCCACGCAAGGTGATCGCCATCGTGGACAATCGGAGCGTCAACGCGGCGCGACAGCGGATCCACGGGGCCGATCTGTCAGGAGGTTACCGCTTTGATCTGGAGTTCGGAGAGTTGACGATTAGGGGTTCGACCGGCTGGATGGAAAGCACGCAGGCGACTCTGCCTGGCCAGCGGCCTAGCGACTTGGCGGGCACGCTGTTCTACCCAGCAAGGCTGAATGGAAGAGCGGGCTTGGTGTGGAACTCGGGAGGTCTGACGACATCGTTGTTCGGCAACTACAGAAGCGGCGTGCGCAATCGGCTGGACGGCAAGGAAGGCGCATCGTTCACCACCTTCGACGCAACAATCGGCTACGAAGTGCCCGGTTGGCACGGCTTGCTCTCGGGGCTGACGGTCGAGTTGACGGCACAGAACCTTCTAGATCGTGAGCCGCCGCGTTATGCCGCTGTTGCGCGAAGCGAGGCGCCCTACGACTCAACCAACTACTCCGCGGTAGGCAGATTCCTGGCATTGGCCTTGTCAAAGCGCTGGTGAGAGGAATGAATACCTGGCGGACACTTCTCTTCGTGCTGGGGCTGCATTGGACATTGCCGGTGCAGGCGGTGAGCCCTCGCGCGCTCCTGGAAGTCGTTGACTTCAGTGCTCCTACGCTTTCTCCAGACGGCAAACTCGTTGCGTTCCGCACCGAACAAGCGTCTATTGAACGCAATACCTATACCAGTTCCTGGTACGTGCAACGGGTAGATAGCCCGGACGCGCTCCCCAGACGACTTTCGGACGGCGGCTTCGTGCTGCGTGACGTCGCGGGTGTCAGCTTGCCTGCGGTTGCGACTTGGTCGCCGGACGGACAATGGATCTACTACCGCGCGATGGTCGATGGGCGTATCGATGTCTGGCGCGCCTCGGTCGACGGCAGGGAAGTCGCGCCATTGACACGCGATCCTTCGGACGTGCGCGCTTTTCGGCTAGTGGATGGTGGCCAGCGGCTTGAGTACGCAGTGGGCGCAAGTCGGCTGGAGGTGAGCGAAGCCGAGCAGGCCGAATACGATCGTGGCATCCATATCGACCCTAGTGTGCCGCTGGGCCAAGGACTGTTCCGCTCTGGCCGGATCGACGGGATGCCGGCGAGCCAACGTTTTCTCAAAGGAACTCTGGCTCGTGGCCGCCTGCTTGCAGCGACGCCGGATCGCTGGAAGACATTAGATCTCTCGAGCGGACGTCCACCCGCCGCGAACGTTCCGCCGCCGGAGACGCCGAGCCTAGTTGAAGGTGCCGGCGGTGGGGGCCCAACGCCTGAAGGAGTCTGGAAGCAGGCGGACTCGGACGAGGGCTGGACAGCGCGGCTGACGCGGGTAGGGCAGCAGCGCGACCTCACGCAGAAACCTGATGTCACCCTGACCGCTCGAGGTCCGCACGGCAAACCCCTCTCCTGCTCTGTGCCACTTTGCGTCGGTCGCCAGATCTCGGCGCTAGTCTGGCGCCCCGGCCATCATGAGCTGCTGTTCACGGTCACAGACCCAGCTCAAGGAGGCGCACAGTCGATTTTTGGCTGGGATATCCAACAGAACGTCGTGCGTCCCATCGTCTACACACAGGGGTTGGTGAACGGCGGTAGAGCCCGCGACAGCGCGTGCGATGTCGCGGCCGAAGTCATGATCTGCGTTACCGCAGATGCCAACCAGCCTCCCCGGCTGGAAAGAATCAGCCTGAGTACGGGCGCGCGCCACATCCTCTTCGATCCCAACGCCGAACTCGCTGCGCGCTTGGCAAGCGAACCCCAGGTCAAACTCCTGCGCTGGACCGGAAGCGATGGCCAGATGTTTACAGGCCAGTATTATCCGGCGCGGCGGCCGGACGGAGAGCGAGTGCCGCTGGTGGTCAATTACTATCAATGCACCGGTTTCGTGCGCGGCGGGGTGGGCGACGAACTGCCCTTTTTCAGCCTCGCAGAGCAAGGCATCGCAGCCCTTTGCATCAATCAGGCGCCCTATGTGCGAACGGCGGAACATCGCTACGACGCAGCGCGTGTGGCGGTCGCTGGCGCGGTGGATATGCTATCGAACTCGGGTGAGATCGACGCGTCACGTGTGGGCATGAGCGGGCTCAGCTTCGGAAGTGAGGTGACAATGTGGACGGCGATGCACTCCAACCTGCTGTCGGCGATCTCTGTCAGCACACCTTCGCTGTCTTCGACTTACTACCTGCTCACTTCATTTGCAGGCTTACTTGTGGACCAGACGCTCACGAAGAACTGGGGTTTGAAGGGCTTGAGCGACACACCACGTCGCTGGAGGATGCTGGCACCTGAGTTTCATCTCGACAAGCTGCGCGTGCCACTGCTCCTTCAGTTATCAGAGCAAGAATATCTGTTCGCGATGGATTACGCAGGCCCTCTGCATGAGGCGAGAAGAGCCGACATGTATGTGTTCCCGGACGAGCCTCACCAGAAGTTCCAGCCCATGCACAAGTTGGCCGTCTATGAGCGAAACGTGGATTGGTTCAGATTTTGGCTGCAGTCTCATGAGGACTCTAATCCCATCAAGGCCCAGCAGTACGAACGCTGGAGGGAGCTCCGCGGGAGCGTCGGCACAGAAGGAAACGCCACCAAACGAATGCGGAGCAAGCAGCCGATCAACTAGCTGCGTTGTCTGACCCAGTTCTCGGTCATGCAAAGGTCGAAGATACGCAGGAAAGAGCGATCTCTTGGTTGAGCAGTTCGGGACAGATAGGCGTTCAGATGGTCAGCATCGACGATCCCTCGTGCGCTGAGGCAGCCATCCAGCAAGAACCGCCGCATTGTGGTCTTGTGCCGTTGAAACAATGCCGCATTGAAGCCCATGAGATTCCCTTTGCTCCGTCTCTGGATGATCTCGGGCGGTAGTGCATCGGCGAACGCGGCACGGGCGACGGCGCGGTCCAAGCCGCCTCTAATCCAAAGCCAGCTAGGAACACGCAAGCAGGCTTCCATCACGGGCTGAGAAAGCAACGGCATGCGCACCCGCTTGTCATCCTCCCGAAGTGTGACCTCACGAAACATCTGGGTGCCCGCCAGGTCGACTATGCGTTCACAGTTGCCAGGAAGCGTTCCATCATCCTTGGGCACCCACGGATGCCGCCCGAGTGGAGGTTGCCGTGACGCGCGCAAAAGAGACCTATCCGCAGATGGGTCGAGGTGAGGGGTGTCGACGAGCTTACGAAAAGCCAGCCAGGTTGCCTTGGCCGCTGTGCATCGATGGAGCTTGGTGAGATTGAGCACGCTGTTCCATGCTTCTGCCCACCCAGCGCGGCGAAGCGCATCGGTGGCGGGAGACGCAGTCCTGAGATAGCAGAAGACCGTGTCTCCCCCGCCGCCGGAGTAGACCGCGTTGACGCGTTCCGCATTGACGAAGGGCTCCATGGCGCGTGCTGCAGCCCGCGACAATGGCGAGACCGCAGGGCGCAGCGAGCGGGCAGGGATCTTGAACTGGATCGCCGGTTCCGAGAGGTCGAGGTTTGCATGCAACAGCGGAATACCCACGCGAGAGCTGACCCGCTCGGCATAGGGTCGTTCGTCGCCCCCAGGTAGCGGGGCGACGACGGTACACGTGCGTACGCATGCATCGGTGTCTCCCAGGCAGGCGGCGACGATGGAAGAGTCGAGGCCACCAGAAAGCTGTAGCAACAGGGATTGATCTGTGGTCGCCATCGCCGTCACGACGGTGGAAACAGCCTTTCGCACAAAGTGCGAGGCGGTATCGATGTCGCGCTGCAGCTCTGTTTCCTGAACGAAGCGCCATGGCGTCCAGACGGAACTGGTACTGCTCCGTCGGGGGGCGATCTCAAGCATGCATCCCGGCAAGAGCTCGCTTACGCCTGCAACGCCGGATCGAGCGATCTTAGTGTGGGAGTAACTCAGAAAATGCTCGATGAAATCCCAGTCCACGCCTGCCTGGGCCAAACCGAGCCGAGACACGAGAGAGATGTCGGACGTGATGAAGCCCTCGTCATACGAGTAGGCGCACGACAGGGCGCCGGAAGGATCGCGTGTGATGAAAGTGGCCATGTTCTGCTTTTCCTCGTTTGGCTGGAAAAGCACGTACTCGCCCCAGAAGCTCTCAAGAAGATGTTCGCGCAGTTGGCGCTGAGTGGTAAAGCGCTGGAATCCCTTGCTCTCGCGAACGCGGCATCCACTCGATGTATAGAGCTCGCCCACAAGGTGAGTGCCAAGCGGTAAGGCGAGCGCCTCTGTTCCCCGCATGAGGTAAAGCGCGACACTGCCGATGCGAAAGCGTCTTACAAATCCAAGCTCATGCAGGAGACTGATTGCATCCTGGCGCATCGTTGCTTCCGCTGCCGGTGTTCCGTCAACGAGCGCGAGGTATCCCGGGCTCATCAGATCACCCGAATCGGCACGTAGTTCAAGACGTTCCCAGTGGTATCGTTCAGCACCACGTCGTCGTATTGCGTCCAGGCATGCGCGGAGAACGGATCACATGCCACCGCAAAGACAAGGTGGGTTCGAATCCCCCGTTTCGTCATGAACGCCGCCAGTGCAAGTGAGTCGACCAGGCAGCATGGTGCGACCGGGACAAAGGGGCGGACACGTTGGAAAGCAATGGATGCCGCGATGGCCTCGTGTGTTTGGAGTATCGACTCTTGCTCCGACGTGACGGCTTCCTCATTCTCGCGGTATGCCAGTAGCGCTAGCACTTCCTTGAGCCGCCAGTGTTTCAAGCGCCACTGCATGGCAATCAATGAAGTGAACACGTCGCGTGTGACACGTGCGGTGAGCTGGGTTCCTGCCTCGCGCTGTTCAAGCGCACTTCGCGCCGGTCGAGGAAGTCGCGTTGGATTCGGTGTTCCGGTATCGCCGCACACAAGGATCTCGAGCTCCGTGAGGCGAATTAGAGAGGCCGCATCCGTTTCACCTGATGCGACAAATTCCAGAAAGTGTCTCTCCAGAGACTGACTAATCTGGAAATAGCGGTCCTTTGACGTGTCCAGGAAGATCAGTCGGTCGTCGTAGTGGCAGTAAGAGACGTCCTGACTCTGCTTCAGTCGTTTCATGAGAACCTCCGGGAAGGAGGGCGCGCCACGCGGCGCGCCCTCTTGCATCAGCCTTCCGAGATGCCATCGCCCGGCATATTGCCCAGGATCTCGCCGTCGAGCGTGCCGCCGCCCCTAGTCTCCACACTGGCCACGCCCAGCTCGATGATGTCCGCGGACGCGGTGTCGCGTGCCTTCTCGTTGTTGTCCATCGCTGTCTCCTTGGGTTGTGTCATGGCGATTCCATGACAGGGCCAGCCTGGAATGGCGATGGTGTGTTCTCAAGTAATTTCTGTTTTGTACTCGAAGAATTCTTTTGGACCGCTCAGTGCAGGCGGTCGCGGCGTTCGGCCAGCAGGGCGACGATCTGCGGGACCAGTTGCTTGCGATGGGCGTGATAGTCGCGCAGCGCCTGTTCCAGGCGCTGGAGGTCATGGGCGACGAAGAGCTGCTGGAGTCGATCCAGCTCCTCCGGCATGTCGATCATCAACTCCAGCGTGGCGCGGCGGATCGGCGCCAGCCGGTCGTTGGTGCGGCGCACGGCTTCATGCAGCGACCACTGTCCGCTGCTTCGCGCGATCGCATCGAACAGCTTCCACGTCCGTTTCGGCACATCGTCGCCGACTGCGGCCCGCGCACTGGCGTGCTCCGACGCCTTGCGCGCTGGCGAGGTGCAGGCCATGACCAGTAGCTGCTCCATCCAGCCGTACAGGTCGCGCAGGCTCAGTTCGGTGGGCAGCGGCACCTGGAAGCCATGACGGGGGTGGTCGACGATCACGCCTTCGCCCGCGAGACGATACAGCGCGCATCGCACGGGTGTCGGGCTCATATGAAACTCGTGGGCGAGCGATGCCGGGTCGATGCGTTCGCCAGGGACATAGCGCCCCGACTGCAGGGCGCGTCTGACCGTGCTGTACAGCAGTGCCGTCTTGGACCGTACTGGATCCATCCTGCGTGTCCCCGTCCGTGTCGCGCCGCCTCCCCGCGCCCGATCGTACACGCATCGCGCCGGAAATTTGGAGCGAGTCAATGCGATTTGAATGTGGTGAATTTCGTTGCCAGCGACCATGGGTATCTGCGTGACCGCAAGACGCTGCCGGTGCAGCCCTGGCGCGCGCTTCGGCGCTGAGAGACGGGCTTCAGATGCTGGGGCGCGAGCGCGGCCTCATCAGCATCATGGCGGCCAGCCCCGGCAGACCGACGAATCCGCAGAACACGATCCAGGCGAGGCGGACTCGTCCTGCAAGACCTTCGCGATGCGCGTAGTAGGCGGCGCACGCGGCGGAAGCCAACAAGAGGCACCCTGCGAACGCCATGATCGACATGGGCAGGGGCGCGGGCGTCGCAGCGGACAATGGCGAAGTGGGCGCGAACACGGCGCGCGCCTGCTCCAGCGCAGCGTGCAGCGCCGGCGAGGGCCACCAGCTTCGGTAGCGGTGCAGGGCGGGGTAGTCGAAGGACAGGGGCGTGGAGTGCAGCACCGGGGGGCGCCCGTCATCGAAGCCGCGCAGCAGGAGCAGGGCGGGTCGTGTGCCGTCCTCGGCATGCGCCAGTTCCGAGTCCACCAGGCAGACCAGGACGCCGTCGCTCAGGGCGATCATGTCGAGGCTGCTCAGCCGTGCGGTTGGAGTAGGTAACGCGATGCGCGTCAGGAGTTTCGGCGAAGCCGCCTCAGCCAGGGCCGCATCAGCACGGTAGAAGTACAGCGCCTTGTCGCTCATCAGGGCCCATCGCCCATTGATGCGGCCTACGCCTGCGATGCTTTCCTCGTTGGGCACACCGAGCCAGCGCGTGATGGTCTGGTCGGCGCTGTCGTAACGGTACAAGGTGTCGCCGGCAAGCAGCGCCGTGTCGTCATCAGGGAGGCCGGGCAGGTGACCGATCGGCACGGCGACGTACGGAAACGCCTCGCGCTGCGGTCCTATGCCCAGTGTGCCGGCGGCGTGTCCGCTCAGCAGGTTCTCGCCCTGCAGGCGCATCCGGTCATGGCTGAAGGTCCAGCGGACGTGGCGCTCCGGATCGTCGAACTGCAGGGATGTGAGGTTGCTCAATGCGTTGCGCTGGGGCAGCTGCCGGAATCGAACGGTCAGGCCCTGCGGCTTGCCCGCCTCGGCCGCAGCCTGCAGCCGCTCCAGATCGGCAGGCCGCGCGTCGTGCAGCGCCCTGAGCATGCGCGCGCGCGGCTCCATCTTCTCCGCCTCCGTGTGGCCGCCGGGCGGCGGCACGGCGGTGTTGAGGGGATGCGAGCCCTGCGCGATCCACAGGAACTCCGCGCCGAACAGCATCAACAGCACGACCAGATATGCGCCCGCGCTCAGTGGAAGCGCCAGCAGCGCGCTCGCCCACGGGCCACGCGGCGTGGCCTCGACATCGGGCCTGAAGGCGCACAGCACCAAGGCGAGCAGCCAGGCGGCGACCAGCAGCTCGACCGCCAGCATCGCGATCCCGGTCGCATCGGCGAACGCGAGCCAGGCCAGCAGCGCCACGGCCGCCAGCGCGGTCCGCGGCCCGCGCAAAGCCCAGAAGGCCCCCGCCAGATAGCCCGCCATCGCGCTCAGCCATGCGACGCCGGGCAGCAGCCAATGGCGCAGATCGACCACGCGCGCGGTCGTGCCCTGCTGCCAGGCGGCAAGCAGCAATGTGGGCAGCAGCACCGCGACCAGCAGGACCACGCCAGCCGCGCCGCATAGCGTGAGCGCGATGCGCGTCGGCGGCACCGGGCGATGCAGCAGCGTGACCCAGTGACTGCCGCGGCGATAGCCGCCAATCTGATACAGCCCCAGCAGCGCGCCGGCCAGCGCATAGACGCCGCCGATGGCGCGATGGATGGGCAGAGTCTGCTGCGCCAGATCCATCAGGCGGGTGCCGAAGCCGAGCGCGCACAGGTGCACGAGCGCGGCGATGACGGCCCAGGTGCGGAAGCGCACGCATTCGACCTTGAACAGGCTCCACATGGTGTGTCTCCAGGACTGGCGTCAGTGGACGGGCGGGGCCGCGTGGCGCATCGACAGGAAGGCGTTGACCGCGCGGTCCAGGCTGACCGGCATGGCGTCGATCGAGCGGGCGCCCGCGGCGCGCAGGAAGTCGGCGAAGGTCTCGTCCTGATCCAGCACCAGGTAGTGATGCAGGCCGTCGAGCCGGCGCGCTTCCATCAGGCCGGGAATCGTCTCGTGCGGCGGACCCTTGAACGGGATATCCGCGATCCAGTAGGTGACCCGCTCGCAGAAGCCTTCCGGCGCCGACATATGCCTGAGCCTGCCATCCTCGAGCAGAATGAGGTTGTCGGCGACGCGCTCGATCTCTTCCATCTGGTGCGAGCAATAGATCACCGTGCGGTCTTCCATGACGTTGGTGTGCAGCAGCGATTCGAGGAAGGCGCGCTTGGCGACCACGTCCAGTCCCAGGGTGGGCTCGTCCAGGATCAGCAGTTCCGGACACTGCGCCAGGCTCAGGGCCAGGTTGAAGCCGGCGCGTTCACCGCGCGAGAGCTGGGCGATCTTCTGCGTGGGCAGCAGCCGGTAGTGGCCGATGACCTCATCGAAGATCGGCTGCCGCCACTGCGGATACTGGCGGCGCTGCATCGCGGTGATCTCCTCGACCCGCATCCACCCCGGCAGCGTGTGTTCTTCGTTGACGAAGCCGATGCGGGCGCGGTCGCCGGGCGTCAGCCGCTGGCTGTCGCGGCCCAGGATGCGCGCCTGTCCGCCGCTGGGCGAGAGGAAGCCCAGCAGGATGCGGAACAGCGTGGACTTGCCCGCGCCGTTGGCGCCCACCATGGCGTGGATCTGCCCACGCTGGATGCGCAGATCCAGCCCGTCCAGCGCAAACTTGTCGCCGTAGCGCTTGCTCAGCCGCACGGTCTCGATCGCCAGATCATGCGCGCCGTCCATGGCGCCGAACGTATCGGAAGTCTCCATCACGCACGCTTGCGCGGAAGCGCGCGCTCGAACGCGTCGGCGATGCGCTGCTGCACGGTCTTGGCCGGCAGTCCGAGCGGGACGACGTCGTTGACGAACGTGGCGACCGCTTCATCCAGCCGGCGCTCGCGCTCGGCATCGGAGAGCCGTTGCCGCGGCGGCGCGACGTAGAAGCCCATGCCCTGCCGCGAATCGAGCCAGCCTTCGGACACCAGCTCGGCATAGGCCTTGGCCACGGTGTTGGGATTGATCGTCAGCTGCTGCGCCAGCCCGCGCACGCTGGGCAGCTGCTGCCCATGGGCCAGCTCTCCGGTCGCGATCCGCATACGGACCGCATCGGTGATCTGCCGCACGATGGGGCGTGGATCGCCGGTGGCGATCTGGATCATCAGCGCTGCGGTACGGGCCACGTCGTCGCTCCTGTTGATGTGTACTAATACAAATAGTACAGTTGCCTTCGACGGCTGTCCAGCACGGTTGGCCGATCGCCACGGCGCCTGCATCGGCAGGCGTCTTTTTTTATCCCATCTGTACTAATTGTAGTAGTACAGACAAGCAGAGGAAACTCCGATGGCTGCTCTACGCAAGCTGGCTCAGCGCATGCCGCGCCTGGCCGTTGTCGCACTGTCCTGTGCGGTCCTGCCCGTGTTCGCGCGCGTGCCCGACGCGGGGCCCGCTCGGTCCGCCGAGGTCGCGCGCTATTTCGAGAACTGCCATGCCGTGAGGGTCTGCAATGGCAGCTTCCTGGTCACGCAGCACGGCAAGGTCGTCTACCAGGGCGCCCTGGGAGAGGCCGACGCCAGCGCGCAGGTCGCGCTGACGGTGGAGGATGCCTTCGACATCGGCTCGGTCAGCAAGCAGTTCGCGGCCGCGGCCGTGCTGCGCCTGGCCGAGCGGGGCCAGCTGGCCCTGGACGACCCGGCCGCCAAGTACCTGCCGCAGCTGCCCTATGCCGACATCACGCTGCGCCAGCTGCTCACCCACACCTCGGGCGTGCCCGATGTCTTCCCGCTGTACACGCAGCTCCTCAAGCGGGGCGAGGTCACCACGGCGATGCGCGGCGACGAGGCGGTCGCGCTGCTGGTGCAGCACAAGGCGCCGCCGCTGTTCGCGCCCGGTTCGGCCTTCGAGTACAGCAACACCGGCTACATCCTGCTTGCGCAGATCGTTGGCCGCGTCTCGGGCATGGACTACGCCGAGTACCTGCAGCGGGAGTTCTTCAAGCCGTTGGGCATGACGCACACGCGCGTGCGCCTGCCGGACAACGATGCGCTGATCCAGCCGCGCGCATGGGGCTTCATCGTCCGCCCGGACGGCAGCCGCAAGCCGTTCGACCAGATTCCGAACTTCTATCCCGTCGGCCCCGGCGGCATCTACTCCACCACGCATGATCTGCAACTGTGGGCCGACGCGCTCCAGCAGGGCCGGGCGATCTCCAAGGCCAACTGGGCGCTGGCCACGACGCCGGCCACGCTGTCCGATGGCAGCAAGGTGCCATACGGCTTCGGCTTCAAACTGGTGGACTCCGCGCTCGGCCGTCGCATGGTCACCCATGGCGGCGATTGGCGGGGCTTCAAATCGGATCTGACCCTGTTGCCCGAGCAGGGCATCCAGATCGTGTTGCTGACCAACAATGCGCAGGACGACAGTGTCGAGGCGGCGCGCGACGCCGTGGAAGCCATCCTGGCGGGCAAGCCGCGTCCGATGCTGCGCATGTCGGTGCACTGGGACCTGTACAAGCAGGCCGACAGCCTGGATGCGGCACAGATCACGCGCTGGCTCGATCAGCAGTGGAAGGCGGTCCCGCAGCGCTACGACTTCCCGGGTCAGCCGCTGGAACAGGTCGCCGGCGAACTGCTCAAGCGCAAGGCGGCGGACAAGGCCGTGGCCGTGCTGGCGTTCAACGCCCGCATCCATCCCAAGTCGCTGGACGCCTTGGATAGTCTGGTCGATGTCTATCGCGAAACGGGAAACCGCCAGGCGGCCATCGAACAGCTGCAGAAGATGATCGCGCTCAAGCCCGAGTCCAGGCGCCTGCGCCAGCGTCTTGCGCAGCTGCAGGGGGAGTGAGCGGCCGGACCGCGCCATCACTCCAACATCCTGGTACATCGCACCGTCATTCCCGCGAAGGCGGGAACCCAGGGACTTCCGCAGGGAAGGATCGAGGCGCTGGGTTCGCGCCTGCGCGGGAACAACGGTTTGCAGGGGTGCTCGGGCTCTGACTGCAGTTCGTGATCCAGGCAAGCTCCGACGGGAGCTCGCAGCTGCGGTGGTCACCCATTGCCTGCACTCACGCCTTCAACCGCAGCAGCAAAAGCGACGAGCGCAACGTCCATGGATTCCCGCTTTCGCGGGAATGACGGCATGAAGGCGGTGCTTTCGGCGCTGCCGTTCCTGTGCGGCTTAGTCGCGCTTGCCCCGCAACCGCTCCAGCACGCCTTCCAGCGTGTCCAGATCGGTGTAGTGGATCACCAGCTTGCCGCGGCCGTTGCGGCCGTGCGCGATGGCCACGGTCGTGCCCAGCGTCTCGGACAGCTCGTTCTGCAGGGACGCGATATCCGCCTGCGGCACGGCCCGGGCCGGCTTCTTCTTGCCGCTGACCGGCACGCGGCCGGCGGCGAACTGCGAGGCGCGGTGTTCGACCTCGCGCACCGACCAGCCTTCGTCGGCGGCTTCGGCGGCCAGCTTGCTGGCCAGCTCCGGCGACAGGGTGAGCAGCGCGCGGGCGTGGCCCATCTCCAGCCGGCGCGCCTCGAGCAGCGCGCGGATCGCCGGCGGCAGCTCCAGCAGGCGCAGCAGGTTGGACACCGCCGCGCGCGAACGGCCGACGGCCTCGGCGGCCTGGCCGTGGGTCAGTGAGAATTCGTTGATCAGCCGCTGCAGCGACTGCGCCTCTTCCAGCGGATTGAGGTCCTCGCGCTGGATGTTCTCGATCAGCGCCATGGCGATGACGGTGCGATCGTCCAGCTCGCGCACCACCACCGGCACTTCGGCCAGGCCGGCCTGCTGCGAGGCGCGCCAGCGGCGCTCGCCGGCGACGATCTCGTAGCGGCCATCGTCCTGCTGGCGCACGACGATGGGCTGGATCACGCCCTGGGCCTTGATCGAGTCGGCCAGCTCGTCCAGCTTGGCCGGGTCCATCGCCATGCGCGGCTGGTAGCGGCCCGGCTGCAGCTGCCCCACGGGCACGTTGCGCAGGACTTCGCCAGGCTGGGCCTCGGCCGGTGCGGTCTCGGCGGCCTTGGGGCCGAGCAGCGCTTCCAGGCCGCGGCCCAGGCCGCGCTTCTTCGGGGCGGCGGACATCAATAGGTCTCCATGGGGGGAAGCGGAGCACGCGTGCGCTCCTGCTGGCGACGGATCAGTTCACCGGCCAGGCCAAGATACGCCACGCCACCGCGCGAGGTCCGATCGTAGCCGACGATGCTCTGGCCGTGGCTGGGCGCCTCGGCCACGCGCACGTTGCGCGGCACGATGGTGCGGAACACCTTGTCGCCGAAGTGTTCGGTGAGTTCGGCCGAGACCGCGTTGGCCAGGTTGTTGCGTACGTCGAACATGGTGCGCAGCACGCCTTCGATCTCGAGCTTCGGATTGAGCCGGCCGCGGATGGCGCTGATGGTGTCCATCAGTGCCGACAGGCCTTCCAGCGCGTAGTACTCGCACTGCATCGGCACCAGCACCGCATCGGCGGCGGTCAGGGCGTTGAGCGTCATCAGCGACAATGCCGGCGGGCAGTCGATCAGGATCCAGTCGTAGTCGGCGCGCAGCGGCTCCAGCGCCGACTTCAGGCGCTGCTCGCGCTCGGGCTGGTCCATCAGCTGGATCTCGGCGGCGGTCAGGTCGATGTTGGCCGGCAGCAGGTCGAAGTCCTCGGCCGTGCGCACGATCGCCGCGCGCGCCTCGCATTCGCGCAGCAGCACCTCGAAGGCCGAGGCCTCGATCTGGCGCTTGTCCACGCCGCTGCCCATGGTCGCGTTGCCCTGGGCATCCAAATCCACCAGCAGCACGCGCTGCGGCGTGCGGGCCAGGCCGGCGGCGAGGTTCACGGCGGTGGTGGTCTTGCCCACGCCACCCTTCTGGTTGGCGATGGCGACGATGCGGGCCATGCGAGGGCGTGTCCTGGGGGAATGGGAAAGGAACGGGGGATTATGCGGGTTTCGGTCAGGCGCGTCCCACCGTGACCAGGTGACGCTCGCCGTCCTGGCCGGGCACGGTCAGCGGCGTGGCCTCCACCAGCCGCCAGCCGGCGGGCAGGGCGGCGATCTCGGCATGCGGCATCACGCCCTTCATCGCCAGCAGCAGGCCATCGGGCTTGAGCAGGTGGCCGCCGACCTCGACGATGCCGGCCAGCGTGTCCAGCGCGCGGGCGGTGAGGCGATCGAACGCGCTCGGGCGATCCAGCGCCTCGGCGCGGCTCTCGGCCACGCTGGCGTTGGTCAGCCCCAGCTGGCGCACGGCTTCGCGCAGGAAGCGCGCCTTCTTGCCATTGCTCTCCACCAGGGTCACCTGTAGGCGCGGATGGGCGATGGCCAGCGGGATGCCGGGCAGGCCGGGGCCGGTGCCCAGGTCGGCCAGCGTGCCCTCGGAGACGAAACGGTGCATCGCCAGCGAATCGAGCAGGTGGCGGGTGACCATCTGCCGCGGGTCGCGCACGGCGGTGAGGTTGTAGGTGCCGTTCCAGCGCACCAGCAGGGCCAGATAGGCCAGCAGCGGCGAGGCCAGCGCGGTGGACAGGCTGAGTTCGGCCAGCCCGTCGCGCAGCGGCGCGTCCAGGCCGGCGGGGAGGGAATCGTGGGTCATCGCCGGCGATTTTATCGCAGGCCCGGGGCCGCGCCGTCCGGCGCCGCGCGCCAGGCCACCGCCGCCAGGTAGTGCGGATGCGGCTGCCACTGGTGCAGGGTCCAGTCCGAGGGCGCGCCCAGGCGCGGATCGCAGGCGACCAGCTGCAGCGGCGCGGCGTCCAGCGCGTCCAGGCCGCCGACGGGCGCGAACGTCAGTCGCTCCAGCCCGAACGAGATGCCATGCCCGTGCGCCTTCAGCAGCGCCTCCTTGGCGCACCACAGGCGCAGGAACGCATCAGTGCGCTCGTGCTCTGGTAGCGCGCGCAGGGCCTGCGTCTCGGCAGGGGCGAAGAAGCGCTCGGCCAGCTCCAGCGCGCGTGGACGCGGACGCAGGCGCTCGACGTCCACGCCCAGCTGCACCTGCGGCCCTGTCGCCAGCAGCAGCGCGTCGCCGCTGTGGCTCCAGCCCACATCGTGCGCGGCCAGCGCGCCTTCCAGCCGCGGGCGCCCGCGCGGATCGCGTTGCAGTGGCAGCGCCTCGGGCGCGGTGTCGAACCACGCCGCCAGCAGCGGACGCGCGACCGGCTCGCCCGAACCGCGCGCAGGATGCGAGGTCCACCACACCTGCAGCGGCCCGATACGGTGCTGCGCGAAGAACGTTTCGCTCGGTTCAGCCATGTGCATGCGACAGGCCGCGCGATGGAAATTCGTCGGAGAACCAGCCCTGCGTTTGTGAAGGCCGCCGCACGCAGCGACCCGCGCGACCCTGATTTTCAAGGGGTTTGGCGCGTGCGATGCGTCCTTCGTATACGACGGTTTCACGCCTGCGGCCGCCAAATCGTCCCACCCCCGCGACGGGGCTTTTCACCCTACGAATCGAGGAGAGCATCATGGGCATCATCATTTGGCTGATTGTGGGCGGCGTCGTTGGCTGGCTCGCCAGCATCATCATGCGTCGTGACGCCCAGCAGGGCATCATCCTGAACATCGTCGTCGGCATCGTCGGTGCCGCCATCGCCGGTTTCCTGGGCGGCGGCAGCATCAACCAGGCCATCACCGTCGGCACCTTCCTGTGGTCGCTGCTCGGCGCGGTGATCCTGCTTGCGATCGTGAACCTGTTCACCCGCAAGAGCGTGCGCTAAGCGCAGCTGGGTTGGCGCGCAACGCGCGCCAGCCAGGAAGCGAGAAGACCCGGGCCCTGCCCGGGTTTTTTCTTGGGCGCTGTGTAGCCATGGCGCCGGTCAGGCGATTTCCACCCACGCCGGGGCATGGTCGCTGGGGCGCTCTAACTTGCGCGGGGCGCGGTCGATGCCGGCGGCGGTCACGCGCGGCTTGAGCGCGTCGGAAACCAGGGTCAGGTCGATGCGCAACCCCAGGTTGCGGCGGAATGCGGCCATCCGGTAGTCCCACCAGCTGAAGACGCCGGCCTCCTCGCTGTGCAGGCGGAAGGCGTCGTGCAGCCCGAGGCCGAGCAGCGCCTGCAGCCCCTCGCGCTCGGCGGCCGAGGTGAGGATGTGGGTCTCGTTCCAGACCTCCGGATCGTGCACATCGCGCGCGTCGGGGGCGATGTTGAAGTCGCCCAGCACCACCAGCTGCGGATGCACGGCCAGCTCGGCCTTGATCCATTCGCGTACCGCCTCCAGCCAGCGCAGCTTGTAGCCGTACTTGTCGGTGCCCACGTCCTGTCCGTTAACCACGTACAGATTGATCACGCGCACGCCCCCGATGGTGCCGGCGATCACGCGCTTCTGCTCGTCCTCGAAGCCGGGGATCCCGATCTGCACGTCCTCGATCGCCCCGCGCGCCAGCAGCGCCACACCGTTGTAGGTCTTCTGCCCGGCGAACACGCTGCGGTAGCCGGCCGCGGCCAGCGCCGCATCGGGGAACTTGTGGTCCTCCAGCTTGGTTTCCTGGATGCCGACCACATCCGGCCCGAACTCGGCCAGCCATTGTTCCAGGTGCGGCAGGCGCACGTTGAGCGAGTTGACGTTCCAGCTGGCGATCTTCATGGGCGACGGCGCGGCGGCGAGGGCGGCACAGCCTAACCCAGGCCCGCCGCGGGAGCCGACCGTTACACTGCGCCGATGAGCAACCTGCGCCCCTTCTTGGACAAGCGCCCCGTGCTGGGGCAGCGCGTGTACGTCGACCCGGCGTGCACGGTGATCGGCGATGTCGAGCTGGGCGACGATGTGTCGGTCTGGCCGGGCACGGTGATCCGCGGCGACGTCAACCACGTGCGCATCGGCGCGCGCACCAACGTGCAGGACGGCACCATCGTCCACGTCAGCCACCACAGCCCGTACAACAAGGGCGGCTATCCGACCCTGATCGGCGAGGACGTCACCGTCGGCCACGGCACCATCATCCACGCCTGCACCATCGGCGATGCCTGCCTGATCGGCATGGGCGCGTGCGTGCTCGATGGCGCGATCGTCGAGCATCACGCCTTCATCGGCGCCGGCGCGGTGATCGGCCCGGGCAAGCGGGTTGGCAGCGGCGAACTGTGGGTCGGCAATCCGGCGCGCCCGGTGCGGCAGCTGTCGGACAAGGACATCGAAGGCCTGCTGTATTCGGCCCAGCACTACGTGCGGCTGAAGGACCAGTACCTGGGGCAGGACAACGGCTGACCGGGTTGTCAGCCAGCGGTGACTCGGGCGACACTCGGCGCCCCGGGCATGGGGATGCCCACATGGACGAAGGGGAAAGACGATGCGGACGACGCTTCGCGGCCTGGCGGTCGCGTGCCTGATGGGACTGGCCCTGCCGGTGCTGGCCGAGGACGGGCAACAGGCCCAGCAGCTGATCGACAGCCTGCACTTCCGCAGTGGCCAGATCGAGGTCGGCCCGGCCCACGCGCACTTCAACCTGGGCACGCAGTTCCGCTATCTGGACAAGGCCGACGCTCGCAAGGTGCTCGAGCAGCTGTGGGGCAATCCGCAGGACGACACCGTGCTGGGCATGGTGGTGCCCACCCATCCGGGGCTGGACGAGCAGGACAGCTGGGCGGTGGTGGTGACCTACGACGACGAGGGGTACGTCTCCGACGCCGATGCGTCCAAGATCAACTACGACGAGCTGCTCAAGAACATGCAGGAGGGCACGCGCGAGGCCAACGCCGAGCGCGAGAAGGCCGGCTATGGCCGCGTCGACCTGGTGGGCTGGGCGGTGCCGCCGCGCTACGACGCCGGAGCCAAGAAGCTGTACTGGGCCAAGGAGCTGGCCTTCAACGGCCAACCCAGCCATACGCTCAACTACGACATCCGCGTGCTCGGGCGCCATGGCTACCTGAGCCTCAACGCGGTCTCGGCGATGGACGAGCTGCCGAAGGTGCAGGCCGGCATGCAGCAGCTGCTGCCGATGACCGAGTTCGACACCGGCGCGCGCTATGCCGACCACAACCCGTCCACCGACAAGGTCGCCGCTTATGGTGTGGCCGCGCTGATCGGCGGCGGCCTGGCGGCCAAGACCGGCCTGCTGGCCAAGCTGGGCCTGGTCCTGGCCAAGTTCGGCAAGCTGCTGTTCCTGGGCGTGGTCGCGGCGGCCGCGGCGGTGAGGAAGTTCTTCGCCTCGCGCAAGGCCAAGGCCTCGGCGACGGTGCGCTGAGCTCAGGGCCGCGTGGCCGCTTCCAGCGCGGTGAGGAAGGTCATCGCCTCGCCACGTGAGGCGCCGCACATCGACGGCTGCGGGCGCAGGCTGGCGCAGACGGCCGGGCGCTCGGGCCGGCCGAAGAGCCGGCAGCGCAGCGCTTCGTCCAGCTGCACGCAGGGCACGCCGGCCGGCTTGCCCTGCGGCATGCCGGGGATCGGCGAGCTGATCGACGGCGCGATGCAGCAGGCCGCGCAGCCGCTGCGGCAGGGGACGGAGGTGGACATCGGCGCAGTGTAGGCCTTCCGGGCAGGCCGACCGGCAGGGTGGGCAAGTCGCGCGGCGCTCGCTACAGTCTGGCCGGGGCAGGGATGATGGCAGGCATGGACAGGCAGGCGCGGGTGCTTCAACGGGACATTCGATGACGGCCATCGCGCAGGTGGCCGCGCCGGCGGTGGCGCTCGATACGGTGCGCGAGGTGGTCACGCCCGAGGGCGTGGCGCTGCAGCTGCCCGCGGCCGGGCCGGTGCCGCGCGCGGTGGCCTGGGGCGTAGACCTGGTGGTGCGCGTGGGGATGATGTTCGCCGCCACCATGGTGCTGAGCCTGCTGGGCAAGTTCGGCGATGGCCTGAGCCTGGTCGCCGCCTTCCTGCTGCAATGGGGCTACATGATCGTGCTCGAGGCGCTGTGGCACGGGCAGACGCTGGGCAAGCGCGCGATGCGCCTGCGCGTGGTGCTGGCCAACGGTGCGCCGATCGGCTGGCCGGCCGCGATCACCCGCAACCTGCTGCGCGTGGTGGACATGCTGCCCTTCGGCTACGCCGCCGGGCTGGTGGTGAGCCTGATCGATCCGTCCGCGCGCCGGCTGGGCGACCTGGCCGCCGGCACCCTGGTCATCCATGCCGAGCACGCCGAACCGCCGGCCTCGGCACCGGTCAACGCGGTGGTGGTGCCACGCGCCACGCTGCGTCCGGCCGAGCAGGCCGCCATCGTCGCCTTCGGCGAACGCGCGCCGCAGCTCACGCCCGAGCGCCAGGTCGAACTGGCCGATCTGCTCGAACCGCTCACCGGCGCGCGCGGCCCGGCCGGCGTGCTGCGCCTGTTCGGCATGGCCAACTGGCTGCTGGGGCGGCGATGAGGCAGGAGCAGTTCGTCGCGCGCCACCAGCGCGAATGGCAGGAGCTGGAGGACTGGCTGCGCACGCGCGCCGAGGCGCGCCGGGCGCACGACACGCGCAACACCGGCGCGCTGGGCGACGAGGCCATGCCGCAGCGCTACCGGCGCATCGCCCAGCAGCTGTCGCTGGCGCGCCGGCGCGGCTACAGCGCGCAGGTCACCGGCCGCCTGCAGACGCTGATGGAACAGGGTCACCAGGTGCTCTACCGCACCCCGCCGCTGCGCTGGCGCACGGCGTTGGAGTTCCTGATGGCCGGCTTCCCGCGGCTGGTGCGCAGCCAGGCGCGCTGCATGTGGGTGGCGCTGGCGCTGTTCGCCGTGCCGCTGGTGGGCATGACCGTGCTGCTGCAGTTCCGGCCCGAGCTGATCCATGCGCTGATGGACCCGCGGATGGTGGCGGCGATGGAGCGCATGTACGACCCGTCCAACCCGCGCATCGGCCGCGACAGCGGCAGCGACTGGATGATGTTCGGCGTCTATATCCGCAACAACATCGGCATCGGCCTGCAGACCTTCGCCAGCGGGCTGGTGGTGGGCGTGAGCAGCCTGGTGGTGCTGGTGGGCAACGGGCTGACCATCGGCGCGCTGTTCGGTCATCTCACGCGCATCGGCTCGGGCGGGCCGCTGTGGAGCTTCGTATGCGGGCACGGCGCGTTCGAGCTGACCGCCCTGGTGATCGCCGGCGGCGCCGGCCTGCAGCTGGGCTTGAGCTGGCTGGCGCCGGGCCGGCGCACGCGCGGGCAGGCCCTGGTGCAGGCTGGCGCGATCGGCGCGCGGCTGTGCCTGGGCGTGGCCTTCATGCTGCTGGTGGCGGCCTTCATCGAGGCGTTCTGGTCCTCGGTGGCCAGCATTCCGCATCCGGTGAAGTACGCGGTGGCCGCGGTGCTGTGGACCGGGGTCATCGTGTGGCTGTGGCGCGGTGGCCGCGGCGGCGCGGAGCGGGATTGCGATGCGCGCTGAGCAGCTCACCGTCGAGCTGCGCGCGCGCTCGCCCTGGGAGGCGGTCGAGCTGGGCACCGCGCTGGTGCGCCGGCACGCGGGCGCGATCTGGAAGCCGTGGCTGTGGCTGGCGCTGCCGGTGTTCGCCCTGGTCAACGCCGGCGCGTGGGCGCTGTCCTCGCCGCTGGCCTCCTGCCTGGTGCTGTGGTGGATCAAGCCGCTGTTCGACCGCGTGCCGCTGTATGTCATCTCGCGCGGCGTGTTCGGGCAGGTGCCGACCATGCGCCAGACCCTGGCCGCGCAGCTGCGCTGGGGCTGGCGGCCGATGCTGGGCTATCTGACCTGGCGGCGCTTCAGCGGCGCGCGCAGCCTGTTCCTGCCGATCGAGACGCTGGAAGGCGAACACGGCGCACGCCTGCGTGCGCGTCGCCGCGTGCTGGGCGCCACGCTCTACGGCAACGCGCTGGTGCTGACGCTGGTGTTCCTGGGGTTCCAGCTGGCGCTGACTTTGGCCTGCGTGGCGATGGTGGCCGTGTTCGTGCCGATCGACTATCTGCCGCAGGCCGCGCGCGCCGGGCTGGCGATGCTGTCCGATCCGCCGCTGTGGGCGCAGCTGGGGTTCAACGCGTTCTTCTGGATCGCGATCGGCGCGGTGGAGCCGTTCTTCGTCGGCGCCGGCTTCGGCCTGTACCTCAACCGGCGCACGCAGATCGAGGCCTGGGACGTGGAGATCGCCTTCCGCCGGCTGCGCCAGCGCCTGCTGGCCGCAGCCGCGCCGCTGGTGCTGCTGCTGGCGCTGGTCGGGGTGGCGCCGCTGCGCGCGCAGCAGCCGGCGCCGGCCAGCGAGGCGCCGCCACCGCCCGGTGTGGAGCAGGTGTTCGAAGGCCAGCGCGTGGACGATGCGCGCTTCCGCCGCGCGGTGGTGCAGGCCTATCGCGACCCACTGATCGATCGTCACCGCACCGACCACACCTGGCAGCGCCGCCGGCCGCCCGAAATCGCCGAGCCGCCCAAGCTGGACATGAGCTGGCTGGAACGCTTGCAGCGCGTGCTGGCCTTCATCGGCGAGTGGGGGCTGTGGATCGTGCTCGGGCTGCTGCTGGTGTTCCTGCTCGCCAGCGCGCGCCACTGGTGGCCCTGGATGCGCGGGGTGCGCACGCCGCGGCCGGTGCCGGCGCCCGTCACCACCGGCGTGGTCGAGCTGCCGCAGGTCCTGCCGCCGGACATCGCCGCCAGCGCGCGCCGGCTGTGGGCGCAGGGACAGCCGCGCCATGCGCTGGCCCTGCTGTATCGCGCCAGTGTCGAGGCGATGGCCGAGCGTGCCGGCGTGGTGCTGCCGCCGGGCGCGACCGAGGTGCAGTGCCTGCGCGTGGCGCAGCGCCAGCCCGAGGAGGCCGACCGCGGCCTGTTCGCGCGCATGGTGCGCGTGTGGCAGTACGCGGCCTATGCGCAGCGCCTGCCGCAGGCCGAAGAGTTCGAGACGCTAGTCGGCGCCCTGCAGACGCGCTACCGGTGGCCGGCATGAGCCAGAGCACGCGCGGCGCCAAGCCGGGCCTGATCGCGCTCGCCAGCGGCACGGTGCTGTTCGTGCTGGTGGCGTGGTTCGTGCACACCTACGAACGGGTGGCCTACCGGGTCGACCTGCCGCCGGCCGGCGAGGCGGCGTGGAATCCGCTCTACGTCCTCAAGCAGGCGCTGCGCGCCGATGGGGTGAGCGTCGATGCGCGGCCGCGCTTCGATCTGGAGATCGCCCGGCTGGGCCGGCGCGACACGCTGGTGCTGCTGGACGACCCGCGCTATCTCGATGCCGCGCGCGCGAGTGCACTGCTGGACTGGGTGGCGCGCGGCGGCCACCTGGTGGTGCGCACGCCGCCGGGCCCGGCCTTCGGGCTGCACGAATCGATGCCGTTGCTGGAGGCGCTGCGGCTGACGCCGATGGCGGTCGGCGACTGCGCGCCCTTCCAGGTGCGGGGACAGCCGCCGCATGTGGAGTTCTGCGGCGCGCGGCGCTTCAGCTTCCAGGGCGTACAGCCGGTGCAGGCCTGGGGCAACCTGCGCGACGGCTATGTCTACGCGCGCCTGGCGCGCGGCCAGGGCTATGTGGACGTGCTGGCCGACGTGGACTTCCTGCAGAACGGCGGGCCGGCGCGGCGTGGCGACGATGGCAGCGGCCTGCGCGCGCCCACGCATCAGGCGCTGGCGCGGCAGGTGCTGGCGCCCAACTACGGCCACGGCACCATGCACCTGGTCTACGCCACGCGGATGCCCTCGCTGTGGCGCACCGTGCTCGAGCGCGGCTGGCCGGTGTGGGCGCCGCTGCTGCTGGCGCTGCTGGCCTGGATGACGCTGCGGGCGCAGCGCTTCGGGCCGCTGCTGCCGCCGCCGGCGCCCGCGCGCCGCTCGCTGCTCGAACACGTGCGCGCCAGCGGCGAGCACCTCTATCGCTATCGGCGCGGCGTGCTGCTGCATGCCGCCGCGCGCAAGGCCTTTCTCACCCGGCTGCGGCGCCGCGATCCGGTGGCCGCCGCGCTGACCGGCGCGGCCCAGGCCGACGCGCTGGCGCGCCGCTTCGACCTGCCGGTCGCGCGCGTGGTTCGTGCCCTGCAATCGCCCACGGACCGCGAGCGCCGCGAGTTCGCCGACCGCATTTCCCTGCTGATGTTCATGAGGCAACGACTATGAGCGAGTTTCCCCAGGCCGCGCCGCCGGCCTTCGACGGCATCGCCGAACGCGTGGCCGCCGTGCGCGCCGAGGTGGCGCGGGCCTTCATCGGCCAGCCGCAGCCGCTGGACCAGATCCTGATCGCGCTGCTGGCCGGCGGCCATGTGCTGATCGAAGGCGTGCCGGGCCTGGGCAAGACCCTGCTGGTGCGCGCGCTCTCGCAGGCGCTGTCGCTGGATTTCGCGCGGGTGCAGTTCACCCCGGACCTGATGCCCAGCGACGTGTCGGGCCATGCGGTGTTCGACCCGGGCACGCAGCGCTTCGAGATCCGCCGCGGACCGGTGTTCACCCACCTGCTGCTGGCCGACGAGATCAACCGCGCACCGGCCAAGACCCAGTCGGCGCTGCTGGAGGCGATGCAGGAAGGGCAGGTGACCATCGAGGGCCAGTCCTTCCCGCTGGCGCCGCCCTTCCTCACCCTGGCCACGCAGAACCCGGTCGAACAGGAGGGCACCTATCCGCTGCCCGAGGCGCAGCTGGACCGCTTCCTGCTGAAGGTGCTGATCGACTACCCCGCGCTGGAGGACGAGAAGCGCATGGTCGATGCGATCACCACCGGCCGCACCGCCGCCGACTTCGACCTGAGCCAGGTGCGCTGCGTGGCCTCTGCCAGCGATGTGGTCGCGCTGCAGCGCGCCACCGCGCAGGTGCAGGTGGACGCGCAGGTGATCGACTACGCCGTGCGCCTGGCCGCCGCCACGCGCAGCTGGCCGGGCATCGCGCTGGGCGCCGGGCCGCGCGGCAGCATCGCCCTGGTACGCGCGGCGCGCGCGCAGGCGGTGCTGGGCGGGCGCGACTTCGTGATTCCCGACGACGTGCGCGAGGTCGCGCTGCCGGCGCTGCGCCATCGCATCGCGCTGGCGCCGGAACTGCAGATCGAAGGCCAGTCGCCCGACGACGTGCTGACCGCGCTGCTCGCCAAGGTCGAGGCGCCGCGCAAGTGAGGGTGACCTCGCACCATCGTGGGAGCACCTGTCTGTCCCACTCACCTCGCCGCCTCCTTGTAGAGCGGAGCTTGCTCCGCTGCGTTTCGGCTGGTTCATCGGGAGAGCGCCAGCGGAGCAAGCTCCGCTCTACAGGGGGGAGCCGCCATGGCGGCGAGGGGCTTTACTGGGAAAGCCTCATCGCCGCCATGGCGGCTCCCACCGAGCGGGCGCTCATGGCGGCACGGTCGCGATGAGGCCAGCCGCGCCACTGATCGCACTGCTGTGCGCCTGGGGCCTTTCCGGGCTGGCCGTGCTGTTCGCCGAGCTGCCGCTGACGGCCTGGCAGGGCATCGGCGCGGCGATTGCCGGCCTGGCCCTGCTCGATGCGCTGTCGCTGTGGCGCCGGCCCGCGCCGCAGGTACAGCGCCGCGTGCCCGAAGCGCTGGCGCTGGACCTGACGCGCGAGGTGCAGCTGACCCTCGCCTCGCCCGGGCGGGCGCAGCGCGTGGAGGTGTTCGACCTGCATCCGGGCGCCTGGCCCTCGCAGGGCCTGCCGCGCGCGCTGCACCTGGCGCGCGACGCCACCGCCACCTTCGCCTACACGCTGCGCCCCATCGCGCGCGGCGATGCCTGGTTCGCCGGCGTGCAGCTGCGCCTGGCCTCGCCGCTGCGGCTGTGGAAGCAGGCGCGCGTGGTCGGCGCGCCGCAGGCGGTGCGCGTGTATCCGGATTTCGCGCCGCTGGCCAGGCTGGCCTTGTTCAGCGCCGACCAGGCCTCGCGGCTGGTCGGGGCGCATCTCAAGCGCCGCCGGGGCGAAGGCACCGACTTCAACCAGATGCGCGAGTACCGCGTCGGCGACAGCCTGCGCCAGATCGACTGGAAGGCCACCTCGCGCGCGGGCAAGCTGATCTCGCGCGAATACCAGGACGAGAAGAACCAGCAGCTGGTGCTGGTGCTGGACACCGGCCGGCGCATGCTGGCGCGCGAGGACGGGCTGGCGCATTTCGACCACGCGCTCAATGCCGCGCTGGTGGTGGCCTATCTCGCCTTGCGCCAGGGCGACGCCGCCGGCCTGCTGTCCACCGGCGAGCAGCCCCGGTGGGTGCCGCCGCGGCGCGGGATGGCCGGCATCGATACCTTGCTGCGCGCCGCCTACGACCTGCAGCCATCGGCCACCGCCTGCGACTATCTGGCCATGGCCAGCGAACTGTCCGCGCGCCAGCGCCGCCGCGCGCTGGTGATGCTGGTGACCAACGTGCGCGACGAGGACATCGAAGACCTGCTGGCCGCCGTGCACCTGCTGCGTCGCCGGCATCTGGTGTGCGTGGCCAGCCTGCGCGAGGCCGAACTGGATCGAGCGCTGGAGGCCGAGGTCACCGACCTGTCCGGCGCCATCCAGGCCGGCGCGGTGGCCCGCTACCTCGACCAGCGCGCCGCCGCCCACGACGCCCTGCGCGGCCACGGCGTGATGGTGCTGGACGTGACCACCGCACAGCTGCCCGCTGCGCTGGTCGAACGCTATCTGGCGGTCAAGCGCGAGGGGTTGCTGTAGCGGGGAAGGCGACAGGTTCCTGGCCGGATCGCGCCTTCAGTGCTCGGCGCCCTCACAGTGGGAGCAGGACAGCCAAACCGTGGCATGGGGATAGTCCAGCGTCATCGTGAAGCGCTGCCAGACATTGGCGCCGATGGCGCCAACGACCTCGGCGTCCATGTACTGGCTGATCCCCGACGTCTCGTCGAATGCACCATCGGGACGCTCGGTGAACCACACCGGACCGATCCGCCAGCCGGCGACGTCCAGTGCTGGAAGTTCAATGATCCGGCTGCCCATCAGCGCATCCCCGTTGTTCACCATGCGCCACTCGGGATGCTCGCGGTGCCACCGTTCGAGGATGCTGGTGTTGATATACGAGGTCACGCCGAGACCGTTGAAGGTTTCGATGCCACTCGCGGTCAGACCCTCGGCGGTGGGCTTGGCGGTTGCCCCGGTATCCAGCAGGAAAGAAAGCGTTTGGCCCGCAATATCCAACTGGATCCGCGGTAGCCCGGCCGCGCGCTGCCCGCGCGCATTCCTGGGGAAAAACATCGGCAACCCACGCATGCCCGCCGGCGCACGCCAATCCGGCGACTCCAGCCAAAGCGCCCTCGCCGGATAGTCGAACGTCCAGGTGAATGCGGGCAGATAACCCGCGCCCAGATTGCCGTCGCCCTGGCCGAGGCCTGTGCGAGCCGCAAGTGCGGTTGCACCGCAGGGAGTCCCTGGGGCATCCGGAATGCCTTTCCATCGGTCCGCCGGAAGCGCGTAAAGGGGAGTTTCGGAATCGAACGAACTACATCGGATCTCGGGCAGCTGCAGTCGCTTCACCGCCTTGGGCTCAAGGACGTAGAGGCCGCTTCCGCCAGCGCCGCCACTGTCCACGACCAAGCGCAGCGAGCGGCCGTCTTGCGTGTGTAGATGGACGAAGAAATGTCCGGCTTCGTAGGTGGTCGGGATTCGCTCGCGCGCGATGGCTGTCGATGTCATCGCAATCAGGCTTGCGAACAAGAATCTATGGAGCATGCGGAAATCCCTGTCGGACACCTGGCGGCCCAACCCGCGTCTCATGCGGTGGCCGGGTGCAAGTCGCGAGTGTGCCGCATTATCGACCTGATGTAGCCAATCCGTGCTTTGCCTGGCGTGATTACGCCGAATGCGCCGCGCTCAGGCGTAGAACACCCCGGGCGCTTCATCGATGATCGCGTGCGGCACGAAGCGCGCGCTGTCGCGGGTGATGCGCGTGTCGTCCTCGCGGATGCCGATGCCGCAGGCGCTGTCGCCGATCACCCAGCTGCCGATCAGCGGATAGCGGCCGTCGAAGGCGGTCAGCGGATGGGCGGCCTGGACGATGCACGGTCCGGCATAGGGGCCGTCGCTTTCCTGCCAGCCGCCGTCGGCCAGGTGCAGGGCGATGTTGGCGCCCTCGCGCGAATGCAGCGGCTTGCGCACCCAGCCCGCGCGCAGCGGCGCGCCATCGTCGAAATGCGCCTCCAGCAGATTGGGATGGCCGCGGTGACGCTGCCACAGCAGCGGCAGCAGGCCCTTGTTGCTCAGCACCGCCTTCCACGCCGGTTCCAGCAGCTGCAGGCCCGAGGCCGGCAGGGCGCGGCCGAATTCCTCGGCCAGCAGGTCCTCCAGCGGATAGAGCTTGAACAGCGTGCCGATCACGCCATCGTCCAGGTCGGTGAAGCGGCCGTCCTCGGACAGGCCGATGTCCTCGATGGCGACGAACTCGCTCTGCAGCCCCGCCTGGGCCGCGCAGTCGCGCAGATAGGCGACCGTGCCGCGGTCCTCGGTGGAGTCGCGCACGGCGGCAAAGCGCAGCGGGCCGGGCAGGGCGGGCGCGATCTGCCCGAAGCGCGCCACCAGCGCCTCGTGCAGCGAATTGAACTGGTCGGCCTGCGCCGGCAGCCGCTGCGCAGCGCGCTGGTCCTCCAGCCATTGCCACTGGAAGAACGCGGCCTCGAACAGGGACGTGGGCGTGTCGTAGTTCAGCTCGTACAGCTTGGCCGGCCCGCGCCCGTCGTAGGCTAGGTCCAACCGGCCGTACAGATGCGGCTGGCGCTGCTGCCAGCTCTCGGCGATCCAGGACCAGGCGAACTGCGGGATCGCCAGGCGTTCGAGCAGCTGCGCGTCGCGCACGATATCGTCCACCAGGTCCAGCGCCATGGCGTGCAGCTCGGCGCTGGGATCCTCCAGGTCGTCCTCGATCTGGCGCAGGGTGAAGGCGTAGTACGCGCTTTCGTCCCAGTACGGCGCGCCGTCGATGGTGTGGAAGTCGAAGCCGCACTCGGCCGCCTGCGCGCGCCAGTCGCCGCGTGGGGTGATGGCGATGCGGCGCATGTCAGCCGCCGAAGCTGGCGCGGCCGCTGCTGCGCGCGCCGAAGCCGCCGCGGCTGACGGTCACCGCGCGGTTGGGCGTGGCGTTGATCGGGGTCATGCCGGGGGTGCCGGTGCGAAACGCGCCGGAGGTGTCCGGCCGCGCGCCCGGGGTGGGCCGCAGCCAGCCGTTGTCGCGGTTCTGGTAGGCCGGCGCGGCGTTGAAGCCGGCGCGGTTGTTCAGCATCTGCGACATGAAGAAACCGGCCATCAGCGGCCCGATGAACGAGTGCCCCTGGCTGTCGCGCTGCTCGGCGCAGCGGTCCTCGCCCCAGTCCACCTTGCACTGCTCGCGCGTGGCGTAGCGCGGCGCCTGGTCGGCCGACTGCTTCTGCGCGCTGTCGAAGGCCTGTTTGCAGCTGGCCGCGTCGCCGGTCTCGCGGGTGCAGGCCTCGACCGTGGTGTACAGGCCCTGGCGGACCTCCGGCTCGTTCTGGCAGGCGGTGAACAGCAGGGGCGCGGCGCCCATCAGCAGCAGGCGCGTGGTGGTGGAGCGTTTCATCGGGGTCCGTTCTGGGCGGGCGATGGCCCATGATGCCTGCAGTGCCGGGCGCCTGGTCTTACATGGCTGAACGGTCAGTTGCAGCAGCAACGGAGCAAACGGGGGAAAATGCCGGCTTTCCGCCGCACGCCAGCCTTCGCGCTCGCTCAAGACCGACCGCCATGCCCGAGTACCGCTCCAGGACCTCCACCCACGGCCGTAACATGGCCGGCGCCCGCGCGCTGTGGCGCGCCACCGGCATGCAGGACGCCGACTTCCACAAGCCGATCATCGCCATCGCCAACTCCTTCACCCAGTTCGTGCCCGGCCATGTGCACCTGAAGGACCTGGGCCAGCTGGTGGCGCGCGAGATCGAGCGCGTGGGCGGGGTGGCCAAGGAATTCGACACCATCGCGGTGGACGACGGCATCGCCATGGGCCACGACGGCATGCTCTATTCGCTGCCCAGCCGCGAGATCATCGCCGACTCGGTCGAGTACATGGTCAGTGCGCACTGCGCCGACGCGCTGGTGTGCATCTCCAACTGCGACAAGATCACCCCGGGCATGCTGATGGCCGCCTTGCGCCTGAACATCCCGACCGTGTTCGTCTCCGGCGGGCCGATGGAAGCCGGCAAGACCCGGCTGGCCGATCACAAGCTGGACCTGATCGATGCGATGGTGATGGCGGCCGATCCGAACGCGACGGACGAGCAGGTCGCCGCGGTCGAGCGCAGCGCCTGCCCGACCTGCGGCTCGTGCAGCGGCATGTTCACCGCCAACTCGATGAACTGCCTGACCGAGGCCCTGGGCCTGTCGCTGCCGGGCAACGGCACCGTGGTGGCCACCCATGCCGACCGCGAGGCGCTGTTCAAGCGCGCCGGCGTCACCGCGGTCGAGCTGTGCCACCGCTGGTACGGTGCCGAAGATCCGACCGCGCTGCCGCGCGGCATCGCCACCTTCGAGGCCTTCGAGAACGCGATGACGCTGGACATCGCCATGGGCGGGTCGACCAACACCATCCTGCATCTGCTCGCCGCCGCGCAGGAGGGCGAGGTGCCCTTCGACATGCGTGACATCGACCGCCTCTCGCGCCGGGTGCCGCAGCTGTGCAAGGTCGCGCCGAACACGCAGAAGTACCACATCGAGGACGTGCACCGCGCCGGCGGGATCATGGCGATCCTGGGCGAACTGGCGCGCGGCGGGCTGCTGCACACCGACGTGCCCACCGTGCATGCGCGGACGCTGGCCGAGGCCATCGCCAAGTGGGACGTGATCACCGCGCAGGACGAGGCCGTGCAGACCTTCTACAAGGCAGGCCCGGCCGGCATCCCGACCCAGATCGCCTTCAGCCAGGCCACGCGCTGGCCGTCGCTGGACGTGGACCGCGCGCAGGGCTGCATCCGCAGCGTCGAGCACGCCTATTCGGCCGAAGGCGGCCTGGCCGTGCTCTACGGCAACATCGCCCGCGACGGCTGCGTGGTGAAGACCGCCGGCGTGGACGAATCCATCCACGTGTTCGAAGGCACGGCCAAGGTGTTCGAGAGCCAGGACGCGGCGGTCAAGGGCATCCTCGGCGACGAGGTCAAGGCCGGCGACGTGGTGGTGATCCGCTACGAAGGCCCCAAGGGGGGCCCCGGCATGCAGGAAATGCTCTACCCGACCTCGTATCTGAAATCCAAGGGCCTGGGCAAGCAGTGCGCGCTGCTCACCGACGGCCGCTTCTCCGGCGGCACCTCCGGCCTGTCCATCGGCCACGCCTCGCCCGAGGCCGCCGCCGGCGGCGCCATCGGCCTGGTGCGCGACGGCGACCGCATCCTGATCGACATCCCCAACCGCGGCATCAACCTGCTGGTGTCCGACGATGAACTCGCCGCCCGCCGCGCCGAGCAGGACGCCAAGGGCTGGAAGCCGGCCCAGCCGCGCCCGCGCAAGGTCAGCACCGCGCTGAAGGCCTACGCTCTGCTCGCCACCAGCGCCGACAAGGGCGCCGTGCGCGACAAGGCCCTGCTGGACGGGTGAGGCCAGCGCGCTTGGCGGGAGCCACACTCTCTTCGGATCACGTCGCGCCCTCGCTGTAGAGCGGAGCTTGCTCCGCTGGAGCTTTCCCGAGATCCGATCGAAATGCAGCGGAGCAAGCTCCGCTCTACAGGGGGCGCCCTTGTGATTTCTACGGCGAGGGCTCGCCGCTGCTTCAAGGCATCGCCGGCGGCAGCGGGCTGAATTCCGCCGGCACCCAGGCGAAGGCCTGACCTTCGCTGCGGATATGGCCCAGGCCGGGGAAGGGCAGATGGGCGCCGGCGACCCACCAACCGGCGTCGGTGGCCTGGCGCATCAGGCGCCGGCGTGCGGCGATGGCGGCGGCGCGATCGCTGTCGGCTTCGAACGAGGCCTGCGGCTGGGCGAACTGCACGGCGTGGTAATGCACGATGTCGCCCCACACCAGCAGTCGCTGCCCGGCGCCGCCGTCGAACAGATAGGACACATGGCCGACCGTATGGCCATGCGAATCCAGCGCCTGCACCTGGCCCGGCAGCGCATCGCCCGGCGCGAACAGGCGCAGGTGTCCCTGGGCCTGATAGGGCGCCACGGCCTTGCGGGCCAGCGGGAAGGCGAAGCGCAGCGGCTGCGGCGCCTGGGCCTCGGACGCGGGATCGAGCCAGTAGGCCGCATCGGCGCGGGTCAGCCACAGCGTGGCGTTGGGATAAGCCACCTGGCCCTGTGCATCGAGCACGCCGCACAGGTGGTCGGGGTGGGCGTGGGTGAGCAGGATGTCGTCCACCTGCGCCGGGTCCACGCCGGCCGCGCGCAGATTGCTCAGCACCTGGCCCAGGCCGGGGCCGAAGCAGTTGGCGGTGCCGGTGTCCACCAGGGTCAGATGGGTGCCGTCCTGCACCAGGTAGGCGTTGACCGCCGTCTGCAGGCCCTTGCCGTCCTCGGGCACGTAGCGGCCGTCCAGCAGGCGGGTGATGTTGCCGTCGTCGATGCCGAGCAGCTGCTGGCGCGGCAAGGCCACGGTGCCGTCGAACAGCGCGGTCACCCGCAGCCTGCCGATCTGCTGGCGGTAATAGCCGGGCACCTGCGTGGTGGGCGTATCGCTTGCGGTGGCGTGCGCGGCACCGGCGCAGGCGCCGCCCGCGCTCAGCAGGGCCGCGGCGAGCAGCAGACGTGGCGAGAACAGGGTCATGCGGAAGTCTCCAGGGATGCGCGCCGGCTGGCGCCCTGGACACATGCTGGGAGAGGAGGCGCGCGCGAATCGCTCAACCCGCTGCGCGCAACGCTCAGCAGGTGTTCCGCGCGCCGAGCGCTGCGCGCAGCGGCATGGCCTGTGCTGGATCGCGGTGGACGCGCAGCCTTGCGCATCGCGGGCAACGCATGCGCGCCCGCGGCTGAAGCAGCCCATGCATGGACAGGCACGCAGGCGAACGCCGTGGCAGCGTTTAGTCCGGCAACTGGTTGCCGATGCGCGCCGGGTCCAGCCCATAGCGCTGCTGGAAGCGCTGGCTGAAGCTGCGTGCCGAACGGTAGCCCACGCGGGCGGCGACGGTCTTCAACGGCCAGCGCGTGGTGTAGAGCAGTTCCATCGCACGTGCCAGGCGCGCCTCGACGATGAGCTGGCGCAGCGAGGTGCGTTCGGCGGCCAGGCGGCGGCGCAGGGTGGCCCCGCTGAGCGACAGCGCCTGCTCGACATCGCGCGACTGCCAGTCGCGCTCCGGTTGGTCGGCCACCAGCGCCTGCACCTGCGCCGCCAGGGTTGGCTCGGGTGGCAGCAGCAGGCTGCCGTGTCCGCGCCGGCACAGCGCCACCACCATGCCCGCCAGCACCAGCCGGGCTTCGGCGTAGCGTCCTTCGGCCAGCGCCTGGCGCCACTGCGGCAGTGCCGTGGCGAAGTCCTCGATGGGCAATCGCGCCAGGGCCTGGCCGGGCTGGGGCAGGGGTTCGGCCCAGAGCAGACGCGCGGCCTCCAGCACCTCGGCGCACAGGGGAATCACCGCGGTCAGGTACAGGCCGCTGGCGGCATCGGGCGTGTTGATCACATCGATGCGGCAGGCCCGGGTGGTCAGGAACAGATCGCCCGGCTCGAACGCGAGCAGCTGCGTCGCGGTGCTGACCTGCTTCCGGCCCTGCAGCAGGATCGCCACCTGCGGCCCGGGGATGTCCACCGACTGGGCGCCATGTTCGCGGCGCGCGGCGATGCAGGCGAAACCTTCGGCCCGCGCGCAGTCGGCCAGCGTGGCCAGGTCGGCCAGCAGGGTCTGTCGCGCGGGCAGGGCGTGGTTCATGGCCCCGGCATGGTACGCGCGGCGCGTGGCTCGAATGTGCGCCGCCGAGCGGGCAGGATGTCCACGACGCCCACGCCCACGGAGCCTCCCATGCCGCGCCTGCCCTGCCTGCTGATCGCCTGCCTGATCGCTGCCGCCCCGCCGGCGCGCGCCGACGACACCCGCCTCTGGGACGTCTACGCCCAGCAGCTCAAGGGCGTGAAGTACGTGTCGCTCTCGCATGTGATCGCGCCGGACATCCCGGTGTGGCACGGCTTCGGGCCGTCGACGTTCGAACCGGCCCGCGACCCGGCCGAAGGTCACGCCTACACCTATGCCAAGGATGGTTTCGAGGCCACGCGCTACACGCTGGCCACCGACCAGCTCGGCACCCAGCTCGATCCGCCCGCGCACTGGGCGCCGGAGTATCCGGCCATCGACGAACTGCCGGCCAGCTACACGCTGCGCCCGCTGGTGGTGATCTCCATCGTCGAGCAGGTCAAGCGCGACCCCGGCTATGCGCTGAGCGTGGCCGACATCGAGGCCTTCGAGCGGCGCCATGGCCGCATTCCGGAAGGGGCGGTGGTCTTCGTGCGTTCGGACTGGTCCAGGCGCTGGCCGGATCCGGCGCTGGCCAAACTGGCGCGCTTCCCGGGCGTGTCGCTGCCGGCGCTGAAGTTCCTGCACGAACAGCGCCACATCCTGCTGCACGGGCACGAGCCGCTGGACACCGACGACAGCCCCAAGCTGGAAGGCGAGGCCTGGCTGATGCACCACGGCTACGCCCAGGCCGAAGGCGTGGCGCACCTGGACCAGGTGCCGGAAGTCGGCGCGCTGGTGGCGATCGGCTTCCCAAGGTTCAAGGGCGGCACCGGCGGCTACGCCAGCTTCACCGCGATCTGCCCACCCGACTGGCCGCACGGCGTGGCCGCCGATCCGCGCCGCGATGCGCCGCTGCCGCGCTCGGACAAGCCGTTGCACTGGGATGCGGCCAAGGGCGTGCGCGTGCGTTGAGGCGCGCTTGCTTCATTCACGCCTGTGCCCAAGAATCCGCCATCACCCACACAGGCAGCGCCATGAAGCGAGTCACGGGCATCGGCGGCATCTTCTTCAAGGCACGCGATCCGGCCGCGCTGGCCGCCTGGTATCGCGATCACCTCGGTCTGGAGGTGGCCGACTGGAACGGCGCCATCTTCAACTGGGGCGGCGAGGGCAGCGCGCCGGGCATGACGCTGTGGAGCCCGTTTGCCGCCGACACGACCTACATGTCGCCTGGCACCGCGTCCTTCATGGTCAACTTCCGCGTCGCCGATCTCGACGCGCTGCTGGTCGTGCTGCGCGGCGAGGGCTGCCACGTGTCCGACGAAACGCAGTCTTCCGAGCAGGGCAAGTTCGGCTGGGTCATCGATCCGGAAGGCAACAAGGTCGAGCTGTGGGAGCCGCCGGCGGGTCAGTGACCCGCGCGCCTCACCAGATCAGGTCGTCCGGCACCTTGAAGCGGTCCTGGTCGTAGAAGTCGTCGCCGGCGGGCGTGGCGTTGTCCGCCGCGGCGGCCGATGCCTCGCCCTCCTTGCGGCCATGGTCGAGCAGCACGAACGACGCATCGCGTTCGCACACCTTCTGCGCGGCGGCGCGCGGGATCAGTTCCACGCCCTCGCCATGGCGCACGATCACCAGCGCGCCATTGGCCAGCTGGGCGCGCAGCGCGGTGTCGACCAGCACGGTGCGGATCGCCTTGCCGTCGTTGAAGCGGTACTCGACCTCGCCGCCGCGCTTGACCTTGTGCGTGTCCACGATCTGGCGGATCTGCGCCTGCAGCTCCTGGCGCTTGGCCTGCGCATTGCGCTCGGCGGCCAGGGCGCGGTCGCGCTCGGCGCGTTCGGCCTGCAGCCGGGCCGCATCGACCCGGTCCGCATCGGCAGGCGGCTTGGCCTGGCCCTTGGCCAGCCGCGCCTTGACCTGGTCGCGGGCGATCTGGTCGGCCTTGCCCTTCTTGACCAGGCCGGCCTTGAGCAGCTGTTCCTGCAGGGGATTGCGCATGGGTGGAGCGTGTCGTGGGAACGTCGGGCGCGCAGTGTAGCGCTGGGTTGTGTGCGGCATCGCGGGCGTGCCGAGCCGCGGCGCCGCTTTCCCGAAAGCCTCACTGTGCGCTCAGCGCGCGCCGTGACAGATCACCGGCCACCCAACCACCGTCATCCCCGCGAACGCGGGGATCCAGGGACCTCCGTGCAGGTCGAGCAACGTCCATGGGTCCCCGCGTTCGCGGGAACGACAAATCTTTGGGTTTCCCCCCAGCTTAAGTCCTTCCCTCAAGGACAAAAGCTGCGCCTGAGGACGTGCAACCCGCGGGCCGTCGATACCTCGGCGAACGCCAGACCCGGCATCGCCACCCGTCAAGGCGCCGCCTGCACGCAATACCGGTTGGACGAGGCGATGCCCGAGGCGTCCTCGGCGGTGAATTCGATCCTGGCCGGCTCGGTCTTGCCGCGCTTGCCCTGCTTGGCCGGCAGCAGCTCGGTGCGGTAGAGGCCGGTCAGGTGGCAGACGCCGTCGATCTCCTGCGTGTTGCCGCGTACGCCAATCCGCAGCGCCTCCTCCGGCGCGCCGCTCGAGGCCACGGTGAACAGGTTGCTGTCCTTGTCGTTGCACTTGGGCTCGTGCAGCGACTCCAGGTCGAGCACGACCACCTGATGGTCTTCCTGCGGCGGCGCACTACCGACGACGTTGTCCGGCGTGACCGAGGGCTTCCACACCGGGATCGGCGTGCGGCCATCGCCGGCCTTGCAGGTCGGCACGCCGGGCACCAGGTCGCCGACCGAGGCCATCGCCGGCGGCCCCGCCTGCGATGGCACGGGCTGGGGCACGTTGTCCTGCGGCGGCAGGGTCGGGGCCGAAGCGCCCGGCGCGCCGGGCGCGATCGGGTTGGCGCCGGCACTGGAGGCGGTGCAGTTGCCGTTGCTGCAGATCTCGCCCTGCTCGCAATCGGCGTTGGCCTTGCACTCGGCGGGCGCCGGCTCGGACACCGGCGGGGGTGCGGTCGGTTCGGGCGTGGCAGCCGGTTTGCAGGCGGCGCACAGCAGCACCAGGGCGGACGCGGCGACTCGTAACTTCATCACTTCCCTCCACGGCGCGATGCCGCGAGCAAGCGCGCATCATGACCGGGAACGGGATTAAAAAGTTGTTGTCCGGTTGTCTGTAGATGGCAAAACCGGGCACGACGCGGCGAGCGGATCAGCGGGGCCGGTTGCGCTGCTCCAGGTAGTGGCGCAACACCTGGCGCAGTTCGTCCAGCGCGGACTGGCTGCCGGGCTGCAGGGCCAGGCTTCCGGCCGCCTTGATCAGCAGGACGACCGCCTCGGCCGCGGCCGAAGCCTGCGCCGCAGGTACGGTGCCGGCCTGGCGCAGGATGTCGGCCACGCCCTGGCGCATGTCCTCGCGCAGCCGTGCGCGCAAGGCCTCGTCGCCGGTGATCTCCACCAGGACCAGCGCGGCCGTGCGTTCGGCCTTGCGGTCCAGGGCCAGGCCGAGCAGCGCATCGGCCAGCGCGTCGGGCGCCAGCGTGGCGGCGCGTGCCTCGAGTTCGGTCAGCGCCCGGTGCAGGTCCTCGGTGTAGCGCTCCAGCAGCGTGGCCACCAGCGCATCGCGGGTGGGGAAGAACCGGTACAGAGAGCCGATTGCCGTGCCCGAACGGGCCGCGATCTCAGTCATGGTGACCGCCGCGCCCTGGTCGATGAACAGCTGGGTGGCCGCTTCCAGGATCGCCGCCACGCGATCGCGGCCGCGCTGGCGCTTGGGGGCGATGGCCTGGGTTGACTTTTGCGAGGGCATCCTCACAATTCTCATATGCGAGTCGATCCTCGCATTTTAGCCCACCCACTTCGTGTTGTGTTTCCTGTCCCCTGGAGATCCCCATGTTGACGCTGTCCCCGCGCCGTACGGCGCTTGTGTTGATCGATCTGCAGCACGGCATCACCGCCATGCCGCTGCAGCCCATCAGTGGTGAGGAAGTCGCGGCCCGCGGCCGCGCCGCCGCGGCCCGCTTCCGCCAGGCCGGCGCGCAGGTCGTGCTGCTCAATGTCGATTTCGGCGCGGACATGGTCGATGCGCCGCGCCAGCCGGTCGACCGGCCGCTCGGTGGCGGCCCGCTGCCGGCCGACTGGTCGCAGCTGCACGACGGCCTGGTCCAGCCCGGCGACCTGCGCGTGACCAAGCGTCAGTGGGGCGCCTTCACCGGGACCAGCCTGGAGCAGCAGCTGCGCCGCCGCGGCATCGACACCATCGTGCTGGGCGGCATCGCCACCAACTTCGGTGTCGAGTCCACCGCGCGCCATGCCTGGGAGCTGGGCTTCGCCGTGGTCGTCGCGCCGGATCTGTGCGCCAGCGTCTCGGAGGAGCTGCACCGTATGACGCTCGAACACGTGCTGCCGCGCGTGGCGCGCATCGTCCCCAGCGACGCGCTGCAGCTGCAGGCGTAGCGGCATCGCGAGCACTGCCCCATGGGGAGCCGCGCTGGGGAACGCGGCGCTCCATGGCAAGCCTGGATGAGGCGCGTTGCGGCGTGTCCAACCGAGGGCCAAGACGGGCTCACGGTTCGCAGCGGAATCGCGGCAGCCGGACGTTCCTCCTGGCGGGACGTTCCGGCTCGGCATCGCTGGGCGAGGCCGACGGCCAGGCGCACGATGTGCGGCATCTTCCGGTGAGCGAGCGCGTGCGATGACCGATCCCCTGGCCTTGGTGGCGCCCGGCGCCATGGGTGCGGCGCTTGGCGCGCGCCTGGTGGCACACGGCGTGCCGGTGCTCACCGCGCTGGAGGGCCGCAGCGCGTCCAGCCGGGCGCGTGCCGAAGCCGCCGGCCTGCGCGTGGTGGCCACCGGCGAGCTGATGCAGGCGCCCTGGTTCCTGTCGGTGGTGCCGCCGGCGCAGGCGATGACCCTGGCGCGGGAGTTCGCGGGCTGGTGCCTAGGCGTGGCGCGGCCACCGGTATTCGTCGACCTCAACGCGATCAACCCCGACACCGCGGTGCAGATGCAGGCGGTGATCGAGGCGGCGGGTGCGCGCTTCGTCGACGGCTGCATCCTGGGCTTTCCGCCCAAGGGCGAGGCGCCCGGCCCGACCATTTACCTGTCCGACGACGCGGCCGAGCTGGCCACCCTGCTGCAGGCCCATGGCCTGCAGGCACGCACGCTGCACGGCGGCGTCGGCGCGGCCAGCGCGCTGAAGATGGCCTACGCCGGGATCAACAAGGGCGTGGCGCTGCTGGGCGCCGCCATGGCCCTGGCGGCGCAGCGCCACGATGCGGGCGAGGCCCTGCGCGCGGCGCTGGGGCAGACCCATCCCGCGCTGCTGGCGCAGCTGGACCATGCGCTGCCGGACCTGCTGCCCAAGGCGCGGCGCTGGGCGCCGGAGATGGAGGAGATCGCCGCCTTCATCGGCCCGGAACGGCCCGAGGCCGGGATCTACACCGCGCTGGCCGCGCACTGCCGCGCGCTGGCCGACGACTTGGATGGCGCAGGCGAGGCGGCCGCGGTGCTGCGCGCCTTCCCCGTCACCTGAAGCGCGCGCCTACAGCAGCGCCCACACCATCTGCAGGATCGCCCACAGCGACACCACCCAGATGATCGAGCGCAGGTAGGGGATGCCGATCACGTACACCGGCAGATAGGCCAGCCGCGCCCAGAAGTACAGCTGCGCGGCCAGCGCCGTGTGCGGGCTGGTGCGGCCCAGGGCGACCACGGCCAGCACCCCGGCGGCGAAGAACGGGAAGGTCTCCAGGAAGTTGGCGCTGGCCCGCTGCGCCCGCGCGGGCGGGCCGCGCAGCGGTTCGACCGGGGCATCGCGGTTGCCGGCGTTCCAGGCCACGCCGCGTTTGGCGGTGACCAGGGCGGCGGCCAGCAGCACATAGGCCAGGCCCAGCAGGATGGACCAGGCCAGCAGCTTCAGTTCGATCGGCATGGGGTGGCTCGGCTTGCTCGGAGAGAGAGCGCAGTGTCCCGCATCGGCGCGTGAAGGGGCCGGGCGCTCAGGCGGCGAGCGGCTCGGTCAGTTCCAGCAGCGCGCAGACGTGGTCGGCGATGGCCAGCGCGGAGGTCAGGCCCGGCGATTCGATGCCGAACAGGTTTACCAGCCCGGCGATGCCGTGGTGCGCGGGTCCGTCGATGCGGAAGTCCGCATTGGCCTGGCCCGGGCCGCTGATCTTGGGCCGGATGCCGGTATAGGCCGGCTGCAGCGCGCCGTCGGCCAGGCCGGGCCAGTAGCGGCGGATCGCGGCGTAGAAGCGCTCGCCGCGGCGCGGGTCCAGCGTGTAGTCGAGCGTGTCCACCCATTCCACGTCCGGGCCGAAGCGCGCGCGCCCGGCCAGGTCCAGGGTCAGGTGCGTGCCCAGGCCGCCGGGCTCGGGCAACGGATAGACCAGATGCGTGAACGGCGTGCGCCCGGCCAGGCTGAAATAGCTGCCCTTGGCGAACCACGCCTGCGGCACATGCGCCGGGGCCAGCCCGCGCATGGCGGCGGCCAGCACCGGCGCACCGTGGCCGGCGCTGTTCACCAGCAGGTCGGCGTGCAGCCGCATCGGGCTGTCGCCGCCGACCTCGATCGCAAAGCCCTGGTCGTCGCAGGCGATGGCGCTCACCGGCGCGCGCAGGGCCAGCAGCGCGCCCTGCGCCTCGGCCTCGCCCTGCAGGGCCAGCATCAGGCCGTGGCTGTCGATGATGCCGGTGCTGGGCGAGAGCAGCGCGGCCACGGCGTGCAGGTCCGGCTCCAGCGCGCGCACCTGGTCCGCCTCGAGCTCGCGCAGGTCGCTCACGCCATTGGCCAGGGCATGCTGGCGGATCTGCGCCAGCCCTTCGCGCTGGGCGTCGTCCACCGCGACGATCAGCTTGCCGCAGCGGCGATGCGCCACCCCGGTGCGCTGGCAGAAGGCGTACAGCTGCTGGCGGCCCTGCACGCACAGCCGCGCCTTGAGCGAACCGTGCGGGTAGTACAGGCCGGCATGGATGACCTCGCTGTTGCGCGCACTGGTGCCCGTGCCGATCGCCGACTCGGCCTCCAGCACCAGCACCTCGCGCCCGGCCAGCGCCAGCGCCCGCGCCACCGCCAGGCCGACCACGCCGGCGCCGATCACCACGCTGTCCACGCGTTCCATACCGCCACTCCAGATTGATTCGATGCCGTGCGCGCGGGGCGTGCACCTCCCACCACACGGCAATTACGGCCCGCTCGGGACGCGGCCTGGGTTCGGTGCGGTTGCCGTAGTGTGGGGTGTCGCCTCTCCGCCGGACCTCCGCATGACGCCATCGCCGCTCAGCACTGCCTTGAACTGGATGGGCGACAGCCGGCTGCTGGTCCCGGTCATGCTGGTCCTGGGCGGGCTGTGGTGGGGGCGCAATCCGCGCCTGGCCGTGGCATGGGCCGCCACGCTGGTGGCGCTGGGCGGCGCGATCGTGGCGTCCAAGCTGGCCTACAAGGCCTTCGGCGTGGACTGGCGCAGCGTCGGTTTCTTCACCATCAGCGGCCACAGCGCGCTGGCGGCGATGCTGTATCCGGTGCTGGGCTATCTGCTGGCCGCGCATGCCGCGCCGACGACGCGCCTGCTGTCCACCCTGATCGGCGTGGCGCTGGCGGTGGCCGTGGCGGTGGCGCGGGTGCTCAGCTTCCGCCACACGCCGGTGGAAATCGTGGTCGGCCTGGGGCTGGGCCTGGCCGCTTCGGGCTGGATGCTGTGGCGCTGGCGCGCCCAGCTGGCCTTGCCGCCGCATGCGGCGCCTTGGGTCGTGGGCACGGCGATGGTCGCCGGCCTGGCGGTGTGGCTGGTGCCCAATGTGCCGGCCGAGCGCGTGCTGTCGCATATCGCCTGGCGGATCCGGGGGTAGGGGCTGTCGGGGGCTTCGAGGCGGGAGCGGACGACGGATGGCGTCGCTTCCGCCAGGTCGGGAACCCGATGGCATCGAGGCGGTGTGCGAAAGCCGCTGGGTTCCCGCCTTCGCGGGAACGACGATGGAGAGTGCGCGGACGTCTCGAGGTTCGGAGCCGCCGGGTGCAAGGTGTGCGCGCAGGAGTGACGCTGCGCATGCGCGCCCTGTATGCGCTTCGCCCTCATCTCGATGCCCGTGACGCGCACCGGGACGCGCGCATGGCACCATGCGCGCCATGCCGCCGCGCCGCCTCGACACGCTCCGCACCGCCTCAGGGCTGCTCTGCCTGCTGCTGGCCGGCTGCGCGACCCAGCCCAAGGCGCCGCAGCGCAACCCCGATGCGGTGCGGGCCGAGATCGTGCGCAAGCTGCCGGCCACGCTGCCCGACGCGCAAGGCTGGGCCGACGACGTCTACGTAGCCCTGACCGCGCAGGGCATCGACCCCAGCCCCGAACACGTGTGCGCGGTGCTGGCGGTGACCGAGCAGGAGTCCACCTATCAGGCCGATCCGCCGGTGCCCGGCCTGCCGGCGATCGCGCGCGGCGAGATCGACCGCCGCGCGGCGGCGCTGCATGTGCCGGGCCTGCTGGTCGATGCGGCGCTGCGCATCACCTCGCCCGATGGGCGCAGCTACGCCCAGCGCCTGGCGGCGGTGCGCACCGAGCGCCAGCTCAGCGAGCTCTACGAGGACTTCGTCGGCATGGTGCCGCTGGGCGGCAAGCTGTTCGGCGGGCTCAACCCGGTCCGCACCGGCGGGCCGATGCAGGTGAGCATCGCCTTCGCCCAGACGCGCACGGGCGGCTATCCGTATCCGCTGCAGGCCGGCGTGCGCCACGAGGTGTTCACCCGGCGCGGTGGGCTGTATTTCGGCACCGCCCATCTGCTGGGCTATCCGGCGCATTACGACGCGCTGCTGTACCGCTTCGCCGATTTCAACGCCGGCTGGTACGCCAGCCGCAACGCCGCCTTCCAGGCCGCGGTCAGTCGCGCCTCGGGCATCAAGCTGGCCCTGGACGGCGACCTGCTGCGGCCCGGCGCGGGCATGGACGATCCGGGCGCCACCGAGCGCGCGGTGCGCGCCCTGGGCGCACGCCTGGACATGGACGAGGGCCAGATCCGCCGCGCGCTGCAGCAGGGTGACACGCTGGCGTTCGAGGACAGCGCGCTGTATGCACGCGTGTTCGCCCTGGGCGACGCGGCGGCCGGCCGGCCGCTGCCGCGCGCGGTGCTGCCGGGCATCCGGCTGGAGAGCCCCAAGATCACCCGCCAGCTGACCACCGCCTGGTTCGCCGACCGGGTCAACGCGCGCTGGCAGCGGTGCATGCGCCGCTGAGCGCCGGGCGCGCATCGGTCAGCGAAAGCGGACAGGCTGGCTTTAGATGCGCTTGGCCGCGTCAACGAGCGCCTTAAGATGCGTCGGACTCCCTTCGCCATCGCCGCGCAGTCGCACCACGCGCCTGCGCAAGCTCGCCATGACCGCGCTTCCGCCCGACACGTCGCCGCAGCTCGAAGCCATGCTCCAGGCGCTGGAACAGGCCCTGCCTGCGCTGGTGGCCGCGCACCCGGCGCCGGGCGATTTCTGGAACGCGTTCATGCTCCGGCTGGACGAGATCGAGGCATGCGCGCCGCCGGAGCTGGACCTGACCGCGCGCTTGAATGCGATGCTGGCGCCGCATGGGATGCGGATCGCGGTGGCGGACTAGGCGCCGCTCGCGGGCCTGCAGAAGCGACGCGCTGCGCGGATTCGTGCGGAAATCGAAGGCGCTGGGTTCCCGCGTTCGCGGGAACGACGGGTTCCCTGGGCCGCCCCGATCCCGTGCTCCAGGCGCATGACCTTCGTCACTGGGCGCGGCGGCCGTGCGCGGTGAGCATCGCGGTCGATCGATCCGCATCGGACTCCAGGACATCCCCATGAGCGCAGGACAGGGTTCGGCAGGCAACGTCATCGCCGCCATCTGCAGTTTCTTCATCCCGGGACTGGGCCAGCTGTTCCAGGGGCGGCTGATCTCGGCGGTGCTGTGGTTCCTGACCGGCTGCGTGGCCTTCGTCATCACCTGGCTGATCACGCTGTCGCTGCTGCCCTTCGGCTGGTTCATCATCAGCGTGCTCTCGTGCATCAACGCGGCGGTGTATCGCCGCGCACCCTGACCGACGCCGCTAGCGCGGCGCGGCCTCGAGCAGCTTCACCAGACTCCACAGCGTGTGGTTGACCGGCGTGGCGATGCCATGTTCCCGGCCCAGCCGCACGACGGCGCCGTTGAGATGGTCGATCTCGCTGGGCCGGCCGCGCGCCAGGTCCTGCGCGGTGGAGGAGCGCTGGCCGGCCATGTTGCGCGCCAGGCCGTACGTGGCGTCCCACAGGTCATCGGGCAGCGTGATGGACGCGGCCGCGGCCACCGCCGTGCATTCGTCGAAGACCGCGCGCATGGTGTCCTTGATCCCCGGCACCTGCACCAGCAGGCCGTAGGGCTGCTGGGAGATGGCCGACAGCGCGTTGTAGCAGCAGTTGATCACCAGCTTGGCCCAGAGCGCCTCGGCCACGTGGTCCGAGACTTCGCTCGGGATGCCGGCCTCAGTCAGCATCGCGGCCAGCGCGGCGCTGCTCGCCCCTGCGCCGATTACCAGCTCGCCGCGGCCGTGGTGGCGCACATGCGCCGGGCCGGCCATCTCGGTGCCGACGTAGACCACGGTGGGGATGACGGGATGCTGCAGCGCCTGCGCCAGGCGTGCGGCATTGTCCACGCCGTTCTGCAGGCTGAGCACCTGGGCCTGCGGCGCGAGCCAGGGCGCGAGCGCGGCGCCGGCCGTCTCGGTGTCGCCGGACTTCACGCAGCACAGCACCAGCTCGGCCTCGGCCGCCGCGGCGGCGTCGGTGCTGGCCTGCAGCGCGACCACGCCATCGAACGCGGCCGACTCCAGCCGCAGGCCATGGGCCTGCACCGCTTCGACCAGCGGCGCCCGGCCGATCAGGGTCACCGCGTGGCCGGCGCGCGCCAGCATGGCGCCGTAGTAGCAGCCGACTGCGCCGGCCCCCATCACCGCGATACGCATCGCGGCCTCCTTGGTTCATGGGAAAGCCACGGACTTTAGAGCGTGTCGCGGGGTGAGGTAAGGGTGGTGATCGGAACCTGTTGTTCCCGCAGAAGTGGGAGCGCGGTGTCGTTGACACCTTCAGGATCGTGCGAAAGGCGCTGGGTTCCCGCGTTCGCGGGAACGACGATCAGACGCGATGAGCCCCAAGCGCCAATGCCGCGTCGGCGAGACGCGCAACGCGGGATCGACTGTTTCATGGCGGGCCTGCACTCAGCCCAGAGCCCGCCATGCACGCTAGCCGATCGGCGCGCGCCGCGTCCCGCTGGGAAGATCGATCAGCGGCGCGGCAACGCCGGCCTCGTTGCGGATCCGTTCGGCCAGCCGCAGCGACAGCGCGACGATGGTCAGGGTCGGGTTGGCGTAGCCGCCGCTGGGGAACACCGACGAACCGGTGACGTATAGATTCTCCACGCCGTGCACGCGGCCCTCGCGATCGACCACGCCGCTGCGCGGGTCGTCGTGCATGCGCGTGGTGCCCAGGAAATGCGTGGTGGAGGTGGTCTTGATCTCCATCGGCCGGCGGATGTGGAAGGTGCCCAGGCCGCTGCGCGCCAGCTCGCGCGCCACGATGTCCTGGCTGCGGTGGACCAGGGCGATGTCCTGATCGTGCCAGCGCCACTGGATCTCGATCAGGCGGTTGCCCAGATCGTCGCGCTCCTGGCCCAGGCGCACGCGGTTGTCGTAGCGCGGCGGCTGCTCGACTTGGTGCAGCACTTCGAAGTGGTCCAGACGGTGGCTCGGCTCGCCCTGGCGCGACCAGCCGCCCACGCCCAGGTGCGAGATCGGGCGACGCAGGCGGTCGTTGTACTGCTGCAGCACGCCGTCGACGCCCAGCGCCGCGGCCACCAGGTCGCGCTTGCGCGGCAGCTGCTTGCGACGCAGCGCCTCGCGCACGCGCTGCGAGGCGCGGAAGCCGATCTCGCGCCGGCGCGACATGCTGCGCCGGGGGAACAGGATCGTGCTGAGGTTGACGCTGGGCTCGCCGCGCAGGGTGGCATCGGTCAGCTGCAGATGGCCCATGGCCGAGGTGCCATCGACGCGGCGCAGGTCGTACAGCGCCATGCGGTCGATCAGCTTGCGCGAGCTCGGGGTGAAGGTGCCGCCGAAGACCAGCGGATGGTCCATAAAATAACGCCCGACCAGCCCGTGCTGGTTGCCGATGCCGTCGGCGAGCACATCGTCGGAGGCCAGCAGCAGCTGCGGCGTGGCCAGGCCGCCCTGCGCCAGCACGATGGTGTCGGCCTCGAACACCAGCGCATGACCGGGCTGCGCCAGGGCGTGCACCGCGCGCACGCGCCCGCTCGACGCATCCAGCTGCAGGCGCGCGGCGGTGGCGTTGTAGTAGCAGGTGATGTCGCGCGAGGCGCCGATCAGCTCGCGCTGCCCGCTCAGCACGACTTCCTTGTCGGCGAAGTGGAACATGCTGGTGCGCAGGCCACTGCCCTGCAGCGGCAGCCGCGGCGCATCGGCGCCCTCCCAGTAGCCCGGGCCGTAGTGCCAGGGCGGCAGCTCGAACCATTGCTGGGCGCGCGCATAGAACGGCGCCAGCTCGGCGATGGACAGCGGCCAGGCGCTGTCGGGCAGCCACGGCCGCGCCTCGAAATCGACCGCGCTGAGCGTGGTCAGACGCAGGTGGTTGGCACCGGTGCCCGCGTCGACCAGCCAGCGGTTGGCGTTGCCGCCGAACCGGCGCGTGGTCCAGATGCCCTGGTGGCCGTCGAACACCGAGGTGCTGGCCGGCTGGCCGCGGGCGGCGTGGTCTTCGTCCAGGCCGCCGCTTTCCAGCAGGGTGACCTTGAGGCCGCAGTGGCGCAGGGCGGTGGCCACGGCGATGCCGGCGGGGCCGGCACCGACGATGCAGACGTGGGAGCGAACGGTTGCGCCGCGGGGCAGCGCCTTGGCATCAACGAACATGAACGCACATCCTGTCGATCAGACGGTCGAATCCGGGCGCCTGAGGCGTCCTTTCCCCCAGACAACGCGGGCAAGGCGCCTGACAGGACAGTCAGCTGGCCACGGTCTTGCCCCCTCCCTTTCGCCCAAGGCGAAGGGGAGGGCTGGGGTGGGGTCGCCTTTGCTTTTGCATCGCCCCTCGCCAACGGGCCGATTCCCGGATCAACCTGAGCCAGCTCAACTGCGGCCCCTGTCACGATCCGCGATCGCACACGGCCTCGCTTCATGACCATCGTGTCAGGATCCGGCGCTCCTGCCCCACGCGGGCGCCGCCCGAATGAAGCCGCATGGGATCGGACAAGGACCGCCTGGCCGCCATCCAGTCGCTGCGGGCCGTGGCCGCGCTGATGGTCGTCCTGCACCACGCGCGCAACCCGATTCCCTGGCTCTGGAATCCGCTGGCGCACTACGAGGCGTTCGCCTCCGGCGTGGACATCTTCTTCGTGATCAGCGGCCTGATCATGTACGTCGCCGCGCGCGACGAGCGCTGGCGCGAGTTCATCGGCAAGCGGGTGATCCGGGTGGTGCCCCTGTACTGGATCGCGACCCTGGCGCTGCTGGCGATCGAGCTGCTGCGCCACCAGGCGCGCCTGGACGCCAGCGAACTGTGGCACCTGCTGCAGTCGCTGTTCTTCATCCCGCACCCGAGCCCGGACAAGCACGGCGAGCTGTATCCGCTGCTGGCCGTGGGCTGGACGCTCAACTACGAGATGTTCTTCTACGCGCTGTTCTGCGTCGGCATCGTGCTCAGGCGCGTGGTGGCAGCGCCGACCGTGCTGATCCTGGCGCTGGTCGCGGCAGGCGCGCTGGGCGAGCCCCAAGGCCCGCTGGCACGCACCTACACCAGTCCGCTGCTGCTCGAATTCCTGTGCGGACTCTGGCTGGGCGTGCTCTACCGCCGCGGCCATGCCGATCGTCTACCGGGCTGGCTGCTGCCGGCCGGGCTGGCGGGGCTGCTGCTCTTGCCGGCGCTGCCGGAGGACGGGCTGGCACTGGCGGGTCGGATCGTGTGCGGCGTCGCGGTCGTGGCCGGTGCGATCGGGCTGGGCACGCGCGCGCCGCGCCACCCGCTGCTGGAGCGGCTGGGCGATGCCAGCTACTCGATCTACCTCACCCATACCGTGCTGGCGCTGCTGCTGGTGCAGGCGCTGTGGGCGCGCATTCCGATGCATGGGCCGCTGCAGCTGGCGGGCTATCTGCTCACCGCGCTGGGGGTGAGCGCGCTGGTCGGGTTGGCCAGCTATCGCTGGCTGGAACGTCCGATCACGCGCGGGTTGCGCAGGGCGTGGATGGAGCGTGGTGCCAGGCGCAAGGCGGCCTCGGTCGAAGAGGCTGCGGAGACGCGCTAGGACGGCCGACAGTCCGTCGTTCCCGCGCATGCGGGAACCCCGTGCCTTTCAAGCGAGAAGCCGAACGTCCATGGGTTCCCGCTTTCGCGGGAACGACGATGTGGGAGAGGGGCTCGGTGCCAGCCGCACCCGGCGGCGCCACGCCGCTACTTCACCAGCCGTAGAGCTTCCAGTACACCGGCGAGATGTCGCCGCGGTTGGGATCGCTGGAGCGGTCCAGCCTGCCGTCGCCGTTGTCGTCGTAGAGGTAGTAGGCCGGGCCGCGGCTCGGGGTGATCTTGACCATGCGCAGGGCGCCGGCCACGCGGTACTCCTGGATGACGTCGCCGTTGTCCTCGGTGCGCACGGCCACATCGGCGTCGGGCAGGTCCATCTCGGTCAGGTCCTGGCCGCCGTGGCGCGCGCCGCCGCCGCTGGCGCAGCCGGTGAGCAGGATCCCGCCGCTCAGTAGCAGGCAGGTCAGGACGGGCATCAGGCGCTTCATGGCGGCATCTCGCAGGTGGGAACCATACCGATTATCCGCCTGCGCGCGTGCTGCCGGGTGACGGCCGGTGACGTGGAGGCGCGGCGTAGAATCTGCGCATGACAAGACTCGTACTGATCGACGGCTCCAGCTACCTCTACCGCGCCTTCCACGCGCTGCCGCCGCTGAGCAACGCGGCCGGCGAACCGACCGGCGCGCTGTTCGGCGTGGTCAACATGCTGCGCGCCACGCTGAAGGAGCGGCCCGAGTACGTCGCCTTCGTGGTCGACGCGCCCGGCAAGACCTTCCGCGACGACCTGTATCCCGAGTACAAGGCCAACCGAGCGGCGATGCCCGACGACCTGCGGGCGCAGGTCGAGCCGATGATGAAGATCGTCCACGCGCTGGGCATCGACATCCTGCGCGTGGAAGGGGTGGAGGCCGACGATGTGATCGGCACCCTCGCGGTGCAAGGCTGCCGCGACGGGCTGCAGGTGACCATCTCCACCGGCGACAAGGACTTCGCCCAGCTGGTGCGCCCGGGCGTGGAACTGGTCAACACCATGAGCGGCAGCCGGATGGATTCGGACGCGGCGGTGATGGACAAGTTCGGCGTGCGCGCCGATCAGATCGTCGACCTGCTCTCGCTGATGGGCGATACGGTGGACAACGTGCCCGGCGTGGAGAAGTGCGGCCCCAAGACCGCCGCCAAGTGGCTGGCCGAGTACGGCACGCTGGACAACGTCATCGCCAACGCCGGCAGCATCAAGGGCAAGATCGGCGACAACCTGCGCGCGGCGCTCGAGCGCCTGCCGCTCAACCGCGCGCTGGTGACCATACGCACCGACGTGCCGCTGGAAGTGGCCGCCCAGGACCTGGCCCTGCGCGAGCAGCACGTGGACGAACTGCGCGAGCTCTACGCGCGCTATGGCTTCAACCAGGCACTGAAGGACCTGGACGGTGGCAGCGTGTCGGTGCCGATCGCGGAAAAAGAACCTGGGAAGGCGCGCGGCACGGGTTTCAGCGCCGCGCCCGCGCCGGCTGCCGCGCCCGATCTCGATCCGGCGCTCTCGGCCGCGGGCGAATACGAGACGCTGCTGACCACCGAACAGCTCGATGCCTGGATCGACACCCTCAAGGCCGCCGGCCGCTTCGCCTTCGACACCGAGACCGACAGCCTGGACCCGATGCAGGCCAACCTGATCGGCCTGAGCTTCGCCGCCGAAGTGGGCAAGGCCGCCTACCTGCCGCTGGGCCACGACTATCCGGGTGCGCCGGCGCAGCTGCCGCGCCAGGATGCGCTGGAGGCGCTGCGCCCGCTGCTGACCGATGCGGACGTGGAGAAGATCGGCCAGCACGGCAAGTACGACCTGCACGTCATGCGCCGCCACGGCGTGGAAGTGGCCGGCTACACCCAGGACACCCTGCTGGAGAGCTTCGTGCTCAACTCCGGCAGCGCCCGCCACGACATGGACAGCCTGGCCAAGCGCTACCTGGGCTACGACACGGTCAAGTACGAGGACGTGTGCGGCAAGGGCGCCAAGCAGATCCCGTTCTCGCAGGTGTCCCTGGAGGACGCCACCCGCTACGCGGCCGAGGACGCCGACATCACCCTGCGCCTGCACCAGGTGCTGTCGCCCAAGCTGGCCGCCGAGCCGGCGCTGGATTCGGTCTATCGCCACATCGAGATCCCGCTGGTGCCGGTGCTGGCGCGGATCGAGGCCAACGGCGTGCGCGTGGATGCCGACGAGCTGCGCCGCCAGAGCGCCGACCTGTCCAAGCGCATGCTCGCCGCCCAGCAGAAGGCGACCGAACTGGCCGGGCGCAGCTTCAACCTGGATTCGCCCAAGCAGCTGCAGGCGCTGCTGTTCGACGAGCTGGGCCTGCCGGCGGTGGTCAAGACGCCCAAGGGCCAGCCCTCGACCAACGAGGAGGCGTTGGAGGCCATCGCCGAGGCGCACGAGCTGCCGCGCGTGATCCTGGAGTACCGCGGCCTGGCCAAGCTGCGCAGCACCTACACCGACAAGCTGCCGGAGATGATCCATCCGCAGACCGGCCGCGTGCACACCAGCTACCACCAGGCCGGCGCGGCGACCGGGCGCCTGTCCTCGTCCGACCCGAACCTGCAGAACATCCCGATCCGCACCGAGGACGGCCGCCGCATCCGCCGCGCCTTCGTCGCCCCGCCCGGGCGCAAGCTGGTGGCCTGCGACTATTCGCAGATCGAGCTGCGGATCATGGCCCACCTGTCCGGCGATCCCGGTCTGGTCGGCGCGTTCGAATCCGGCGCCGACGTGCACCGCGCCACCGCGGCCGAGGTCTTCGGCCGCAGCATCGATCAGGTCACGTCCAACGAGCGCCGCGCCGCCAAGGCGATCAACTTCGGCCTGATGTACGGCATGAGCGCCTTCGGCCTGGCGCGCCAGCTGGGCATCGGCCGCGGCGAGGCGCAGGACTACATCGCCCTGTACTTCAGCCGCTATCCGGGCGTGCGCGACTACATGGAGGCCACCCGCCAGCAGGCGCGCGAGCAGGGCTATGTCGAGACCGTGTTCGGCCGCCGCCTGTATCTGGACTACATCAACGCCGGCAGCCAGGGCCAGCGCGCCGGCGCCGAGCGCGCGGCGATCAACGCGCCGATGCAGGGCACCGCGGCGGACATCATCAAGCGCGCGATGGTCAGGGTGGACGCGTGGCTCGCCGACCATCGCGAGCGCGCCATGATGATCCTGCAGGTGCACGACGAACTGGTGTTCGAGGCCGAGGCCGACTTCGTCGAGACCCTCGCCGCGCAGGCGCGCAGCCTGATGGCGGGCGCGGCGAGCTTGGCCGTGCCGCTGGAAGTCGATTGTGGCGTCGGCGACAACTGGGACGAGGCGCACTGATTGGCTGTGCGGGTGTGTTGCGAAGTGGACGTTGGCGCGTATAGCGTCTTTGTGTCAGGCGGTGCAATAAAACCCGCAGTTCGGGCCTCCAGCACGGCGTTGCGGCCTACGCGATGCTGGCGAAACAGCCAGTTACATCGTGATTTTCGAGATAACGAGAAATTAATTTCAGAACTGACCAGTTTATGATCTGAATATCCCCTAAATTCAACGGGTTTTTAACTGGATCCTTCACGATCTATCCATGTTGGGAGTGCTTTCATAGCCCTCGACAGATGCAAGGTCTGTCGCGGATCGCCCCCCATCCCCTGGGGCCGATCTCTGGTACGAAGAGCCCCTCCCCAGGCTCCCGTACCCTGGCCCCGCCGAGCCCCCCCTGCTCCGCGGGGCTTTTTTATGCCCGATCGCCGGCGTGCGGTCGCACCAACCCGCCGTCGCCACGCGCGCCTGCCCGAAAAGCCTGCTTCGCCAACCCGCCTCGACCCGCTCGGGCGCGGCGCCTCTGCTCGGTCAGCCCTCGACGGCGGACTCGCCGCCGCGGACCATCCCTGGCCCGCTCGCCGCTCGCCTGCCCGGGCCGACGCTCTGCGGCGAATGGATCAGGACCTCTTACGGCACGAAGGCATCCAGCGAGCGCTTTGCCCCCTCCCTTTCGCCGCAGGCGAAGGGGAGCTCGAAGTCGCTAACTAGCGACTGAGGGGGTGGGGTGCTCTTGCTTCGGCGGCTTGCCCGGTAAAGCCCCGACCCCTCCCCATCCCTCCCCTGCGCTGCGCGCAAGGGAGGGGGCTCAAGCCAAAGCCCTGTGACCTGACGCGCTGCCCTTACGGAGTCGAAACGCCTTCCTGCCCGCAAGCCCAAAGACCTGACCGGCGCGACAGGTTTTCGGCGACACTTCGCGCCTGCCGGTTGAGCCGCTTCGTGGTGTGGTGCGCATGCTGCCGTTCCCTTCTCGTCTGCTGTCCCGTCCGCCATGCGCGTCCTGATCGTCGAGGACGATGCGGCCATCGCCGAGGCCGTGGTCTCGGCCATGCGCCAGCAGGGGCATGCGGTGGATCATCTGGCCGATGGTTCCCGTGCCGATCTGGCGCTGCGCGACACCGAGTACCAGCTGCTGGTGCTGGACCTGGGCCTGCTGGGGCCCATGGATGGCGTGCAGGTGCTGCAGCGCCTGCGCGCCCGCGCGGCGACCACCGCGGTGCTGGTGATCACCGCACGCGAAGGGCTGGAGGATCGCGTGCAGGTGCTGGACCTGGGCGCCGACGACTACCTGGTCAAACCCTTCGCCCTGAAGGAGTTCGAGGCACGGGTGCGCTCGCTGCTGCGGCGCATGGTCAGCCAGGGCGCGCCCGAACTGCGCCTGGGCCAGCTGCGCCTGGACCTGGCCGGCCACCGCGCCTGGATCGGCGAAGACCCGCTGGAGCTGACCGCCCGCGAGTTCGGCCTGCTCGGCGCACTGGCCACGCGCACCGGCCGGGTCGCCAGCCGCGCCCAGCTGGTCGAAGTCCTGTGCGGCTGGGATGCCGACATCAGCGACAACGGCCTGGACATCGCCATGTATCGCCTGCGCCGCAAGCTGCAGGGCAGCGGCGTGGGCGTGCGCACCATCCGCGGTCTGGGCTACCTGCTGCAGGAGCAACAGGACACAGGCGATGACGCCTAGGGCCTGCAGGGGGACCGATGGCCGGCCCTAGCCCGCACCCCAGCCTGCGCCGGCGGCTGGTGCTGTGGCTGGCGGTGCCCATGCTGGTGCTGCTAGCGCTCGATGCCGGGCTGACCTATCGCGTGGCACTGCATTACGCCAACCGCGCGCACGACAGCAGCCTGGCCGACGACGCGGTCACCCTGGCCGAGCTGCTGCGGCGCGAGCCGCAGTCGCACGCACTGTCCCAGCAGGCGCAGTTCCTGCTGCGCTACGACCCGAACGGGCCCAACTACTTCGCCGTGATCAGCCGGCGCCACGGCCTGCTTTACGGCGACAGCGGCCTGGGCAACACGCGGATGCCGGTGCCGGGGACCAAGCCGGTGCTCTACAAGGGCTTCCACGACGAGCACCATCTGCGCATGGCGACCGTCGGCCTGGCCTCGCCGTACGAGGCCGGCGACACGCTGGGGGTGACGGTCGCCGAGACCCTGCGCGAGCGCCACCGCAGCGCCCGCGACGTGCTGCTGATGACCCTGCCGCTGCAGGCCGGCCTGATCGCCGTGGTGCTGGTGCTGGTCTGGGTCGGCGTGGACCGCGGGCTTGGCCTGCTGGCGCCGCTGACCCGGCGCCTGGCCGAACGCGAGCAGGCCCTGGCGCCGGTGACCGAGCCCGACGTGCCGCGCGAGATCCTGCCGCTGACCCGCGCGCTGGACGCGCTGTTCGTGCGCGTGCGCGGCGCGATCTCCCTGCAGGAACGCTTCATCACCGACGCCGCCCACCAGCTGCGCACGCCACTGGCGGGCCTGCAGCTGCATGCCGAACGGGCGATGACGGCGCAGGATCCGGCCCAGCTGCAACAGTCGCTGGCCCACATCCTGGCGCAGACCGCGCGTGCGGCCCGGGCCTCCAACCAGCTGCTGGCGCTGAGCCGCGCGCAGGCGCCGCATCCGCGCGAGGAGATGCATGAGCCGCTGGCTCTGGACCGGCTGGTGCCGCGCGCGGTGGCCGCCCGCGTCCCCGAGGCGCTCGATGCCGGGCTGGACCTGGGCTATCAGCCCCCGCACGCGCCCGTGCCCGCGATCGTCGGCGAAGCGCGCGGGGTGCAGGAACTGCTCGACAACCTGATCGACAACGCCCTGCGCTATGCCGGCAAGGGCCGCAGCATCACCGTCGGCCTCTCGGCCGGGCAGGCGCGGGTGATCCTCAGCGTGGAAGACGATGGCCCGGGCGTGCCCGACGCGCTGCGCGCGCGGCTGGGCGAGCGCTTCTTCCGCGTGCCCGGCACCGGCGGCGAGGGCACAGGCCTGGGGCTGGCGATCGTGCAGGGCATCGCCAGCCACCACCAGGCCGAGGTGGCGTTCCTGCGCGGCGCGCAGGGCGGGCTGCGGGTGGAGGTGCGCTTCCCCGCAGCGGCGCGACCGGAGACGGCGGCCGATCCGGGCAAGCACAACCTGGCGTAAATCCCGCCGCCGCCCCGGCGCGGACGAAAGCCAGCGGAAAACCTCGCGTGACACCCTGCCGGCCTCTTCAGTGAGGTGGCACGTGATCCGTTCAAGCGAATTCTTCTTCGAAGGTGGCCGCAACGGCGTGCTGCTGATCCATGGCCTGACCGGCACGCCGGCCGAGATGCGCCGGGTCGGCACCGGCCTGCACCGCGCCGGCTTCACCGTGCACGGCGTGCAGCTGGCCGGCCACTGCGGCGACCTGGACGACCTGATGGCCACCGGCTGGCGCGACTGGTATGCCAGCGTCGAGCAGGCCGCGGACGCCATGGCGACGAAGGTGGACCGGATCTTCGTGGCCGGCCTGTCGATGGGCGCGCTGCTGTCGCTGGAGCTGGCCGCCCAGCGCCCCGAGCTGGTGTCGGGCGTCGGCGTGTACGGCGCGACCTTCGTCTACGACGGCTGGAACATTCCGTGGACGCGTCATCTGTCCTTCCTGCTGCCGCTGTTCAAGGCCACCGGCATCGGCCGCGACCGCATGTTCATGGAGGAGCCGCCGTTCGGGCTGCGCGACGAGCGCCTGCGCGCACAGATCAGCGCGGCGATGCAGGGCGCGGACAGCAGCGTGGCCGGGCTGCCGGGCAACCCCTGGCATTCGCTGGCCGAGCTGCGCGCGCTGGCGGCGCGGGTGCGCCGGCACCTGCCCCAGGTCACCGCGCCCTGCCTGGTGGCGCATGCCACCGAGGACGACGTGGCCAGCCTGCGCAATGCGCAGTGGGTGCTGGACGGCGTGTCCGGGCCGACCGAGTTCCTGCCGATGCACGAGAGCTATCACATGCTGACCCTGGACCGGCAGCGGCGCCTGCTGACCGAGCGCACGGTGGAATTCTTCCAGCGCCTGGCGCAGCCGGAAGCGGCGCCGCGGGCGAGCGTCGATGCGCCGTACCGGTACGAGGCGCTGGCATGAGTCTGGCAGTGGCCCTGCTGTGGCTGCTGACCGTGGTGGTGGATACCGCCGGCCAGCTGGCCTTCAAGGCCGCGGCGATGGATGGCGGTGAGGCCGACGCCACGCTGGCGCGCTGGCGGCACCGGCTGGCGCGGCCGTGGCTGTGGCTGGGCATCGCCTGCTATGGCGTTGAGTTCCTGGCCTGGGCGGCGTTCCTGTCGCTGGTGCCGCTGTCGCGCGGCGTGCTGCTGGGCTCGGTCAACATCCTGGCGCTGATGCTGGCCGGGCGGCTGTTCTTCGGCGAGCGGCTGACGCCGCTGCGCGTGGCCGGCATGGGCCTGATCGGCCTGGGCGTGGCGGTGGTGGGAGTGGGAGGATGAAGCGGCTGTATGTGTTCGGCTTCCCGCTGCTGATGGCGTTCGACACGCTGGCGCAGCTGAGCTTCAAGCTCGCCGGCGATCACGCCTTGCCGCTGGAATGGGGCCTGCCCTGGCTGCAGCGGCTGTTCGGCCAGCCATGGATTTATGGCGCGATCCTGGGTTACATCGGTGCCTTCTTCACCTGGATGACGCTGCTGGAGCGCGCGCCGATCGGCCCGGCCTTCGCCGCCTCGCATCTGGAAGTGGTCAGCGTGCTGCTGGTCTCGGCCTGGCTGCTGGGTGAGCCGATCACCCTCGTGCACCTGGTGGGCGCGGCGTTGATCCTGGCCGGCGTGGCCTGCCTGGCGCGTGCCGAAACCCAGACCGCCGAGATCGCCGGTGCTGCTGCGACGTGAGCTGCCGCCCACGGCGGGGCTGCCGCTGCGCTGGACCGACCTGTTGCCCGGCGATGCCGGGCTGGAAGCGCGGCTGGCGCAGCTGTTCGATCTGCCCGCGCCGCTGCTGACCTGCTCGGGCACCGCGGCGCTGGTGCTGGCCCTCCGCGCGCTGCGGCGCCTGGCGCCGACGCGCGATGAGGTCGTGGTGCCGGCCTACACCTGCCCGCTGGTGGCCATCGCGGTGCAGACCTGCGGGCTGCGCCTGCGCCTGGGCGAGCTGCGCGAAGGACACTTCGATCTCGATCCGGCCGCGCTGCGCGGCCTGTGCGGGTCGCGCACGCTGGCGGTGCTGCCCACGCACCTGGCCGGTCGCGTGGCCGATGTCGCCGACGCGGTGGACGCGGCGCGCGCCTGCGGCGCCTGGGTGATCGAGGACGCGGCCCAGGCCTTGGGCGCGCGCGTGGACGGGCGCAGCGTCGGCCTGCGGGGTGACATCGGGTTCTTCAGCCTGGCCGCGGGCAAGGGCTTGTCGCTGTACGAGGGCGGCGTGCTGGTCAGCGCCGATCCGGTGCTGCGCGCGCTGCTGGCCGAGGAAGCCGCACGGGTGCCCTCGAGCGCAGGCTGGGAGCTGCGTCGCAGCGCCGAGCTGCTGGGCCTGGCGCTGGCCTATCGGCCGCGCGCGCTGGCCCTGGCCTATGGCCTGCCGCTGCGGCGCGCGCTGGAGCGCGGCGATCCGGAAGCGGCGGTGGGCGATGTGTTCGGGCCGGAGATTCCGCTGCACCGCGTCGGCGCCTGGCGGCGCATGGTCGGCGTGCATGCCAGCGCGCGGCTGCCGGCCTTCCTGCACGACGCGCGCGACCGCGCGCTGGCCTGGAAGCAGGCCGTCGAAGCCGTGCCCGGCGTGCAGGTCTACGACGACCGCCCCGGCGAACACGGCACCTGGCCGGTGCTGTGGCTGCGCCTGCCCGACCGTGCGCGCCGCGATGCGGTGCTCGCGCGGCTGTGGACCGCCGGCCTGGGCGTGAGCCGCATGTTCATCCACGCCTTGCCCGATTACGCCTATCTGCGCGACTGCGTGCCGCAGGCCGAGGTGCCGCAGGCGCGCGCACTGGCCGCGTGCAGCCTGACCATCGGCAACGGCCCCTGGCTGGACGAGGCCACGCGCGGGCGCATTCTGGACGTCCTGCGCCAAGGCGCGACGTAGGAGCGCCGCGACGCGGGTCTGTCAGGCCGCGGCTGAGGCGGCCGCGATCAGGGGCAGCAGCGCCGCGTTCAGCGCGTGCTGGCCGGCCTGCCACAGGGGCAGGACGTTCGGATCGGGCGGCTGCTGGCCGTCCAGGGCGGAGAGCAGGCGCTTGAACGGCTGGCGATAGCGATGGTGCGAGATCTCGCCGGTGATGTCGCTGGCGACGATCGGCGCGGAGAGTTCAGCGATCAGGCGCCGCGCATCGGCCAGCTGGAAGCGGCCCTGGTCCCAGTTGGTGCGGGCCACGTCCTCGCCGAACACGTCCTTGTCGATGGACAGATAGACCGGCAGTGCGGCGTCGGCGCGTGCGGCGAAGGCATCCAGCAGGCTGGCACTGTCGGCGAAGCCATGCACGGCATGTCCGCAGCCCAGCGCGCGCGCCCAGCGCGTGTCCACGCCCAGGCACCAGTAGTGCACGCGTCCGGCGCGCAGCGGGCCGAGCACGTTCTCCCAGCAATGGCGCGTGCCGGCATCGGCCGAGCACAGGCCGACCATGTGCACGCGCGCCACCTGCGGCAGGGCCGCCACGCGCCGCACCCACGAGCCGCAGTGCACGCCGAAGGGATAGCGCATGTTGTCCGGATGGTTGTCCAGCACCACCACCTGCAGCGGGCCGCCGTGACGCGCCGCCGCCTGCCGCACCAGCGGCCAGGTCAGGTGATGGAAGTCGCCGCTGCCCAGCATCACCGTGCCGTGCGCGCTCTCCAGCGCCGGCTGCAGCTCGCGGGCCAGCCGTTCCAGCGTGGCCACGTCGCAGCCGAAGCGCACCGCGTCCTGCCAGGCGCGCAGCGGCAGCACGCGCGCGCCCGGCAGCGGCCCGACCGCACCGTCCAGGTCCAGCACCAGCGGTGCGCTCATCCGGCCACCTCGGCCTGCGGCACGCTGCCGGCTTCGTGTTCGAAACGGTGCGCATGCCGGCGCAGCAGGCCGCGCAGCAGGGCATTGCGCGGGTACACCGCGTGCCGGGTCGGGGTGAGGCGCGCGCCGAGATAACGCTTGATTTCCGGATCGGTCCAGCCGGCCACGTAGTGGCTCAGGCCCTGGTGGCGGGCGTGTTCGAGGTTGTGCATCCAGCTCACCGCGTACAGGTTGTGCTGGCGCGCCTGCGGATAGGCCAGGCCGATGTACTTGTCCACCAGCATGCCGGCGTGCTCGTAGCACAGGTTCCAGCCGATCAACGCCTGATCGTGGTAGTAGGCGAAGACGCGCCCGCCGCTGCCACCGTCGCGCAGCAGGCCGTCGAGGAAGGCGCGGTCGAGCTGGTCGAAGTGGATCTGGCTCTGCGCGTAGACGTTGAGATACAGCGCGTAATAGCTCGCCAGCGTGTCCTGCTCGTCGAAGCACGGCGCGCCGGTGGGCAGGCATTCGATGCGCAGGTCGGCGCGCGAGCGCAGCTTGCGGCGGATATCGCGGCGGCGGCCGGAGGACAGGCGCGCCAGGTAGGCGTCCTCGTCGGCGAAATCGATCGGCACCCACGCCAGCTGCATGCCCTGCATCAGCACGAAGCCGCGCTCGGCCAGCGCCTGGGCGAAGGCCTGGGCGCGGCGATTGCCGTGCAGGCCGAGCAGGGGCGAGTCGTCGGGCAGATCCTTGACGATCAGCAGCGGCGCGCGCCGCGCCTGCGCCAGCACCTCGTCGGCCAGCGCCTCCACGCTGCCGTTCAGCGGCAATGGTGCGTATTCGGTGGCGGTGCAGCCGATGAAACAGGCCGGCCACTCCAGCCAGCGGCGCCAGTGGCGATAGCCGGGCAGGCCGTTCACCCGCCGGCGCAGCGCGTCGTCGGCGGTGGTCAGCAGATCCAGGCGGGCACGGAACAGCGGCAGGCCGCTGGACAGACGTTCGACCTGGAAACCAGGCGGCGGATGGGCCAGGAAGCTGTCGAGCAGCGCATCGGGCTCGAGCTGGGTACAGGAGTACATGGCGGCTCCGCGAAGCACCGGCCGCTTGGCGCGGCCGGTGCCGGTTGGGGATCAGACGGTCTGCTTGGCCTTGGTCAGCGCCTGGTCGATCAGGGCGATGGCCAGGTCGATCTCCTCGTGGGTGATGTTCAGCGAGGGCGCCAGGGTGATGACGTTCTTGTACCAACCGCCCACGTCCAGGACCAGGCCGATCGGCTTGCCCTTGTGCGTGAGCTCGCCGCCCAGGCCGATGTCCACCATGCGGTCCAGCAGCGCCTTGTTGGGCGTGAAGCCGTCGGCCTCGCAGATCTCCGCGCGCAGCGCCAGGCCCAGGCCGTCGACGTCGCCGATCTCCTTGTGACGCTTCTGCAGCTCGCGCAGGCCGTCCAGGAAGTGCGCGCCCTTCTCCGGCACGGTGCGCTCGTAGTCCATCTCGTAGCCCATGCGGATCACTTCCAGCCCCAGCGAAGTGCCCAGCGGGTTGGAGTTGAACGTGGAATGGGTCGAGCCCGGCGGGAAGATGGTCGGGTTGATCAGCTCCTCGCGCGCCCACAGGCCGGACAGCGGGTTCAGGCCGTTGGTCAGCGCCTTGCCGAACACCAGCACGTCCGGGGTCACGCCGAAGTGCTCGATCGACCACAGCTTGCCGGTGCGCCAGAAGCCCATCTGGATCTCGTCGACCACCATCAGGATGCCGTACTGGTCCAGCACCTTCTTCAGGTCGCGGAAGAAGTTCTGCGGCGGGATCACATAGCCGCCGGTGCCCTGGATCGGCTCGACGTAGAAGGCCGCGTATTCGGCCTGGCCGACCTTGGGGTCCCACACGCCGTTGTATTCGGTCTCGAACAGGCGCGCGAACTGGCGCACGCAGTGGTCCGAATACTCCTCCGGGCTCATGCCCTTGGGCCGGCGGAAGGGATAGGGGAAGGGGATGAACATCGCGCGCTCGCCGAAGTGGCCGAAGCGGCGGCGATAGCGGTAGCTGGAGGTGATGCTGGAGGCGCCCAGGGTGCGGCCGTGGTAGCCGCCCTCGAAGGCGAACATCAGGCTCTTGCCGTTCTTGTAGTTGCGCACCAGCTTGAGCGAGTCCTCGATGGCCTGCGCGCCGCCGACGTTGAAGTGTACGCGGCCGGGCAGGCCGAACTTGCCCTCCACATCCTGGGCGATGGTCTTGGCCAGCTGGATGCGGGTGGGATGCAGGTACTGGCTGGCGACCTGCGGCAAGGTGTCGATCTGGTGCTTGAGCGCGTCGTTGAGGCGCTTGTTGGAATAGCCGAAGTTGCAGGCCGAGTACCACATCTGCAGATCCAGATACGGCGTCTGTCCACTGTCGAACATGTAGCTGCCTTCGCAGCGGTGGAACACCTTGGGCGGATCGACGTAGTGCACGGTGTCGCCGAAGGAGCTGTAGCGGGCCTCGTCGGCCAGCAGTTGGGCGTCGTCCTCGAGCGCCGGGGCGAGGGTGTGGAGCAGGTTCATGGCAGTGTCCGTTTGCAGCAGGAGGGGAAGGCGCGTCACGCGATGGCGACGGCGGGAGAAACGAGCGGTGCGTGGCGGGTCAGTGCGCCGGATTCCAGCGCGGGCAGCAGCGCCAGCGCCTCGGCGAAGCCTTCGATGGCGCTGTGCGCCAGCGCGTGGTCGCGGCAATGGGCGATCAGCTTGCGCTTGGCGAACACGTAGTCGGCGCGGCCGGCCACGCAGAAGTCCGAGGTGCCGTCGCCGACCAGCAGCACCTGGCCACCCGGCGCGTGGCGGCGCGCCTGCGCGGCGCGCGCGCACTTGCAGGTGCCGGCGCCGCAGCTGGGCGCCTGGTGCGGGGATTCCAGGTTCCAGCGGCGTTCGCCGACCGGATGGAAGCGGTTGGCGTACAGCGGCAGCGGCGCCACGCCCTCGCGGGCCAGCAGCAGGCGGATCGGCAGGTCCAGGCCGTCGCTGACGATCTCCAGCGGCCAGCCGCGCGCGGCCACCGCCGCGGCGAAGGCGGGGAAGGCCGGATCGATGTCCAGGCCCGACAGATGCTGCTCGAACTGGGCCGCATCCATGTCCAGCAGCGCGACCTGGCCGCGCATGCAGGCGCGCGAGCCGATGCGGCCGGCCAGCCAGTCGTCCTCCAGCGCCTCCCAGCCGGGACGGCCGAAGCGCTGCAGCAGAGTGTCGATGGTGTCGCGCAGCCCGATGGTGCCGTCGAAGTCGCACAGCACGGTCCAGCGCAGGGGAACGGAACGAAGAGACATGGGACTTGGTGCGTGGTTCGAGGTGGCGCCACGTTAGGCAGCGGACCTTTCCGAGGGCTTTCCGTCGCCGCGCGCTTCAGCCGGCGTTGTGACGGCGCCCGTTCTTCACTTGCCGCTGCGGGGCGCACGTGTGATAACGCCGCCGTTGCCACCTGCGATGCCGCCCCGATGCACGATCTGTTCGACCTGTCCGCGCCGTGGTGGCACTTCGTGCTGCGCGGGGTGGTGATCTATGTGATGGTCACCGTGCTGATGCGCATCTCCGGCAAGCGCGCCATCGGCCAGTTCACCCCGTTCGATCTGATCCTGCTGATCCTGATCGGCAATGCCGTGCAGAACGGCATCAACGGCGGCGACAACTCGCTCACCGGCGCGCTGATCATGGCCTCGACGCTGATCGCGTTGAACTGGCTGGTGGCCTTCGGCTCGGCGCGCTCGATGCGCTTTCGCCACCTGGTGGAGGGCCATGCCACGGTGCTGGCCCGCGACGGCAAGGTCTTCGCCGAAGTGCTGCGCAAGCAGCTGGTGGCCGAGTCGGACTTCAAGAAGGCCATGCGCCAGTCCGGCTGCGAACACGAGCGCGACATCCGCCTGGCGATCCTGGAAACCAACGGCCACATCACCATCGAGACCCGCGAGGGCAAGTCGGGGTAGCGGCTTGGTGCATCCCATGGCGCACCTGTCTCCACAAATCTTGTAGAGCGGAGCTTGCTCCGCTGGGGCCTTCGCCACGTACCAAACGAAGAGCAGCGGAGCAAGCTCCGCTCTACGGAGAGGCCACCCTTGTGGCTTCTTCGGTCAGTGGTGGCGGTGGAGCCCGAACGGTAGAGCCTCATCGCCGCCATTGACGCAAAGGCCACAAGGGCGGCTCGCACGGGGTCAGCGGGAATCGAGCTCGGCCAACCAATCGCGCGGCCGCAGATAGTCGGCCAGGCGCGCCTCGTCGCTGCCGGCCTCGGGTGTGAAGCCGTATTCCCAGCGCACCAGCGGCGGCAGGCTCATCAGGATCGATTCGGCGCGCCCGCCGCTCTGCAGGCCGAACAGCGTGCCGCGGTCGTAGACCAGGTTGAACTCCACATAGCGCCCGCGCCGGTAGAGCTGGAAGTCGCGTTCGCGTTCGTCATAGGGCGTGTCGCGGCGCGCGGCCACGATCGGCAGATAGGCCTCGAGGAAACCGTCGCCGACCGCGCGCAGATAGCCGAAGTCGGCGTCGAAGTCGTCCTGCAGATCGTCGAAGAACAGCCCGCCGACGCCGCGCGTCTCGCCGCGATGTTTGAGGAAGAAGTACTCATCGCACCAGCGCTTGTGCGCCTCGTAGCGCGCCTGGCCGCCGAAGGGCGCGCACAGCGCCTGCGCGGTGCGATGCCAGTGCAGCACATCGGCATCGACCGGATAGAACGGCGTCAGGTCGAAGCCGCCGCCGAACCACCATGCCACCGTCTGCCCGTCGCGCTCGGCGCGGAAGTGGCGCACGTTGGCATGCGTGGTCGGCAAATACGGATTGCGCGGATGGAACACCAGCGACACGCCGACCGCGCGCCACGAGGCGCCGGCCAGCTCGGGCCGCGCGGCCGAGGCCGAAGGCGGCAGCCGGCTGCCGGACACGTCGGAGAAGCCGATGCCGGCCTGTTCGAAGACGGCGCCGTCGCGCAGGATCCGCGTGCGCCCGCCGCCGCCCAGGGAGGGGCCGGTGGCTCCGGATGCGGCGTCGGCTGGAGGCTCGCGCTTCCAGCGGTCCTCGACGAAGCGGGCCTGGCCGTCGGCGGACTCGATGGCGGTACAGATGCGGTCCTGCAGTCCGGCCAGATAGTCGCGGACGAGGTCGATGCTGGGGATGTCGGTCATGCGCGCAAGTGTACGGGCCGCTTCGTGGCGCTTAGCGCCTGCCCGGGAAGTGAAGACGGTCCCTAGCGCGAGCGCGTCGTCGACGCGCTGCCGAACTGCGCCCGCACCGGCGCCGTGCACAGCTTCCAGATGATCGCCCCGTGCAGCGCGGTGAACACCAGCGCCACGATCACGCTGAAGACCAGGGCGGCGGTCTTCAGGCCGGCCAGCTCCGGCGGCAGCGCGCCACCGGCGCCGCCCAGCCCGGGCTGCATCGCCAGCGACGCCTCGGTCATCGCCGGCACGTACCAGAGCGAGCCGTAGGTCAACAGCGTGCCCAGCGCCAGGTAGGCGATGAAGGCCAGGCGCGCCCATTCGCGGCGCTTGAGCAGGCCCCAGCCCAGCCAGGCCAGCAGCAGCGAGGCGATGGCCTCGGCCAGGCCGATCTCGAAGTAATGGGTCAGCAGCCAGCGCATCAGCGGCGGCATCGGGCCGGCCGGCTCGAACAGCTGCAGATAGGCCGGGCTGGACACCAGGCCGGCCATCGCCATCTGCAACGCGCCGTAGGCCAGGCCGACCGCGGCCAGGGCCAGGGTGATCCAGGCCAGCACGGTGACGAAGCCCTGCGCCCCGCTGCGGGGCGAGGGCGCGGCGCCTGGCAGCGGCGGCGGGACGGGCGCGCTCATGGTGTGGGCTTGAGCGTGTCGTCGAACAGGTTGAGCACGCGCTTGTACTCGTCCAGCCAGGAGTCGGCGCGGGTGAAGCTGTGGCGCTCCAGCGGGTAGGGCGCGATGGACCAGTTGTCCTTGTGCAGCTCGATCAACTTCTGGGTCATGTCGATGGAGTCCTTGAAGAACACGTTGTCGTCGATCATGCCGTGCGCGATCAGCAGGCGGTCCTGCAGTCCGGCGGCGTACTCGATCGGCGAGGAGACGCGATAGGCCTGCGGGTCGATGTCCGGCGTGTTGAGGATATTGGACGTGTACTCGTGGTTGTACTGCATCCAGTCGGCCACCGGGCGCAGCGCGGCGCCGGCCTTGAACGTGCCCGGCGCGCGGAACAGCGCCATATAGGTCAGAAAGCCGCCATAGCTGCCGCCGTAGATGCCGGCGCGGTCGCGGTCGCCCTGGTGCTCGCGCACCAGCCATTCCAGGCCGTCCAGGTAATCGTCCAGCTCCGGGTGGCCCATGTTGCGGTAGATGGCCGTGCGCCAGTCGCGGCCGTAGCCGGCGCTGCCGCGGTAGTCCAGGTCCAGCACCAGATAGCCGCGCTGCACCAGCAGGTTGTGGAACATCTGCTCGCGCGGGTAGGGCGGATAACCGGCGATGGCGTTCTGCAGATAGCCGGCGCCGTGGACGAACATCACCACCGGATAGCGCTTGCCCGGCACCAGTTGCGCCGGTGCGTAGAACTTGCCCCAGATCGCGCCGGCGCCGTGGCGCGAGGGCACCTGCACCAGCTGCGGCTGGATCCAGTTCACCGCCTTGAACGCCGGCGTGCGCGTGTCGGTCAGCACCTTGGCCTGGCCGCCGCCGGCCGGCACCACCGCCAGCTGGCTGGGCAGATAGCTGGCCGAGTACTGCACCAGCAGCGAGCGCCCGTCCGGCGACTGGCTGAAGGCCTCCACCCCGCCATCCAGCGCGGTGACCTCGGCCACCTTGCCGGTCTTCAGTTCGGTCCGGCAGACCTCGTAGCGGCCCGGCGCGGCGCGGTTGCACAGGAAGAAGAAGCCCTCGCCATCGGCGGCCACCTGCGGCGCGGACACTTCCCACGCGCCGCTGGTCAGTGCCTTGGTCTTCTCGCTGCCGCGCTGGGTATAGAGCTGGGAATGGCCGCTGGCCTCGGACAGCAGCCACAGGGTCTGGTTGTCCGGCAGCCAGCCGAACTCGTTGAAGCTCCAGTTGATCCAGGCCGGGTCGGTGAGGCGGTCGCGCACCTGCAGGCGCGCGTTGTCCAGGTCCACGCTGGCGATCCAGCGGTCCTTGTTGTCGGTGGCGCGCAGCAGCAGGGCGACATTGCGCGAGTCGGCGCTCCAGTGGATCGCCGCGCCGCTGGCGTCGCCGTCGCTTTCCACGCGCACGGCGCGGTTGCCCTTCAGCGGCTCCTTGCCGGCGGCCTTGCGCAGCTCGGCCAGCGGATCGCTGGCGATGCCGGGCAGGGTGTCCAGGCTCAGCGGCTTGACCGTGCCGCTGGCCATGTCGGCCAGCCACAGGGCCTGCGGGATCGGCGAGTTGCGCCCGACCAGCGTGCGCGCCTCCTGCTGCTCGGCGTAGCCGGATTCGGTGACGTAATGCGGGACCTCGCCGGCCTGGCCGGCGTCGGCGCCCTTCTTCTGCGTGACCACCAGCAGCCAGCGCCCGTCCGGGGACAGCGCGGTCTGGCTGATCTGCACGTCCTTGCCCAGGTAGACCGGCGCCGGCGCGCGGCTGGGGTCGGCCTTGCGCCAGGCGGCCTCCTGGCGGCGCAGCGCCTCGCGCTGCTCGCGGTCGCGGGCCAGGGTGGACAGGGTGCGCAGCTGCTGCTCGCGCAGGACGTCGGCCTCGGGCGCCTTGTCCGGATCGTCCTCGGCCTTGGCCTGGGCAGCCTGGGCCACGGCGGTGCCGTTCCAGCGGAACCACTGCTGGCCGACCCGCCACACCAGCGCGCCGTCGCTGGCGAACTGCGGCTGGCTTTCGTCCTCCAGCGTGCGCGTGAGCTGGGTCAGCGCGCCGCTGCGCAGGTTGCGCACGAACACATCGCCGTTGCGGATGAAGGCCTGGCGCTGGCGTTTGGCATCGTAGATGGCATCCGGCGCGCCCAGGGTGTCGCGCGCATCGTCGGACACGCGCGTGGCGGCGCTGGCGCTAAGCTCCTGGCGGAAGGTGTCGCGGATCGGCGAGCCGTTGCGCTTGAGGTCGTATTCCACCCCGCGGCTGTCCCAGGTCCAGCGCGGCGCCTCGACCGGCGGGCCGATCCAGTCCAGGTCGGCCATGACCTGTTCGATGGTCAGCGGCGTGGGCGATTGCGCCAGCGCGGCGGGCGACAGCAGCAGGCAGGACAGGACGGCAACGGGCAGGCGCATGAACAGGCGCTTCTCGACGACAAAGAGCCGCGAAGGGTAGCAGCGGCATCGCGCGGGGCGCATCGGACCAAGGTCACGGCGACTTGCCCGGGCGGGCCCCAGCGGCGACAGTACCGTTCGCCCGGCGACCAGGACCGGGGTGCAGCCAGGGGAATGTCTTGATGTCAGCCGTCGTCGAATCCGCGCCGCAGCGCGCCGGCCTGTGTCCGCTGGGCCTCGGGGCGCCCACGCGGATCATCGCCCGCAGCGGCGGTGCGGCCATCGATCTGGCCACCTTCCACGGCCACGTCCGCGCGCTGGCCGCGCAGCTGCCGGCCGGGCGCCACGCGGTCAATCTGTGCGAGGACCGTTACCGCTTCCTGGTGGCGTTCTGCGCGGTGGCCCTGCGCGGGCAGGTGACCCTGCTGCCGTCCTCGCGCGCGCCGGCGGTGGTGGCCGACGTGATGGACCGCCATGCCGACACCTACGCGCTGGGCGACCTGCCCATCGACCCGGCCCCGGCCGGCTACTGGCGCCTGCCCGAGACGTTGAGCCATCTCGATGGCCCGGTGCCGGAAGTGCCCGAGGACGCGGTGGTCTGCATCGGCTTCACCTCCGGCAGCACCGGCGCGCCCAAGCCCTTCCCCAAGACCCTGGCGGCCTTCCGCACCAGCAACGCGCAGAACCTCAGCGCCGTGGCCGACCTGTGGGGCCAGGCCACGCCCAGCCTGGTGGCCACCGTGCCGCCGCAGCACATGTACGGCATGGAGATGTCGGTGGTGATGCCGCTGATGAGCGATGCCTGCGTGCACGGCGGCAAGCCGTTCTTCCCGCAGGACGTGGCCAGCGCGCTGGCGCAGATGCCGGCCCCGCGCGTGCTGGTGACCACGCCCGTGCACCTGCGCGCGCTGGTCGAGTCGGGCGTGTCGCTGCCGCCCATCGCCGGCTATGTCTCGGCCACCGCGCCGCTGGAGCAGGCGCTGGCGCAGGCGGCCGAGGCGCGCTTCGGCGGCGAGCTGCGGGAGACCTTCGGCTCGACCGAGACCTGCATCTTCGCCAAGCGCCGCACCGCGCTGGACACGGCCTGGACGCCGCTGCCCGGCGTGTGGGTGCAGCCGCAGCCGGACGGCACGCTGGTGCACGCGCGCCACCTGCCGCAGCCGGTGCCGCTGGCCGACCTGATGGAGGTCGAGCCCGACGGTCGTTTCCACCTGCGGGGGCGCCAGGCCGACCTGCTCGAGATCGCCGGCAAGCGCGCCTCGCTGGGCGATCTGACCCGCCGCCTGCAGGCCGTGCCCGGCGTGCGCGACGGCGCGGTGCTGCAGCTGGCGCCGGACGAGATGGGCGTGGCCCGCATCGCCGCGCTGGTGGTCGCCCCGGGCATGAACGAGACCGAGCTGCTCGCGCAGCTGCGCACGGCGATGGACCCGGTGTTCCTGCCGCGGCGCATCCGCTTCGTCGCCGCGCTGCCGCGCGGGGAGACCGGCAAGCTGCCGCGCGATGCCGCGCTGCGCCTGCTGGAGTACTGATTCAAGGACGCATCAGGACGCGCCCGGCAGGCTGCGCGCGTCACGCACGAGGACCTCACACCACGCCATGTCGGCTGTCATCGAAACCCTGCCCCGCCCGGCAGGACGCTGCGCGCTGGGGACCGGAACGCCCGAACGGGTGATCGCCCGTGCGGGCGGGCGCGACATCGCGCTGCACACCTTCCACGCGCAGGTGCGTGCGCTGGCGGCGCGGCTGCCGGCCGGCACCCACGCGGTCAACCTGTGCGAGGACCGCTACCGTTTCATGGTCGCCCTGTGCGCGGTGGCGCTGCGCGGGCAGGTCACCCTGCTGCCGCCCTCGCGCGCGCCGGCGGTGGTGGACGAGGTGATGGCGCGGCAGCCGGCCACCTACGCCCTGGGCGATCAGGCGCTGGCCGTCGCGCCGCCGCACTACTGGCGCCTGCCCGAGGTGCTGGACGAGGCCGACGGCCCGGTGCCCGAGGTCGATGAGGACGCGGTGTTCGCCGTGGCCTTCACCTCCGGCAGCACCGGCGCGCCGAAGGCCTTCCCCAAGGCGCTGGCGCAGTTCCGCGCCAGCACCGCGCAGCTGGTCGCGGCGATGGCCGACCTGTGGGACGGCGCGCGGCCGAGCATCGTCGCCACCGTGCCGGCCCAGCACATGTTCGGCCTGGAGCAGTCGGTGATGGTGCCGCTGCTGACCGAGGCGGTGCTGCACGGGGCGCGCCCGTTCTTCCCGCAGGATGTGGCGCGCGCGCTGGCCGACGTGCCCGCGCCGCGCATGCTGATCACCACGCCGGTGCACCTGCGTGCCCTGGTCGAGTCGGGCGTGTCGCTGCCAGCCATCGCCGGCTGCGTCTCGGCGACCGCGCCGCTGGAGCAGGCGCTGGCGCGCCAGGCCGAGGCGCGCTTCGGCGGCCAGGTGCGCGAGATCTTCGGCTCGACCGAGACCTGTATCTTCGCCAGGCGCCGCACCGCCATCGAACGCGCCTGGACCCCGCTGCCCGGGGTGAGCGTGCAGCCGCAGCCGGACGGCACGCTGATCGCCGCGCCGCATCTGCGCCAGCCGGTGGCGCTGGCCGACCTGACCGAGGTGCTCGGCGACGGGCGCTTCATCGTGCACGGGCGCCAGGCCGACCTGCTGGAGATCGCCGGCAAGCGCGCCTCGCTGGCCGACCTGACCCGACGCCTGCGCGCGGTGCCCGGCGTGCGCGATGGCGTGATGGTGCAGCTCGACAGCCCCGGCAAGGTGCGCCGCATCGCCGCGCTGGTGGTGGCGCTGGGCCTGTCCGAGGGCGATCTGCTGGCCGCGCTGCGCGGGGCGATGGATCCGGTGTTCCTGCCGCGGCGGGTGCGCTTCGTCGAGGCGCTGCCGCGCACCGACACCGGCAAGCTGCCGCGCGCAGAGGTGCTGCGCCTGCTCGGGGAGGCGACATGAAGCCGGCTGCGGTGATGGTCGGTGTCGCGCTCGCCGCGGCGCTCGCGGGGCTGGGGTGGTGGGCGTTGCGCGCCAGGCCCGAGCCGACGCAGGCCGCCGTGGCCGCGCCCGAGACCCCCGCGCGCGCTACCTCCACGCCCACCGTCAGCGCGCTGCCGGCCAGCACCACGCCGCTGCCGGCGACGGGCACGCCGCTGCGGCTGGTGTTCGACGATCTCAAGCGGCGCGCCGGCAACGGCGATGCGCGCGCGGCCTGCCGGCTCGCGGCCGAGCTGGAGCAGTGCGAGCGCGTGCGCCTGCAGCTGGCGCAGTTCGACGACATGACCCGACAGCAGCAGCGCATGCTGGAGGGCATGGAGCCCGCGCGGCGCGCCAAGGCGCAGGAGAACATGGAGCGCACGTCCCTCGCGCGCGGCCAGCAGCTGCTGCAGGATTCGGAAGGCTGCGAGGGGGTGCCGGCGATGTCGCCGGCGCAGCGCGCGGGCCTGTGGCGCGATGCGGCGCTGGGCGGCAGTCTGCCGGCGCTGACGCAGTACGCGGTCGGCAACGCGTTCCGCGCCCGCGACACGCTGCAGGTGCTGCCGCAGCTGCAGCTTTATCGCAACGAGGCCGAAGGGTTGGCGCTGCAGGCGGCCGAGCGCGGCAGTCTGCAGGCCACGATGGCGCTGGCCGGTGCGTATTCGCCGCAGCGCGATACCGGCCGGCGCACGTATCTGGCGCAGGTGGTGACGCCGGATCCGAGCAAGTCGCTGGCGCTCTATCTGCGCGCGCAGCAGGCGCTGGCGAGCACGCAGTCCGCGCAGGCGCAGGCGCCGATGCAGCGGTTCCGCGCCGGCGCGCTCCAGCGCAACATCGATTGGCTGCGCGGCAACATGTCCGATGCCCAGCTCGCGCAGGCCGATGCCCTGGCGCGTCAGTGGCAGCAGGACTGGAGCGCGCCCGCGCCCGAGGAAGGCGGTCTGCCGTTCTCGCCCGATGGCGGCGTGCCGGATGTGACGCCGAAGCTTTGCGGTGATTGAGCTTTTGGCGGGGGCTTTAAAGGCCTCTGTCCTGGTTGAGCGACTTGGGTGCTTGAGCGCGCTGGCTTCGGAAGGGCAGCGGTCCGGCGGGCGGTGGCCGCTTTTCCCTCAATCAGGGCATCCTGCCCTGATTCGGGCGCTCGGCATCCTGCCTCGCTAGTCGCGGCCACCGCCCGCCGGCCCGCTGCCTCGCGCGTTTCGTGAGATGGGTTTGGGTCGAAAGTCGACGCGACTGCTGACCCGGTCGCGGCCTCGGTGTAGAGCGGAGCTTGCTCCGCTGCTTTTCGTTCGGTTCGCGGGAAAGCCCCAGCGGAGCAAGCTCCGCTCTACAGGTGGGAGAACCCTGGTGGCTCCTCGGCCAATGGCGGCGATGGCGCGCTCAGCCGTGGACGCCGTCGATCTCGATGCGCAGGTCGCGGCGGCACACGGCCGCGTGCAGGATCAGGCGCGGCACCGAGGCCGGCAGGCGCTGGGCGAGCAGGTCGGCGGCCAGGGGCAGCTCGGCGGCGTCGCGCACGTAGACCTTCAGCCGGGTGCTGGCGTCGAACTGGGCCGGCAGTGTTGGCCGGTGCCGGCGCGCGCTGGCCAGCAGGCTGTCGAAGTTGGCGAAGGTCTCCTCCAGCTGCGCGGCGGTGGAGTCGCCGTGCAGGCTCTGGTGGCCGACCACCGAGGCGGTGCCGGACAGCAGCAGCGGGGCGTGCACCGACGGCGGCGGCAGCATGGCGCGGGCGAAGCTCGGCGGCTGCGGGCCGTACTGGCGTGGATAGCGATAGGCGCTGACCTGGCGCGGGTTCTCCACCGGCGTGCCCGGCTCGCGGCTGGCCAGCCAATACACCTGCAAGGTGCGGCGGCCATCGACGCGCCCGATCGCGGTGGCCGCCGGCAGCTGCGCGGTGTCGAAGCGGCCCAAGCCACGGGCGCGACCCACGCAGAAGTGGCGGTAGCGCTCGGCGTCGCCTTCGCCTTCGGTGATGTCGTCCAGGTAGTTCCACACGCGCAGCAGGTGCGGGGTGGCGCTGTCGGGCACGAAGCCGGACAGCTGCGCATAGGCCTGCACGGCGGCGGTCTCGATGTCGCCGTCGACCTCGTCGATCTGGATCGCGCCGAACTGCAGGGTCCCGTCGCTGGCCCAGGCGATCGCGCCATCGCGCCCGCGCACGACCGGGCGGGTGCTGCGCCAGACTTCCAGCGGCGCCGAGCCGTAGGGCGCCAGCGGCACGCGCAGGTAACGCGGATCGTCGTCGACGGGTGCGTCGGGGCCGAAGCCGAACACTGCCAGTACGCGGTCGTCGGCCAGCAGCGCCTGCGGCGTGCTGTCGTGGAGGTAGTCCACCGCCAGGGTGGACGCGTCGAGGGGCACGGAAGCGGAGAGCGAGTTCACGCGATCAGTTTAATCGGCCTGCAGTGTGTCGCCGGTAAAGCCCTCGGCCACCTGGCGTCGCCGCCTGCGCCAGGCGCGCAGGGCGGCCGGCACCATGATCGCCACGTGCGCGGCGTAGATCAGGCGGAACACGCGCAGCCGGCGCAGCACGCGCGGGCTGTCGAACACGTCGCCGGCCAGCATCGCCACCACCGCCGATTCGACTTCCAGCACATCGCGCGGATTGGCGAACAGGTGGCGCATGGTCGGCGAGGTGAAGCGGTAGATGAACCACTTGAACTCGTCCAGGCCGGCGTCCAGCCGCCGCTGCAGCCGGCGGCGCAGGCGCGTGGCCTGACGCGGCGCGCGCAGCGCGGCATCGACCATCGCCGCACCCTGTTCGGCGCTGTGCATGGCCAGGAACACGCCGGAGGAGAACATCGGGTCGACGAAGGCATAGGCATCGCCCAGCAGCAGCCAGCGCGGGCCGCTCATGCGCGTGCATTCGTAGGCGTAGTTGCCGGTGGCGTGGACCGGGGCCACGCGCTGGGCGCCGGCCATGCGCTGGGCGACCTCGTCGTTCAGCGCCAGGGTCTGGCGCAGGAAGCCTTCCAGGTCGCCGCTGCGGGTCTTGAGGTAGTCGGGGAAGCACACCGCGCCCACGCTCATCACATCGTCCGGCAGCGGGATCAGCCACATCCAGCCGTGCGCATGGCGGTAGATGCTGATGTTGCCCGCGTCCTCGCCCGGCCGCCGGGCCACGCCGCGGAAGTGGCTGAACACCGCGGCCGACTGGTGGCGCGTGTTCTTGCGCTTGAGCTTGAGCCGGCCGCCGAGGAAGGCGTCGCGGCCGCTGGCGTCCAGCAGCCACCGCGGGCGCAGGGTCAGTTCGGTGCCGTGCTGGCGCACCCGCACCACGGGTTGCTCGCCCTCGAAGGCCACGCCGGTCACGGCCGTGCCCTCGTGCGCGTCCACGCCCTCGCTGCGCGCCTTGTCGAACAGGATCCGGTCGAAGTCCGCGCGCGGCACCTGCAGGGCGAACGGGCTCTTGGCGTCCAGCGCGCGGGCGAACTTGAAGGTGTTGTAGCCGCCCTGCTCGTCGGGGAAGTCCGCGCCCAGCTTGAGCGTGCCGATCGCGCGCATGTCCTCCAGCACGCCCAGCCGCTCCAGCAGCGGCATGGTCATCGGCAGCAGCGATTCGCCGATGTGGAAGCGCGGGTGGTGGTCCTTCTCCAGCAGGGTCACGCGCCAGCCGGCGCGGGCCAGCAGGATGGCCGCGGTGCTGCCGGCCGGGCCGCCGCCGACGATCAGCACGTCGGGCGTGGCGTCGGGCGCCGCGGTCGGGGCGGTGGCCAGGGCCGCGGCGGCGCCGGGATCGGCGGCGGGCTGGGCAGCGGTGGCGGGGGTCATGCGGCGCGAACCTTCGCGTGTGGCAGTCCTGACAAGGGCGTCATCATAGCCTGCGCGGGCACATTGCCCGAAGGTTGCGCACGGCCGTCCTTTGCACCATCGTGTCGCACCTTCAACGCTCTGGAAACCGCTGCCGCATGTCCGCGCAAACGCCCGAAGAACACGAACTGGCCCAGCTGCTGGTCGAGAGTCTGAACCTGGAGGACGTGGACGCCGGCGCGATCGACCCGGAGGCGCCGCTGTTCAACACCGGCCTGGGCCTGGACTCGATCGACGCGCTGGAGCTGGCGCTGGCGATCGGCAAGAAGTACGGCTTCCAGCTGCGCTCGGACAACGAGGACAACCAGCGCATCTTCGCCTCGCTGCGCGCGCTGTCGGCCCATGTCCAGGCCAACCGGACCGTCTGAGGCCCTGGCCCGTCCGGCCCGCCATGCGCGCGCCTGAGCCGGGCGCGCCGGCCGACGCCGCGCCCTGGGCGATCGGCGCGGCGCTGGTGCTGGCCGTGGTCTATTCGCCGCTGGCGCACTGGGCCAATGCCAGCGGCCGCAGCGACCTGGCCGTGCTGGCCGGCGCGGCGCTGGTGCTGATGCTGCTGATCGAACCGATCGCCCGGAGGCGCTGGTGGGCCTGGGCGCTGGGCGCGCTGCTGCTGGCCGCCCTGGTGCCGCTGTGGCGCTCGCCGCATGCGCTGCCGCTGCTGACCGCCCCGCCGGTGGTGTTCACCGGCTGGGTGGCGTGGTTCTTCGGCCGCAGCCTGCGTGCCGGGCGGGTGCCGCTGATCGGGCGCATCGTCGAGGGGCTCTACGCCCAGGCCGGGCAGCCGCTCAGCGACGACCAGCGCCGCTACACCCGGCGCCTGACCCAGGCCTGGACCGCGCTGCTGGCCGGCATGACCCTCGCCAACCTGGTGCTGGCGCTGTGCGCGGTGCCAGGCGGCGTGCTGGCGCAGCTGGGCCGGCCCTCGCCCTGGCCGATCTCCGACGCGCATGCCTCGCTGTTCGCCAACCTGCTCGGCTACGGGGTGATCGGCGGGTTCTTCCTGGGCGAATACCTGCTGCGCGCGCGCTGGTTCCCGGTGCGGCCGTACCGCAACTTCGTCGACTTCGTGCGCCAGCTGGCGCGGCTGGGGCCGGCCTTCTGGCGCGATGTGCTGCGCTGAAGGCGGCCGCGCCCAGTCCAAGGGCGTGACTCGGGGCGGCGTTAAAAAATCGCAAAATCCCGCCGCCCAAGTGCGCGGCGGCCGGGTATCCTGTCGGGCATGAGCATTTCGACAGAGAACATGGACGTGCAACCGTCGAGGTCTCCCGGCCAACTGGCCTGGGGCGCCTGGAACCTGCTGCAGCTGGTGTTCACGCTGCTCTGGACGGCCACCCTGTGCAGCCTGGTGCTGCTGCTCTACGTGCTGGGCGTGCCGGTCGCGCGCCTGCTGCGCATGGCCCCCCGCGTGTGGGCGCCGGTACTGGTGGCCGGGGCGGGCGCCAGACTGGTGGTCGAAGGCGGGCAGGACATCGACTGGTCGCGCCCGCATCTGATCGTCTCCAACCACCAGTCGCTGTACATGGCCGTGCCGGTGCCGCTGCGCTTCCTGCTCAAGGACGAGATGCGCAAGGTGCCGTTCGTGAACTGGTACGCGCGCGCCACCGGCATGCTGTTCCTGGACCGCGACAGCCGCCGCGCCGGGGCGATCGTGCGCCGCCAGGCCGCCGCGCTGCTGGCCGCCGGGCAGACCCTGTGCCTGTTCCCCGAGGGCACGCGCAGCCGCACCGGCGAGCTGGCCCCGTTCAAGGCCGGGCTGCTGCAGGCCGCCATCGACGCCGGCGTGCCGGTGATCCCGGTGGCGCTGGACGGCTGCGGCAAGGTGCTGCCGCCGCAGGGCCTGTTCCGCGTGCGGCCCGGCACCATCCGGGTGCGCATCGGCACGCCGATCGACCCGCACCAGCCCGGCGACCCGCTGGACCGCCAGGCGCTCACCCAGCGTGTCCACGACGCCGTGCGCACGATGCTGGAACCGCGGATCTGAGCCAGGGCATGGAATTCGCCGTCGCGTTCGACCACCCGGCCCTGCCGGGCCATTTCCCAGGCCAGCCGATCGTGCCCGGCGTAGTGCTGCTGGACCATGTGCTGGAGGCGATCGCCGCCGCGCACGGCCCGTTGTCCGGCGCGCTGCGCCTGCCGCAGGTGAAGTTCGTCCAGCCGCTGCTGCCGGACCAGACCGCGCGGGTGGAGCTGGACGGCGCCGCGCCGCGCTGGAAGTTCCGCGTGCTGCGCGCGGACACCGTGCTGGCCAGCGGCGAGGTGGTGGCCGCATGAGCACGGCCTGGAAGCAACGCCCCGAGGGCGGCAACCGTCTGGCCCTGCGCGTGCTGCGCGCCATCGCCTGCCACGGCGGGCGCGGCCTGGCGCGCGCGCTGCTGTGGCCGATCACGCTGTACTTCATGGCCGTGCGCGGGCCCGAGCGCCGCGCCTCGCGCGCCTACCTGGCGCGCGTGCTCCATCGCCCGGTGCGCTGGCGCGATGTCGCCCGCCACATCCATACCTTCGCCTCGGTGATCCTGGACCGGGTGTTCCTGCTGAGCGGGCGCATGGGCGAGTTCGAGGTCGGCGTCACCGGCCTGGACCAGCTGCATGCGCAGATGGACAAGGGCCGCGGCGTGCTGATCTTCGGCTCGCACCTGGGCAGCTTCGACGCGCTGCGCGTGCTGGCCCAGGAGCGTCCGGACGTGCAGGTCAAGGTGGTCCTGGACAAGGCCCAGGCGCCGGCGATGACCGAGATGCTGGCCGCGCTCAACCCGCGCCTGGCCGACTGCATCATCGACGCCAGCCAGGACAGCACCTCGATCGTCATGGCGATCAAGCACGCCACCGACGAAGGCCACCTGGTCGCGCTGCTGGTCGACCGCGCGCGGCCGGAGGACCCGTGCCTGCCGGCGCAGTTCCTCGGCGCGCAGGCGCAGTTCCCGACCTCGCCGTGGCTGATCGGCGCGGTGCTCAAGGTGCCGGTGGTGCTGGCCTTCGGCCTGTACCAGGGCCGCGCGCGCTACACGCTGGCGTTCGAGACCTTCAGCGAAGGCCTGGAGGTGCCGCGCCGCAACCGCGCCGCGACCCTGGGCGCACTCATCCGTGGTTATGCCGCGCGGCTGGAGCATCATGTGTGCGCCGCGCCCTACAACTGGTTCAACTTCTATGATTTCTGGAACACCAAGCCCGACCCGGATCCTGCCGCTGTGGTTCCGGGCGCTGACGCTGACGCTGCTGTGCAGCGCCGCACCGCTGTCCGCCGCGTCGCCTGACGCGGTCGATCCGGCCTGGATCCTGTCCAAGATCGCCCGCAGCGGCGATATCTCCACTCCGTTCGTCGAACTGCGCGGCTCGGCCCTGCTCAAGGCGCCGCTGCGCGTGGAAGGCCGCTACGCGCGCCAGGCCGACACCACCCTGGTGCGCGAGGTCACCGCGCCCTACCACGAGAAGATCACGCTGAAGGGCCAGACCGCCACGCTGGAGCGCGACGGCAAGGCCACGCGCACCTTCTCGCTGGCGCGCGCGCCGGAGCTGGCCGATCTGCAAAAAGGCTTCGGCGCCCTGCTGAGCGGCGACGCCAGCCAGCTCGAGCAGCATTACGCGCTGAGCGCCACCGGCACGCGCCAGGCCTGGCAGCTGCGCCTGAATCCCAAGGACGCCACCGCGGCCAAGGTGCCGGTGCGCGGCATCCAGCTCTACGGGCAGGGCGCCGAGCTGCGCTGCATCGAGACCACCGATGCCAAGGGCCAGGCCCAGCGCACGCTGCTGGCCGGCGCGGCGCATGCGGCCCAGGGCGTGGATGACGGCGCGGCCCTGACCGCGCTGTGCCGCGGCCACGCCGGGTGAGTCTGCCGCCCGTCGCGCGCACCGGCCTGGCGCTGCTCTGGCTGGCGCTCCTGCTCGCGCTCGGCGCGTGGATCGGCAGCACGCTCAGGCTGTCCGGCGACCTGCGCAAGTTCATGCCCGAGGCACGTACCCCCGCGCAGAAGCTGCTGCTGGACGAGCTGGGCGAAGGCCCGGGCTCGCGCCTGCTGCTGCTGGCCCTGTCCGGCAGCGACCAGGCCACGCTGGCGGCGCAGTCCAAGGCGCTGCGCGTGCGCCTGGCCAGCCAGCGCGAGGCGATCTCGATGGTCGCCAACGGCGACGTGTCGCCGGGCGATGCGATCCCGGCCAAGTGGCTGCCGTACCGCTTCCTGCTGACCGACCGCTACGACGCCCATCCGCTGGACGCGGCCACGCTGCACGCCGAACTGGCCGAGCGCGTGCAGGACCTGGGTTCGCCGGCGGCCGAGATGATCGAGCCGATGCTGCCGCGCGATCCCACGCTCGAACTGCTGTACGTGGCCCAGCGCCTGCAGCCGGCCAGCACGCCGCAGCTGATCGACGGGGTGTGGTTCGACAAGGCCGGCAAGCGCGCGCTGCTGGTGGTGGAGACGGTGGCCGGTGGCTTCGATCCCAGCGGCCAGCAGCAGGCGGTGGGCGGCATCCGCGCCGCGTTCGAGGCGGTGGCCAAGGGCAGCACCAGCCAACTGCTGCTGACCGGGCCGGGCGCGTTCTCGGTGGAGATCAGCACGCGCACGCAGAACGAGACCCAGTGGATCGGCATGCTCGACACCGGCGGGCTGATCCTGCTGCTGCTGATCGCCTACCGCAGCTGGAAGATCCCGCTGCTGGGCGTGCTGCCGCTGGCCAGCGCCGGCCTGGTGGGCATGGTCGCGGTGATGCTGTGCTTCGAGCAGGTGCACGGCATCACACTGGCCTTCGGCTTCACCCTGATCGGCGTGGTGCAGGACTATCCGATCCATCTGTTCAGCCATCAGCGTCCGGGGCTCTCGCCCTACGCCAATGCGCGCCATCTGTGGCCGACGCTGGCCACCGGCGTGGTGTCCACCTGCATCGCGTATGTGACCTTCTTCTTCTCCGGCGTCGAAGGCCTGCGCCAGCTGGCGGCGTTCACCATCTGCGGGCTGGGTGGCGCGGCGCTGCTGACGCGCCTGCTGCTGCCGGCGCTGATCGATCCCTCGCCGCGCGACTACGCCGACTCGCGGCTGATGGCGCGGCTGTTCGTGCTGATCGATCGCCTGCCGCGGCCGCGCTGGTCGCTGCTGGGCCTGGCGGTGGCGGCGGCGGTGGTGATCGTCGCCAGCCCGACCCCGTTCTGGCAGGACGACCTGTCCAAGCTGACCCCGGTGCCGCGCGAATCGCTGATGCAGGACGGGGAGCTGCGCAGCGAGCTGGGCGCGCCGGACGTGATGTACGTGCTGAGCCTGCAGGCGCCCGACCGGCAGGCCGCGCTGGCCGCCTCGTCCGCCCTGCGCACGCGCCTGGACGCGCAGGTCGCCGCCGGCAACCTGGCCAGCTACGACATGGCCGCGCGCTATCTGCCGACCATCGCGACCCAGCGCAAGCGCCAGGCGCAGCTGCCCGCGCCGGAAGCGGCGCGCGCGATGCTGGAACAGGCCACCGCCGGGCTGCCGTTCCGCAGCGATGTCTTCGCCCCGTTCCTGGCCGACCTGGAGCAGGCGCGCACCGCCAGGCCGCTGGATGCGCCGGACCTGGCCGACACGCCGCTGGCCACGGGCGTGCAGGGCCTGCTGCTGGAAGGCGAAGGCCACACCACCGCCCTGGTCTCGCTCAGCGGCCTGCGCGATCCGGCCGCGCTCACTGCGGCGCTGGCCGGCACGGGCGCGCAGCTGATGGACCTGCGCGAGGCCTCGCGTACGCTGGTGCTCACCTACCACCGCGTGCTGGTGGCCATGGGCGTGGCCGCGGTGCTGCTGGCCATCGCCGTCAGCGTGTCGCTGCGCGAGCGCCGCCGCATCGTGCGCGTGCTGCTGCCGATGGGCCTGAGCGTGCTGCTGATCCTGGCGGTGCTGCGCGGCGCGGGCGTGGAGCTCAACCTGTTCCACCTGATCTCGCTGATCCTCGGCGCCGGGCTGGGCCTGGACTACGCACTGTTCTTCGACCATGCCGGCGACGATGCGGCCGACCAGCGCCGCACCCTGCACGCGCTGATCGTGTGCAGCCTGATGACGCTGCTGGTGTTCGTGCTGCTGGGCCTGTCCAGCATCCCGGTGCTGCGCGCGATCGGTTCGACCGTGGCGATGGGCGTGGTGTTCAACTTCGTGCTGGCGCTGCTGGTCTCGCGCGAGCACGCGCGCGGCGACGATGCGCCGGGCGCGCAGGCAGCCGCGCATGGCTGAGGTTGCGCTGCCGCGCACGCGCGCGGAGATCGCAAGGCTGGTGCCGCACCAGGGCCTGATGTGCCTGTGGGAGGAAGTGCTGGACTGGAGCGACACGGCGCTGGTCCTGCGCAGCCACGGCCATCGCGCGCCCGACCATCCGCTGCGCCGGCATGGCCGGCTGCATGCGGTGCACCTGTGCGAATACGGCGCCCAGGCCATGGCCGTCCACGGCGGCCTGCTCGGCCAGGCCAGCGGCGCGCCGGTGCGACCGGGCATGTTGGTGGCGCTGCGCGGCGTGCAGTTGCACGTGGACACGCTCGACGGCCTTGAGCAGGCGCTGGAAGGCCATGCCGAGCTGCTGATGCACACGCCCGACAGCCAGCAGTACGGCTTCCGCATCCTGCACGCCGGTACCCTGCTGGCAGAAGGCCGCGCCTCGGTGATGCTGGGCTGACGCGAGGGGGTGGGGCGGTGGCCTTGGGAGAAGCAACAGACTCCCAAAGCTCTACAAGGAGGCCGCGACGTGGTGTGAAGAGACAGTTACTCCCCCCAGACCGCATGCAGCGCATTGCTACCATGCACCCATGACTTCATCGACGACTTCAACGCCGGCGCGGCGCGCGCTGGTGACCGGCGGCAGTGGCGACCTGGGCGGGGCGATCTGCACCGCGCTGGGCGCGGCGGGCTTCGAGGTGATCGTGCATGCCAACGGCAACCTGGCGCGCGCCCAGGCCGTGGCGCAACGCATCGCCGAATCCGGCGGACGCGCGCAGGCCGTGGCCTTCGACCTGGCCGACGCCGATGCCTGCGCGGCCGCCATCGCCACCCTGCTGGAAGCCGGCCCGGTGCAGGTGGTGGTCAACAACGCCGGCATCCATGACGACGCGCCGATGGCCGGCATGAGCGCGCAGCAGTGGCATCGCGTCATCGATGTCTCGCTGCACGGCTTCTTCCACGTCACCCAGCCCCTGCTGCTGCCGATGGCGCGCACGCGCTGGGGCCGGGTGGTGAGCGTGTCTTCGGTCGCGGCGGTGATCGGCAACCGCGGCCAGGTCAACTACGCCGCGGCCAAGTCGGCCCTGCATGGCGCCACCAAGTCGCTGGCCCGCGAGATGGCCAGCCGCGGCATCACCGCCAACGTGGTGGCGCCCGGCGTGATCGAGGGCGCGATGATCGGCGCGCAGTTCCCGCCCGAGGCGATCAAGCAACTGGTCCCGGCCGCCCGCGCCGGCAAGCCTGAGGAAGTCGCTGCGCTGGTGGCCTTTCTCTGCTCGGACGCCGCCGGCTACATCAACGGCCAGGTGATCGGTGTCAATGGCGGGATGGCGTAGGAAGGGCCGCCGATAGGCGCTCGGCCTCAAGCAGGGCAAACAGGAGGGCGAAGCGTTCCGCTTTTGTGGGAGCAACTGTCTCTCGGATCACGCCGCGGCCCCTTGTAGAGCGGAGCTTGCTCCGCTGCGTTCCGACCGGATCATCGGAAAGGCCTAGCGGAGCAAGCTCCGCTCTACAGGTGGGAGCCGCCATGGCGGCGATAGGGCTCTACCGGTAAAGCCCCATCGCCGCCATTGGCCGAAAAGGCCACAAGGACGGCTACCACCCAGCACACCCACAACCCACATCGGGCCTATGCCGCTTCGGCGTACCAGGCGGGCTCCAGCGACGCGATGGGCGGCGCGGTGCCAGCCAGCAAGGCCGCCAGGCCATGGTCGTCGAGGTCAACATGCGCCGCATTGGCGCGGGCCAGGATCTCGCCGGCCAGCCATTCCATGCGTGCGACGTTGGACGCCAGGCGTGCGGCCAGGGCGTCGGAATCGAGCGTGTCGTTCAAGGCGCGATTGAGTTCGAAGAACCAGTCGATCGCGTACTGGTCCAGCAGGCGCCCATCGGTCAGCGGGGCAGGGTGGGGCGCATTGCGCCGGCCCCATTCGGCCAGCAAGGCCTGCACGGCCAGATTGAGCGCGCGTCCGCGCTGGAACAGCGGCCGCAGCCGCCCCAGCAACGGCACATCGGTCAGCCGTCCGGCGAAGTACAGCGGCGCCAGCAGCGACCAGTAGTAGGTGTAGTCCCAGATCACCTTGACCGGCATCACCTGCGCATCGCCGAACAGCGGGTACTGGCCCTGGTAGAGGGTCAGCGTGTTCTCGTAGAAGCCGCTGTAGAGCTGGTTGTAGATGCCCGCGTACGGTGCGATCCCTTCTCCGGCGCGATCGCGCGCGACCAGGTCGGTGATGTAGCCGTTGGTGATGGCGATGAAGTCGCTGCCCGGCGAATAGAACGGGTCCAGGAACACCCCGGCCTCGCCGGTCAGCGCCCAGCGGTCGCCGGAGAACACCTGCTTGCAGCCGTAGGAGAAGTCGCGCAGGAACATGAAGTCCATCAGCGCATGCTCGGGCCGCTCCAGCGCGGCGGCCACGCGCGGCTGGTGCGCGCGCAGCCAGTCCATCGCCTTGGCGTGGGTGTTCATCGTCTCCAGCGGATGCGCGTCGGCATCGCAGACGATGCCCAGCGAATGCGCGCCGCAGGACAGCGGGATCAGCCAGAACCAGTAGCCCGGTCCGCACATGTGGTTGGTCGAGCGCCAGCGGTCCGGCGGCGTGCAGCGCGCCAGCCAGGCCGGATCGTCGGACCAGTCGTTGGGATCGATGAAGCCTTCCACGCGCCACCACACCGCATTGGCATGGTGCGCATTGGGCTGGGCCAGGCCGAGCTTGCGCTTGAGCAGGCCGGCGCGGCCGCTGGCATCGACCACCCAGCGCGCGTCCAGCGTGGCCGCCGCGCCGTCGCGTTCGAAGCGCACGCCGTGATCGGCCTCACCGGAGGCCAGGTCCACGCCGCGCACGCTGGCGCCATCGATAAAGTCCACGCCCAGCGCACGCGCGCGCTCGCCGAGGAAGTTCTCGAAGCGGCCGCGGTCGATCTGCCAGGACGGGGTGGGCAGCAGCTGGCTCACGCCCAGTTCGGTGCACTGGTCGATCCGCCACTGGCCCTCGGAGAAGAAGAAGCGGAAGCCGAACTTGCGCAGATGCTCGGCATCCAGGTGCGCGCGCAGGCCGAGCACGTCGCTGAAATAGTGCGCGCCGATCTCCACGGTCGACTCGCCCACCTTGAACGCGCCTTCGCGCACCGGATGGGCGCGGCGCTCGATCACGCTGATGGCCAGGGCCGGGTCGCGCGCCTTGAGCTGCAGGGCCAGGGTCAGTCCAGCCAGGCCGCCGCCGAGGATGGCCACATCGGTCCGCGCATTCATCTTCAGGCGTCCGCCGCCGGGGAGGGAGCCGGCACCCTAGCAAACTCGCCGTGTGGGTCGTGGATGACCGGGCGGGTGGCGCGGATGCCGCGATAGACCGACAGCAGCCGGCCATGGCGCAGCACCTGGCCGACCACGTGCGTGGTGATCCTGCACAGGTCGCGCACCAGGCGGAAATGGCTCTTGCGGAAGGTGCCCGGCTCGGTGCCGGCGTAGCGCGTCTCGATCGGCACCGACACCACGCGCGCGCCGGCGCGGCGCGCGGCGCTGATCAGCATCTGCGCCTCGAACACGAAGCCTTCGCCTTCCACCCCGTCCAGCGTGAACACGCTGCGCGGATAGAAACGCTGGCCGCTCTGCGTGTCGAGCAGGCGGAAGCCGCAGCCCCAGGCGATGCCCCAGTCGCCGAAGTCGTTGCCGATGCGGCGGATGATCGGCTGGCTGGCGCGCTTGCGCAGGCGTGCGCCGTTGACCACCCAGCCGGGGTAGGCATTGGCCGCCTCGAGCATGCGCGGGAAGTCGCTCGCCCGGTGCTGGCCGTCGCCGTCCATGGTCAGCACGCCCTGCGCGCCCTGGCGCGCGGCTTCGGCGAAGCCACTGCGCAGCGCCGCGCCCTTGCCCAGGCGCTGCGGATGGCGGATCAGCGTCACCGGCAGGCCGTCCAGGCAGTCGCTGGTGCCATCGTCGGAGCCGTCATCGACCACGATCACCCGCGGGCACACCGTCAGCGCGTCCTCGACCACTTCGCGGATGCGCAGTCGTTCGTTGAGCGCGGGGATCACCACCGCCACGTCGTCCATGGTCAGCGCGCTCATCGCACGATCTCCACCTGCAGCACCGCGCCGTGGCCGGCGTCGAGGTGACAGTGCGCGGCCCCCTGGGCCAGGGCGTCGAACAGCGGCAGCATCGGTGCCATCGCGTTGCCGGCGGCGAGGGTTTCCAGCGGGCCGGCCGGCGCGCGGTCGGCGCCGCCGGTGCCCAGGGCGGCGCGCAGGGCGAGGCCTTCGCCCTGCGCACTGAGCACCAGGGCCGCCCCCAGCAGCCCCTGGCTGTGCGAGATGCGCCCCAGCGGCCCCACCGACTGGCTGTCGTAGCCCACCAGCAGCACCTCCGGCGTGCCGGTGGCCAGCTGGGTCAGCGCTTCGAGCAGGCCCTGGGCGAAGCTGCCGTGGAAGGCGCTGATCGCGGTGGCCGGCGCATGCGTGCCGGCGCCGATGGTCCAGTAGCCGGCCGCGGCGTTGTGCACCGAGTTGTGGAAGCGGATCGGCGAGATGCCGGTCGGGTCGCTGGCCAGCTGGCGGCACATGTAGTCGGTGATCGCCAGGTCGCCATGGGTCGAGGTGAACACCGAGGGCAGGGCGGACGGGTCGCGGCCGGCGGCCTGGCACGCGGCCAGCGCCACTTCCAGGGCCACGGCCACCGTCTCCGGGGCGCGGCGGCGTTCGTTGGGCGCGAGCAGCTGCGGGGCCGGCTTGGCCGGCGCGTCGGGCGGCAGCGCGCCGCCGCGGGCATAGCCCTGCGCGGCGTCCCAGGACGGCAGGCCGCGGCACCAGAAGCCGATGCCGGCCACGCGGGCATTCAGGACCGGGGCGCTCATGCGCGGCCGAAGACCAGCGCGCAGTTGTTGCCGCCGAAGCCGAAGGAGTTGTTCATGGCGTACTGCACCGGGCGCCGCTCGGGCGCGAAACGGATCTGGGGACCGCACGCCGGATCGGGCGTGTGGGCGTTGAGGGTGCCGGGGAGATAGCCGGTGTCCAGCGCGATCAGCGCGAACACCGACTCGACGATGCCCGCCGCGCCCAGCGTGTGCCCGGTCCAGGCCTTGGTCGAGGCCGCGTGCAGCCCATCGGGGAACAGCTTGGCCACCGCGATCGCCTCGACCGTGTCGTTGGCCGGCGTGGAGGTGCCGTGCAGGTTCAGATAGTCCAGTTGCGCGGGCTCGATGCCGGCGCGGGCCAGCGCATCGGCCATCGCCAGCTGCGCGCCCAGGCCTTCCGGATGCGGGGCGGACATGTGGTGGGCATCGCTGGATTCGCCGTAGCCGCGCAGCTGCAGGCCGGCCTGCGCCTGGTCCGCGCGTTCAATCAGGGCGAAGCCGCCGGCCTCGCCCAGCGACAGCCCGTCGCGGTGGGCATCGAAAGGCATGCACGGATTCTTCGACACCAGCTGCAGGGCGTTGAAGCCGTACAGCACGCTGCCGCACAGCGTGTCCACGCCGCCCACCAGCGCCGCATCGACCAGCCCGGCCTGGATCAGCCGCGCGGCCTGGGCGAAGACCTTGGCGCTCGACGAACACGCCGTGGCCACGGTCACGCAGGGCCCGGCCAGGCCGGTGGCGTGCTGGACGAAGTCGCCCAGCGAGTGCGGCGTGTGCACGATCGGGCGCGCCAGGTCGTCGGGGAAGCGCTCGCCTTCGGCATCCTGCTCCAGGCGGGTGTAGGCCTCCTCGCTGGCGCCGATGCTGGAGGTCGAGGTGCCGATCACCACCGCCACGCGTGCCGCACCGTAGCGGCCTGCCGCGGCCTGCACCGCGTCGAGCACGCCGTCCTGGCCCAGGGCGAGCCAGGCCAGGCGGTTGTTGCGGCAGTCCCACTGCGCCAGTTCAGGCGGCAGCACGACGTCCTCGACGCCGTCGACGCGGCCGATCCAGCAGTCCAGGCGCGGCGTCGGACCGAAGTCGTTGCGCCGCAGGCCGCTGCGGCGCGCTTCCAGGCCTTGCGCCTGCGCTTGGCGGCCATGGCCCAGGGCGGTGGTGGCGGTGTAGGCCGTGATCGCCAGGGGCGTCATGCGGGACGGGGACGGCATCCAGAGCTTTGTGTCAGTCGATGGCGTTCGAGTATAGCCAGCGGCCTCGGCGTGACCGTGTGCACGCGCAGGTGGCGTTTCAGGTTCGGGTTTCGCCACTGCGGGCTTTGCCGCACAATCGTTGCGACTTTCCTGATCAATCGGATTCGCGCGCAACCGGATGCATGCGTTCGTCTACAAGAGCCTGCGCAAGGCCGACACGTACCTGTACCTGGCAGCGCGCGACGACTTCGCCCGTCTGCCCGAGCCGGTGCGCGCCCAGCTGGGCGAGCTGGCCTTCGTGCTGGAAGTGACCCTGACTCCCGAGCGCAAGCTGGCGCGCGAGGACATCGCGGTGGTGCGGCAGAACCTGGCCAGCCAGGGCTTCCACCTGCAGTTCCCGCCGTTGGCGGCGATCCAGGATCCGATGCCCGATGCCTGACCCTGTCCGTCCGCCGATCCGTGCGGCGCTGGTGGCGCTGCTCGCCGGCCTTGCCCTGGCCGCACTGACCTTCTTCGGCGGACCGGTTGCCGCGGTGGGCGCGCTGCTGGCCCAGCCGGCGCTGGCCCTGGCGGTGTCCTGGCAGGCGCGCACGCGCGCACCGGCGCGGCGCGACTTCCTCAAGCGCGATCTGCTGCCGCTGCTGGCGGTGTGGGGCGCGGGCTTCGCCCTCGCGGCCGCGCTGCTGGCCTGGCCGCTGCAGGCGCTGCGCAGCGGCGGGTCGCTGGGCGCGGCGCTGGGCCTGAGTGCGGTGGTCGGCGTCTCCCTGATCGGCGTGTGGCGGGCCTGGCCGCTGTGGCTGGCGGTCGAACGCGAGGGCGGCGCGCTGTCGCGCCAGTGGCGGGCGATGGCCGACCGCGACGTCGGCGACTGGCGCGGGCTGGGCGTGGCCGCGGCCGTGGCCCTGGCTATCGGCGGCGGGCTGAGCCTGGCCTGGCCGGCGCTGTGGCCCAGCACCCTGCGCGCGGCCGGCGCGATCGTCTACGCGCTGGCCCTGCCGCTGCTGCATGCCGGCCTGCAGCGTGCCACCCGTGCCGGTGGCCTGCCGGTGCTGGACATGCCGGCCAAGCCCGCCGCCCGGCCGGCGCAGAAGACGCCGCCGTCCTTCGCCCCGGCGCCGGCGCCTGCCGCGCGCCCCACGGCCGCCCCGGCACCGGCCGCCGCGCCGCGCGCCACGCCGGCACCCGCCGCGGCGGGTCCGGCCCAGGAGGCGGCGCTGTACGAGGCCGCGCGCAGCGGCCGGGTCGAGCGCGCGCTGGAGCTGATCGAGGCCGGCGCCAACCCGCGCGCCCTGCCGCCGCCGGACGCGCGCGACCAGCGCAGCCTGGCCGTGCTGGCCGCGGTGCTGCCCGACCTGCGCCTGCTGCGCACCCTGATCGCCAAGGGCATCGACCTCAACCAGGCCCACGCCGGCATGACCCCGCTGCTGGCGGCGACCCGCGACAGCTGGCACGGGCGCCCCGACGCGGTCACCACGCTGTTGACCAACGGCGCCGATCCGCGCCAGGCCGACCGCGAAGGCAACACCGCCCTGCACCACGCCGCGCGCAGTTCCGACCCCGGCGTGGCCGCGCTGCTGCGCGACGCCGCCGCCGAACTGGACGCCCTGAACCACGACGGCATCACCCCGCTGGGCATCGCCTGCGTCGCCGGCAACTGGCGCCTGGCCAAGTTCCTGCTCGAACGCGGTGCCCGCCCCGAACCCGCCGGCGGGCAGCCGGTGCTGCTGGCCGCCGCCGCCACCGAGGAAGACGACGCGGCCGGCGTGCAGCTGCTGCTCAAGCACAAGGCCAAGGTCGACGCGCGCGGCGCGCACGGCCGCAGCGCCCTGCACGAGGCCGCCCTGGCCGGCCATGCCGAGATCCTGGCCGCGCTGCTCGCGGCCGGCGCCAGCGTCGATGCGCGCGACGAGGCCGGCGCCACGCCGTGGCTGGAGGCCGCGCGCAGCGGCCGGGTCGCCGCGCTGGACACCCTGGCCGCCGCCGGCGCCGACCTGGCCGCGGTGGATGCCCGCGGTCGCAACGCGCTGCTGCTGGCCAGCACCGCCGAGCAGGTCGTGCCGGCGGTGGTCAGGCGCCTGCTGGAGCTGGGCGTGGACCCCGAACGGCGCGACCTGGCCGGCCACCGCGCCGCCGACCTGGCCGCGGCGGCCGGGCGCTGGGCCCTGGTCTCCCAACTCGATCCCGACTACCCGTTGCCCACCGCCGTCTCGGCGGCCGACACCCACGCCCCGCCGCCGGACCAGGCGCCGCTGGGCCTGCTGCGCGAAGCGCTGGAGCGCGGCGAACGGCGCGGCCTGGACGCGTTGGTCCGGCTGTGTTCGCCGCAGGAACTGGGCAGCCTGCTGCATGCACCGGCCCTGCAGGCGCAGGCCGATGCGGTGGCCTGGCTGCTGCGCCACGGCGCCTCGGGCGAACAGCCCGACGTGCGCGGCGACCTGCCGCTGCTGGCGGCGATGGCGCGCGGGCCGGCGGCGCTGCCGGTGCTCCGTGTCCTGCTCGACGCCGGCCTGTCGCCCGCCGGCAGCGCCGGGCTGGCGCGCTTCCTAGCCGCCTGCCTCGCCTCCGATGCGCGCACCCGGCCGGAGGTGGCCGCAATGGCGCTGGAGCTGTTGGCCCGCGGCGCCGATCCCTTCGCCCCCGCGCCCGGCGGCGACCGCGCGCTGCCCCTGGCCGTGCGGCTGGACTGGCCGGCGCTGGTCGAGGCCTTGCTCGCCCTCGGCGTGGATCGCGAGGCCCGCGACGCGCGCGGCATGTCGGCCCTGCACCTGGCGACCGCGCTGGGCAATGTGGCGATGGTCCGGCGCCTGATCGCGGCCGGAGCCTCGCCCGACGCGCGCGCCGCCGACGGCCAGACCCCGCTGGGCGTGGCCCTGTCGGCCGGCCGCCGCGACCTGGCCGACTGGCTGGACTGGCGCGTCTGGCCGCTGCCGCGCCGCGCGCTGCAGCCGGCCGACCTGCCGGCCGCGGCCAAGGCCGGCGATGCCGATGCGGTGCGCCGCCTGCTCGACCTGGGCTTCGACGTGGACGCGCAGGATGCACAGGGCTGCAGCGCGCTGCTGCGCGCGGCCGGCGGCGGCCACGGCGCGGTGGTCGACCTGCTGCTGGCGCGCGGTGCCGATCCGCAGCGCCCCGCGCGCACCGGCGCCACGCCGCTGTCGGCGGCGGTGAGCATGCGCCAGACCGCGATCGTCGGCGCCCTGCTCGATACCGGCGCCAGCATCGAATATCGCCTGCCCGGCGAGGTCAGCGTGCTGATGCTGGCCGCCGCGCTGGGCCTGCCCGATGTCGCCGCGCGCCTGCTCACCGCCGGGGCCGACGTGCACGCGGTCGATGCGCAGGGCCTGACCGCGCTGCACTGCGCCGGGCTGTTCGGCTTCATCGCCCGCGACCGGCCGCGCCTGCTGGCGCTGCTGGACACCTTGCTGCTGGCCGGCGCGCAGCCCGACGGGCCCGACGGCGGCACGGTCACCCCGCTGCTGCTGTTGCTGGGCGCGCGCGCCGAGCCGGGCACCGCCTGCGACGAGGACGTGATCCTGGCCGGCCTGGAGCGCCTGCTCGACGAGAACGTCGCGCTCGACGTGCGCGATCCGCGCGGCTTCGGCCCGCTGCACCTGGCCGCGCTGCACGGCCTGCTGCGCGTGGTCCAGCGCCTGCTGCGCGCCGGCGCCGACCCGGCCCAGCGCGATGCGCTGAACCGCATCCCGCGCGATATCGCGATCATGCGCGGCTTCGTCGATGTGGCCGGCGAACTGGCGCCGACCGTGGTGCCCGGCGCCGGCGCGCCGATCGCGCGCTTCCTGCGCGACCCGCGCTGAAGGCGGCGCACCGCTTCCCTCCCCTGGATCCTCGCCGATGTCCGACGCGCCCGCCGCCGATTCCGCCCCCATCACCTGGGCCGATTTCGAGAAGGTGCTGCTGGTGGCCGGCACCATCCTGAAAGTCGAGCCCTTTCCCGAGGCGCGCCGCCCGGCCTACAAGGTCTGGGCCGACTTCGGCCCCTACGGCCAGCGCAAGACCAGCGCGCAGATCGTCAGCCTGTATGCGCCCGAGGACCTGGTCGGCAGACAGATCGTGGCGGTGCTGAACTTTCCCGAGAAGCAGATCGGCCCGTTCCGGTCGCAGTTCCTGCTGACCGGCGCCTACACCGAGGAGGGCGTGGTGATCACCACGCTGGAGCGCCCGGTGCCCAACGGCGCGCGCCTGGGCTGAGCGCTGACGCGGCCTCAGTCGCTGGCCGCCGGCTTGTCCGTCGTCGCAGACGCAGACGTGTCCGCTGTAGCGGGCGGCGCCGTGTCGGCGGCGACCAGCTTTTCCAGGTCGCGGCGCGCGTCGCGCGCGGTCTGGATCAGCGCCGCGTCGTCGTCGTAGACCAGGTACTGCTCGCGCAGCAGCTTCTCGTCGTGCGCGCGGAAGCGCTGCGCCTGCCGCGCGGCTTCCTCCTCGTCCACGCCCAGTGCGGTCAGCACGCGCTCGCCCATCTCCAGGCTGGAGCCGAAGGTCTCGCGGAAGGGCTCGGCGCTCAGGTCCATCAGCCGCCAGGCGTGCTGGCGGTTGCGCGCCCGGCTGAGCACCGTGGCGGCCGGATACATGCGCCGGATCAGGCGTGTGCAGCGGATGTTGGTGTCCGGATCGTCCATGGCCACCACGAACACCTTGCAGTGCTGCGCGCCGGCCGCGCGCAGCAGGTCGGGCCGGGTGGGATCGCCGTAGAACAGCCGTGCATTGCCGAAGCGGCGCAGGGTGTCCACCTGCTCGGCGCTGTGTTCGAGCGCGACGAAGGACACGCGCTGGGCGGTAAGCAGGCGCGCGACGATCTGGCCGAAGCGGCCCATGCCGGCGATCAGCACGCGCGGCTGCAGGTCCTCGACCTCCTCGAAGGCGCGCTTGGGCGCGGCCGGCGCCTGGTCCAGCCAGCGGCTGGCCGCGATCAGCAGCAGCGGTGTGGCGGCCATCGACAGGCCGACCATCGCCACCAGCCGGTCGCGCTGCTGCCCGCTCAGCAGGTCCGCCTGCGCGGCCTGGTTGAACACCACGAAGGCGAACTCGCCGCCCAGCCACAGCACCGCGCCCAGCTTCAGCGCCGCGCGCCAGCTCAGGCGTACCTGCCAGCGGCCCAGCGCCAGCAGCACGCCGGCCTTGACCAGCAGCAGGGTCAGCACGCCGGCGGCGATGATCTGCGGCTCGGCGCGGACGCGGTCGATGTCGATGGACATGCCCACGGCGATGAAGAACAGGCCCAGCAGCAGGCTCTTGAACGGCTCGATCTGCGATTCCAGCTCGTGGCGGAACTCGGAGTCGGACAGCAGCACGCCGGCCAGGAACGCGCCCAGGCCCGCGCTCAGCCCGGCCAGCTGCATCAGCCAGGCCGTGCCCAGCACCACCAGCAGCGCGCTGGCCGTGAACACCTCGGGCATCCGGGTGCGCGCCACGATGCGGAACAGATGCCGCAGCGCCAGCCGGCCGAACAGCGCCACCAGCACGATCGCGCCGATCGCCTCCAGGCCCGTGGCCCAGCTCAGGGTCTGGTTCTTGGCCCCGCCCAGCAGCGGGATCGCCACCAGCAGCGGGATCGCGGCCAGGTCCTGGAACAACAGCACCGCAAAGCCGGTGCGGCCGTAGTCGGTGGCCAGGGCCTTGCGTTCGGCGAGCAGCTGCAGGCTGACCGCGGTGGAGGACAGCGCCAGGCCCATGCCGATCACCAGCGCCTTCTTCCAGCTCAGGCCCAGGCACAGACACAGCGCGCCGAGCACCAGCGTGGTCAGCAGCACCTGCAGCCCGCCGGTGCCGAACACCGGCTTGCGCATCACCTTCAGCCGCGAGGGCGAGAGCTCCAGGCCGATCACGAACAGCAGCATGACCACGCCGACTTCCGAGGCGTTGAGGATGCGCTCGGCATCGCGCACGAAGCCGAAGCCATGCGGGCCCAGCAGCGCGCCGGCGACCAGATAGGCCAGCACCGCGCCCAGCCCGAGGCGCTTGAACACCGGCACGGCCACCACGCCGGCCAGCAGGAACACCAGCGCAAGTTGCAGACCGCCGTCGTTCATCGAAACTCCCTTTGCGCCCCTTTCATTATGCGCCGCCGCGCGCGTCGGACCGGCCGCGCGCGTGGGCTGCACTGTCATGGCGCCGGCGGGACGAACGGCACTTGCCGCCGCTGCGCCGGGGCGGCAAGCTCGGCGCCTCATCGTGGACAGGGATCGACCATGCGCATCACCGTCAGACTCGCGGCCTTCTTGTGCAGTGCGCTGCTTGCGACCGTGGGGAATGCCGCGTTCGCGCAGACCCGTGGCGAAGTCAGGGACACGCTGGAATCCAGCCTCGTCGTCACCGGCGAAATCCGCATCGCCAGCGACGGCAAGGTCAAGGCGTTCCAGATCGATCGGCCGGACAAGCTGTCGGGCGATGTGACGCAGCTGATCGACCGTGCGGTGCCGAGCTGGGAGTTCGAGCCGATCCTGGTCGAGGGCAAGCCGGCGGAGGTGCGCTCGCGCATGCGCATCCGCCTGGTCGCGTACAAGCGGGAGGACGGCAACTACGTGCTGAGCATCCGCAGCGCGTCCTTCACCGGCGACCAGGACGAGGAGGTCGATGCGACCTGGCTCAAGCAGCAGAAGATGCCGCCGCCGGCCTATCCGGCGGTGGCCGCGGCGTCCAACGTGTCGGGCACGGTCTTTCTGCTGATCAAGGTCGGCGCGGACGGCAAGGTCCAGCAGGCGTTCGCCGAGCAGACCAATCTGCGCGTGCTGGCCAACGGGCGCGAGATGGCGCGCTGGCGCAAGGTGCTGGAGCAGTCGGCCATCGCCGCCACGCGGGCCTGGCAGTTCACGCCGTCCGCCAACGATCCCAAGCATCCCGAGGGCGGCTGGACCTCGCGCGTGCCGATCGACTATTCGCTCGCGCGCCAGCGTCCCGGCTACGGCACCTGGGAGCCCTACATCCCCGGTCCGCACATGCCGGCGCCGTGGCTGCGCCCCGAGCTGGCCCGCGCCCAGGACGTCGATGCCGCCCAGTCCGGCACGCTCGCCCCGGTCGGCGAAGGCGCCATCCGCCTGCGCACCGATCTCGGCCAGGGCTAGCGCGGGCGCGCTCCTGCGTCGTGTGGGCACCGCTCTGGTGGGCGGTGTCTGCTTTCCCCTCAGGCGAGTCATCTACCCGCCTTACATTCTCCTATCGTCGTTCCCGCGAACGCGGGAACCCAGGGACTTTCGCTCGGAGCACCAAGAACCGGCTCTGCTCGGGATCCTGAGATTGCGTTGCAGGTGAGCGGTGCGGCTTCGGAAGGGCAGCGGTCCGGCGGACGGTGTCCGCTTATCCCTCGATCAGGGCATCCTGCCCTGACTCGGGCGCTCGGCTTCCTGCCTCGCTAGGCGCGGACACCGCCCGCCGGACCGCTGCCTCGCGCGTCAGGTCCGAGGCTTCGGTTTGCGCGGTGTTCGAGACCCTCGCCCATGTGCAGAGCGCGATCGGTGACGGGAGGGCATCGACTTGAGGCCCCCTCCCTTGCGCGCGGCGCAGGGGAGGGATGGGGAGGGGTCGGGGCTTTCCCGGTCAAGCCACAGAAGCAAGAGCAAAAGCAAAAGCACCCCACCCCGGCCCTCCCCTTCGCCTGCGGCGAAAGGGAGGGGGCAGAGCGCTGCTTGATGCTTTCGAATTGGAAGAAGTCCTGATCCATTCGCCGCAGAGCCTCGACCCGGGCGGGCGCGCGGAGAGCGGGCCTTAGGATGGCCCGCGGCGGCGAGTCCGCCAGGGATGGCGGACCGAGCCGAGTAGTCGCGCCCGGCCGGGTCGAGGCTGCTCACCGAAGCCGGCTTTACCGACCACACACACTGAAGTCATTCCCGCACATCGGTGCGAGAAAAACAAAAAGCCCCGCAATGCGGGGCTTTTCGTTGGGCTGCGAGAAGCGCGGTTCAGCGCTTCATCGAGCTGAAGAACTCGTCGTTGGACTTGGTGTTCTTCATCTTGTCCAGCATGAACTCCATCGCGGCGATTTCGTCCATCGGGTGCAGCAGCTTGCGCAGGATCCAGATCTTCTGCAGCAGCTCCGGTTCGATCAGCAGGTCCTCGCGGCGGGTGCCGGAGAGGTTGACCGCGATGGCCGGGTAGACGCGCTTCTCGGTGATGCGGCGATCCAGGTGGATTTCCGAGTTGCCGGTGCCCTTGAACTCTTCGTAGATCACCTTGTCCATCGCGCTGCCGGTGTCGACCAGGGCGGTGGCGATGATGGTCAGGCTGCCGCCTTCCTCCACGTTGCGCGCCGCGCCGAAGAAGCGCTTGGGGCGGTGCAGGGCGTTGGCGTCCACGCCGCCGGTGAGCACCTTGCCCGAGGACGGCACCACGTTGTTGTAGGCGCGGGCCAGGCGGGTGATCGAGTCGAGCAGGATCACCACGTCCTTCTTGTGCTCGACCAGGCGCTTGGCGCGCTCGATCACCATCTCGGCGACCTGCACGTGGCGGGCGGCGGGCTCGTCGAAGGTCGAGCTGATGACCTCGCCGCGCACGGTGCGCTGCATCTCGGTCACTTCTTCCGGACGCTCGTCGATCAGCAGCACGATCAGGTGCACGTCGGGATGGTTGGTGGTGATGGCCGTGGCGATCTGCTGCATCATCATCGTCTTGCCCGCCTTGGGCGGGGAGACGATCAGCGAGCGCTGGCCCTTGCCCTGCGGGGCCATCAGGTCGAGGATGCGGCCGGCGATGTCCTCGGACGAACCGTTGCCGCGCTCCAGGTGGAAGCGCTTGCGCGGGAACAGCGGGGTCAGGTTCTCGAACAGCACCTTGCCCTTGCTGGCCTCGATCGGCTCGCCGTTGATGGTGTCGACGATGTTCAGCGCGAAGTAGCGCTCGCCGTCCTTGGGCCAGCGGATGCGTCCGGAGATGTGGTCGCCGGTGCGCAGGTTGAAGCGGCGGATCTGGCTGGGCGAGATGTAGGTGTCGTCCGGGCCGGCCAGGTAGCTGGCCTCGGCCGCGCGCAGGAAGCCGAAGCCGTCGGGCAGGATCTCCAGCACGCCGTCGGCGGCCACGCCCTCGCCATGGCGGGTCAGCACCTTGAGCAGGGCGAAGATCACGTCCTGCTTGCGGGCGCGGGCCACGCCTTCCTGGATCTGCAGCTGGTCGGCGATCTCGATCAGCTTGTGCGCCGGCATCTTCTTCAGATCGCTCAGCGAGTACTGCGGGAAGCCCTCGGGCACCTGCGGGTGCGGACGCGGCACGAAGGTCTCGCTGGCGGCGTCCTGCGGCAGACCGTCGTTGTAGCGGTCGTTGCGGCCCCGCTCGCGGTCGCGGCGGTTGCGGAAGCGCTCGCGGCGGTTGTTGCCCTGGCCCTGCTGCTGGCCGTTCTGGTTGTTCTGATTGTTCTGGTTGTTGTTCTGGAAGCGCTGCGGATTGTTGTGCTGGCCGTTGCCGTTGGCCTCACCGCTCTGCTGGCCCTGCGGGGCCTGCCGGGGCTCGCTCGGGGCGCCGTCGCCGCCGCCTTCGTTGCGCGGCGCGCTGGCTTCAGCCGGGGCGGCGGGCGGCGCCGACGGGGCGCGCGCGCTGGCTTCCGGCGCCGGGGCGGGCCTGGGCGCAGGCGGTGCGCTGTCCAGGGCCAGGTCGGGCTGGGCGATGGCGTCGGGCTTGGGGGTCTTGCTCACGCGCGGCTTGCGCACGCGCTTCTCGGCGGTGGCGACGCCGGTTTCGTTGCTGTCGGACAAAGGGCGATTCCTCGCTTAAGAGGTTGCGAGCCTGCCGGCGGCACAAAGGGCGCGGGCGGCTGTTGGAGTGACGGTGGGTGGTGTTGCAGAAGGGGTGCGGCGCGAGAACCCCAAGCGCCGGATATCTTGACCTTAACACCGCGCCGGAACGGCTTCAAGCGCGTCCCGGCGTCGGTTTGCAGCGGATTCAGGCCCCGCGGGAGGCCGCGGGGCGGGGCATCAGGCGGCCTGGGCGCCGATGGCCTTGTCGATCATCTGGGTCAGCTGACCCTTGCCGACGGCGCCGACCTGGGTGGACTGGACCTGGCCGTCCTTGAACAGCAGCAGCAGCGGGATGTTGCGCACGTGGTACTTGATGGCCGTGGCGCGGTTGTCGTCGACGTTGAGCTTGACCACCTTCAGGCGGCCCTCGTAGGCGTTGGCCAGCTCGTCCAGGACCGGGGCGATCATCTTGCACGGACCGCACCATTCGGCCCAGAAATCGACCAGAACGGGTTCATCGGACTGCAGTACGGCAGCGTCGAAATCGGCGTCGCCGACGTGGGTCACCTTGTCGCTCATCAGGGGGTCTCCGTGGGAGGTTTCGCGGTGCGGGGCCGGAAGATGGCCGCCGGATGCGGTAAAATGGGGTGTTTCGCGGCCCGATCAAGCCCTGCATGCTCTAGGGGGCGGCCGCGCCACCCGGCATCGAGGGCGCCAGTGTGCGACCGGGTTGCCGGCGATGCAAGCGGACTTCTCCGCCCCCTTCATCCCGCCGTCGGCCCGTGCCCCGGCGTAAAGAGAATTCATGAGCGACAAGCCTCTTACCGACGTCACCTTCAACTCCTTTCCCCTGCATCCGGACCTGCTGGCCGGGCTGGAAGCGGCCGGTTTCTCCCGCTGCACGCCGATCCAGGCGCTGACCCTGCCGGTGGCGCTGGCCGGGCGCGACGTGGCCGGCCAGGCCCAGACCGGCACCGGCAAGACGCTGGCCTTCCTGGTGGCGGTGATGAACCGCCTGCTGACCCGGCCGGCCCTGGCCGACCGCAAGCCCGAGGATCCGCGCGCGCTGATCATGGCGCCCACCCGCGAGCTGGCCATCCAGATCCACAAGGACGCGGTCAAGTTCGGCTCGTCGCTGGGCCTGCGCTTCGCGCTGGTCTACGGCGGGGTGGACTACGACAAGCAGCGCGAGCTGCTGCAGCAGGGCGTGGACATCATCATCGCCACCCCGGGCCGCCTGATCGACTACGTCAAGCAGCACAAGGTCGTGTCCCTGCATGCCTGCGAGGTGTGCGTGATGGACGAGGCCGACCGCATGTTCGACCTGGGCTTCATCAAGGACATCCGCTTCCTGCTGCGGCGCATGCCCGAGCGCACCACGCGCCAGACGCTGCTGTTCAGCGCCACGCTCAGCCACCGCGTGCTGGAGCTGGCCTACGAGCACATGAACGAGCCGGAGAAGCTGGTCGTCGAGGCCGAGACGGTCACCGCCGCGCGCGTGCGCCAGCGCATGTACCTGCCGGCCGACGACGAGAAGATCCCGCTGCTGCTGGGCCTGCTGTCGCGCAGCGAGGGCGCGCGCACCATGGTGTTCGTCAACACCAAGGCCTTCGTCGAGCGCGTGGCCCGGGCGCTGGAGCGCGCCGGCTACCGCGTCGGCGTGCTGTCCGGCGATGTGCCGCAGAAGAAGCGCGAGACCCTGCTCAAGCGCTTCCAGGCCGGCCAGCTCGAGCTGCTGGTCGCCACCGACGTGGCCGCGCGCGGCCTGCACATCGACGGCGTCAGCCACGTCTACAACTACGACCTGCCGTTCGACGCCGAGGACTACGTGCACCGCATCGGGCGCACCGCGCGCCTGGGCGCCGAGGGCGACGCGATCAGCTTCGCCTGCGAGCGCTATGCGATGAGCCTGCCGGACATCGAGGCCTACATCGAGCAGAAGATCCCGGTCGAGCCGGTCACCGCCGAGCTGCTGACCGCGCTGCCGCGCCCCGAGCGCGCGCCGCTGCCGCCGGGCGAGGAGGGCGAGGAAGCCGAGAGCGTCAGCGCGATCTTCCGCGAGGCGCGCGAGCAGAAGGCCGCCGACGAGGCGCGCCGCGGTGGCGGGCGCTCCGGCTCCGGCGGCGGTGGGCGCAGCGGTCCGCGTGAGGGCGGCCGCTCCGGCACCCGCGATGGCGCCGGCAGCCGCGGCCCGCGTCCGCCGCGCCGTCCGCGCAGCGAGCCGGTGGCAGGCGAGGCGGCCGTTGCGCCGGTCGCCGACACGCCGCTGGCCGAGGCGCCCAGCGCCGTGCCTGCCGCTGTCGCAGACGTCGAGGCGCCGCACGATCCGAACGCGCCGCAGGGCGAGAAGCGCCCGCGCAAGCGCCGTCGTCGCCGCCACGGCCGTCCGGTCGAAGGCGCCGAAGGCGCGACGCAGCCCTCGGCCGGCTCCGGCAACGCTGCCGCTGGCCCGCGCGCGCCGCGCGCCAAGCCCGAGCCGTCGGCCGCCGCGCCGGTCGCCAAGGCCAAGCCGGCCCCGGCCGCCGCGTCGTCCGCCGGCAACGACTCGTTCCTGACCCGCCTGGGCCGCAAGATCAAGTCGCTGGTCGGCGGCTGACGCGAGAGGAACGCGGGTGGAGCAGCGCGCAGCGCATCGGCGCTGCGACCGCTTCGCCGCCGCGCGTTCCTCGCTCCGCTTCCCGCTCCACGGGTCGCGCACTCGTTCTTCGCGTCGCGCGGGCATAATCGCGCCATGACCGTCCTGCGCTTCGAAAACGTCAGCAAGCTCTATCCCGGGGGCCACGAGGCCTTGTCCGATGTCAGCTTCGAGGTGGGCGAGGGCGAGATGCTGTTCGTCACCGGCCACTCCGGCGCCGGCAAGAGCACGCTGCTGCGGCTGGTGCACCTGAGCGAGCGGCCCAGCCGCGGCGCGGTGGTGTTCGACGGGCGCAACCTGCTCAAGGTGCGCGGCCGCCAGATCCCGCTGCACCGGCGCCATGTCGGCGCGGTGCATCAGGACCATCGCCTGCTCACCGACCGCACCGTGGCCGAGAACGTGGCCCTGCCGCTGATCCTGCGCGGCGACCGCCGCGGCGACATCGGCAAGCGCGTGCGCGAGGTGCTGACCCGCCTGGGCCTGGGCCATCGCGAGCGCGCGCTGCCGACCCAGCTCTCGGCCGGCGAGCAGCAGCGCGTGGGCATCGCCCGGGCGATCGTGTCCGAGCCGCGCCTGCTGGTCGCCGACGAACCGACCGGCAACCTCGACCCAACCCTGGCCGCGGAGATCATGTCGCTGTTCGCCTCCATGCCCGAGCGCGGCACCTCGGTGCTGGTGGTCAGCCACGACCTGGCGCTGATCAAGCGCATGCGCAAGCGCGTGCTGATCCTGGACCACGGCCGGCTGATGGACGACATCAGCCCCGACGACCTGGCCGAGTGACTGACATGATGTCCGCAAGTTCCGTAGGGGGGCGCGCATGAGCGACGAACCGGGCCCGAAGATCGAACCCAACCGCCGCGTCGACGGCCCGCGCTCGGGCGTGGGCATCTGGCTGGACCAGCACCTGTACAGCTTCGTCTCCAGCCTGGGCCGCGCGCTGCGCCGGCCCTGGTCCACGGCCCTGACCATCGGCGTGATGGCGGTGGCCCTGGCCCTGCCGCTGGGCCTGTGGCTGGCGCTGGGCAACGTGCAGCACTTCGCCGGCAGCGTGCAGGCCTCGCGCCAGGTGGACGTGTTCCTCAAGCGCGACACCTCGCCCGAGCGCGCCCGCGCGCTGGCCGACGAGGTCCGTGCGCGCCCGGACGTGGCCCGCGTGGACCTGCGCACGCCCGAGCAGGGCCTGGCCGACTTCCGCAAGCTCAGCGGGCTGGACGCGGCCATCGATGCGCTGGACGAGAACCCGCTGCCGGCGCAGCTGGTGGTGATCCCCAGCGGCGACGACGCGCCGCTGGCCCAGGCCCTGGAGCAGCTGCCCGAGGCCGACGTGGTCCAGCACGACGCGGTCTGGCGCCAGCGCCTGGACGGCTGGCTGCGCTTCGGCACGCGCCTGGTGTGGGTGCTGGCGGCGCTGTTCGGCCTGGGCGCGGCGCTGGTGGTGGGCAACACCGTGCGCCTGGACATCCAGTCGCGGCGCGAGGAGATCGGCGTGCTGCAGCTGCTGGGCGCCAGCGACGGCTTCATCCGTCGGCCCTTTATCTATCTGGGCGCCTGGTACGGCCTGGGCGCCGGGGTGCTGGCGCTGGGCCTGGTGCTGGTGGCCGGGGCCGCCCTGCGCGCGCCCCTGGAGGCGCTGGCGCAGAGCTATGGCAGCCGCTTCGCGCTGGACGGGCTGGACCCGGCGCGCGCCGGTCTGGTATTGGTGGCGGCCTTGATCATCGGCTGGTTGGGGGCCTGGTGGGTGACCGGGCACTACCTGCGCCAGACCCGCCCGACCGACACCTGACCGCCCCCGCGCTTATGGCCCCCCAAGACTTGCGGCACCTGATCAGCGACGCGCCACGGGTCATGGTGGTGGACGGCTCCAAGATGGTGCGCAAGCTGATCGCCGATGTGCTCAAGCGCGACCTGCCGCAGGTCGAGGTGGTCGGCTGCGCGACCCTGGCCGAGGCGCGCGAGGCGCTGGCCAAGGGGCCGGTCGACCTGGTCACCACCGCGCTGTCGCTCAAGAGCGGCAGCGGCCTGGAGGTGGCGCGCGCGGTGCGCGAATCCGCCGGCCAGGCCTATGTGCCGGTGATCGTGGTCTCCGGCGAGGCGCAGCAGCACCTGGAGGAGCGCCGCTTCACCGAATTCGTCACCGACTATTTCGACAAGGCGCTGGGCCACGAGGCGCTGGCCGCCTTCATCCACGGCTACGTGCAGCCCGAGCCGGTGCCCGGCTCGACCGTGCTCTATGTCGAGGACAGCCGCGTGGTGGCCGAGACCACCACGCGCATGCTCGAGCGGCATGGACTTAAGGTGGTCCACGTGCTGCGCGCCGAGGATGCCTTCGGCCTGCTGACCGCCGAGTCGCTGGGCCTGTCCGATATCCGCTTCGACGTGGTGCTGACCGACGTGACCCTGAAGGGCGAGCTGAGCGGGGTGGACATCGTCCAGCGCGTGCGCGTGGATTTCGGCTACGGCAAGCGGCGCCTGCCCATCCTGGTGATGACCGGCGACAGCAACCGCGACAACCAGGCCGAGCTGCTGCGCGACGGCGCCAACGACCTGGTGCTCAAGCCGATCGAGGAACGCCTGCTGGTGACCAAGGTGCTGTTCCAGCTGCGGCTGGCGCGCATGGCCGGCGGGCGCGTGGACGCATGAGCGCGATGGACGATGTGGTTTTCATCGACGGGCTGCGGACGCAGGCCTTGATCGGCGTGTACGACTTCGAGCGGACCGGCCCGCAGCCGCTGGTGTTCGACGTGGAGATGACCATGGACACGCGCGCGGCCGGAAGCAGCGATGCGCTGGGCGACACGGTCGATTACGCGGTGGTGGCGCAGACCATCGAGCAGCTCTGCGCCGGCTCGGCCTTCGCGCTGGTCGAGGCGCTGGCCGAGACCATCGCCGCGCAGCTGCTGCGCGCGTTTCCGATCCGCACCGTCGCCCTGCGCGTGACCAAGCCGCAGGCCGTGCCGGCTGCGCGCGGCGTGGGCGTGCGCATCGTGCGCCACGCCGCATGAAGACCCATCGTTACGTGCTGCTGCTCGGCACCAGCCTGGCCTCGCCGCTGGTGCTGGAGCGGGCGATCGAATCGCTGGCGGTCGAGGGCCTGATCGAGGCGGCCTCGCGCCGGGTCAGCGGGCCCAGCATCAGCGCCGGCGATTCGCGCCATTTCCACAACCAGGCCGTGGTGCTGGCCACCGCGCTGACGCGCGAGGCGCTACCGGCGCGGCTCAAGCAGATCGAGGCCGCGCTGGGCCGCACGCCGAATGCGGCCGACTGCGTAATCGACATCGACCTGGCCTGCGAATGCGACGGCCACGGCATCGTGCTGTGGCGCGACGACCGCAAGTTGGGCCATGCGCTGTTCCTGGACCTGATGCAGGACGTGCTGGATCAGCTGCGCGGCTCCCACCTGTAGAGCGGAGCTCGCTCCGCTGGGGCTTTCGCGATGATCCGGCCGAAGCGCAGCGGAGCAAGCTCCGCTCTACGACGCGACGACCGCAAGCTGGGCCATGCGCTGTTCCTGGACCTGATGCAGGACGTGCTGGATCAGCTGCGCGGCTCCCCCCTGTAGAGCGGAGCTCGCTCCGCTGGGGCTTTCCCGATGATCCGGCCGAAGAGCAGCGGAGCAAGCTCCGCTCTACAACGAGGTGGCGATTTGGTCCGGGAGACGGTTGCTCCCACGTTTCGCGCTACACGAACACCGAGCGCCCGCCGTCGATCGCCACCACCTGGCCGTTGATGTAGGCGTTGCCGTCCAGCAGCCAGCGCACCGCCGAGACGATGTCCTCCGGCGCGCCCTGGCGCTGCAGCGGCACGCGCTCGCGCAGCAGGGCCTCGGTCTCGGCCTTGGTCGGGTTCTCCGACCACAGGATGTTGCCGGGCGCGATCGCGTTGACCCGCACCCGCGGGCCCAGTTCGCGCGCCAGCGACTGGGTCATCATCACCAGCGCGGCCTTGGCCATGCAGTACAGCGTGTGTTCCGGCAGCGGGCGCTGGGCATAGATGTCGGCGATGCTCACGATCGCCCCGCCGCTGGCCGCCAGATGCGGCGCGGCCGCCTGGGAGAGGAAGAACGGCGCGCGCGCGTTGGAGGCGAACAGCGCGTCCCACTGCGCCGGCGTGGCCGTACCGATCGGCGTGGCGTAGTAGGCCGAGGCGTTGTTGACCAGGGCGTCGAGCCGGCCGAAACGCCGCACGGTGTCTTCGACCAGCGCCGGCAGCCGCTCGGTGTCGGCCAGCTCGGCCTGCAGCATCAGCGTGCTGCCCGGGCGCGCGGCTTCCAGCTCATCGACCAGCGCCTGCATCTGCGGCGCCGAGGCGCGGTAGTGCAGGCCCAGCGCGTAGCCGTCGGCGTGCAGGGCGCGGGCGATGGCCGCGCCGATGCGCTTGGCGGCACCGGTGATCAGGGCGACGCGGGGTTGGTCGGACATGGCGGTCATCGCGGCGAGGACGAACCGCGATTGTGGCATCGCCGGCCGCCGCGCCGGACTGCCGCGCGCACCGCCGGCATTGCTTGACGCCGGTCATGGTTTGCGGGCATGTTGCCGAAGAACCCTGTCGCGACCGCTTTCCGCTGGCTGCAAGGGCATCGGAACGGAGCGAATGGACTGGGCGAAGTATCGGACTTCCACGTTTGACGAGCTGATCCAGGCCGATGGCCAGCCGCGCCCCGCCGCGCGTCGGCTGGTCGAGTACCTGGAGGGGCTTTCGGGGCGCGAACTGGCCGAGCGCCAGCTGGCCGCCGACGTCACCGCCCGGGTCATGGGCATCACCTTCACCGTCTATTCCGATGGCCGCAACGTCGACCGCACGCTGCCCTTCGACCTGATCCCGCGCATCATCCCGCGCCGCGAGTGGGAGGTCACCGAAGCCGGCCTCAAGCAGCGCATGCAGGCGCTGAACCTGTTCATCGGCGACATCTACGGCAAGCAGCAGATCGTCAAGGACAAGGTGTTCCCGGCGATGCTGCTGGCCGACTCGGTCAACTTCCGTCCGCAGTGCGTGGGCATCACCCCGCCGTTGGGCGTGTGGGCGCACATCTGCGGCTCGGACCTGGTGCGCGATGCCGACGGCACGCTGTACGCGCTGGAGGACAACCTGCGCATCCCCTCCGGCGTGAGCTACATGCTGGAGAACCGCATGGTAGCCAAGCGCGTGTTCCCGGAGCTGTTCGAGACCAGCTCGATCCTGCCGGTGGACGAATACCCCAGCCAGCTCTACGAGACCCTGGCCGCGCTGTCGCCGCGCCCGGGCGATGCGCCGGTGATCGCGCTGCTGACACCGGGCGTGTTCAACAGCGCCTACTTCGAACACGCCTATCTGGCCCAGGCCATGGGCATCGAGCTGGTCGAGGGTTCGGACCTGTTCGTCGCCGACGACGACTGCACCTACATGCGCACCGTATACGGCCCGCAGCGCGTGGACGTGATCTACCGGCGCGTGGACGATCTGTTCATCGATCCGGAGGTGTTCCACCCGGATTCGATGCTGGGCGTGCCGGGCCTGATCCGCAGCTGGCGCGCCGGCAAGGTGGCGCTGGCCAATGCCCCGGGCGCCGGCGTGGCCGACGACAAGGTGGTCTTCGCCTACGTGCCCAAGATGATCAAGTACTACCTGGACCAGGAACCGATCCTGCCCAACGTGCCCAGCTATCTGTGCCACGACGATGCCGATCGCAAGTACGTGCTCGAGCACCTGGACCAGCTGGTGGTCAAGCCGGCCAACGAGTCCGGCGGCTACGGCATGCTGATCGGCCCGCGCGCCAGCAGCGCCGAGCGCGAGAAGTTCCGCGGGCTGATCCAGGACGATCCACGCAACTACATGGCCCAGCCCACGCTCAACCTGTCCACCGCGCCGATCGTCACCGACGAAGGCCCCTCGCCGCGACACCTGGACCTGCGCCCCTTCATCCTCTCGCGCCAGGACACCTACGTGACCACCGGCGGATTGACGCGCGTGGCGATGACGCCCGGCTCGCTGGTGGTCAATTCCTCGCAGGGCGGCGGCGCCAAGGACACCTGGGTGGTCGACGAGGAGGGGGACGCCTGATGCTCTCGCGCGTCGCAGACAACCTGTACTGGTTCAGCCGCTACATCCGCCGCGCGGAGAACACCGCGCGCCTGGTTGGCGTGGGCAGCATGCTGCAGCTGGACCTGCCACGCTCGGTGCGCTTCACCTGGCGGCCGATGATCGACACCGTCGGCGCCGGCGAGGTGTTCAACGCGCTGCATCCCGATGCCGGCACCGATGTGGCCGATGCCGAGGTGGTGCGCTTTTTGCTGCTGGACGAGCTCAATCCGTCCTCGCTGCGCGTCACCCTGACCCAGGCGCGCGAGATCCTGCGCGGCATCCGCGATGCGCTGCCGCAGGAGGTGTGGGAGGCGGTCAACGACCTGCACCTGTACGTGGGCGCCAGCGGCGAGCGCGCGCTGCAGCGGCGCTACCGCGAGGAGTTCATCAACCGCACCGTCGATGGCTGCCTGAAGGTCTCCGGCCTGCTGTCGGCCAACGTCAGCCGCGACATCGGCTACCAGTTCCTGCGCCTGGGCACCGGGATCGAACAGGCCGACATGACCACGCGCATCATCGATGCCGGCGCCTCGGGCCTGATCACGCCGCGCACCGAGGAAGACCGCGAGGCCTTCCGCAACATGCAGTGGATGGCGGTGCTGCGCTCGCTGGCGGCGTATCAGATGTATCGCCGCCATATCCGCCAGCGCGTCACCGGCGAGCATGCGCTGCGCTTCCTGCTGCAGAACACCGAATTCCCGCGCAGCGTGCAGTTCTGCCTGACCCGCGCCCAGCACGTGCTGCCGACCATGCCGCCGCGCCCGAGCGTGGACCGTCATCTCAACCGCGTGGTCGGCATGACCCGCAACGCCGACCCGGTGTGGCTGGCCGCGCAGAATCCGGCCGCTTTCATGGACGATATCCAGACGCGCCTGAGCGATCTGCATCAGGCCATCGTCGAGGGTTACTTCTACAACTGAGGAGTGAATGCAGCGCCGAGTGCGCTGCCTCGACTCTCTTCGCTACGCTTACTGCTGCCCGGCCTCGTCGCCCGGATCCAGCCGCGCCGCCATGCGCCGCGGCGGGGCGGTGACCGGCGCGGGGCCGCGTTCCTCGGCCTCGTCGCCTGCGCGCGGCGGCTCCCAGGGGAAGCGCGGCAGCGTGCGCACCGCGTTTTCCAGCTTGCGCGACCAGGTGTCGTGGATCTCGGCGTACAGCGGCGTGTCGGCTTCCAGGCGCAGTTGCTGGCTGATCCGCAGATCGCCGGCGCGGATGATCGCCATGTCCAGCGGCATGCCCACCGACAGATTGGAGCGGATGGTCGAATCCAGCGAGACCAGCGCGCAGCGCGCCGCGTCCTCCAGCGTGGTGCCGGGGCGCAGGATGCGGTCCAGGATCGGCTTGCCGTACTTGGACTCGCCGATCTGCAGATAGGGCGTCTCGGGCGAGGTGGCGATGCAGTTGCCCAGCGGATAGACCATGTACAGGCCCGGGCGCTCGCCGGCGATCTGCCCGCCCAGCACCAGCGTGGACTGCACGCTGACGCCGCTCTGCTGGGCCTGGTCGGTCACCGCGGCCTGGCTGGCCACCAGCACCTCGCCCACGTACTCGGCCACCTCGAACAGATGCTTGAACGTGCGCAGGCTGCGCGTGCAGTCCGGATCCTCGGCGTCGCGCTTGAGCCGCGAGATGGTCAGCTGGGTCGTGGCCAGGTTGCCGGCCGAGAGCAGCACGAACACCCGGTCGCCCGGGTACTCGAACACATGCATCTTGCGGTAGACGCGCACATCGTCGAACGATGCGCTAGTGCGGGTGTCCGCTGCGAAGACCAGGCCTTCGTCCACTTCGATGCCGACGCAATAGGTCATGGGGAAACCGGGGAAATAGGCTTCACGATCATAGGCAGCCCCGCCGGTGCTGGCTAGGGCCGCGCGGTGGTTGCACGAGGAACCAGTGCGTTTCATGCGCAGGTCGCGGTCTTCACGGGCATCTCCACGCCTGATGCGACGGGCGATCGCCTCGATCTGCGTCGACGCAGGCGCCCATCCGCCGTTGCGCTTCGCAGTCAGCAACGTCAAGACAGCACCGTGACGGATGCGCGCCTGTGCCCGGAGCGCACCCCCAGCAACGGCCGGGTCGCAGGCGGACGAACTGCGGACAGCATCGGCCCGCGTGTGGGCGAGCCCTCAGGACCGGGCAGGTACCATGACCGATCTCTCCCATCAGGCCCTCCCCTTCCGCATGACCGACCTGCCGACGCCCGATGCCGACGCCCTGGCGCACAGTGAGCAGCTGGCCGCGCTGATCCGCGGCGAAATCGCCGCTTCCGGCGGTTCGATCCCGTTCTCGCGCTTCATGGAGCGCTGCTTGTACACGCCGGGGCTGGGCTATTACAGCGCCGGGGCGGCCAAGTTCGGCGAGGCCGGCGACTTCGTCACCGGGCCGGAGCTGGGGCCGCTGTTCGCCGCGGCCGTGTCCGGGGCGCTGGCGCCGGTGCTGCAGCAGCTGGGGCCGCAGGCCTGCTTCCTGGAGATCGGCGGCGGCAGTGGCGCGTTCGCCGAGGTCATGCTCAAGCGCCTGCTGCAGCTGGACGCGATGCCGGACAAGTACTGGATCCTGGAGCCCAGCGCCGACCTGCGCCAGCGCCAGCGCGAACGCCTGGGCAAGCGCCTGATCCCGCCGGTATTCGACTGCGTGGAATGGCTGGACGGTCCGCCGGGCGAGGACTGGAACGGCGTGGTGTTCGCCAACGAGGTGATTGATGCGCTGCCCACGCCGCGCTTCGTGCTGCGCGAGGGCGAGGTGTTCGAGGAGCACGTGGCGCTGGACGGGCAGGGCGCCTTCGTCACCACCGACCGGCCGGCCGATCCGCTGCTGGCCGCGGCGGTGCGTCACGTGGAGCGCTATCGCGATGTGCTGTTCGAGGACGGCTACCGCTCCGAGCTGCTGCCGCAGCTGCCGTACTGGGTGCAGGCGGTGATCGGCGGCCTGAAGTCCGGCGCGATGCTGTTCTGCGACTACGGCTATCCGCGCAAGGAGTACTACCTGGACCAGCGCAGCAGCGGCACGCTGCGGGCGTTCTACCGGCATCGCATGCATGGCGATGTCTTCCGCTGGCCGGGCTTGCAGGACCTGACCGCGTCGGTGGACTTCACCGCGCTGGCCGAGGCCGGCACCGGGGCCGGCTTCGAACTGGCCGGCTATGCCACGCAGGCCGGCTTCCTGCTCGGCAACGGCCTGATGGACCGCCTGGCCGAGGCCGAGGCGCAGGCCGACGAGGCCGGCGCGCTGCGCCTGCGCAATGCGTTCAAGAAGCTCACCCTGCCCAACGAGATGGGCGAGCGCTTCCAGTGCATGGGCTTCGCGCGCGACTGCAACTTCGACGCGGCCTTCCTCACCGGCGATCTGACGTGGCGCCTGTGAGCGCGCCGGCCCTGAAGCCGCTGCGCTGGCCGGCCTTCTGGGTCGGCCTGTGGGTGTTGGCGATGGCGGTGGTGGTGACCACCTGCCTGCTGCCGGGCGATGACATTCCCCAGGTCGCGCCGGGCGTAGACAAGCTGCAGCATGCGAGCGCGTTCTTCGTGCTGGGCGTGTGCGCGGTGCAGCTGTTCGCGACGAGGCGCGCGCTGCTGCGCGCCGGGGCTGGCCTGGTGATGCTGGGGGTGCTGATCGAGTTCCTGCAGGGCTGGTTCACCGTCGATCGCACGCCAGATGCCTTCGATGCGCTGGCCGATGCGCTGGGCGTGGCGCTGGGCCTGCTCGTCGCCAGGACGCCGGCGCGCGATCTGCTGCTGCGCTTGTTCCCGCGCCGCTAACTAAAAAGCAAAGCGCGGTGAGAGCCTCCACGGTGGCGATGAGGCTTTCCCGGGAAAGCCCCTCGCCGCCATGGCGGCTCCCACCTGTAGAGCGGAGCTTGCTCCGCTGCTCTTCGTGCGGTTCGTGGGGAAGACCCCAGCGGAGCAAGCTCCGCTCTACAGGCGAGATTTTGGGCACAGTCGCTCCCGCCGCACCGTTGCCTCGGCGGTTTGGAGACCCTACAGGGCGAAGGGCTCGCCCGGAGCTCGCTTCGCCGCGACGTCAGCGCCGCCGCCTTAAGGCGCGGCGGGCTGCAGCGTGATCCGATCCAGCACCCACATCTCGGGACGCGTGTCGCCGGTGAAGTAGACGCACAGGTCGGCCTTGGCCGGCGCGTTGGTCAGCGGCGCCTCCAGGGTCAGGAAGCCGTCGGCCGCCGGCGCCTTGGGCAGCGGCAGGCTGGCCAGGGTCGGGCCGTCGCAGCCGTTGCGGATCACCAGCTCGCCGTAGGGTGTCTTGGCCGGCTTGAACTTGCGCTTGGACTCATCGTGGGCCAGCTCGAAGAAGTACGGCATGCGCCCGGCGCGCACCGTCACCTTGCCGATGCCGCTCAACGGCGCGCCCTTCCACAGCCAGCACGGGTTGAAGATGTCCACGTTGAAGACCGCGCGTGCGCCTTCGCGCGGGCCGTCGTCCTCCAGCCGCAGCATCAGCTGGTCGGTGCACATGGCCAACTGCTCGTCGCTGCGCGTGCGCAGAGCCTCGGTGGTCAGCCCCAGCACGGTCGGCGGCGCCAGCGGCTTGCCGTCGAAGAACACCGCCGCCTGCACGGTGGTCGGCACCGGCACGGTCAACGGCACGGTATAGGCCGGCGAGTCGGCCGCCGGCACGCTGCCGTCCAGGGTGTAGCGGATGTCGGGATAGCCCAGCGGGTCGGACAGGGCCACCGTGGCCTGGGTGCCAGCGTCGTTGGCCTGGGTGTCGAACAGCACCTGGAACGGCGTGCGCGCGTAGCCGATGTGCAGCGCGCGGTAATGCGCCAGCAGGTTGGGCAGGCGCGCCTTGAAGTCTTCGAAGTTGCGGCTGGCCTGCGGCGACCAGGCGACCTCGGCCAGCGCGGCCAGGCGCGGGAACACCGCGTGTTCGACGCGCGCGAAGTTGTGCATGTGCTCGGTCCAGACATTGGCCTGCACGCCGATGATGTGCTGGCGCTGGCTGGCGTCCAGCTCGGCCGGCACCGGGTCGAAGGCGTACAGCTTCTGCAGCGGGATCTGCAGCGGCCGGCCCGGCGGCTCGGCCGGCGAGGCGGTCTGCAGGTAGTCCAGGTACAGGTGCGAAGCCGGGGTCATGACCACGTCGTGGCCCTTGCGCGCCGCTTCGATGCCGCCCTCGGTGCCGCGCCAGGACATCACCGCCGCGCCCTCGGGCAGCGGGCCGCCCAGCAGGATCTCGTCCCAGCCGATGATGCGCTTGCCGTGCTGGGCCAGCCAGGTGCCCAGGCGATCGATCATCCAGCCCTGCAGGGCTTCCTCGTCCTTCAGGCCCAGCTGCTTGATGCGCGCCTGCATGTGCTTGGAGGCCTTCCAGCGATCCTTGACCGCCTCGTCGCCGCCGATGTGGAAGAAGGTGCCCGGGAACAGCGGCAGCATCTCGCCCAGCACGTTCTCCAGGAAGGTCAGCGTGGCCTCATCGGCATTGAACAGGTTGGGATACACGCCCGCGCCGTTGGCCACCTGCAGCTGCGGCCGGTCCACGCCCAGCTCCGGATACGCGGCGATGGCGGCGGTGGCGTGGCCGGGGATGTCGATCTCCGGCACCACGGTGATGTGGCGCTTGGCGGCGTAGCGCACCACCGCGCGGATCTGCTCCTTGGTGTAGAAGGCGCATTCCTGGATCGGCTGACCGTCCTCGCCCACGCCCGCCTCGCCCAGCGGGATGCGGCAGCCGCCGACCTGGGTCAGCAGCGGGTACTGGTCGATCTGGATGCGCCAGCCCTGGTCGTCGGCCAGGTGCCAGTGGAAGGTGTTGAGCTTGTGCACCGCCATCGCATCGAGCAGGCGTTCGACCTCTTCCACGCTCTGGAAATGGCGCACCGAATCGAGCATCAGCCCGCGCCACTTCAGCCGCGGCGCATCGGTGATATCCACCGCGGCCAGGCCGGTGGCGCCCTTGCCGGCCGGCAGCAGCTGCCACAGGCTGACGCCGCCATAGAACAGACCGGCGCCGTCGGCGGCGCGGATGCTGATGCGCTCGGGCGTGACCTGCAGGCGGTAGCCCTCGGCCGGGCCGGCGGCCGGATCGAGCACGAACTGGATCGGGGCCTGCGCCGCCTCGCCTTCCTCGGCCAGTTCCAGCGCCGGGCCGCCGCTGTTGTGCAGCAGGTCGATGAACTGCTCGGCCGCCTGGCGCGCGGGCTCGCCCTGCGCCCCGACCCGCATGCCGGCGGCCAGGGCGAAGCGGCCCTGGCCGGCCACGGCCGACTGCGGGGCGGGAATCAGCGGCAGCGGCGCGGCCAGCGCGGCAGGCGCGACCACGGACAGCAGCAGGGCGGCGGCGCGCAGGACAGGACCAAGACGGCGGGGCAGGGACATCTTCTGAACACCTCGTGCGTGACATGGGACCGCGCCGGGGCGCGATCCGCCGAAAAATGAACGGGCCCGGACATGTCCGGGCCCGTTCAAGGGTCAAGCATGCAACAACTTGGCGCCGATCAGAACTTGGCGCGCAGGTTGAGGTAGTACTGGCGCCCGTTGGAGTACACCGCGTAGGGCAGGAAGCCCACCGTGCTGTCGGTGTAGTACTTGGCCTTGGGGTTGTTGAGGTTCAGGCCGTCCAGGCTGAGCGAGAGGTGGTCATTGAACTTCCAGCCCAGCGAGGCCGACAGCGTGCCGAAGTCGTCCTGGTAGAACGGCGTGGCGCGGCTGGCGCCGGCGTAGAAGCTGTCGCGGTAGCTCCAGGACACGCGCGCGCTGAAGATGTCGTTCTCGAAGTAGCCGGCCACGTTGTAGGTGTTCTTCGAGGTGCCGAACATCGGCGTGCCGGTGTCGGTGTCGCCATCGGTGTAGGTGTAGTTGATGCTGGTACCGAAGTGCTCGCCGATCGGCTGCTGGTAGGTCAGCTCCACGCCCTTGACCTTGGCGTCGGTGTTGACCGGCACGGTGACCTGGTAGTTGGCGTAGACGTCGGTGCCCTGGTCGAAGCTGGCCTGCTGGTCCTTGTACTGGATGGTCTGCGAGCCGCCCACGTCGATGTAGTCCTTCATCTTCATGTAGAAGGCGCTGGCGGCCAGCAGGCCGCGCGGCATGAAGTACCACTCCAGGGAGAGGTCGAAGTTGGTCGACACCAGCGGCTTGAGGTAGGGGTTGCCGCCGCTGCCGGTGTGGGTCAGGTCATCCAGCGACAGCGAGCCGGCCAGCGCCGAGTAATCCGGGCGGGTCAGGGTCTTGGACGCGGCCACGCGGCCGACCAGGTCGTCGCTGAAGTCGAACTTGAAGTTCGCGCTGGGCAGCAGCTTGCTGTAGCTGTTCTTGGCCTCGATCGGCAGGTAGGCGCCGAAGGCCGAGCCGGTGATCGCGCCCGGGATGGTGGCGGCCACGCCCTGGTTGTAGCGCACCGTGCTGGAGGTGCTGACATAGCGCACGCCGATGTTGCCGCTCCAGCGCTCACCCTCGAAGTTGCCCTGCAGGTAGACCGCGCCGTTGTTTTCCTTCACGCCGTAGACGTTCTGCCAGTTGAAGCGCGTCACCGGATCTCGGTTGGCGTAGGCGGCGTCGATCGCGGCCAGCTGGCCCGGCGTGTAGTACCAGATGCCGCTCGGCAGGTTACCTCCGATGCCGTCGCCGAAGTCGCTCGGGTAGGAACCGCCGGTGGTCGGCAGCGCCGACAGCGGCGGCATGCCGTTGAGCGGGCCCTGGCCAATATCGAAGTCGTTGTGGCGCTCGTGCTCGGTGTAGCGCACGCCGAAGTCCAGCGAGCTGAACACGCCCTCGGTGTTGGTCCAGCTGCTGTCGGCGGCGAACCAGTTTTCCTTGTCCTTCACTTCGATGCCCTGGTCACCGAAGATCCAGCCGGCCGACGGCACCTGGGTGGTCGGCGTGTTGCCGGTGCCCAGCGAGGCGTCGATGACGCTGCCGATGCCGTGCATCTGCCAGCCGACGGTGCCGCCGGTGGGCGAGATGCCGGTTTCCAGCACGTTTTGATGCGGGCTCTTGCCCACGCCGTGGCTGCTGCCGGCCTCGAACTTCACCGCCACGCTGTCGTTGACGTGCCAGTCGGCGTTGAGCGCGACGTAGTTGGTCGAGGACTCGGCGCCCGGACGCGAGATCATGTCGTACACGCCGTACGGGGTGGTGCCGTTGGGGGTGTAGCTGGCGCTGGTCAGCACGCCGTTGTTGACGGTGTAGCTGTCCGGCGTCTGGGCGCCGACGAACTGGCTGCCCCAGATCATAAAGTTGCGGTTGTAGTTGTCCGCCTTCATCTTCGAGTAGAAGCCGTTGAGGTCGAAGGTCAGGTCGTCGGAGGCCTTGAACTGCAGGTCGACCGTGCCGCCCTGGCGCTCGCGCTCCTGGGTGAACAGCGTGGCGCCGATCAGGTTGGGATACAGCACGCTCTGGCCGCCGACCGTGGCGGTGCCGTAGCCGCCGACCACTTCCTGGCCATCGCGGCGCAGGCTGCGTTTCTCGTAGAAGGGCTGGACCAGGATGCCGAAGGTGTCGGCGTCGTTCTTCCAGTTGAGCAGGCCGCTGAACTGCGGCTTGGTGTCGCCCGGCAGGTCGGAGTAGACCGCGCCGAAGGAGCCTTCCAGGGTCAGCGGCTTGTCGAAGTTCAGCGGCTTGCGGGTGATGATGTCGACCGAACCGGCCGCGCCGCCCTCGACCAGCTTGGCCTCGGAGGACTTGTGCACCACGACCTGGTCGACGATCTCGGAGGGCAGCAGGGAGTAGCTGACGCTGCGGCCAACGGTCTGCACCTGCGAGAGCACGAACCAGTCGCCGGTGGCGATGCCGTGGCCGTTGAGGGTGGTCTGGGTCAGGCTGGGGCTGGTGCCGCGCAGGGACACGCGGTCGGCTTCGTCGAAGGCGCCTTCGCTGGCCGAGGACGAGGCGATGTTCACGCCCGGCAGTTCGCGCAGGGTATCGGCCACGTTCTTGGCGGGCAGCTTGCCGATGTCCTCGGCGCTGACGGCTTCCACGTGCGAGCTGGCGTCGCGCTTGGTGTTGAGCGATTGCTCCAGGCTGCCGCGGATGCCGACGACCTTGACGGTGTCCAGGTCGGTGGCGGTCTGGCTGCTGTCGGTCTGCTGGGCCTGAGCGGCGAAGCTCAGACTGGTCAGGATGGCCACGCTGAGGAGGGATTTCTTGCAGGTCATGATGCTTCCCCGGTCTAGAAGTTGGGTTGTGGCAGTGGGCTGCCAGGCCTTACATCGGTGCGGTGCGAAAAACGAGCAGTGTTCAAGGACGACAAGGTGATGCGGATGCCGAATGTCCCGTCCAGCGCGATCGCCAAAGGGCGGCGTGCGAGGACGTCAGTGCGGTTGTTGTGTCTGGCCGAGGTACCAGTTGGCGGCGCCCAGGACGCCCAGCTGCCCGTGCTCGACCAGTCGCACGGGAATGCGCTCCAGCGCCGCTCGCATCGGCCCCTTGTTGAGGAAGCGTTCGACGAAGCTGCTCTGCAGCAGGAACTCGCGGATGCGCGGCAGGATGCCGCCGGCCAGGTAGACCCCGCCGGTGATGCCGTACAGCAGGGCCATGTCGCCCACCGTGCTGCCCAGCAGGCCGCAGAACACCTCCAGCGCCTCGCGCGCCAGCGGGTCGTGGCCGGCCGCGGCGGTGACCGCGTTGGGCGCGAAATGCTCGGGCGCCACGCCGCGCACCTCGCACAGCGTGCGGTAGAGGTTGAGCAGGCCGGGGCCGGACAGGGCGTGCTCGACCGGCACGTGCGGCTGCTTCTTCAGCATCTGCGCCAGCAGGCGCATCTCCAGCTCGGTGCCCACGCTCAGCGCGGCCTGGCCGGCTTCGGTGGCCAGCACGGTGGCGCTGCGTCCGGTCGGGATCCATACCGCGCCGCCCAGGCCGGTGCCGGGGCCGAGCACCAGCGTCGGCCCGCGCTCGGACACGGTGGCCGGGCCGGTCAGGCGCAGCACTTCCTGGTCGCCGACCAGCGCGGCGGCATAGGCCACGGCCTCGAAGTCGTTGACCAGGCGCAGATCGTCCAGGCCCAGCGTGCCCTGGATCTCGCGCGGGGACAGGCGCCAGGGCAGGTTGGCGGTGATCACCGTGCCGTCTTCCAGCGGGAAGCCGGCGCTGGCGATCACGCCCCGGCGCACGCGCGGGCCGTCCAGGCCATCGAGGAAGTTGCCGATGATCTCGGCCAGCCCGCCGTAATCGGCGCAGGCGTACTTGCGGTAGCTGAGGATCTCGACCGGCTGCAGGTCGTGTCCGGTCGGCCGGACCAGCCCCAAGCGCACATGCGTGCCGCCCACGTCGGCGGCGATGAAGGGCGCGGCCGTGGTCATGGCAGTTCCGAATGATGGGTTGGCTTGGCCAGGCACGTCCGATTCCCGAGAGGTACGACCCTGTCGATGCGTCCCCCGCCATCGACCGTGAATCGAGTCTGATTCGGCGTTGACAACGTTGTCAACAGGGCGTCAACGAAATCTGCTGGGCGCCGGCCGGGGTCGGCGTGGGCTGTAAACGGTTGCGGAAGGCGGGGTGGCATGCAGGTTCTCTCTCAAGTCGTTGATTGGAATGAGGTACGGGACGGCGAGGGTTGGTGGTAAAGGCGGTGGGGTCGTTTTGGTTGTGCGCGATCCTGGGCGTAAACCGGTCGGGGGAAATTGGTATCTGGGTCGTCTTATGACAACGATAGGCTTCTGATGACTCGCCGACGAAGATGGCGCGCTGTTCCGCGGTGCGAGAATCTCCTGAAAATGCCTATAAATAAGCCTTTTATCATCGTTGTCAGCGCGCGGAACTAGGCTTGCGCGCGATCGTTTTCACCAATGTTTCAGGGATGTTGACAAAACATTTTTAATACCATATCAATGCTGCAACGCGATTGGTATGCATACCAATGTCGCGTCGCAGCAGGGGTTTGAACAGGTCCGGGCGTCCTTGGGGAAGGGTGGGCGCGGACGCCGGTGCGCCATGCGCGGGCCGGTTCAGATGGCGTCGAAGCAGTGGTCGAGCGGTGGAGCCTGGCAGCGGGCGCCATCCCGGCACGGCGCGCCTCGCTGCGGTCTCTCGTCGTCACACCGCCATCCAATCCAAAGGACTCGCCCGTGCGCCGTACTCCGACCTCTCTCGCAATTTCCCTGCTGGCCGCCGCGATCGGGGCCAGTCTTTTCCACGCCTCGGCCCAGGCGCAGGACGCCGCCGGCGCCGATCCGGGCGCCGCCAAGACGCTCGATGCGGTCTCGGTGACCGGTTCGTTCCAGAAGAGCCTGGAAACGGCGCTGGACGCCAAGCGCGCCGACACGCGCATGACCGACGGCATCTCGTCCCAGGACATCGGCAAGTTCCCAGCCGAGAACATCGCCGAGGCCATCCAGCGCATTCCCGGCGTGCAGATCTCCAGCATCAACGGCCGCGGTTCGACCATCAGCATCCGCGGCCTGGGCTCGCAGTACGCGGCCACTACCATCAACGGTCAGGCGATCAAGAGCGCCAACTTCACCGACGGTTTCCGCTACGACATCATCCAGCCCGAGGTGGCCGCCTCGATCGAGGTGATCAAGTCGCCGACCGCGGACATGGACGCCGGCGGCCTGTCGGGCACGGTCAACATCAACACCACCAAGCCGCTGGACTACAAGGAGCGCAAGGTGCTGGTGTCGGCCAAGGAGCAGTACGCCGAATTCGCCGGCGGCGCGCCCACGCCCAAGGTGGTGGGCACCTACATCGACCAGTTCAAGATGGGCGACGGCGGCGAGCTGGGCGTGTTCCTCAGCGCCGGCTACCAGAAGCTCAAGGACCGCGCCGACTATCTGTGGATCGACCGCTGGTTCACCCAGGACACGCCGGAGGGCACGCTCTACATTCCACGTCGCCCGCGCTATCGCTCGATCCTGCGCGAGACCGACCGCAAGATGTTCAGCGGCGGCCTGCAGTGGAAGGTCAACGACCAGTTCGAGACCAGCCTGACCACGCTGTACTCGCAGGACAAGACCGACAACGACATGAGTCAGCTGGTCTATTCCTTCGACCGCAACTACCTGACCGTGCTGCAGACCCAGGGCCTGACCGCGACCCGGGTGTCGGCGTCCAACTACTGGCTGGAGAACAACTGCCAGCTCGAGCGCCACGACCTCAGCACCCAGCTGACCACCTGGGACGCCAAGTGGAAGGGCGAGGCCTGGACCTTCTCCGGCGCGGCCAACTACACCGAGGGCAAGACCGACGAGGACGAGCGCGCGGCGATCCTGGGCCGCCTGCCGACCTCGACCATCTTCGATTCCTCCAACCCCGATGCGATCTCGCTGGTCACCGACGCCGACCTGACCGACACCAGCGCCTGGGACAAGCGCAACCTGGTGCGCGACGAGTATCCCAACGGCGCGATCCGCAAGATGCAGAACAAGGAGTGGTCGCTGCAGCTCGACGCCGAGCGCTACCTGGGCCTAGGCGCGCTGGACTCTGTGAAGTTCGGCACCAAGTACCGCCGCGAGACCCTGGACCGCGACATCTACCGCAAGGACTTCCTGTACCTGGTCAACTCCGGCGCGGTGAGCGGCTACGGCATGTTCCCCGAGCTGTCGGCCGCCTACGTCAACCTGCGCAACTACATGGACGGCAACCTGGCCTCGCAGACCGACTGGGTGGCGCCGGACGTCAACGCCTACGCCGCCGCGCTCAAGGCCGCCGGCATCACCGTGCCGGTGCTGTACGCGCCGCAGAGCAGCTACAACATCGCCAACAACATCTTCTCGGCCTACGCCCTGGCGCGCATCGATACGGACCTGGGCAGCATGCGCCTGCGCGGCAACGTCGGCGTGCGCTACGAGGACACCCGTCGCAACACCAAGACCTATCTGACCCAGGCCTCGGAGTTCAGCGAGGACGCCAACGACATCGTCGGCACGGCCAAGGCGCCGTACGACTATCACAACTGGCTGCCGAGCCTGAACCTGGTGCTGGACCTGCGCGAGGACCTGCTGCTGCGCTTCGCCGCGGCCAAGGTGCTGGTGCGCCCGATCCTGACCAGCAACACCAACATCGCCACCACCATCTCCACCGGCAGCGACACCGGCGGCCGCAACTATGTCTTCGTCAACGAAGGCCAGACCGACCTGAAGGCGCTGACCGCCGATCAGGCCGACCTGTCGCTGGAGTGGTACTACGGCAGCGGCGGCGGCCTGACCCTGGCCGGCTTCTGGAAGAACGTCAAGAACGGCACCTACAACACCATCGGCTGTCCGACCAGCTTCAACGGGACCGCGCTGTCCACCAACGCCAGCGGCGACTGCGTGGCCGCCAACGGCACCGTCTACGAGGTCACCTCGACGCTCAACGATCCGAGCAAGGTCAAGATCAAGGGCTACGAGCTGGGCTGGACGCAGTCGCTGGATGCCTGGCTGCCGATCGAGGGCTTCGGCCTGACCGCCAACTACACCCGCGTCATCCCGCAGCGCGATACGCAGTTCAAGATCCGCAACCTGTCGGAGAAGACCTGGAACTTCACCGGCTACTGGGAGAACGACACGTTCTCCGCGCGCGTCTCGCTCAACCACCGCAGCCAGTACGACCAGGACGCCAGCGACAGCTTCTTCGCCCGCGAGGGCCACACCATGGAGGCGCGCACCCAGCTCGACGCGGTGCTGGGCTACCAGGTCAACGACAAGCTGAGCTTCCAGCTGGGCGGTCTGAACCTGACCGACGAGAAGGAACAGGCGTACAAGGACATCGCCAGCCGCTGGCAGATGACCGGCGTGACCGGGCGCAGCTACTACCTGTCGATGACCTGGGAGCTCTGACCCACGGCGGCGTCGTGGGGTCCGATCCGGGCCGCCGTAGGCGGCGGCCCCTCAGCCAGGTGGGAGGCGATGAAACGACGTGAGTTCATGGCCGGCACGGCGATGCTGGGTTCGGCCTGGCTGCTGCCGCGCCCCGTCCGCGCCGCCGGCCCTGAAGCGGCGGCGGCCGCCACGCTGCAGCCGCCGGCCGCCGCCGGCGCGCCCGGCGCCTGGCTGCTGGACGAGGGCTGGCGCTTCTGCGCCGGGGACTTCCCGGCGCCGCGCCTGACCGGGCAGGACGAGACCTACGACAACGCCAAGGCCGGCAAGGCCTGGGGCGCGGCCTCGCCGGATTTCGACGATTCGACCTGGCGGCCGCTGCGGCTGCCGCACGACTTCGCGGTCGAACAGCCGTTCGACCCGCAGGGCAATATCGCCCAGGGCTTCAAGCCGCGCGGCATCGCGTGGTACCGCCGCAGCCTGCGCCTGGACGAGGCCTGCCGCGGCAAATCCATCGAGCTGCATCTGGACGGCGTGGCCAGCCACGCCACGGTCTGGGTCAACGGCGTGCTGCTGGCGCGCCACGCCAACGGCTACACCAGCCTCTATGTGGACATCACCGCGCTGGCGCGGTTCGGTCAGGCGCCCAACACCATCGCGGTGCGGGTGGATGCCGAGGCGATGGACGGCTGGTGGTATGAGGGCGCCGGCCTGTATCGCCATGCCTGGCTGGTCATCCGCGAGCCGGTGCACATCGTCAGCGATGGCCTGAGCGCGGTCCCGCGCCTGCAGGCCGACGGACGCTGGCAGGTGCCGGTGGAGGTGCAGCTGGCCAACACCGGCGAGCAGACGCGCGCGGTGCAGGTGGCGGTGTGGCTGGAAGACCAGGACGGGCGCACGCTGGCGCAGGGCCGCACTCAGGTCGATGCGCTGGCGCCGCTGGGCCAGGCCTGCGCGCGGGTGGACCTGCAGGTGGCCGACCCGGCGCGCTGGTCGCCGCAGTCGCCGACGCTGTACACCGTGCGCGTACGGGTCGGCGCGCAGGGCCAGCTGGACGAGGCGGCGCAGTGCCGGATCGGCTTTCGCACGCTGCGCTTCGACGCGCGCGAGGGCTTCTTCCTCAACGAGGTGCCGACCAAGATCAAGGGCGTGTGCCTGCACCAGGACCATGCCGGTGTGGGCGTGGCCGTGCCCGATGCGCTGCTGGAATTCCGCATGCGCCGGCTCAAGTCGATGGGCTGCAATGCGGTGCGTCTGCACCACGCGGTGGCGCGCGAGCTGCTGGATGTCTGCGACCGCCTGGGCCTGCTGGTGCTGGGCGAGAACCGCGTCTTCAGCACCGCGCCGGACAACCTGGCGCAGCTGCGCTGGATGGTGCGGCGCGACCGCAGCCGCGCCTGTGTGTTCATGTGGTCGCTGCTCAACGAAGAACCGCTGCAGGGCACGCAGGCTGGCTATGAGATGGCCCGGCGCCTGGCCGCCGAGGTGCGCGCCCTGGACGACAGCCGCCCGCTGACCGCGGCCATGAACGACGGCATGCTCACCGCGCGCAATGTCGCCGACGCGGTGGACGTGCTGGGCTTCAACTACCGCCAGTTCAACTACGACCGCGTGCACGCGCAGCGCCCGGACACGCCGCTGCTGTCCTCCGAGGACACCAGCGCGTTCCAGACCCGTGGCGCGTGGTTTACCGACCTGGACGCGCACGTCATCGACGAGGACGACACGCAGGCCGCGCCGTGGGGCAACACGCACCGGCAGGCGTGGAAGCTGATCGCGGAGCGTCCCTACATCGCCGGCAGCTTCGTGTGGACCGGCTTCGACTATCGCGGCGAGCCCTCGCCGTTCGAATGGCCGTCGGTGGCCTCGTTCTTCGGCATCCTGGATCAGTGCGGCTTCGCCAAGGGCGCCTACTGGCTGCGCCGCGCGCTGTGGATCGACGAGGCGCCGGTGCTGCAGCTGATGCCGCACTGGACCTGGCCCGGGCGCGAGGGTCAGCCGATCAAGGTGATCGCCTACGCCAACGCCGAGGAAGTGGCGCTGTGGCTCAACGGCCGTGCGCTGGGTCGCCAGCGCAACGACCGCTTCGCCGACTGTGCGTGGCAGGTGCCTTATGAGCCCGGTGTGCTGGAGGCGATCGGCTACAGCGGCGGGCGCGAGGTCGCGCGTCACCGCGTGCAGACCGCGGGCGCGCCGGTCGCTCTGCGCCTGGTGCCCGACCGCGCCCGCATGCGCGGCGACGGCCAGGACGCGCAGCCGGTGACGCTGGAGGCGCTCGATGCGCAGGGCCGCCACGTGCCCACCGCCCACTTGCCGGTGCAGCTGTCCATCCGCGGTGGCCGCGTGCTGGGCGTCGGCAACGGCGATCCCAACCGGCACGCGCCCGATGCGGCCAGCGCGGTCGATCTGTTCAACGGCCTGGCGCAGGCCATCGTGCAGGGCGAGGCCGGCGCGCGTGGCCTGCGCCTGGAGGCGCGCAGTCCCGGCCTGCGCCCGGCGCGGCTGGACATCGAACTGCTGCGCGCGCCGGTCCCGCCGTCGGTGCCGGTGGTGGCCGGCGTGCAGGTGGTTGGCGGCTGGCGTCACACCCAGCCCTTCCCCCGGCCGCCCGATCCGGCGCTGCGGCGGGCGGCCAACGACAACAACAGCTGGAGTTTCTTCCAGCCTGGCAATGTGGAGACCCGCGCCGAGGGCGATGGGTATGTGCTGTACCGCACGCAGTTCACGCCGTGGGCGGGCATCCAGCAGCGCGGCGGCTGGCTGCGCCTGGGCCGCTGTACCGGCCCGGCGCAGGTGTTCCTGGATGGACGGCCGGTGGCGCGCGCCGCGGCCGGCGAGCCGGTGCGCGTGCCGGTGCCGGCCGGCGCCGGCGAACGCACGCTGGTGGTGATCCTGCAGGTGGTCGCCGGGGCCGAATACGGCCTGCGCGACGTGGTGTCGATCGAATACTAGAGAGTGAGCTCCCGATGCAGCCTTCAAACCTTTCCTTGATCCCCGCGCGCCTGAGCGGGTCCTCGCGCGTCGCGCTCGTCCTGGCCTTGCTGGCCTGCGCCGGCCAGGCGCTGGCCGCGCAGGGCGATGCGGCGCGCGCGGTGCTGCAGCGGAGCATCGGTCCGCGCGCGGCTGAACTGGAACTGCGCGTGCAGCGCGACGCGGCCCAGCCCAAGGCCTGGTACCGGATCGACGCCAGCGCCGGCAAGGTGCGCATCACCGGCTCGTCGGAGGTCGCGCTCAGTCGCGGCGCCTACACCTATCTCAACCAGGCCGGCGCGCTGTCGGTCAGCTGGGAGGGCGATCGCGTGGCGCTGCCCGCGGTGTGGCCGGCGCAGTCCAGCGGCGTGGTGGCCACGCCGTTCGCGCATCGCGCCTATCTCAACACCTGCACCTACGGCTACACCACGCCGTTCTGGGACTGGGCGCGCTGGGAGCGCGAGATCGACTGGATGGCGCTGCACGGCATCGACATGCCGCTGGCGATGGAAGGCCAGGAGGCCATCTGGCAGCAGCTGTGGCGCGGGCTGGGCGTGTCCGAGGCCGGGCTGGCCGAATACTTCTCCGGCCCGGCGTTCACCCCGTGGCAGCGCATGGGCAACATCGAGGGCTATCAGGCGCCGCTGCCGCAGGCCTGGATCGACCGCAAGGCCGCGCTGCAGAAGCAGATCCTGGCGCGCATGCGCGCGCTGGGCATGAAGCCGATCCTGCCGGCCTTCGCCGGCTACGTGCCCAAGGCCTTCGCTCAAGCGCATCCGGAGGCGCGTATCTATCGCATGCGCGCCTGGGAGGGCTTCCACGAGACCTACTGGCTGGACCCGGCCGATCCGCTGTTCGCCAGGATCGCCAAGCGCTTCATCGACCTCTATACCCAGGCCTACGGCCCGGGCGAGTACTACCTGGCCGACGCCTTCAACGAGATGGTGCCGCCGGTGTCGGCCGACGGCAGCGACGCGCGCCTGGCCAGCTACGGCGACAGCACCGCCAACACCGCAGCCACCCACACCGCCGCGCAGGTGACGCCCGAACAGAAGCATGCGCGTCTGGCCGACTACGGCGCGGCGCTGTATGCCTCGATCCGCGCGGCCAATCCGAAGGCGACCTGGGTGATGCAGGGCTGGCTGTTCGGCTCGGACAAGGCGTTCTGGACGCCGGAGGCGATCGCGGCCTTCCTGCACAAGGTGCCCGACGACAAGCTGATGGTGCTGGACATCGGCAACGACCGCTATCCGGGCACGTGGAAGGCCTCGTCGGCCTTCGACGGCAAGCCGTGGATCTACGGCTACGTGCACAACTACGGCGGGGCCAACCCGGTGTACGGGGATTTCGACTTCTACCGCCGGGATGTGTCGGCGCTGATGGCCGATGGCGGGCACGGGCAGCTGGCCGGCTTCGGCGTGTTCCCGGAAGGGCTGGACACCAACTCGGTGGTGTATGCCTACCTGTACGACCTGGCCTGGAACGGCCCGGGGCCGGCGCAGTCCTTCCCGGCGTGGTTCGATGGCTACGCCCGTGCGCGCTATGGCCATACCTCGCCGCAGCTGGCGCAGGCCTGGGCGGCGCTGCAGGATGGTGTCTACCGCACGCGCTACTGGGACACGCGCTGGTGGAAGGGGCGCGCGGGTTCGTACCTGTTCTTCAAGCGGCCCACGCCGGACATCGTCAGCTTCGAGGGCGATCCCGGCAAGCTGGCGCCGCTGCGCGAGGGCATCGATGGGCTGCTGGCGCTGGCGCCGCATTATCGCGACGCGCCGCTGTTCCGGCACGACCTGGTGGACGTTGGCGCGCATTACGCGCTGGAGCGCATCGACGGGCTGTTGCAGCAGGCCGTGCGTGCCTACCAGGGCGGCGCGCTGGCCGAGGGCGATGCGATCACCGCGCGCGTGACCCGGCTGGCGACCGCGGTGGACCAGCTGCTGGCCGCGCAGCCCGACTCGCTGGCGCAGTGGCAGGGCCAGGCCAGCGCCTACGGCGAGGATGCCGCCACCTCGGCCTACTATGTGCGCAACGCGCGCGCCCAGGTCACGATCTGGGGCGGCGAGGGCAACCTGTCCGACTACGCCTCCAAGGCCTGGGCCGGCATGGTCGCGGGTTACTACCTGCCGCGCTGGCAGCAGCTGCTCGGCGCGATGCGCGCCTCGGCCGCGCAGGGGCAGCCGTTCGACGAGGCGGCGTTCAAGGCGTCGGTCAAGCAGTGGGAGCTGGCCTGGGTCGCGCGCACGGACCCGCCGCCGGCGCCCGCGCCGCCACGCGACGTGCCCGCGGCGTTGACCGCGCTGCTGCAGCAGCTGGACGTGCCATGAGCGCGGCGACCGAATCGGTGGCGACCATGCGCCCGACGCGCGAGCGCTTCCTGTCGCTGGACGTGTTCCGCGGCGTGACCATCTTCCTGATGATCCTGGTCAACACCGCCGGGCCGGGTGCGCCGGCTTACGCCCAGCTCTCGCACACGCCTTGGTTCGGCTTCACCCTGGCCGACGCGATCTTCCCGACGTTCCTGTTCGTCACCGGCAACGCGCTGGCCTTCACTGCCGGCGGCGGCAGCGAGGCGGCGTTCCTGCGCCGCACCTTCAAGCGTGCGGGCCTGATCGTGCTGCTGGGCGTGCTGATGTACTGGTACCCGTTCGTGCATCGCGTCGAAGGCGGCGGCTGGGCGTTCAACGCCTTCAGCCAGACGCGGCTGCCCGGCGTGCTGCAGCGGATCGGCCTGTGCTACCTGCTGGCGGCGCTGGCGGTGCGTTACCTGCCGCCGCGCAGCCTGCCGTGGCTGGCCGCGGCGCTGCTGCTGGGCTACTGGGCGCTGCTGTACGTCGCATCGCCGCCGGGGCTGGCGCTGGACCGGCTGGGCAATGTCGGCACGCGCATCGACCTGTGGCTGTTCGGCCGCGACCATCTGTACCGCAAGGCCGGCGGCTTCGATCCGGAGGGCCTGCTGGGCACGCTGCCGGCCACGGCCAACGTGCTCGGCGGCTACCTGGCCGGGCGCTTCCTGCAGCAGGCCGGCAAGACGCCGCGCGCGGTGCGCACGATGCTGGTGGCGGGCGCGGCGCTGGTGCTGCTGGCGCTGGCCTGGCACCCGCTGTTCCCCATCGCCAAGAAGCTGTGGACCGGGCCGTTCGTGCTGCTGACCGTGGGCCTGGACCTGATCGCGCTGGGCGCGCTGGTGGGCTGGATCGAACTGGGCGGACACCATGGCGGCAGCGGTTTCTTCACCGTGTTGGGCAAGAATCCGCTGGCGATCTATCTGTTCTCCGAGCTGTTCGTGGTCACCCTGCAACTGGTGCAGGTGGCGCCGGGCGTGGGGCTGTACGACTGGGCCGGAATCACGCTGTTCCAGCGCCTCGCGCCGGGGCCGCTGGGCTCGCTGCTGTGCGCCATCGCCTACACGCTGGTGTGCTGGCTGCTGGCGTGGTGGATGGACCGGCGCAAACTCTATGTGCGGCTGTAGCGCCCGGCGCCGCTGGGGAGCGGGCAGGGCGGTTTCGACGGCGACGGCCTCGGCCTGGGCCAGGCCGCGCAAGGGGCGCGCGTGATCGCCCGGACCCGATGAATTCCACGCCGTGCGCCTCGGCGGACGGCATTCCCTTTGCCTTGGAGCATTCCATGAACGATGCAGTCGGCAATGCGGGCGCCGTGGCGCGTCCGACCCTCCCACGTCGCTGGCGCACGCGGCTGGCGCTGCTCGCACTGGGCCTGGCCGGGGCCGGCGCGGCCGTCGCGCAGGTCCAGGTGCAGGGCACGCTGCAGGCCGACCAGCCCGGGCCGCAGGTCTCGCGCAATGTGTTCGGCCAGTTCGCCGAGCACCTGGGCACCGGCATCTACGGCGGCATCTGGGTCGGGGAGGATTCGAAGATCCCCAACACGCGGGGCTATCGCAACGACGTGCTGGCGGCGCTGCGCGCGCTGGAGGTGCCGCAGCTGCGCTGGCCGGGCGGATGCTTCGCCGACGACTACCACTGGCGCGACGGCATCGGGCCGCGCAAGAACCGGCCGGTGCGGATCAACAGCAACTGGGGCGGGGTGGAGGAGGACAACGCCTTCGGCCTGCACGAGTTCATGGGCTTGGCCGAGCTGATCGGCGCGGCGCCCTACATCGCCGGCAACGTGGGCAGCGCACCGCCTTCGGAGATGGCGCAGTGGCTGGAGTACATGACCGCCACGCACGGCTCGCTCGCGGCCGAGCGCGCGGCCAACGGCCATCCGGCGCCGTGGACCGTGCCGTACTTCGGCATCGGCAACGAGCTGTGGGGCTGCGGCGGCAACATGCGCCCGGAGTACACGGTGGACGTGTACCGCCGCTACCAGACCTTCCTGCGCCCGCAGCCGGGGCAGACGCTCTTCAGGATCGCGCCCGGCCCCAACGAGGACGACACCACGCTGACCGAGACGCTGATGCGCGGCGCGGGCCGGTACATCGACGGACTGAGCCTGCACTACTACACCATCCCGCCCAGCGGATGGCCGCCGCGCGCCTCCTCGACCACCTTCGACGAGGCCGGCTGGATCCAGACGCTCTCCCGCGCGTTGCTGATGGATGACTACCTCGCCCGGCACAGCGCGATCATGGACAAGTACGACCCGCAGCGGCGCGTGGCGCTGGTGGTCGACGAATGGGGCACCTGGTATGCGCCGCTGCCGGGCACCAACCCCGGCTTCCTGCAACAGCAGAACACCTTGCGCGACGCACTGGTCGCCTCGGTCACGCTGGACGTGTTCACCGCCCATGCCGAGCGCGTGCGCATGGCCAACATCGCCCAGATGGTCAACGTGCTGCAGGCGATGCTGCTCACCGACGGCCCCAGGATGCTGCGCACGCCCAGCTACCACGTCTTCATGCTGTACAAGCCCTGGCGCGATGCGACCGCGCTGCCGCTGAAGCTCGAGGCGCCGGCCTATCGCCACGCCGGGCTGGCGGTGCCGGCGGTGCATGGCTCGGCCGTGCGCGGCGCGGACGGCCACCTGCACGTGGCGCTGAGCAATCTGGACCCGGGCCAGCCGGCCAGGGTGCGCATCGCCCTGCGCGGCGCCGCCGGCACGCGCGTGTCGGGCAAGGTGCTGACCGCGCCGGACATCACCAGCGCCAATACCTTTGCCGCACCGGACACGGTGCGCCCGGTGCCCTTCGACGGGGCGCGGCTGGCCGACGGGGTGCTGACGGCGACGCTGCCGCCCCACGCCCTGGTCGTGCTCGACCTGCCGTGAGCCCCCTGTGCATCCAGGCCAAATTGGTTATATATTGGATAAGACGAATTTGACGGCGGGACGGCGCATGGCCAACACCAAGTCCGAAGGAGACGCCCGCATCGACGCCCTGACCCTGGATGCCGAGGCGCCGACGCCGCTGTATCTGCAGCTGGCGGCCAAGCTGGGCGACAGCGTGCGCGAGGGCCGCTGGAAGAGCGGCGAGGCGCTGCCGCCCGAGCGCCACCTGTGCGAGGCGCTGCAGATCTCGCGGGTCACCCTGCGCCAGGCCGTGGACGTGCTGGTCGACCAGGGCCTGGTCACGCGCCGGCAGGGCGCCGGCACCTTCGTGACCTCGCACATCCAGCACCAGCTCAGTGGCCTGACCAGCTTCAGCGAGACCCTGCGCATCAAGGGCTACGAGCCCGGCACACGCTGGCTGGAGCGCCGCCTGCGCCCGGCCCACGGCGAGGAGCTGATCCGCCTGGGCCTGTCGCCCGAGTCCACCGTGGCCACCCTGACCCGCCTGCGCAGCGCCGACGGCCGGGTGATGGCCTACGAGCAGGCGGTGCTGCCCGAGCGCATCGTCCCGGACCCGGCGCAGATCGGCGATTCGCTCTACGCCTACCTGGATGCGCAGGGCACGCCGGTGGTGCGCGCGCTGCAGTACTTCCGCGCCATCAACCTCAGTGCGCGCATGGCCGGCTACCTGGACATGCGCGAGGGCGACGCGATCCTGCACGTGGTGCGCGTGGGCTACGCGCGCGACGGCAGCGCGATCGAGCTGACCGACACCTATTGCCACAACGATTTCTACGATTTCGTCGCCGAACTGCGACGTTGAACCCGTCCGCCGCGCCCGGGCGTGTCCGGGGCGCGGCGGGTGTCAGCCACCCAGCACGCTCTCACCATCGAACCTTCGGAGTTGCGCGTCCATGTCGTCCGACCAGAGCAAACGCTTCGCCACCTCGCTGGCCATCACCGGCCTGCTGTTCTTCATCATGGGGTTCTTCACCTGGATCAACGGCCCGCTGATCCTGTTCGCGAAGGTGGCATTTGAGGTCAGCGACACGTTCGCTTTCCTGATCCCCAGCGCCTTTTACATTTCCTATTTCTGCCTGGCATTGCCTTCGTCGGTGATCCTGAAGCTGACTGGCATGAAGAAGGGGTTGGCGCTGAGCTTGTTGGTGATGGCAATCGGCGCTGCCATCTTTGGGCAGTTCACGACAGCCCGCTCGTATGCGGGAGCTGTGAGTGGAATCTTCATCATTGGCGGTGGCCTCGCCTTGCTGCAGACGGCGATCAATCCCTACATCAGCATTCTCGGTCCCATCGAGGGGGCCGCCCGTCGCATCGCAGTCATGGGTATCTGCAACAAAGTCGCAGGCGCCCTAGCGACCTATGGTCTTGCGCGGCTTGTATTGCACGGGATGGAGGACATCTCCAATCAGGTGCAGAACGCTTCACCAGCGCAGAAAGAGATCCTGCTTCAGGAGTTCGCCAGCCGCATCCACGGACCTTACATGGTGATTGCGGTAATTCTGGCCATTGTGGCGGTCGGGATCCTGTTCTCGCCGCTTCCGGATATCAGTGCAGAGGACGCGAACTCCTCTCCGGTCACTTCTAGCACTGAACGCCAGAGCATCTTCTCCTTCCCACATGTCTGGCTCGGCGCGCTGTGCATCTTCGTCTACGTCGGTGCCGAGGTGATGGCTGGCGATGCCATCGGTATCTATGGGATGAGCTTGCATCTATCGTTGGACAGCGCCAAGTACTTCACGATCGGCACGCTGGTCTGCATGTTGGTTGGCTATTTGCTCGGATTCATCCTGATCCCGAAGTACGTTTCCCAGGAGAAGTATCTATCCTTCTCCGCAGTGCTGGGGATCGTGCTTTCGATCTGCGCCATGGTGACCGACGGTTACACATCGGTTGCCTTTGTCGCGGCACTTGGCTTTGCCAATGCCATCATGTGGCCGGCCATCTTCCCCCTTGCCATCAAGGGTTTGGGGCGCTTTACGGAGAAGGGCTCCGCACTCCTCGTCATGGGGATCGTGGGTGGCGCTGCCGTCCCGCAATTGTTCGCGCACTTCAAGGGCGTTTTCGATTTCCAGGTGGTCTTCGCGGTGTTGATGATCGCGTGCTACCTCTACATCTTGTTCTTCGCGATGCGCGGCCATCGCGTGGGCCAAGATCCGGCGCGGTGATCGTGCGTTCATTTCCTCCCATACGGTAAAGGCCAGCACATGCGCCGACCCACCATCAAGGACGTCGCCGAGCGGGCCAAGGTCTCGCTCAAGACGGTCTCGCGCGTGATCAACAACGAGCCTTCGGTCATGCAGGCCACGCGCCAGCGCGTGCTGCGCGCCATCGCCGAACTGGACTACGAGCCCGACCCGTCCGCGCGCAACCTGCGCAGCGGCACGCCGTTCGTGATCGGGCTGGTCTACGACAACCCCAACCCGTACCACATCATCGGCGTGCAGAACGGCGTGCTGGCGGCGTGCCGCGAGACCGGCTTCGGCCTGCAGATCCAGCCCTGCGATTCGACCTCGCCGCTGCTGGCCGAGGAGCTGGCCGAGTTCGTGCAGCGCTCGCGCCTGGCCGGGCTGGTGCTGACCGCGCCGATGTCCGAGCGGCCCGAGCTGATCGCCACGCTCACCGCGCGCGGCGTGCAGCTGGTGCGCATCATCGCCGCCACCGAGGACCCGGGCGAGGGCCCGCCGTGCGTCTACGTGGACGACCGCGACGCGGCCTACGAGATCACCGAGCATCTGATCCAGCTGGGCCACCAGCGCATCGGCTTCCTGATGGGTGGGCCCGCGCATCGCTCCTCCACCGAGCGCTACGCCGGCTACGAGCAGGCGCTGAAGGACTACGGCATCACCCTGGACAAGCATCTGGTGGTGCCGGGCGACTACACCTTCGACGACGGCTTCCGCGGCGCGCGCCGCCTGCTGGCGCTGCGCGAGCCGCCCACGGCGATCTTCGGTTCCAACGACGAGATCGCCGCCGGCGTGCTGGCCGCGGCCAAGTCGGCCGGCATGAACGTGCCCTATGACCTGTCCATCGCCGGCTTCGAGGACAGCCCGTTCTCCAAGCAGTCCTGGCCGGCGCTGACCACGGCCAAGCAGGCCACCGAGGACATCGCCAAGCACGCCGCGCGCCTGCTGATCGCGCGGCTGCGCCAGGACGCCTACGACGATTCCCCCATCGCCATGCACAACCAGGGCTTCACGCCGCAGCTGGTCGTGCGCGGTTCCACCGCTCCCATGCGCCCTTCGCGCGCCGAGTCCAAGACCTGATCCCATGACGTCCGATGTTTCGCTGCCGGCCCCGGCCGACACCTTGATGTACAACGAAGCCGCCTCCACCGCGCAGGTGGTCGCCGCCCAGTTCGCCCGCAATCACGCCACGGTAGTGGCGCTGGCGCAGTCGCTGCGGCAGAACCCGCCGCCGTTCGTGGCCACCTGCGCGCGCGGCAGTTCCGACCATGCCGCGACCTTCGGCAAGTACCTGTTCGAGACCCAGCTCGGCGTGGTCACGGCCTCGGCCTCGCCGTCGATCGGTTCGGTCTACGGCGCGCCGCTGCAGCTGGCCGGCGCGTTGTTCATCGTCATCTCCCAGTCCGGCAAGAGTCCGGACCTGCTGCGCAATGCCGAGGCGGCCAAGGCCGCCGGCGCGCGGGTGGTGGCGCTGGTCAACGTGGAGGACTCGCCGCTGGCGCAGCTGGCCGAGGTGGTGATTCCGCTGTGCGCCGGCCCGGAGAAGTCGGTCGCGGCGACCAAGAGCTATCTGGCCTCGCTGGCCGCGCTGCTGCAGCTGGCCGCGCACTGGTCGCAGGACGCGGCGCTGCTGGCTGCGCTCGACGCGCTGCCCGGCGCGCTGCGCCAGGCCTGGGACGCGGACTGGTCCAGCGTCACCGAGGGCCTGGTCGATGCGCACAACCTGTTCGTGCTCGGCCGCGGCCTGGGCCTGGCCGCGGCGCAGGAGGCGGCGCTGAAGTTCAAGGAGACCTGCGGCCTGCATGCAGAAGCCTACAGCTCGGCCGAGGTCAAGCACGGGCCGATGGCGCTGGTCGGGCCGGGCTTCCCGGTGCTGTGCTTCGCCCAGCCCGACGGCACCGAGGCCGGCATGCTGACGCTGGCCAGGGAGTTCCGCGCCCGCGGCGCGCAGGTCTGGGTGGCCGCCACGCACGATGGCGACCTGCCGCTGGTGGAGGTGCCGCATCCGGCGTGCGCGCCGCTGCTGACCATCCAGAGCTTCTACAAGGCGATCAACGCCCTGGCCCTGGCGCGCGGCCACAACCCAGACGTGCCGCCGCATCTGAACAAGGTCACCGAAACCGTATGAGCATCTTTGCCCTGGTCAACGCGCGGGTGTTCGCCGCGCAGGGCCTGATCGAGGACGGCGCCGTGGTGGTGCGCGACGGCCGCATCGCCGCGATCACCGACCGCGCCGGCGCCAAGGCCTTCACCGAGGATCTGCGCGATCTTGGCGGCGCCTGGCTGGCGCCGGGCTTCATCGACATCCAGGTCAACGGCGGCGGCGGCGTGCTGTTCAACAACACGCCCACGGCCGAAGGCATCGACCGCATCGGCCGCGCGCATCGCAAGTACGGCACCACCGCCTTCCTGCCGACCCTGATCAGCGACCGCGCCGAAGTCATGGACACGGCCATCGCCGCCACGCGCCAGGCCATCGCCGACGGCGTGGACGGCGTGCTGGGCATCCACTTGGAAGGGCCGTACCTGGCGCCGGCGCGCAAGGGCACGCACGACGCGCAGCAGTTCCGCGTGCCTGGCGACGAGGAGATCGCCATGGTCACCGCACTGGACAACGGCCTGACCCTGATGACCGTGGCGCCGGAGGCCATCGGCCCCGAGCGCATCGCCGCACTCGTCGCGCGCGGGGCGATCGTGGTGGCCGGCCACACCGCGGCCAGCTACGAAGAGGTGCGTGCCGGGCTGGACGCCGGCCTGCGCGGCTTCACCCATCTCTACAACGCGATGAGTCCGCTGCAGGGCCGCGAGCCCGGCGCGGTCGGCGCGGCGCTGGAAGACCCGCACAGCTGGTGCGGGATGATCGTCGATGGCGTGCACGTGCACCCGGCCTCGCTGCGCGTGGCGCTGGCGGCCAAGCAGCGCGGCAAGCTGGTGCTGGTCACCGACGCCATGCCGATGGTCGGCGACGAGCGCCCCAGCTTCGACCTGTACGGCGAGACCATCACCGCCGTCGACGGCGTGGTGCGCAACGCCGCCGGCTCGCTCGCCGGTTCCGCGCTGGACATGGCCAGCGCGGTGCGCAACGCCGTGCACCTGCTCGGCCTGCCGCTGGAGGAGGCGCTGCGAATGGCGACGCTGTACCCGGCGCAGTTCCTGCGGCTGGAACACGAGCGCGGCGCGATCGCCGAGGGCCTGCGCGCCGACCTGGTCGCGCTGGACGAGGACCTGCGCGTGGTCGAGACCTGGATTGGCGGGAAGCCCTCGCTCTGAGCGACACTGCAGCGCCATGAATGCCCCCGCCACCCGCCGTTTCGCCTCGGTCGACGCCCTGCGCGGACTGACGGTGGCCTTGATGCTGCTGGTCAACGACCCGGGCGACTGGGCGCATGTGTACGCGCCGCTGCTGCACTCGGAGTGGAGCGGCTGCACGCCGACCGATCTGGTGTTCCCGTTCTTCCTGTTCATCGTCGGCGTGTCGATCGCGCTGGGGATCGTGCCGCGCATCGAGGCCGGCGCCGATCCCGCGCCGATCCGCCGCAGCATCGCCGTGCGCGCGCTGCGCATCATCGGCATCGGCCTGGCGATCAACCTGCTGGCGTGGTGGCTGCTGGACAAGCCGCACTTCCGCCCGTGGGGCGTGCTGCAGCGGATCGGGATCTGCTTCTTCGTGGTCGGCTGGCTGGCCACCCTGCCCAGGTCGCGCGCCTGGCTGGGCCTGCTGGCCGCGGGGCTGCTGCTGGGCTACTGGGCGCTGCTGGCCTTCGGCGGCGGCTATGCGCCGTGGACCAATCTGGCCAGCCGCGTGGATACCGCGCTGCTGGGGCCGCTGGTGTACGAGCTCGACCCGGCCACCGGCCGCGGCCACGACCCCGAAGGCCTGCTGTCCACGTTGCCGTCCATCGTCACTACCCTGCTGGGCCTGCACGCCGGCGGCTGGCTGCGCCGCGGCCGCGCCCATCGCCTGCTGCCCGGCGCCCTGGCCGGGCTGATGGTCGGCTGGCTGTGGTCGGCCGTGCTGCCCTGGAACAAGAACCTGTGGACGCCCTCGTTCGTGCTGTGGACGGCGGGCTGGGCGATGGCCGTGCTGTGGCTGTTCCATCAGCTCATCGATCGCCACGGCTGGCCGGCGCTGGGCCGGTCGCTGGGCATCAACGCGATCACGGTCTACGCGGGCTCTGCGCTGATGTTCCTGCTGCTGTATGCGGTGGGGGTGTGGGAGGCGATCTACCGGATCGGGTTCGCGGGCTGGATGACGCCGAAGTTCGGGCCGTATGCGCCGTCGCTGGCCTTCGGCCTGGTGTTCACCGGGCTGTGGTGGGGCATCGCGAAGGCGATGGAGCGGAAGGGGATCGTGATCAAGGTGTAGTGGCTGTGGGCTTGTCGCCGATCGGCGGCCGCTATGCCAGCAGCGACGTCGCTGCGCGATTGAGCGCATAGCCGCCGATCACCAGCAGTCCCCACAACACCGCCGCCAGCAGCAGCGGCCTGGCGCCGGCCTGCCGGATCGCCCCCCACTGCGTGCGCAGCCCCAGCGCCGCCATCGCCATGGCCAGCAGCAGCGTGTCCAGGCCGTTGGCCACCGCGACCACGGACGGCGGCAGCAGCTGCAGTGAGTTGAAGCCCGCCACCGCCACGAAGCCCAGTGCGAACCACGGAATGGCCAGCGGTATCGCCTCCGCATCGGCGCGCGCTCGACCGCGGCGCAGCCACGCGCCCAGCGCCAGCAGGAATGGCGCCAGCAGCATGACCCGCAGCATCTTCTCGATCACCGCGGCGTTCGCCGCGGCCTCGCCGACGGCGCGGCCGGCCACCACGACCTGGGCGACCTCGTGGATGGTCGAGCCCGCGTAGAGCCCGTAGGTGTGTGCGTCCAGCGAAAGATGCGGCGCCAGCTGCGGATACACGAACATGCTCAGCGTGCCGAACACCACCACCGTGGCCACCGCGACCGACACCTTGTGCGCCGGCGCCTTGAGCACCGGCTCGGTGGCCAGCACCGCAGCCGCGCCGCAGATCGCGCTGCCGGCGCCGATCAGCATGGCGCTCTGGCGATCCAGCTTGAGCACGCGCGTGCCCAACCATGTCGCGGCGCCGAACACGCCGGCCACCACCGCCACATCGATCGCCAGCCCGGCCAGGCCCACGCCCATCAGATCCTGGAAGGTCACGCGCAGGCCGTAGAGCACGATCCCCGCGCGCAGCAGCGTGCCCTTGGCCAGGTCCACGCCGGCGCCTGCCTGCGCGGCCATGGCCGGGAACACGCTGTTGCCCAGCACGATGCCGAGCACGATCGCCAGCGTCAGCGCGCCCAGCCCGGCGTGCTGCATCCACGGCAGTTGCGCCAGGCCGATGCCCGCCAGCGCGATGCCCAGCGCCAGCAGCAGGCCGGGCCAGGGGCCGGGCCGCGTGCCGAGCGTGAGCGAATGCGGGTGCGGAAACGTGGAACCGGACATGACGCGTCAGTGGCCTTGAAGGATGCGCCATGCTCGGCTCAAGGCTAGGATGCGTCCAATACATCATTTTCCAATTTCCATGAATTCAACTCATGGCCTGAATCTGCATCTGCTGCGCGTCTTCGCCGCGGTGGTGGAACACGACGGCTTCTCGCGCGCGGCCGAGGCGCTGTTCGTCAGCCAGTCCGCCGTGTCCAAGGCGCTGCGCGAGCTGGAGCATCAGCTGGACCTGCCGTTGATCGACCGCTCCGGCGGCCGCGGCGTGCGCCTGACCGAGAGCGGCCAGGCCCTGTATCGCCACGCGCGCGGCATCTTCGCGCTGGAGCGCGCGGCGCTGGAGGAAGTACGCGAGCGCGTGGGCCTGCGGCGCGGCGGCCTGCGCATCGGCGCCAGCACCACGGTGGCGGCGTACTGGCTGGCCGAGGCGTTCGCGCGCCATGCCGCGCGCCATCCGCAGCTGGACAGCGCGCTGGTGGTCGGCAACACCGGCGAGGTCGCCGAGGCGCTGATCGATTGCCGCATCGACGCGGGTTTCGTCGAAGGCCCGCCGCACGACGAACGCATCCTGGCCACGCGCTGGCGCGATGAGCCGCTGCAGGCGGTGGTCGCCACCGCCTCGACGCTGGGCGCGCAGCGCCGGGCCAGCGCCCGGCAGCTGGCCGCGCAGCGCTGGCTGGTGCGCGAGGCCGGCTCGGGCACGCGCGAGGTCGCCCAGTCGCTGCTGGCCGCGCGCGGCATCGTGCCGGCGCGCACGCTGGAGATCGGCGGCAACGAGGCCATCGCTCGCGCGGTGGCCGCCGGCGACGGCGTGGCGATCCTGCCGGCCGCGGTGGTCGCCGATCTCATCGCGGTCGGGCGCCTGCGCGCGCTAGCGCTGCCGCCCGGCCCGGCGCTGCAGCGTCCGCTCTATCGCCTGGAGCTGACCAACCGTCCGCGCTCGCCGGCGCTGGTGGCGTTCCTGGCGGCCATGGAGCGGCGGGAAACTTGAGCGGCGCGGCCGTCTCGGCCAAGCTTGGAAGGCATGGACGCCATGGGCGAAGAAGGACCTCCGCGATGCCGATCAACACAGGGCGATTCCTCCTGCTCGCCGCAGGGCTCGCCGGGCTGCTGTCCGCCTGCGGCGGCGGCGCCCCCGAGCAATTCCTGACGCTGAAGCTGGAAGGCAAGCCGTTGCGCTTCGACAAGCATCTGGGCGCCAACGATCCGCCGTCCGAGCCGACGGTGCATTTCGTGTCGGTCGGCGGACACCTGGAAGACGATCCGTCCTCGCCCGGCTTCATGTTCCAGCTCGTGGCGCCGGAGGTGAAGCCAGGGACCTATCGCAGCGGCGTCGATCAGCTCTATGCGTCTTACTACGTCCAGACGCCCAACGGGACCACGACCTACACCGGCGATGCCATGGACGGCGCCAGCTTCGTGATGACCGTGACGGCCATGGATGCCGATGGGGTGCAAGGCACCTTCTCCGGTCGGCTGCGGCTGACCGGCGGCGGCGAGCAGGGACCGTTTCTCCAGGTCGAGGACGGCCGCTTCTCGGCCCGCTACAACGGGCATTGAGCCCGCCGCCCGCGCCCGTCGGGTCGGGGCGAGTGTGTGATGGCGCTTAGTCGCGCGCGCCGGGCTCAGCCGGCCGTCGAACGCGCGGCGCCGATCGCCGCGATGCGCACCTTGCGCACGGCCTCGCCGATCTGCAGGCCTTTGAGGCCCTCGGTGGCCACATCGCGCGCGCTCACCGCGCAGGCCGCCGCATGCAGGCGCTTGAGCGTTTCACCCTGCGGATAGGCGTCCTCGGCGCTGCCGGCGCGTCCGCGCTTGTCGCATTCGCAGACCAGGGCCAGCTGGGCGATGCGCGCGGGCTTGCGGAAGCCGTCGCAGCGCGCCAGCAGGTCGTGCACGGTGGCATCGCGCAGCTCGTCGATGCGGTGCACGTTGAGATGCTCGCGGCAGGCCATCACTGCCAGCTCGCGATGTTCGGTCGGCACTTTCAGCCGCGCCGACAGCGCCAGCAGCGGCTTGATGCCGGCCTGCTCGTGACCGATGTGACGTGGCAGCACGTCCGCCGGCGTCAGCGCCTTGCCCAGGTCATGGGTCAGCGCGGCGTAGCCGATCACCTCATCGCCCGGCGCCAGTCGCGCCGCCATGTCGCTGACCAGTTCCTGGTGCACGCCGGTATCGACCTCGGGATGGAACTCGGCGCGCTGCGGCACGCCGTACAGCGCGTCCACCTCCGGCAGCACATGCGCCAGCGCGCCGGCCTCGTGCAGCGTGCGCAGGAAGGCGCTGGGGCGCGGCGAGGCCAGCGCCTTGCGCAGCTCCTGCCAGACGCGCTCGGGCACCAGCGCGTCCAGTTCGCCGCTGTCGGCGACCTGCCGCATCAGCGCCAGGGTCTCGGGCGCGACGCGGAAGCCCAGCGGCGCCAGGCGCGCCATGAAGCGCGCCGCGCGCAGGACGCGCAGAGGATCCTCGACGAAGGCCGGGCCGACGTGGCGCAGCACGCGCGCTTCGATATCGTCCACGCCGTGATACGGATCGACCAGGGCGCCGTCGGCATCGCGCGCGATCGCGTTGAGGGTGAAGTCGCGCCGGCCCAGGTCTTCCTCCAGCGTCACGCCCGGGTCGGCGTCGACCACGAAGCCGCGATAGCCGCGTCCGGACTTGCGCTCGGTCCGCGCCAGCGCGTACTCCTCCTGCGTGTCCGGATGCAGGAATACCGGGAAATCGCGCCCCACCGCGCGGAAGCCCTGCGCCTCCATCTGCGCCTGCGTGGCGCCGACCACGACCCAGTCGCGGTCGCCCGGTGGCAGACCGAGCAGGGCATCGCGGACCGCGCCGCCGACGAGATAGGTCTTCATGAACCCAGGAGTGCGTGCAGAGGAGTGAGAAGTGAGTGGAGCGGGCAGGGCTTCAGGCGAGCCAGGATGCCAGCATGCCTTGTCTTCGCTCACTTCTCACTCCTCTTCACTCACTCCTGTTTGCGCCCCGCACGCGAAGCGCTTGCGCTTGCCGTCCAGCCGGCCCTGCATGCGTTCGTCCAGCGACAGCGCGTCGCCGCCCAGGCGCCAGTCGTAGATCACGCTGAAGGCCAGCACACGGGCCACGTACTCGCGGGTTTCCTTGTAGCTGATCGTCTCGATCCAGATGTCAGGGTCGAAGCCGGGCCGCTGCGATTGCCAGCGCGCGGTCGGCGTCGGGCCCGCGTTGTAGGCGGCGATGGTGACGTAGGGCGTGCCGTACTTGCCCAGCAGCTCGCGCAGGTAAGCCGCGCCGATGGCGATGTTGGTGTCGGCGTCGTACAGGCTCTGCGCGCCGCCGTAGTCGATGCCGTTGCGCCGCGCCACCTCGGCGGCGGTGCCCGGCACCACCTGCATCAGCCCCAGGGCGTTGGCCGGCGAGCGTGCATTGGGATTGAACACGCTCTCAGCGCGGATCTCGGCCGCCACCCAGGCCGGATCGATCGCATTGCGCTGGGACTGGGTGCGGATGGTGGCGTCGTGGTGCAGCGGGAAGCGCAGGCGGTAGAGCTGCATTTCCTCCGGCTTCTTGCCCAGGGCGAACACCGCACGGTCGAACCAGCCGTTGCGCTGCGCCACTTCCACCGCGATGCGCCGCTGATCGTCGTTGAAGCGGCTCAGCGCGTCGTTCCATTCGGCGGTGGCCCAGGCGGCGCGGTCCAGCTTCCACAGCTCCATCGCGCGCACCAGCGCGGGGTCGCGCGCCACGGCCGCCTGCGCCTGCGCACTGTCGCGCGGCTCGCGCGGGCACAGCGCATAGGGCTGGTCGAGCACGTCGGCGGCCAGGAAGCCGTGGAAGGTGCTGGTGCGCGCGGCCTGTGCGTAAAGCGCCTTGGCCGCGCCGGGCTGGCCGGTCTTGTCGAGCATGCGCGCCTCGAACCACTGCCAGCGCGCATCGCCGCGCTGCCCGGCCGGCATGGCGCGGATGGCCTGCAGCGCCGCGGGCCAGTCGCCGCGGGCCATGGCCTCGCGCGCCTGCCATTCGTGCAGGCGTTCGTCGTAGGCGGCGGCGGGCACGGCGGCCAGGCGGCGCGCCGAGTCGGGCAGGTAGGACGCCACCGTCCACAGCGCGATCTGGTAGAGCACCTGGCCGCGCTGGGTCTCGCTCAGTCCCAGGGCCTGCACGTACTGCGGCAGCAGGCCTTCGGCCGCGTCGGGGTCCTTGCGCGCGAGCAGTTCCAGGCCGTCGGTGGCCATGGCGCGGGCGCGGTCGGAAGGCTCCCAGGCCAGGCCCTGGGTGCCCGGCGCATCGAGGAAGCTCGCATAGGCCAGCACCTGGCTGCGCGCGCCGGCGCTCATGCCGTTGGCGGCCGCGCGCATCACGCCCGTCTGGCCCGCGGCCGCCGCCGCGTCGATGCGCTCCCAGCGCAGCGCATCGCTGAGCTGGCCCTGCGTGGCCAGCGCGGAGAACACCGGGTCGCAGCCGTCGGGCAGGGACTTGCTGGCCCCGCGCCACAGCGCCTGGGCCTCGCTCACCCAGGCCGCATCGGTGCGGCCCTGTACCCACAGCGCCTGCAGCCGCGCGCAGCGCAGGCCGGGGTTGTCGGTGGGCTGCCAGTTGGCCAGCAGCGTGGGCCAGTCCTTGCGTCGCGCCAGCGACGGCAGCCACGCGCTGCGCAGGGCGTTGGCCACGGGCTGGCCGCTGTAGCGGCGCAGGAAGTCCTGCGCGCGCGCGGGGTCGAGCGTGTCGATGTCGCGCTTGAGCTGGGCGAACTCGACCCAGCCGCGCACCGGGCTGTCGGCCAGGGCCGGGTTGGTCAGCGCATCGCTGGGCTGGCCGCGGTCGGCGGCCTCCAGCGCGGCGCGGACCAGCGGGCGCTGCGCATCCAGGTCCTGCGCGGCGGCGGGCGCGCAGAGGCACAGCGAGGTAACGGCCAACAGCAGGAGCGATCGCATCATGCGCGCGATGATAAGCAGGCGAGCATGAATCGGATTTCCGCGGGGGGTGTGGGTTTGGAAGGAGCGCCAACGGCGCCTCCCCACCTGTAGAGCGGAGCTTGCTCCGCTGCGGCCTTCCCCACGCACCGAACGAAGCGCAGCCGAGCTTGCTCCGATGGGGCTTTCCAGATGATCTGGCCGAAGAGCAGCGGAGCAAGCTCCGCTCTACAGGCGGGCCGCCCGGGGGATATTCAGAAGTCCTACTGCCGCAGCGCCTGCGCGGGGACGTCGATGTCCAGCGCCAGCGCCAGGTGATCCGAGAACGCCGCCGGCACGGCCCGCGCATTGGCATGGGCCAACTGGTCGGTGACCAGGATGTGGTCGATCGCGCGCGCCGGCTTCCAGCTGGGGAAGGTCGGCACGCAGAAGCTCGGCGGACGCAGATGCGTGCGCTCGTACAGCAGGTCCATTTCCGGCACCGTCGGCACGCAGTTGAAGTCGCCCATCAGCACCGCATGCGGATGCGGGGCCAGCAGCTCGGCGATATAGCCCAGCTGCTGGCGGCGCGAGCCGTTGCCCAGCGACAGATGCGCCACCGCCACCACCAGGCCTTCCTCGCCGCTGCCGAAATGCGCCAGCAGCACGCCGCGCCCGGCAATGCGCCCGGGCAGCGGGTGCATGGCCACCTTGACCGGCTCGAGCCGGCTCAGCAGCCCGTTGGCGCTGCCGGCCACGCGCGCCACGTTGCGGTTGGGCTGGTGGCTCCAGTACTGGAAGCCGGCGCGCTGGGCCAAGTAGTGGGTCTGGTTGGTGAAGCCGGAGCGCAGGCTGCCCGGGTCGGCCTCCTGCAGGCCGACGATGTCGTGGCCGCCGGCCAGGTCGGCGATGGCGTCCAGGCTGCTGCGCTTGGCCCCCACCGGCAGCGCGTGCGACCAGCTGCGGGTGAAGTAGTCGCTGTAGCGGCGGGTGCTGGAGCCGGCCTGGATGTTGGCGCTCAACATCCGCAGCCGGCGTGCATCGGGGGACACGTCGGTCATCGGCTTACTTGGCGGCCTGGCGCTCTTTGGCGATCAGGTGGTCGGCGATGCGCAGCATGTCGGCCATCGAACGGCCTTTGACCAGGTACTTGCCGCCCACGATCAGCGACGGCGTGCCGCCGATCTGGGCGCGCATCAGGAACTGGTTGGCCTTGCTCAGCTTGCCGGCCACCGCGAAGCTGCCCATGGCCTGCTTGAACTGCTCAGCGGTGACGCCGTACTGGGTGTACCACTGGGCCACCTTGTCCGCGTCGAAGGGCTCGCCTTCGCCCGGCAGCGCGTGGTCGACGTGGATCGCCTTGAACATCGCGTCGTGGCTCTTCTTCTCGATGCCCAGCGCCTGCGCGGCGTAGTAGACCTTGGCGTACTCGCGGAAGTCCGGACGGAACTGCGCCGGCACGTAGACCACCTTCACGTCGGCCGGCTGCTTGGCCTTCCACTGGTTGAAGCCCGGCTCGAACTGCGCGCACGCCGGGCAGATGTAGTTGAACGCCTCGACCACCTCGATCTTGCCGTCGGCCGGCTCGAAGGGCTGGCCGTCGGCGATCACCGAGTAGTCGGTACCTTCCACCGGCGCCGGGCCCTGCGGCGGCACGATCGGATTGTGGTTGGGCGCATCGGGCACGGCGGCCTCGGCCGGCGCGCTGGCGGCGGGGGCGCTGGTGTCGGTCGCAGCCGGGGCGGCTGGCGCGGAGGCGGCCGGGGCGGAAGCGGCGGGCGTGCTCGCGGCGGTCCCCGCGGAGGCGTCCTCCTTGGAACAGGCGGCCAGCACGGGCAACAGGGCCACCAGGGCCAGGGCGAAACGGGTCTTCATGGTCGGTGCGACTCCATAGCAGCAGGCGAAGAAGCGGGCGGGCGCGCGGGGCATGGTGCCGCCGCGCACGTAAAGAAGGGATGTGCGCGTTACTTGGCGGCGGCCAGTTCGCGCTTGATCAGGAAGTCGGCGACCTTCAGCACGTCGTCCGGGTCGACCGTGGTGATGCGGTACTTGCCGTTGATCACCAGGGTCGGCGTGCCGCGGATGCCGCTGGCCATGCCGAAGGCGCGCGCCTTCTCCAGTTGCGCGGCGACCTGCGGCGATTCCATGGCCGCGGCGAACTTGTCCGGGTCGGGCCCGAAGCGCGCGTAGAACCCGGCGATCTCCTGGTCGCTGGCGTTCTGGATCGGCAGCTCATGGCTGTCGTGCAGGGCCTTGAACACCGCCGCGTGGCTCTGCTTGAGCACGCCCAGCTGCTGGGCGGCGTAGAACGCCTTGGCGTAGGGGATCCAGTAGCCGCCGAACGCCGCCGGCACCGAGGTCACCCGCACGCTGGCCGGTTGCCGCTTCTGCCAGGCCTCGAACTGCGGCTCGAAATGCGCGCAGTGGATGCAGACATAACCGAACACCTCGACCACCTCGACCTTCTGCTGGCCTGTGAGCGGGGCGAAGGGCTGGCCGCCGGCGATGACGTCGTAGTCCTCGCCCTCCACCGGGGCATTGGAGGACGCGCAGGCCGTCAGCGGCAGCAGGGCGAGCAGGGCGAGGACGAACAGGCGCAGCTTCATGCGGCAGAGCTCCTTCCGGTGGCGGGGTGGGGGAGGGGTGGGGGAGGGGATTGTCCGGCAAAACGCACGACGCCGGCCATACATGGCCGGCGTCGTGGTGTGACGGGGGCGACAGCAGGGGCCGCCGGCGCGGTGCGCCGCTTGGACCTCAGGACTGCCCGGTTGGTTCCGCAGGCGCGGCGGGCGCCGGCGCCGAGGCGCTGGCCGAGGGCGCCGCGGCCGCATCGGCGGCGCTCTCGTGCAGGCCCTGGATGTAGCTGCCCAGCGACTGGATCTCCTGATCGGTCAGCGGCTTGGCGACCTGGGCCATGATCTGGAAGTGGGCCGGATCCTTGTAGGCGGTCGTGCCGGCCTGGTACTCCTGCAGGCGCCGCACCACGTAGTCCTGCGGCTGGCCGCCGACATGCGGATACGGCGGGCCCGGGTTGCCGGCGCCGCTGGGCCCGTGGCAGGCCATGCAGGCCGGGATGCCGCGCGCGGCGTCGCCGCCACGGAACAGCTGCTCGCCGACCTGGTAGAACTTCAGCCCCTTGTACGGGCCCTCGGTGATCGGGGTGTCGTCGGCCACGCCCGCGCCGGCCTTCTGCGTGGCGAAGTAGGCGCCGACGTCGCGCATGTCCTGCGGGCTCAGGCTCTGGGCGAAGGGGATCATCACCGCGGCCATGCCGCTGGTGCGCTGGCCGGTGGCGAACAGCGCCAGTTGCTGGGCGATGTAGCGCTCGCTCTGGCCGGCCAGGCGCGGATAGATCGGCGCGGCCGGGTTGCCGTCGGCACCGTGGCAGGCCGCGCAGGTGCCGGCCTTGCTCTGGCCGGCTTTGGCATCGCCCCAGTGGGTCTTGGTCAGGTCGATCTCCAGCGGCTGGGCCTGCACCGGGGTGTTGTCCGGCAGCGGCGTCACGCTGGTCTGCGCGTAGGCGGCGGCCGCGACGGCGACGATGGCAAGGCTGGACAGTCCCAAGACACGAGCGTGGCGCATAGCTGGAGCTCCGTGATTCCCAATGGTTCGCGCACCGCAAGGCTCGGGGCCGCGCGAAGCCGGCCGATTATCGTCATGGCCCGCTCGGACGGTCAATGCGAGTGCGCGTCCCGCGCGCGCAGTGCGCCAATTGCGCGCAGATGCCGGGCAGATGTGCGGAAAAGATGGCGCGCTGCAACATGGCCGCCGTGCCGCGCGACGGCCGTGCGATCCTATGCCCATGGCCGTCTCCAACTATCTCAACGCCGCGCGCTACCTGCTGTCCGCGCACAACGCCCGCCAGCTGCCTGCCGACGATGGATTGGAGGTGGCCTTTGCCGGGCGTTCCAATGCCGGCAAGTCCAGCGCCCTCAACGCCCTGGCCGGCCACAACGCGCTGGCGCGCGTCTCCAAGACGCCGGGCCGGACCCAGCAGCTGGTGTTCTTCGAGGTCCGGCCGCAGCGCTGCCTGGTCGACCTGCCCGGCTACGGTTACGCCAAGGTGCCGATGGACCTGCAGGCGCACTGGCAGGCCTTCATCGACCAGTATTTCGCCACCCGCCAGTCCCTGCGCGGGCTGGTGGTGGTGATGGACATCCGCCATCCGCTCAAGGACTACGACCGGCAGATGCTGGGCTATGCCGTCCAGCGCAGCCTGCCGGCGCATGTGCTGCTGACCAAGGGCGACAAGCTCGGCCGCGGCCAGCAATCGCAGACCTTGGCCGCGGTGCGCAAGGAGCTGTCCTCGGCGTTCGGCGACAGCGTCGGGGTGCAGGTGTTCTCGTCGGAGTCCAAGCAGGGCGTGGACCAGGCCCGCGCCGTGGTGCAGACCTGGCTGGACCTGATGCCGGCGGCCGCGCCGGCCCTCGTGGCCGAGTAAGCGTCGCGACAAACCTCTTACTGTCGTTCCAGCGTGCGCGGGAACCCGTGGACGTCGCTCGACCTGCACGGAAGTCCCTGGATCCCCGCGTTCGCGGGGATGACGAGATTTGAACTCATCGCGCGGGCGAGGACTGAACTTCGGCGAGCGGATGGATTCAAGGCTCGCGCCGCACCATCAGCAAAACCTCCCTATCGTCGTTCCCGCGCACGCGGGAACCCATGGACGTTCAAGCGCCAAACCAAGGCACTGGATTCCCGCTTTGGTGGGAGCGACGGCTGATGGTCAGCCGCCCAACCCTGACGGCGACACATCGAACGCGCGCCCCACCAGATCCGCCGCCGCCATCGCCAGCGCGCCCCAGAAGGTGACCCGCAGCGCCCCGCGCAGCGTCGACGCGCCGCCGGCGCGCGCGGCCAGCGCGCCGGATGCCAGCAGCGCCAGCAGCGTGGCCACGATCACCGCCAGCCGCGCCTGCGCCGGGAACAGCAGCGCCGCCAGCAGCGGCAGCACCGCGCCGGTGGAGAACGCCGCCGCCGAGGCCAGCGCCGCCTGCACCGGCCGCGCGCGCAGGGTCTCGGTGATGCCCAGCTCGTCGCGGGCGTGGGCGGCCAGGGCGTCGTGCACGGTCAGCTGTTCGGCCACCTGACGCGCCAGCGCGGGATCCAGGCCGCGCTGCTCGTAAATGCCGGCCAGTTCGATCAGCTCGTTGTGCGGGTCTTCGGCCAGTTCGCGCTTCTCGAGCCTGAGGTCGGCGCGCTCGGTGTCGGCCTGCGAGCTGACCGACACGTATTCCCCGGCCGCCATCGACATCGCCCCGGCCACCAGCCCGGCCACGCCGGTGGCGACCAGCACGCCCTGGCCCGCGCCGCTGGCCGCCACGCCGACCATCAGCCCGGCGACGGAGACGATGCCGTCGTTGGCGCCGAGCACGGCGGCGCGCAGCCAGCCGGTGCGGTTGCTGCGGTGGACTTCGGCGTGGAACTTGCGCATGGGCGATGACCGGCGATCGGGAGGCCACAGCCTAGCCAACCATGACCGCCCGGCGCGAACTGGGAGGCCTGGCGCGAATGCGATGCGCTCGCGCCAGGTCGACCCGATCGCGTGTAACGCTCTGCGTACGGATCGGTCGATCCGCTCAGAACTGACGCGCCTCGGTGGCGAAGTAGCCGCCGACCGACTCGTAGCTGATGGAGGCGCTGGCATTGAACAGGGTCGCCAGCGTTTGGGCTTCGGTCGCGCTCAGGAAGACCTGCGTGCTCGCGCGCGAGCCGACCAGGGTGTAGTACATCCAGTAGGTCTTGTCGGCCGGTTTGAAGCCGAAGCTGTAGTGGTCCACTTTCTGCCACGCCATGACGCAGGTTCCTTGGTTGAGGGGATGGGGTCTTGCCTGGGCGCCGATCCGGGCGCGCTTTGCTCCGGATCGGCGCCACAGCGCATCGCACTTTTGATATGCGCGATGCGCGCTAGAAGCGCCAGGTGTAGCGCAGGCTGGCCTGATGCGCCGCCTGGCCGCCGCCGCTGGTCGCCGCATACGCCAGCGACAGCTCGCTGTCGCGCCCCAGCGCGTAGTCCACGGCGAAGCGTCCGATCACCGCGTCGCGGCCCGTGCGCGGGCCCAGGACCTGGAAACGCGCGCCGCCGTCGAACTGCGCCTCCATGGACGAGGCCGCATCGCCGCCGAAGCGGTGACGCAGGCCCAGTCGCGCATCGACGCGCAGGCGCTGATCGGCCGAGGGCACGTTCAGGACCAGCCAGGCCCCGGCGGTGTCGGTCTTGCTGGTGCCGCTGGCCACGTGCAAGGCGGCGCTGCCGCCGTGTTCGTCGAAGGCATCGGTGCGGGCCTGTGCATGCGCCAGTTCCAGCTGCGCCCCCAGCACCGGCGTCAACGCCACCTTGGCGCTGGCGAAGCCCTGCCACAGCTGTGCGTCGTAGCCGGCGCGCAGGCGCTGGCTCTCCAAACCCTCGATGTAGACCGCGCGCCGGCTGTCCAGCCGGTAGTCGGAGTAGGTCACGCCCGCGCGCAGCTCGAAGCGACCGGTCTGCACGCCGCCGTGCACGCCCAGATGCAGCCCGCGCGCATCCATCGAGGAGGCGCGTGCGTCGTTGCGCAGGCTGCCGTCGCTGTAGCCGGCCAGCGCGCCGAGGACGCCATGCTCGCCCAGCGCCAGGTCGGCGCCGAACGCCAGGCCCTGGTGGTCTTCCTTGACCTGCGCCGCGTTGCCGTCGCCGTTCAGATGGCCCCAGGCGCCCAGCGCCTGCGCCCAGACGCCGCTGCCGTCGGTGCGGCGCTCGTCCAGCGCCTGGCGCAGTTCGGCCGACTGCAGCAGCAGGCTGGCGCGCGTATCGGCGTGGATTTCGCCGGACAGCGCGTCGAAGGCGGCGCGCGCCCTGGCCTGGTCGGGCAGGCTGGCCACCGCCTCGTACAAGGCCCCGCTGCCGACGCTTTCCACGCCACCGCCTGCGGCGCACTGGTTGCCGGTGGCCGCAACCTCGCAGAACGCCACCGCGTTGCGCGCCACCTGCAGCAGGACATCGTTGGCGCCGTAGCGCAGCGACAGGTCGACGAAGGGCAGATCCTGGGTGAGTGCGTCGAAGCGTCCGCTCACGCCGCCGGCGGCGCTGAGGATGTCGAAGGACGTGCCCGGCAGGTAAGTGCCCGCAGCCTTGCTCACGGCCACCGTACCGCCCTGCAGCGTCGCGGTGCCGGACACCGCGATGCGGTCGCTGGCGCCGCTGGGGTCGATCTCCACCGCATAGGTCGAGCCGGCCTGCTGCACGTAGTCGCCGTTGACGCTCAGCGTGCCGATGGAATTGCCCGGCGCGATGGTCGCACCGGCCTGCACGGTGGTGGCGCCGACGCTGCCGTTGCCCTGCAGGCGCGCGCCCGAGCCGACCGCCAGCGTGCCGCCCAGGCGACCATCGACTGCCAGCGTGCCGCTGCGCACCTGGGTGGCGCCGCTGAAGGCGGACGAGTCGCCCGTCAGCCGCAGCAGCCCGCTGCCGGCCTGCGCCAGCGTGCCCGCGCCGCTGATCGCACCGGCGAAACTCACCGCGTCGCTGCGATTGAAGGCCAGCGTGCCGGCGTTGGCGACGTTGCCGGCGATCACGCCGGCCGTGCCGCCATTGCCCACCTGCAGCGTCGCGCCGGACTGCACGGCCAATGCGCCGCCCAGCGCGCCATCGACTTCCAGCGTGCCGGCACGCACCTGAGTGGCGCCGCTGAAGGCGGACGAGTCGCCCGTCAGCCGCAGCGTGCCGCCGCCGGCTTGCGCCAGGGTCCCGGTGCCGCTGATCGCACCGGCGAAGTCCACCGCGTCGCCGCGATCGAACACCAGCGTCCCGGCGTTACGCACGTCGCCGACGATCGCACCGGCGGTGCCGCCGTCGCCGATCTGCAGGGTGCCGTTGCGCACCACGGTGCCGTGTTGCCAGCTGCCGTTGCCGGTCAGCACCAGTGTGCCCAGGTCGTCCTTCACCAGCGTGGAATCGCCGCGGATGTCGCTGGCGATGGTGGCGCTAGAGGCCGCGCCCCCCGCGCTGCCGTCGCCCACCCTCACGACCACTTCCCCGTCGGAGAATTGCTCCAGGTACAAGCGCGCGCCCTGCAGCATCCAGCCGCTGCCGACCAACTGCAGGCCGGCGGCGTACACGGTTTCACCCAGCGTCACCGTGCCCGGCGTGCCCTGGAACACCGCGAACAGCTCGTTCCACGTGCGTGGGTCGGTGCCCGCCGGGTTGGTCCAGTTGGTGACGCCGCTGACCCAGGTTCCGCTGCCGCCATGCACCTGGCCATCTGGGATGGTGGTGGTGCCGTTCCAGAAGCTCACGGTCTGGTCGTCGCCGCCGCTGACCACCAGGTTCACCTGCTTGTCGACGGAGGTCTGCAGCGCACCGCTGGTGCCATTGGGTAGCGCCCCCACGTCCAGGCCGTTGTCCGTCAGGGTGCCGCCGTAGTCGAACAGCCGGTACACGCCCTGGCCGAACAGGCCGGCATCGGTGACCTGCAGGGCGCCATCCAGCGTCAGGTTGCCGCCCACGGCGAACAGCGCCTGGCTGTCCGGCGCGTACAGCGACGCCCGCACCACCGCGGTATCCCCCAGCAGCAGATCGCCATCGATGCGCAGCGTCGGCTCGCCCTGCACGCCCGACAGCGTGCCGCCGGCATTCACCGCCACGCTGCCGGACAGGCGGCCGTCGCCGCTCAGGATGCCGGTGCCGGATACCAGGGCATTGCCGCCGAGCAGCGCATGCACGTTGAGCTCGCCGCCGGTGACGACGGCGGTCCCACCGAAGTCCGGGCTGTCCTGGCTCAGCGAGGTGTAGCCGGCCAGCACGTCCACCCTGTCCACCTGGGAGAGGGACAGGTCGTAGCTCTTGATGTCGGTGTGATTGAACACCACGCGCCCGCCGTGGACCGTGGTGCGGGTGTCGAGTCGGCCGCTGGTCTCGGGACCGTCCTCGATGGTGCCGCCCAGATAAAGGATGCCGTCGTCGCTCTGGTTGAGCACGTCATCTGATGCGTGCAGCGCGCCGCCGGTGACCTGCAGGATGCCCTCGTTGCTGAAGCCGCCGGGCAGGCGCAGGTAGCTGTTGTCGAACATCTTGATCAGGCCCAGATTGCGCAGGGTGCCGGGGAAGGAAAAGACGCCCTGCCCCTGCAGCAAGAGCCCGCCCCGATTGACGACCTGGCCGGAGCCGCGGACCAGGTCGGGGACGTTCAGCGACAGATTGACCCAGTTCTCCAGCGTCGCGCCCGCGGCCACAGTGAACGTCCCCCCGAAGGTGGTGCCGCCCCCGCTGCCCAACTGCAGCGTGCCGGCTTCCACCCGCGTGTCCCCCGTCCAACTGCGGCTGCCGGTGAGCACCAGCCGGCCCAGGTCGGTCTTGACCAGGGTGGCGTTGCCGGTCAGCGGCACCCCGATGTGCGCCGTCCAGGCCGCGCCGGCCGCGGTGCCGTCGCCCACCCGGACCACCACATCCCCGCCCTGACCATCCAGCGTCAGCGGCGCGTCGCCGGACACCCACCACTCCCCGTCCATGAACTGCATGCCGGTGGTTTTCACCTCACCGTCGGCGCCGCTCAGGGTGACGATGCCCGGATTGGCCTGGAAGACCGCCGAACGCCCGTTCCACGCCCGCGATACGGTCCCGTTCGCGTTGGTCCAGTTGGTCCGCGTGCCGGCGCTCCAGGTGCCGTAGCCGCCGACCACCGTGCCAGTGGGCGAGAGCGTGTTGCCGTTCCAGAAGCTCAGCGAGGTATCGTCGCCGGCCGCGGTCACCACCAGATTCACCTGATGCGCGATGCTGTTCTGGACCTGGCTGGCCAGGTTGCTGGGCAGGCCGTACACGTCCAGGCCGTTGTCGGTCAGCGCGCCGCCGTAGTCGATCAGGCGGTACACGCCGGCGCCCATGTCCTGCGTCGCGTTCAGCGCCAGGCCGCCGTCGAGGATCAGGTCGCCGCCCACGGTGAGCCGCGCCTGCGAGGCGGGCAGGTCGTTCGGTGCGCCGAGGATGGCGTTGAGGCGGCTGTTCGCGCCCAACCGCAGCGCACCGCCGATATGGAACTGGCTGTCGCTGCCCCAGCCGAGCTGCAAGGCGCCGTCCTGCGCATCCACATCGCCCGCGACCGTGCCGGAACCGCCCAGATGACCGCCATTGGTCAGCGTGACCGCGCCTCCCAGCACGCCGTCTTGCACCCAGAGGAAGCTGCCGCCGCCGTCCACCCGCGCGCTGCCGCCGAAGGTGGAATTGTCGCCACGCAGGGTCAGATCGCCGTTATTGACCTCCAGCGCCTGCATCTGTGCCAGCCGCAGGTCGGGGGCGAGGGAGGCGTTGACCACCAGGGTGCCGCCCTGCAGCGTGGTGGCCGCCAGCGTGCCGGCGCTGTTGCCCTGAAGATCGTCGATCTCATCGCCGATCACCACGCGCCCGGTCGCCGACTGCCGGAACACCGCCGTGCCGTCGCCCGCCTGGAGGGTGCCGCCGTTGCGCAGCTGCACCGTGCCGTCGTTGATGAAGGTGTCCGGGAGCTGCAGGCCGCCGGTATCGATCTCGACGCGGCCGCGATTGGTCAGCGCGGCATCGAAGGCCGTGGTGCCGGAGATGGTCTTGCGGATCGTGCCGTCGTTGGTCACCGGCCCGCCGCCGAGCAGATCGCCGTTGGACACACCGATCAGCCCGCCCGTCGCGACATGGATGGACCCCTGGCCGGGGAGTTCGGTGACGCCGACCAGGTTTAGCGTCGCGCCGTTGCCGACCTCCAGGTTCGCCACGATGTTGGCGCCGTTGGTATAGAGCGTGCTGCCCTCCAGCGTCCAGCCGCCCGCCAGCGTGGCGGAACTTCCCAGCGTGGCACTGCCGTCGATGAGCATCGCGTTGTTGCCCGAGAATACGCCGCCGTCGAAACTCAGGTTGGCATTGGTGGCCGTGGTGGTGCCGCTGAAGCTCGCACCGTTGGCGAAGGAGACGATGCCCCGCCAGACGCCGGTATCGATCACGCCGCCGTCCCTGAATTCCGGCCCGCCCTGACTGTCGCCGTCGAACTGTAGGGTGCCGGCCAGCACCCGCACCGTGCCGCTGTTGACGAAGTGGACCCCGCCGATATGCGCCGTGCCGGTGCCGGCGCTCTTCAGCAACTCACCCTGGTTGTCGAACTGACCGCCGCTGTTGCTGTTGTCGCCGGTGATCGACACGTCGCCCTGCAGGTCGTAGGTGCCCTGGTTGGTCAGCACGCTGCCGGTGCTGCCGAACAGCAGGTTGCCGGCGGCGTGCGCGACGGTGGCGCCGGTGCCGATCAGCAGGTCCTGTCGTCCGTCGCAGTTGGGTCCGTTGGGCGCGCAGCCCAGTAGCTTGTCGGCGCCGCTGGTCAGCGTGAGCAGATCGCCCGCGGCCAGGGTGGGGGGCGCCACGCTGCTGGAGGTGGTGGGGTCGCTGAAGGTGGTGTACCAGCCCGAGGCCCAGGTGTAGTCCGTGGCCGCAGCCGGGCCCGCCAGTCCGGCCAGGCTCAGCGCCACCAGGGACGCCAGCCGCGCGCGCCGCACGCTGGCGCCCCCCGCCGTCGCGCCGGTCCCGTGGCGGCAGGCCAGCTCGGAGGCCACCTGTGGCACGCCCAGGGCGCGGTTGAAGACAAGCCGGTAGACACGGTTCATGCGTTAGCCCCAGATGCAAGGAAGGAGTTCGAACCCTGCTATGCGCAGGACGGGGCCAGGGCAGGACATCGGCGGCGGCGCGCGCCGCTGTAGCGCCGCTGCGCGGCGGCTTATGAGAGGATGCGGCCGGGACGATCCGCGCCGCCAAGGCCGGACATGGGGGAACAAACCGAGGACAGGCATGGGGACCGAGACGGTGCCGGTGACCGAACTGCTGCAACGCGCGCGGCAAGGCGATGCGGCCGCGGCCGATGCGGCGTTCGCCAGCGTGTATTCCGAACTCAAGCGCGTCGCGCATGCGCAGCTGCGGCGCGAGCGCGGCGGCGTGGATACGACCATGCTGGTGCACGAGGCCTATCTGAAACTGGCCGGCGGCGCTGTGGTCTCGGCCAACGATCGAAGCCACCTGCTGGCGATCTCCGCCCGCGCCATGCGCCAGGTGCTGGTGGACCAGGCGCGATCGGCCCATGCCGACAAGCGCGGCGGCGGACAGGCGCCGGTGACGCTGACCGCGCGCCTGGGCTCGGGCGAGCGCGCGATCGTGGAAGTGCTGGCGCTGGACGAGCTGTTGGGCGCGCTGCATGACGCCGATGCGCGCGCCGCGCAGATCGTCGAACTGCGCTACTTCGGCGGCTACGAGGAGACCGAGATCGCGCAAATGCTGGACATCAGCGTGCGCACGGTGCGCCGCGACTGGCGCGCGGCCCGCGCCTTCCTGCTGGCGGAGCTGGAGAAGTGAACGAGGCCGAACGTCGCCGGCGTGCGTTGGCGGCGTTCCGCGAGGTCGTCGACCTGCCCGTCGACCAGCGCGCGGCCTGGCTGGAGCAGCACTGCGCGCACGATGCGCAGCTCATCGCGCAGGTGCTGGCCCTGCTTGCCGCCGACGACCGCGAAGGCGAGCCCTTCGACGGCGATGCCCGCATCTGGGGCCAGGCGCTGCACGTGAGCGAGGAGCACGAAGCGCACGACGCGATGCTGGGCCGGCAGCTCGGCGCCTGGCGCGTGCTGGACGTGCTGGGGCGCGGCGGCATGGGCGCGGTGTACCGGGTCGAACGCGACGATGGCGCCTACACGCAGCAGGCCGCGCTCAAGCTGATCCGCGCCAGCACCGATTCGCAGGCCGCGCGCGAGCGCTTTCTGCGCGAACGCCAGATCCTGGCCGCGCTGCGCCATCCCCACATCGCCACGCTGCTCGATGGCGGCATCTCCCCGCAGGGCGAGCCGTACTTCGTGATGGAGCTGATCGACGGCCAGCCCATCGACCGCTGGTGCGACGCGCACAACCTGGGGCTGCGCGAACGCGTGACGCTGTTCCTGCAGGTGCTCGACGCGGTGCGCTACGCGCATCGCAATCTGGTCGTGCATCGCGACCTCAAGCCCTCCAACCTGATGGTCGATGCGGAGGGGCGCGTCAAGCTGCTGGATTTCGGCATCGCCAAGCAGCTGGAAGGCGGCGCCGTAACGGCCACCCACGACCGGGCCCTGACCTTCGAGTATGCCTCGCCCGAGCAGCTGCACGATGCGCCCATCACCACCGCCACCGATGTGTGGCAACTGGGCGTGGTGCTGCACCGGCTGCTGTCCGGGTCGCATCCCTTTGGGCTGACCCGGGACACGCCGCTGGCCAGCCAGCTCCAGCACCTCGAGCGCGATCCCGAGCCGCTCACCCGCGCCGCCGCCAAGCTGCCGCCCGAGCAGGCGCAGCAGCGCGGCGGGCATACGCCGGCCTCGCTGTCGCGCGCGCTGCGCGGCAGCCTGTCGGCGATCGTCCAGACCTGCCTGCGGCGCGATCCGGAGGCGCGCTACGCCACGGCCGACGCCTTGGCCAACGACCTGCAGGCCTGGCTGGACAGCCGACCGATCGCCGCCGTGCCGCTCAGACGCATGCAGCGCCTGAGGCTGTGGGGGCGCCGCAACCGCACGCTGGCCGCCGCCGGCGTGGCCGTCGCGCTCGCCCTGGTCGCTGGCACCGGTGTCGCGCTCTGGCAGGCGCACGAGGCCCGCGCCCAGGCGCGCATCGCCACGCGCGAAAGCGCCAGCGCGCGTGCCTCGCTCGCCTTTCTGACGGATACCCTCGCCGCAGCCGCGCCGGAAGAAGCCATGCGCCGTGATGTCAGCGTGCGCGACCTGCTCGATCAGGCGCGCAAGAAGCTCGACGAGAAATCGCTGGACCCGCAGGTGCGGCAGTTTGTACAGCTGATGTTGGCCACGCTCTACCACTCGCTTGGGGACGTACGCACGGCGCTGCCGTTGTTCGAGGCGGGGTTCAAGGGCGTGCAGCCGCAGAGCCGGGAGGATGTCGCGGCACTGTTCGTCCCCATGTCCGCTTATATCGGCGCACTGGGGCAGTCGGGCCGTGGCGCGGAGGGTCTCGCCGAGGCCAAGCGCGCCGAAGTTTGGCGCCTGACTTATGCCCCCCAGGACGAGCCGCTGCAGCTCGCCGCCTTGGTATTCCAGGGGAATGGGCATTTCTACGCCCATGATGAAGACCAGGCCGAGGCGTTCTGGAAACAGGCCATCGAACTGGCGGCGCGGCTTCCGGATCCAGCGGTGAACGATACGATCGAGGCTTACCAGTTGCTGTCGGGCGTGCTGGCGGCGAAGGGCGAATACGAACCGGCCGTGCGATACGCGCAGGCCGGGCTCGATTTTGCCGACCGGCGTCAGGTCTCCCCGAACTCACCGGTGCGTGTCAGCCTGCTGCTCTCCAAGGCCAATGCACTGCAGCAGGCGGGCGAGCTGGCCGAGGCCGAGGCCGTGATCCGGCAGGGGATGGCGCTGCAGCGTGCCACGATCGGCGAGGGCGGCACGCGCATGTCCGATCTCTACAACAGCCTCGGAATCGTGCTGAACGACCAGGGCCGCTACCGCGAGGCGGTGGAAGCGCTTGAACATTCGGATGGGCTGGAGGAATCGGCGAGCGGATCGCAGGTGGAGCTTGCGATCGGCCTGGGCAATCTTGGCTCCGTCTACGAGAACGCAGGGGACTATGCGCGCGCGATCGAGTTGTTCGATCGCGCCGTTTCGTTGGCGGATCGCAGCGGCCTGTCGCCGGACGATGCGACGCGACGGCGTCTGGCCAGGAGTCGCGCGCGCTCCCTGGCTTTCGCGGGTCGCTATGCCGAAGCCGATCTGCAGCTGCGCGACCTGCAGGCACGGGCCCTCCGGCTGGAGGGCGACGCCTCGATCGAGTACGCCATGTTGATCTGGCAACGCACTGGACTCGCACGCCGGATGGGCGACTGGGCTGCGGGAACCGCCTTGCTTGCGCAGGCACGGACGCGATTGTCGGCACTGCTGCCGCCGACGCATCCCTTGTTCGCCCATATGTTGCGTGCGCAGGCGGCGTTCGCGCGCCAGCGGGGCGCGCTGGCCGACGCCGAGCGCGCGCAGCGACAGGCGCTGGTACGCCTGCAGGGCGACGCGGCGCTGGCGATCGACACGGCCATCGCGCAGGCCGAGCTGGCCGACATCCTGCAGCAGCGCGGCGATGCGCAGCAGGCCGCGCAGCTGCTTGCGCAGGCCTTGCCGGTCCTGCGCAAGCAACTGCTGCCACAGGAAGTCTCCCTGGCCGCTGCCGAATCGCTCGCAGCCCGCCTTGCGCTCAATCAGCACGGCTGAGCGGACGCTGATGGCGGCGCGGTTTCGCACGCCAACACGCTGACGCCGGGCGGGATCACCCGGCAGGTGTCGTTGCGCGATGGACGAACGGCAGTCGATCCCAAGGCCCTTCGCGCGCGTGCCAGGCGTGAATGCCAGCAACGGAAAGCTCAAGAGACGCCAGCGTCGACGATGCGGCGGGGATCGCCCGGTATCATGCGGCCGTTGTGCTGGTCCGCCCGCGGCGCCAGATCGCCCCCCTCTTCGTTGCGAGTCGCCCTTGTCCAGTCCCAGCCACGTTGCCGATACCCCGATCACCACGCTGTCGCAGCTGGTCGATTACGCCGCGTCCGGGGCGCGGCCGCGCGAGGCGTGGCGCATCGGCACCGAGCACGAGAAGTTCGGCTTCCGCACCGACGATCTGCGCCCGCCCACCTTCGAGGGCGAGCGCGGCATCGAGGCGCTGCTGGTCGGGCTGACGCGCTTCGGCTGGCAGCCGGTGCAGGAGGACGGCCGCACCATCGCCCTGCTGCGCGACGGCGCCTCGGTCACGCTGGAGCCGGCCGGCCAGCTCGAGCTCTCGGGCGCGGCGCTGGAGACGCTCCACGAGACCGGCGACGAGCTGACCGTTCACCTGGACGAAGTGCGCCAGGTCGCCGACGAGCTGCGCCTGGGCTTTTTGGGCATGGGCTTCCAGCCCAAGTGGACGCGCGCGGACATGCCGTGGATGCCCAAGGGCCGCTACCAGATCATGAAGTCCTACATGCCCAAGGTCGGCAAGCTCGGCCTGGACATGATGACGCGCACCTGCACCGTCCAGGTCAATCTGGACTACGGCAGCGAGGCGGACATGGTCAAGAAGTTCCGCGTGTCGCTGGCGCTGCAGCCGATCGCCACGGCGCTGTTCGCCGACTCGCCGTTCACCGACGGCGCGCCCAACGGCTACCAGAGCTACCGTTCGCACATCTGGACCGATACCGATGGCGACCGCACCGGCATGCTGGATTTCGTGTTCGAGGACGGCTTCGGCTTCGAGCGCTATGTCGACTACCTGCTCGACGTGCCGATGTACTTCTCCTACCGCGACGGCATCTACCACGACGCCTCCGGCCAGAGCTTCCGCGACTTCCTCAAGGGCCGGCTGCCGGTGCTGCCCGGTGCGCTGCCCACGCTGCGCGACTGGTCCGATCACATGACCACCGCCTTCCCGGAGGTGCGCATGAAGAAGTACCTGGAGATGCGCGGCGCCGATGCGGGCACGCCCGATCGTCTGGCCGCGTTGCCGGCCTTCTGGGTGGGCCTGCTGTACGACGATGCGGCGCTGGATGCGGCCTGGGACCTGGTGCGCGACTTCACCGGCGAAGAGCGCCACGCCCTGCGCGACGGCGTACCGAGGCATGGCCTGCGCCTGCCGTTCCGCGGCGGCAGCGTGCGCGACTTGGCGCGGCGCGCGCTGGAGATCGCCCACGCCGGCCTGGCGCGGCGCGCCCGCCTGCACGCAGGCCGCGACGAGACCGGCTTCCTCGATCCGCTGCAGGCTATCGTCGATTCGGGCGTAAGCGCGGCCGACGCCAAGCTGGCGTTGTACGAGGGCGCATGGGGCCGCAGCGTGGACCCGGTCTTCCGCGAGTTCGCCTACCGCTGAGCGCCCACGCGGGTTGGGCGCCCTGCGGCGATATCGCGTTCGTTCCCGCGCTCGACACCCGCCTTGCCGGGGTCTGCGGTGCGGAACCTATCGCGGGATCTTGTCGGTCAGCGACTTCAGCAGCTTCCTTGCCTTGCTGATCGTCTGTGCCTGCGCGGGCTGTGCGTCGGTGTTCTGCGCCGGCGCGTCGGTGGGTTGTGCCTGTGTGGCCTGTGCGGCCTTGGCGGCCTCCAGCCTGGCCTTCTCGGCCCTGCCGGCCTCCAGATCGGCAGGGCTGGGCTGCCAGCCCACCGCGACGGTCTGCCCGGTGTTGCCACCCTCCAGCGTGTTGTTGCGGTCGTTGCTGCCCGTGCCGCATTCGACGTTGCCGCTGTTGACCCAGTTGAAGGATTGCGGGGCCGCTTTCTGCAGGTGGGCTTTGTAAGCCAGTTCCAGATCCCGCACGCTCAGTCCGGCGCTGTTGGCGAAGTGCGCCACGTAGCGCGCACGGATGGCCGCGCCCAGGCACCAGCCTTCGGCATGGGCGGCGGCGGGGAGCCCGGCGGCGAGCGGCAGCAGGGCGAGCATCAGGTGTCGGGGTCGCATGAGGATGTCTCCGGTCGAGTGTGGAAGGGTGGGTCGGGCGCGGGCCTGTCCGTAAGTGGGAGGTCGGCGCAAGGCAAGCGAGAGGACGGGACGGCGGTGGCGGCCTCGCTCATCCGCCAGGGCCGTCGGCGCACTGCGGCTCGCGCACCATCGGAATGCCTGGGCTGGCGCCGCCGCAGGCCTTGCCGCCCGGGCCGGTGGCGCAGCCGGCGCCCTGGGTCTGGATCACCGCGGTGTCGCCGTCGGTTTCGATGGTGTAGCTGCCGCCGTAGTCGGCCTTGATCGGGCCGATGGTCGTCAGCCAGCGATAGCGGCCGTGGCGGTCGTCGGTGGGCGTGAACTGCATCGAGACATTCGCCCGGCTGCAGTCGCCACCGGTGCCACGGATCGCGAACGGTTTGGTCAGATCGCAGACCCGCGCGTCGCCCTGGATGGCGGGGCAGCCCGGCAGCAGCGTGATCCGCCAGCCGCCCTGCAGGGTGTCGAAGGTCAGCGTGGCCTTGCCCACGCCGCGCTTGCTGCGTGCCTCGAAGGCGATGCTGGCGCGCTGGTCGCGCTGGTCCAAGTTGGCGTAGTCGAACTGCGCATCGGCCTTGACCTTGCCGGTGGGGTTGAGCGTGCTGCCACCGCTCAAGGTCGCGGTGACCGTGCCGCGGGTGGGTGCGCCGTCGGCCTTCGCCCTTGGCATGGCTCTGAGGGTGTAGGCGGTGTTGGGGCGCGCGCCGGTGCGCTTGGCCGGGTCGCTGGTGACTTCCAGTTTCACGCAGCGCCCGGATTGCCACGGCGCGCTGCGCAGCGCCGCCTCGGACATCAGGTGCATGAAAAGTTGTGCGCCCTGCAGCAGTTTGTAGGCGCTCTCGGCTTCGTCCGGATGGAAGATGCTGAAGCCCTGCTCACCATGCTCGGTGAAGGTGCCCTGGCCGTCGCGGCCCAGGCCCATGCTGACGTCGGCCGACTGGATTGCGCCGTGTTCGCTGCCGCTCATGCGGATGTCCAGGTGCGAGGCGCTTCCGTCCTGGGCATTGATCAGGTGGGCATCGTCGTCCAGCCAGCGTTCCAGGATGAAATGCGCGGTGACCGCGCCGCCGATGCCGGGCTTGCCGGTGACCGCCATCTTCGAGTCCACGTCCATGGTCATGCTCACCCTGCCCTCGCGGTCCGGACAGGTGTCCATGCGCGTGCGCACCTTCAGCGCGCCGCTGACGCCGTGTTCGTTCATGGCGTACTCGATGGTCTGTTCGACGGTCGTGTCGGTCACCGTCATCCCCATGCCGCCCCGGTCGTTCCTGCTCAGCTCGATGGGGCCTGCCTTGACCAGTTCGGCCACACGCGCGTCGGAGGCCTCACTGACCATATAGCCGGACATGCTGCTGACCAGGCTGCCGCCGAACACGCCCATGCCAAATCCCACGAAACCGGAGGACATGCCCTCTCCGGTGAACGCAATTGGCTGCAGCCTCGGTGGATGCGCAGCCAGCGCTTCGGCGTGCCGCTGGTAAGCGTTGCCCAGCGCCTGCAGGGCCTCCAGCGCCTGCGGCTGCCCGCCCAGCGCATCGACCATGCCGGTGGCCTGCATCAGCCGGTAGTGCAGCACGTAGTCGATCGGCGCCACCCGGCGCGCGTTGGCCACCGGTCCCTCGGCCCTGAAGCGGTCCAGCTGCGCCTGGTCGATCCTGGCGGCAGGCTTGGGTTGCGCTCCCTCTGGCTTGCCGTCCGTGGGCGTGCGACCACAGCCCAGCGGGAGCAGGAGCAGCGCCAGCAGGCCGAGCGCATGCAGCGCTTGCCGGAGCGGTCGGTGCGGCGGGGCAACGAAGGACATGGCGCTGTCGCAGATCGGGACGGTTCCATGGCAATGCGCAGGATCGGCCCGGGACAGGACATCGGCCGTCCTCCCGTCCATGCTTCGGACGACGGCAAGACGGCGCGTTTCCGCCAGCCAGATCCGTCGTTCCCGCGAACGCGGGAATCCATGGGCGTTGGAGCAGGCGGCGAAAGTCCTTGGGTTCCCGCTTTCGCGGGAACGACGAGGAGATGTCAGCCGCGGATCAGTGCGATCTCGCTCGGGCCAGGCGAGCTAGGCGCGGCTCCGCACGCGCCTCGAAGCCGATCGCGCTACGCGTCATCGCGCGCGCGCGGCAGCGTCACCCAGGCCTGCAGGCCGCCATGGTCCAGGTTGGCCAGGCCGATCTCGCCGCCGTGGCGCAGCACGATCGCGCGGGCCGAGGCCAGGCCCAGGCCGATGCCGCCGGTCTCCTTGTTGCGCGAGTTCTCGCCGCGGAAGAACGGCATGAACAGCTTGTCGCCCAGCGCCAGGTCGATGCCCGGCCCATCGTCCTCGATCTCCAGCAGGGCGTGGCCGTCGATGGCGCGGACCTTGACCCGCGCGCGGGTGCCGTACTTGACCGCGTTGCCGATCAGGTTGCCGACCACGCGCCGCAGCGCCAGCGGATCGGCGTCGATCATCACCCGCTGGCTGTCCGCCGTCAGGGTCACGTCCTGGCCGATGTCGGCCGCGTCGTCGACCACGCTCTCGACCAGGTCGCGGAAATCCAGCCGCTCGCGTGGGCCGCGGAAGGACTGATCGCGCAGGAACTCCAGCGCGACGCTGATCATGTGCTTCATCTCATCGATGTCGGCGGCGGCGCGTTCGCGCAGCGGCGAGTCGATGTCGTCCAGGCGGAAGGCCAGGCGCGCCAGCGGCGTGCGCAGGTCGTGGGCGATCGCGCCGACCATGTGGGTGCGCTCGGCGACCATGCGGCTCAGGCGCGCCTGCATGGCATTGAACGAATCGGTGGCCTGCAGGATCTCGGCCGGGCCGCGCCGCTCCAGCGGTGGCGCGTCCGGGTCGCGGCCCAGGCGGTCGGCGGCGGCGGCGAAATCGCGGATCGGCTTGGACAGCGCGCGCGAGAACCACCAGGCCAGCGGCAGCATCAGCAGCAGGCCGAACGAGAACAGCGCCAGCAGCTGCAGCTTGAAGGCGGTGGACAGCGTGCGCCCGGCGTAGCGCACCACGCGCCAGTGACCGTCGTCCTGCTGGGCCGCGGCGATGAAGCCGTTCTCCAGCCCGGCGCCGAAGCGCAGCACCAGCGGGGTCTCGCGTTGCCGGGCGAAGGCATTGCCTTGGGAGCTTTGGCCGGCCTCCGGTGCGGCGATGTCCTGGGGAATGGCCTGCGGCGGCAGGGACGGGACGAAGGGCCCGGAGGTCATGCCCGGGATCGTCGCCACCCCGCGCCGGCGCATCCACGCCGGCTCCTGGCCCATCGACAGCGGCACCATCCCGTCGTTCAGGCGCTCCTGTTCGCCGCGGGCCACGTCGTGGTGGGGGCGGTAGACGCGGATCTGATTCAGATCCTGGCGCAGCCAGCCGGCCAGCACGCGGCGCATGAAGGGGTCTTCGCGGTTCATGCCGGCCGACGGCACCGGCGCCTCGCGCTCGTCGGTGACCGAGACATTGGGACTGCTGGCCGGCATGCGCGTGGACAGCAGCGCCACCAGTTCGGGCAGCTGCACCGGCGGGTTGTAGACCGGCGTGCGCAGGAACAGCACCGCCAGGCCGATGCACTGGGCCAGCACCAGCGCTGCCGCAAGCAGCAGGAAGGTCCGGGAGAAGATCGAGCGGCCGGAGCGGCCTCCGGCCGCTGGCCTCACAGGCGCGTGACCGCCGGCAGCAGCATGTAGCCTTCGTTGCGCACGGTGCGGATCAGCTCGGCGTGGCCGCGGCCGTTGATCTTGCGACGCAGGCGGCTGACCTGGCTGTCGATGGCGCGGTCGAACACCTCGGTGCCGCGGCCGCGCGCCATGTCCAGCAACTGGTCGCGGCTGAGCACGCGCTGGGGATGTTCGACGAAGGTGCGCAGCAGCGAGAACTCGCCGTCGGACAGGGTGATGTAGGTGCCGCTGGGATCGCGCAGGTCGCGGCGCACCGCGTCCAGGCGCCAGCCGCCGAATTCGTACTGGCTGCCGCGCGTTTCAGGCGCCGAGCCGAACGCTTTCTGCCGGCGCAGCAGGGCGCGCACGCGGGCCAGCAGCTCGCGCGGGTTGCAGGGCTTGGCCAGGTAGTCGTCGGCGCCGACCTCCAGGCCGACGATGCGGTCGGTGTCGTTGCCCAGCGCGCTGAGCATCAGCACCGCCGGGCCGTTGCCTGTGTTGAGCCGGCGCGCCACGCTCAGGCCATCCTCGCCGGGCATCATCACGTCCAGGATGATCAGGTCGGGGCGCCCGGATTCCAGCGTCTCCCACATCTCCTTGGCGCTGTCGGCCTCGTCCACCAGATAACCGTGGCCGATCAGGAAATCGACGGTGAGACGGCGCAGGTCCGGATCGTCGTCGACAACCAGGATGCGGAATTCGGGGTCCATATCGGCAAGGATGGCGTTCATGAGCGCTTGAATACTGCGCCAGTTTAGGTCGCGTTTGTCAGTCGTGCCATCCGCCGCCACGTCCCGGGTCGCGTTCAGCCGGCGGTAGTCCAGCGCCCGCTGCCTGGGCGTTTCCGGCCAGTCCCCGGCCCGCTGCGGTCCCTGAAAGCCATCCCTCCCGCCGCGTCATCGCCCGGCATGTGTCGCGCACATGCCGGCGCGTGCTCGGACGTGGGCTTGCATGTCCGGGTGCGGCTCTGGATACTATCCCCCAGTATCCGCGAGAGGCAGCCATGCCGCATTCGGTGACGGAAAAGAAGCGCGTGCTCAGCCGCCTGCGCCGCATCCGCGGCCAGACCGAGGCGCTGGAGCGCGCGCTGGAGGCTGGCGCCGACTGTGGCCCGGTGCTGCAGCAGATCGCGGCCATCCGCGGCGCGGTCAATGGCCTGATGTCCGAGGTCATGGAAGCCCATATCCGCGAGACCTTCGGCCAGCCGGCCGATGACGACATCCAGCGCGAGGCGCGCGTGGCCGAGATGACCGGCCTGGTGCGCTCGTACCTCAAGTAAGCCGGGCGCGCCGCGCTCCGCTCTTTTTTTCTTAGTGCTTAAGGAGACTTCCACCATGAAATCCCGTGCCGCCGTCGCATTCGGTCCCGGCCAGCCGCTGAAGATCGTCGAGATCGACGTCGCCCCGCCCAAGGCCGGCGAAGTGCTGGTGAAGATCACCCACACCGGCGTGTGCCACACCGACGCCTTCACCCTCAGCGGCGACGACCCGGAAGGGCTGTTCCCGGCGGTGCTCGGCCACGAAGGCGCCGGCATCGTGGTCGAGGTCGGCGAGGGCGTGACCAGCGTGGCGCCGGGCGACCACGTGATCCCGCTGTACACCGCCGAGTGCGGCCAGTGCCTGTTCTGCAAGAGCGGCAAGACCAACCTGTGCGTGTCCGTGCGCGCCACCCAGGGCAAGGGCGTGATGCCCGACGGCACCAGCCGCTTCAGCTACGAGGGGCAGCCGATCTATCACTACATGGGCTGCTCGACCTTCAGCGAGTACACCGTGGTGGCCGAGGTCTCGCTGGCCAAGGTCAATCCGGAGGCCAACCCGGAGCACGTGTGCCTGCTCGGCTGCGGCGTCACCACCGGCATCGGCGCCGTGCACAACACGGCCAAGGTGGCCGAGGGCGATTCGGTGGCGGTGTTCGGGCTGGGCGGCATCGGCCTGGCGGTGATCCAGGGCGCGCGCCAGGCCAAGGCCGGACGCATCATCGCGGTGGACACCAACCCGTCCAAGTTCGAGCTGGCGCGCGAGTTCGGCGCCACCGACTGCGTCAACCCGAAGGATTACGACAAGCCGATCCAGCAGGTGATCGTGGAGATGACCGGCTGGGGCGTGGACCATTCCTTCGAGTGCATCGGCAACGTCAACGTGATGCGCGCGGCGCTGGAATGCGCGCACCGCGGCTGGGGCCAGAGCGTGATCATCGGCGTGGCCGGCGCGGGCCAGGAGATCAGCACGCGGCCGTTCCAGCTGGTCACCGGACGCAAGTGGCTGGGCACCGCCTTCGGCGGCGTCAAGGGCCGTACGCAGCTGCCGGGCATGGTCGAGGACGCGATGAAGGGCGAGATCCAGCTGGCGCCGTTCGTGACCCACACCATGCCGCTGGACGACATCAACGAGGCCTTCCACCTGATGCACGAAGGCAAGTCGATCCGCTCGGTCATCCATTACTGAAGCCGCCGCCATGGAACGCATCGAACACCGCGCCTGCTTCGGCGGCTGGCAGGACGTCTACCGGCACAGCTCGCAGGTGCTGGGTTGCCAGATGAACTTCGCCGTCTACCTGCCGCCGCAGGCGCAGGCCGGCGCGAAGCTGCCGGTGTTGTACTGGCTCTCGGGCCTGACCTGCACCGAGCAGAACTTCATCACCAAGGCCGGCGCGCAGCGCTACGCGGCCGAGCATGGGGTGATCGTCGTCGCGCCGGACACCAGTCCGCGCGGCGACGAGGTGGCCGATGCCGAGGGCTACGACCTGGGCAAGGGCGCGGGCTTCTACGTCAACGCCACCCAGCAGCCCTGGGCGGCGCATTACCGCATGGACGACTACATCGTGGAGGAGTTGCCGGCGCTGATCGAGGCGAACTTCCCGGTGAGCGACGCGCGTTCGATCTTCGGGCATTCGATGGGCGGCCACGGCGCGCTGGCGATCGCCCTGCGCAATCCGCAGCGCTACCGCAGCGTGTCGGCGTTCTCGCCGATCGTCGCGCCGACGCAGGTGCCGTGGGGACAGAAGGCGTTCGCCGCCTACCTGGGCGAGGACCGTGCCGCCTGGAAGGCGTACGACGCCACCGAGCTGGTGAAGACCTCGGCGCCGCGGTTGCCGCTGCTGATCGATCAGGGCGATGCCGACGAGTTCCTGGAAGGCCAGCTCAAGCCGCAGCTGTTCACACAGGCCGCGGCCGAGGTGGGCTACCCGATCACGCTGCGGATGCAGCCCGGCTACGACCACAGCTACTACTTCATGGCCAGCTTCATCGGCGAACACATCGCCTTCCACGCCGCCGCGCTGCGCGCCTGAGGCCGCACGAGCGCGTGCGGCCTCAGGTCTGCGCCGTCCGCGTGCGGAGGGCCAGGCCGATCGCCACGCCCGCGCCGCACGCCGCAGACAACGTGGCCAGCGCAAAGATCGCCGCATAGCCCAGGTGCGTGGCCACGATGCCGGCCAGCGGCCCGGTGATCGCATAGGCGATGTCCTGGAACGCCGCATAGCCGCCCAGCGCGGTGGCGCGCATCTGCGCCGGCACGCGCTGCACCACCACCACGCCCAGCGCCGGGAACACCAGCGAGCAGCCCATGCCGGCGACGAAGGCGCCGGCCAAGGCGAGCGCAGGCGTGGTGGCCAACGCAAGCAGTGCCAGCCCGATGCCCTCGCCAATCATCGAGACCGCCGCCACGCGCGCGCCGCCGAAACGGTCGATGCTGCGTGCCAGGACCAGCCGCGACAGGACGAATCCGCCGCCGAAGGCGCTTAGCGCCCACGCGGCCCCGCGCCAGTGCTGGTCATTGAAGTACAGCACGGCGAAGGTGCTGATGGAGGCGAAGCCCACACCCTGCAGCGCCAGTCCCACCGCGGGCAGCGCGATGCGGCCCAGCACGTCGCGCAGCGGCAGGCGCGCGCCGGCGACCGGTTGCGGCGCGGGCACCCCGGCGGTCATCGCCCACGCCAGCAGCGGCATCAGCAGGCAGGCGCCGGCCACGGCGGTGAAGCCCCACGATTGCGCCATCGCCACGCCGATCGGCGCGCCGACGGCCAGCGAGGCGAAGATCGCCAGTCCGACCCAGGTCATGACCCGTCCGGCGCGCGGCTGGCCGACCGTGCCGATGCCCCAGGCCAGCATGCCGGTGATCAGCAGGCTCTCGCCCATGCCGGTCGCCGGCCTGCCGATGATCAGCAGGGGCAAGGCCGCGCCGGGCAACGCGGCGGCCAGCAGGTAGGTGGCGCCAGACGCGGCCAGCAGCAGGCAGCCGCGGCGCATGGCCCGGGCCGGGCCGCGGGTGTCGGCGATGCGGCCGGCGAGGCCGCGCGTCAGCACGGTGGCGACGAACTGCACACCGATCACGCAGCCGACCACCAGGTTGGACTGCTGCAGCGTGTCGCGGACGAACACCGGCAGCACCGGCAGCGGGACGGCGATGCTCAGATAGGCGATGAAGGTCGCCAGGCACAGGCGTGCCAGGCGCCAGGTGGCCGCGCGGTCGGAAGGAAGTGCGTTCATGGACAGGTCTCGGGATGTAAGCCGGTGGCCGGTCGTGCCCGAGAACGAACCCGCGCGCGACCTGCGTCCGGAGAGAGGGACGGGGTGCGCGTTGGTTGACGTGAACGCTTACGCGGCAGGCGTCAGCCTGTCGAAAATCGCGCGCTAGCCTAGCGCAGCCAGACGACGGTCGGCAACGCATCACCATGCTTGCCTACGGCCGCCGGTAGCCGCCCTCCAGGCCGCGCGCGGACAGCACCAGCTGCCACAGCTGCAGGTCGCGCGCGCGGAAGGCGCCGGCGCAGGACAGCAGGTAGTAGCGCCACATGCGGCCGAAGCGCTCGCCCAGCGTCTCGGCGAAGCGCGGCCAGGCGCGGGCGAAGTTGGCATGCCAGGCCATCAGGGTGCGGTCGTAGTCGGCGCCGAAGTTGTGCACATCCTCGATCACGAACCGGGCCTCGCAGGCGGTACCGATCTGCTGCAGCGTCGGGATCTCGCCGTTGGGGAAGATGTAGCGATGCGTCCACGGATCGGTCGCGCCGGCCACGGTCTTGCCGATGGTGTGCAGCAGGAACAGGCCATCCGGCGCCAGGCAGCGCGCCGCCACCTCCATGAAGGTGGCGTAGTTGCGATGGCCGACATGCTCGAACATGCCGATGCTGGCGATGCGGTCGAAGCGCCCGTCCAGATCGCGGTAGTCCTGCAGCCGCACTTCGATCGGCAGATCCGGATAGCGCTGCTGGACCCAGGCCGCCTGTTCGCGCGAGATGGTCACCCCGACGCATTCCACGCCGTAATGCTGCGCGGCATAGGCCATGAAGCTGCCCCAGCCGCAGCCGATGTCCAGCACGCGCATGCCTGGCTGCAGGCCCAGCTTGCGGCAGACCAGGTCGAGCTTGGCTTCCTGCGCCTCATCCAGCGTCTGCGCGTGCTCCCAGTAGCCGCAGGTGTAGGTCATGCGCGCGTCGAGCATGGCCGCGTAGAAGTCGTTGCCCAGATCGTAGTGCGCCTCGCCGACCTGCCAGGCGCGGCGTGCGGTCTGCAGGTTGAGCAGGCGGGCGCGCAGGTGATGACCCAGCAGCTGCAGCGGCCGGACCTGGCGCGGCAGGTCGGCGCGCAGCACGCGGTGGAAGAGTTCGTCCAGCCGGTCGCATTCCCAGTGACCGTCCATGTAGGCCTCGCCCAGGCCCAGGTTGCCCTGGGCGAACACGCGCGCCGGCACGTCCGGGTGCAGCAGGCGCAGGTCCCAGGGGCGGTGGCCATCCAGCCTGACGTCCGCCGCTTGCAGCAGTGCGGCCAGCTTGTCGTAGAGCGCGTCGTGGCGCTGGACGGGGGCCTGACCGCTATCGAAGGTGAGCATGCACGCATCTCCACGAGAACTTCGGGTTCGCGCGTGGCAGGCGTGGACGTCGGGCCGCGGGCCCTGGCGATCCCGCGTCGTCAGGACACGGACCGAATGGCGCGGTGGCGGGCGCGGGCGCCGGCAGTGTCGGCGCCCCGCACGCGCGTCGCGTCAGGAACGCCTAGCGTGCGCCTGACGGCGTGGTCATGTCGTGGACATGGCGGCGCGGCCGGTTCAACGCTGCGTTCCGGCGGCGGGTTGCAGCGCGGGTGAGCGCAGGGTTCGGGCTGGATGCGTGCCAACGCGTCGCGGCCGACCTGCGCTCGGCTGGCCTCGCGGCCCCCTGCTTCAGCGCGCCGAAGCGGTCTGTCTGGCCGCCAGCCTGCCGAGCTGGCGCATCGCCTGGTCCAGGCGCGCATCCCACGGCATGCCGCAGCTCAGGCGCACGCAGTCGCCGTAGTCGCCGCGGCTGGAGAACAGCACGCCGGGCGAGATGCCGATGCCGGCGGCCAGCGCGGCGTCGAACAGCGCCAGGCCGTCGCCGCCGGCGGGCAGCTGCAGCCACAGCGACAGCCCGCCGGCCGGCGCGCTGCAGCGGGTGCCGGCGGGCCAGTAGCGGGCGACGGCATCGCGCATGCGCTGGCCGTTGTCGGCCACGGCGCGCCGCAGGCGCCGCAGGTGGCGCTCCAGCCCGTGGCGCGCCAGGTAATCGCCCACCGCCAGCTGCGGCAGGCTGGCATTGCTGGAGCTGGAGAAATACTTGGCCCGGCCCAGCGCCTCGGTCCAGGCGGCGCCGGCCAGCCAGCCCACGCGCAGCCCAGGCGCCAGCGTCTTGGAGAACGAGCCGCAGGTGATGACGTTGCCGCCGGTGTCCCAGTGACGCAGCGGCAGCGGGCGCTGGCCCGACCAGGCCAGCTCGCCATACACATCATCCTCGATCACCACGGTGCCATGCCGCGCGCAGCTGGCCAGCAGCGCCTGCTTGTCTGCATCGCAGGTCAGGCTGCCGCTGGGATTGCTGAAGTTGGGCACCAGGATCGCCGCGCGCACCGCGGTCTGCTGCAGCACACGGTCCAGCCGCGCCACATCGATGCCCACGCCCAACCGGTTGGGTACTTCCAGCACCTTCAATCCCAACGCGGCGACCGTCTGCAGGATGCCGTAATAGGTCGGCGTCTCGACCAGGACCACATCGCCGGGCGAGGTGGCCACGCGCAAGGCCAGGCTGAGCGCCTCGGTCGCCCCGGCGGTCACTACGACCTCATCGGCCTGCATCGGCGTGCCGGTCTGTTCGTAACGCAGCGCGATCTGCCGGCGCAGCGCCGGGTCGCCCTGCGGCGGGGCGTATTCCAGCGCGGCGGTGGGTCGCCGCCGCGTGGTGCGGACGAGGGCGACGCTCAGGGACGCCTGCGGCAGCAGGGAATGGTCGGCCACCGCCGCGTGCAGCGGGAACAGGCCCGGGCGCTGCGTGAGCTCCAGCAGCCGCTGCAGCGCAGGGTTGGCCACTTCGCCGGGCGCGCGCCGGCGCGGCGTCGGCAGCGCGGGCAGCGCGGAGGGCGCGGCATGGACGAAGTAGCCCGAACGCGGGCGCGCCTGCACCAGGCCTTCGCGCTCCAGCTGCAGGCAGGCCTGGACGGCGGTGGCCGCGCTGATCTGGTGTGCCTGCGCGAGCTGCCGCACCGACGGCAGGCGCTCGCCCGCGCGCAGCGTGCCCTGGGCGATCTGCCGGCGCAGGCCGTCGGCGATGGTTTCGTAGAGCAGCATGGGGCGGATCTGTATTGGTCAACTTCGAGGTTAACTGAATCTGTATTGCCGCGCGTGGCCGGCCTAGCCTGTCCGCTCTCCTCCTGCCGCGAAGCCGCCGTCATGTCGCCTGCCTCTTCTCCCGCCGCGTCGCGCACCGCGCTGTGGCAGCTGCTGATCGCCGAGGTGCTGATCGGCTCGGTCGGTGTGTTCGTGCACGAGAGCGGGCAGGACCCGGTGACCGCCGTGTTCTACCGCTGCCTGTTCGGCGCGGTGTTCCTGCTGGCCTGGGGCCTCGCGCGCGGTCATCTGCGCGGCGTGCTGCGCGACCGCGTGCTGCTGCGCGGTGCGGTGATCTCCGGGGTGCTGCTGGTGCTCAACTGGGTGGCGCTGTTCGCCGGCATGGCGCGCTCGTCGATCGGCGTGGCCACGCTGGTCTATCACTTCTTCCCGTTCGTGATGCTGATCCTGGCGGCGCTGCTGCTGGGCGAGCGCACGCGGCCGGCGGATTGGGGCTGGACCGCGCTGGCGTTCGTCGGCGTGGTGTGTTCGGCCGATCCGCTGCGGCTGCTGCAGCATGTCGATGCCGGATACCTGGCCGGCATCGGGCTGACCCTGTTAGGGGCGGTGCTTTGCGGTGCGTCCCTGCTGATGTCGCGCAGCGTCGGGCGCCAGCGGCCGTTCGCGGTGGTCACCATCCAGTGCTGCGTCGGCTCGGTGATGCTGGCGGGCTTCTCCTCCGGCACCGCACTGCACTTGGGCATGCACTGGGCCTGGCTGGTCGGCCTGGGCGTGATCCACAGCGGCATCGTGTATGTGCTGTTCTACTCGGCCTACCGGCACCTGTCGGTGGCGACCATCGCGGTGATCGCCTTCGTCTATCCGCTGGTGACGCTGGTGCTGGACTACGCGCTCTACGGGCACCGGCTGGATGCCGTGCAGCTGCTCGGCGTGGCGCTGATCATCCTCGGCACGCTGGGCGTCAACCTGAAGTGGCGGCTGCCTTCGCGCCGCGCGGAGCCGTTGGATGCAGTCCGGTAAACGCCGTCGGCAATGCTTCAACCGTCGTTCCCGCGTTCGCGGGAACGACGGATTCCTGTTGGCGGTTCCAGTGGCGCCCGCCCCAGGAAAAAGAAAGGCCGCGCATGGCGCGGCCTCTCGCAGCCTTGGCGGTGCGCCATCAGCGCACGTCGTGCAGCCGCCAGCCGCTGCCGGCCAGCAGGCCCAGGCGATGCTTGAGTACCTCGCTCGGCAGGCTTGTGTCCACCACCAGGTCGATGTGTAGGTCGTCGATCTTGCCCTGCACATGCGCGGCCGGGTCGACCGCGCCCAGCGAGGGCGGCACCTGGTCCGGCTCGTCCTGCGCGTCGCGCCAGCGGGCGAACAGCACGTCGGTGCGCAGCGCATCCTGCAGCTGCTGCGCATAGCCCTCGGCGCTGCTGGAGGTGAAGCTGAACTCCGGCTCCGGCCCGCGCGCCTTGTCGGGGTCAGGCAGGGCGATGTAATAGGTCGTCATGGGTGTTCCCTCCGCGGTGGCATTGAGGCGCAGCCTAGGACGGCGCGCGTCAGCGCCCCGTGTTCAGGCCGAGAAGATGTGCGGCGGCGCGGCGAAGCCCACGCCCAGCGCGCCCTTGCCCACGTTGACCATGCCGGTCAGGCTCATCACCGACTCGTACAGCCGCACTCCGTGTTCCTCGCAGGTCTGGCGCAGGCGCGCATGGCCGGGCAGGGCGTGCAGCTCGGCCAGTTCGCCGCCATAGCCCAGGTTGACCACCGGCGTCAGCAGTCCCTCGCGCACCTTTTGCCCGGTGAACTCGAACAGCTTCTGCGCCGAGGGCTCGAAGCCCTTGAGCTTGGCCACCGGCTCGGTCACGCCGCGGTAGGCGCGCAGCACCGGCTTGATGTCCAGCGCGCTGCCCAGGGCGGCGCTGAGCAGGCCCACGCTGCGGTCGCCCTTGGTGCGGGCGCGGGCGCGCAGGTAGTAGAGATCGCGCGGAATCATGTAGCCGTAGGTGTTCTCGGCCAGCGCCTCCAGCGAGGTGCGGATCCTGGCCACGCTCTCGCCGGCATCGCGCAGCCGCACGGCCTCGATCGCGGCCACGCCCTGGCCTGCGAACACGTTGAGCGTGTCGATCACGCGCAGGGCGAAGGGCGAGGTGTGCCCGGCCGCCTGGCGGATCGGCTTGTAGTCGTTGAGGATCGCGAAGCTCGCCTGCATCGCGTTGTCGTGGATCTGGCTGCGCAGGCGCGAGATGGTCAGGCAGAACACGTGGTCGTAGTCGATCGCCAGCCGCTGCAGGAACAGGTCGCGGATCTGCACCACCGAGAACGGCATGGTCTCCGCCTCGTGGCCGCGCTCGGCCACATGCGTGCGCAGGAACTCCAGCGTGGCCTCCTCGTCGCGATGGTCGGCCAGGATGGCATCGCCGATGCGCACCGTGATTGGCAGGACGACGAGGTTGTGTTGACGGATGAAGTCGGCGGGCAGATCGCACGCCGAGTCCACCACGATCCCGATCCGCATGCGCTTTCCCCTTCGAAAGCCGGCGTGAGCCGTGTTGCCAGGTCTTGTGATGATGTTGCGGCGCGTCACGTCGATCCGTGGCGGCGCCCTCCCGGCGCGCATTGTGGACGATCCGGTCACGGCAAAATTGCAGGACGTTTCGCACTTGTCGAACCCCAGCGGCTGCCAGGCGACGCATGACGGCCTTGTCAGCCAACCGGGCGGGCGCGGCGGGTTTGCACGTCCCGTTCATCCCCGCTTCTTATGCTCGCCGTTCCATCCATCCCGTTGAGGCAGGCGGCATGTCCAGGCGCAAGCAGGCAGGCGAGGCAGGTCAGGTGAGGCGCCGCGCATGCCGGTGAAGCGCAAGCCGAGCCGGCAGCAGGAAGTGGTGGAGTTCTGGCGCCAGGCCGGGCCGGAGCGCTGGTTTGCGAAGAACGAATCGTTCGACGCCAACTTCCGCACCCAGTTCCTGGCCGATCACCACGCCGCCGCGCGCGGTGAGCACGAGGACTGGCTGCACAACGCCGAAGGCGCGCTGGCGCTGTTGGTGCTGCTGGACCAGTTTCCGCGCAACGCCTGGCGCGACAGCGGCCATGCCTTCGCCACCGACGGCCTGGCCCTGGCCTACGCCGCGCGCGCGCTGGATGCCGGCCATGACCAGGCCACCGAGCTGGCGCTGCGGCCGTTCTTCTATCTGCCCTTCAGCCATGCCGAGGACGCGGCGCTGCAGGCGCGGGCGGTGGCGCTGTTCGAGTCGCTGGGCGACGCCAAGCATCTGGAGTTCGCGCATGCGCATCAGGCCGTGATCGCGCGCTTCGGCCGCTTCCCGCATCGCAACGCCGCGCTGGGCCGCACCAGCACGCCCGAGGAACAGGCCTGGCTGGACGCAGGCGGTGGCTTCTAGTCTCGGGAGTGGCCTTGTGGGCCTTGCGAGCAACCGTCTCTCCCAATCACGTCGCGGCCCCTTGTAGAGCGGAGCTCGCTCCGCTGGGGCTTTTCCATGATCCGACCGAAACGCCTTGTAGAGCGGAGCTCGCTCCGCTGGGCCTTCCCCGCGATCCGACCGAAACGCCTTGTAGAGCGGAGCTTGCTCCGCTGGGCCTTCCCCGCGATCCGACCGAAAAGCAGCGGAGCAAGCTCCGCTCTACAGAAGGGGGCGAGGACCGCTCCCTTGAATCGATTCACCCAAACGACAACACGCCCCAAGCGGGGCGTGTCGTGTGGGCCATGCGCGCGTACGGATCAGTAGCGCGGCACGCTCGGATCGACGTCGTTGGACCAGGCCTCGATGCCGCCGGCCACGTTGTGCACGTTGGAGAAGCCGAGCACGCGGAACTGTTCGGCGGCCTGGTGGCTGCGCCCGCCGGCGTGGCACAGGAACGCGAGCTGCGTGTCCTTGGGCAGGGCCTCCAGCTCGGCACGGCCGTTGCCGTCGAAGGTCTTGAACGGCACGTTGACCGAGGCGATGGCGCGCTCGTCGGCCGGACGCACATCCACCAGCAGCAGCTCGCCGGCGGCGACCTTGGCGGCGGCCTCGGTCACCGAGAGCTGATTGACCGGGCGCGGCGCGTTCGGGTTGTCGATGGCCAGGCCCTTGCCGCGGATGTCGTCGACCCAGTCGATGGTGATGCCTTCGGCGCGGCGCGCGCTGGCCAGGTCGAACTGGATGCGCACGCCGTTGGACTCGGCGGCGATGGCGTTGGCGTCGAATGGGCCCAGCTGGAAGTTCGGCTGGAACTGCGCGTCGATGGACAGCACCAGCGCCGCGCTGCCGCCGGCGTCGGCCACGGCATTGGCCAGCATCTCGGCCGCGGCCGGGGTCACGGTGATCGACGGCGGGGTGCGGTCGGGCGCGGCCACGCCAAGCAGCGCGGCCAGTTCGCCGGAGTTGGTCATCTGCTCGATGATGTCGCTGCCGCCGACCAGCTCGCCATCGACGTACAGCTGGGGGATCGTCGGCCAGTCGCCATAGACCTTGATGCCCTCGCGGATCTCCTGGTCGGCCAGCACGTTGACGTGGGCGTAGTCCACGCCCAGCGTGGACAGCGCGCCGACCGCCTTGGCCGAGAAGCCGCACTGCGGCATGGTCGGCTGGCCCTTCATGAACAGCACCACGCGGTTGGACTGCAGCAGGGAATCGATGCGCGAACGCAGGGCGGGATCGAGGGACATGAGGGCTACCGGCGGGTTGGACGACAAGAAAGGAGAGGAATTTTACCCGCGTGGCATGATGCGCGGGATGGAGCCCGAAGCAACGCAGCATCGCGCCACGCCCAGGCCCTACTTCAGGTTGGGGCTGCTGGCGCTGTCACAAGTAGTCGCCCTGGCGCTGTGGTGGCTGGTCGGCTGGCCGCTGGGCCTGACCGTGCTGCTGGTCAGCCATGGCGCGGTGCTGTGGTCCACCTTCCACCCGCGCTCGCAGCTGTTCTGCCCGGCGCTGGTGCGCCTGCCCGGCGCGCAGCCCCGGGTCTGGCTGACCATCGACGACGGCCCCTCCGACGACACCCGGCCGATGCTGGACCTGCTGGATGCCCACGGCGCCAAGGCCACCTTCTTCGTCGTCGGCGAGCGCGCCCGCGCCCGACCCGAGCTGGTGCGCGAGATCGTCCGCCGCGGCCACGGCCTGGGCAACCACAGCGACAGCCATCCTCAGGCCGCGTTCTGGCGGCTGGGGCCGGCCACGCTCGAACGCGAGATCGCCGCCAACCAGCGCAGCCTGACCGAACTGGCCGGCGCGCCGCCGCGCTGGTTCCGCTCGGTGGTCGGCCACACCAATCCCTTCATCGCACCGGTGCTTGCCCGCCACGGCCTGACCCGCGTGGCCTGGAGCGCGCGCGGCTTCGACGGCGTGCGCTGCACGCCCGACCAGGTGCTGGCGCGCCTTGTCCCCGACCTCAAGCCCGGCGCCATCGTCCTGCTGCACGAAGGCGCCACGCACGGCCACAACGTGGAGATCCTGCGGCGCGTGCTGGAAGCGCTGCGCGCGCGCAGCCTGCGTGCCGAACTTCCTTGATCGCACGTTGCTACCAAGAGCGACTCGGTTGCGCCGGCAAGCATTCTTGACAGCGTTTTAACGCGAGCGGACCATGCCGCGCTGAAGCCAGCGACCGGCGGCGACTTGCCTACAAGGCCCGATGCCCAGCCAGCTGCCGTCCACGACGGCATCTCCCACCGGTCCCGAGGCTCTCGACGATGTCCCATCGCTGCTGCCCTGCGCGCCTCGCTGCGCAGGTCGTTTCCGTACGTTCGCTGTCCCGTTCGCTGCTGGCCATGGCCTGCGCCTGGCCGCTTCTGGTGGCCGCCCAATCCGTTTCCCAACAAGCAGTCGATCTGGATCGCCTCAAGGTGGAGGGCCATCGTGGCGACGCCACCGAAGGCAGCGACTCCTACACCGCCGATCTCGCGCGCAGTTCGGCCAAGCTGGCGCTGTCGCTGCGCGAGACGCCGCAGTCGGTGGTGGTGATCAGCCAGCAGCAGATCATCGATCGCGACCTGCATACCTTCCAGGACGTCACCGACGCGGTTGCCGGCTTCAATTCGCCGACCTGGGATACCGAGCGTACCTACATCAGCGCGCGTGGGTTCGAGATCGACTATTACCGGGTCGACGGCATCCCGACCCAATACACCGGCGATGTGCAGCAGAACCTGGCCATCTACGACCGCGTGGAGATCGTCCGCGGCGCCAATGGCCTGACCACCGGCGCCGGCAGCCCGGCGGCGTCCATCGACCTGGTGCGCAAGCATGCCAACAGCGATGTGTTCACGGGCAATGCCAGCCTTTCCGCCGGAAGCTGGGATCGCTATCGCGGCAGCGTCGATGTGCAGTCGCCGTTGAACGCGGCCGGCAACGTCCGCGGCCGCGTGGTGGCCAGCTACGAGGACAAGGATTCGTTCCGCGACTACTACAGCAAGACCTCCGGCCTGCTGTACGGCATCGTCGATGCGGACTTCAGCGATGCCACCCACGGCTACGCCGGTGTCAGCAAGCAGCGCAACGACGGCCGGGGCACCACCTGGGGCGGCGTGCCGGCCTGGTTCAGCGATGGCACGCGCACCCACTTCTCGCGCTCGGATTCGTTTACCCCGCGCTGGGCGCGCGGTGTGGCCGACACCACCAACGCGTTCGCCGGGCTGATCCATCGCTTCGAAGGCGGGGCGCAGCTGCACGTGGAGTATTCGCACCAGCGCTTCGAGACCGACTGGAAGTCGGTGCTGTACGGCTACTACGGTTATCCGGACCGGATCACCGGTTTGGGCCTGGACAGCATTTACGGCGGGGATTACCCCACCTACACAAGGCAGGACAGCCTCGATGCCTACGTCAGCCTGCCGCTGACCTGGTGGGGGCGCGAGCACGAGATCGTCGCGGGCGCGACCTGGACCGATCGCAATGTGCGCAGCTGGTACAACCTGCCGCTGCAACCGCTGGTGGCCGAAAGCGTCTACGCCTGGACCGGTACCATGCCGCAGCCGGCCTGGACGCCGCTGCAGAAGGGCAGCGAGAACGACGTCCGCCAGGTCGGCGTCTATGCCGCTGGCCGCTTCAACCTGACCGACGACCTGAAGGCCATCGTCGGCGCCCGCATCAGCGACTGGAAGAACACCGACCGGCTGGCGCCGGCCAGCTCCTACGCCAAGCGCGGCCGCACCACGCCGTATGCCGGCCTGATCTACGACCTGGACGCGCATCATTCGCTGTATGCCAGCTACACCAGCATCTTCAATCCGCAGAACAACCGCGACCGCAACGGCCGCTACCTGGAACCGCTGGAAGGCAACAACTACGAGATCGGCGCCAAGGGCGAGTACTTCGGCGGGCGGCTCAACGCCGGGCTGACCCTGTTCCGCATCGAGCAGGACAACTTCGCCGTGGCCGATCCAGGCCAACGGGTGCCGGGCACCACCGATCAGGCCTATCGCGCCGCCGACGGCACGGTCAGCCAGGGCGTGGAGTTCCAGCTCGATGGCGAGCTGTCCGAGCAATGGCGCATCAGCTTCGGCTGGGCGCAGTTCGATGCCGACGACGCGCAAGGCAAGGACGTCAGCCCGACCAGCCCGCGCCGCGAGGCCACCGTGTTCACCACCTGGCAGACCGGCCCCTGGCGGGTCGGCGGTGGATTCAACTGGCAGTCGTCGTTCTACGAGCGCGGTGTCGGTCCGCAGGGCAACACGCTGCGGCTGGAGCAGGGCAGCGTGCTGCTGGCCAGCCTGATGGCCCGCTACGAGATCAACCAGGCGCTTTCGGCGCAGCTCAATGTGCGCAATCTGTTCGACCGGCACTACTACGCGAACGTCACCTATCAGACCCAGTGGATCTACGGCGATCCGCGCGATGTGGAGCTGACCCTGTCCTGGCGGTTCTGAGCGGCCGGCATCGCGTGCGGACCTCGCCGTCCGCGTGGACGGGCCTGGCGCGCGCAGCGCGCCCAGGCCGGCTCAACCGCGGCGCTGGGCCACGATCAGCCAGTTGTTGAACGGCGTGTTGCCGTACAGCGGGACGAAGCTGGCGCTCAGGCCGGCGCTGGTCAGGTGGTGCTCCAGGCTTTCGCGCGTGGGATAGCGCTTGGGCACTTCCTGCATCCAGCCGGTGAAGTGCGCCATCAGGTCGGTGATCCTGGAGGTGCGGCCACGCCCGCTGTCGTCGCCCAGCGCGCTGCGGATCACCAGCTTGCTGTCCGGCGCGAGCATGCGCGCGGCGTGCTGCAGCATGCCGGCCTGCACGTGTTCGGGCAGGTACTGCAGCATGTCCAGGATGCACACGTTGCCGCGGTGCTCGGGCCAGCGCGCGGCCAGGTCGACCACCTCGAAGCGGGCGTCGTGCAGGCCGTTGCGTCGCGCGATCCGGCCGGCGCGCGCGATCTTGTCCGCGTCGATGTCCACGCCGTAGTAGCGGCGCGGCTGTCCGTCCGCGCGCAGCGCGTGCGCCAGCAGGCCCAGGCCGCAGCCCAGGTCCAGCACCGGGCCGGGCGCCTCGCGCAGCGCGGCCAGCACGCCGGGATAAAGCGGATCGGTGCGCAGCTTGATGCGCGTGTAGTAGTAGTCGTGACGATTGCCCCAGGGCCGGCGTGGCAGGAAGGCGCGGGCGATGGCCAACGCTTGCTGAGGCGGCATGGGACGGGTGGCTTCGCTCACGTCGATCCTTCGGCGCAGGGGCGGGAGCGCGCTAGGCTAGCGCATCCCGGGCGGCGGGAAACGCGCGCTGCATCCACAGCCGATACATCGCGCCGGAGGGATGCAGGCCGTCGCCGACCAGCATCGCAGCTTCGGCCCCCTGCTGGCGACTGACGGTGGTGACATCCACGAACGCCACGTGCCGGCGCTGGCAGGCGAGCCGGGCCTCGCGGTTGAACGCATCGATCTGCGCGGCGATCTGCGCGACATCGCGCCCGGAGGCGGCCGCGAACGGGGTCACGCTCCAGTCCGGAATCGACAGCACCACCACGCGCCGCGCGCGCCCACCGGCCAGCGCGATGGCGTGCTCCAGCAGGCCCTGGAACTGTCGCAGGTACTCGTCCAGCGGACGACCGCGATACTGGTTGTTGACCCCGATCAGCAGCGTGACCAGGTCGAAGCCCGGCGTCGGCGCGGCCCGATCGATCGCGGCCTGCAGCTCGTCGGTGGTCCAGCCGGTGGTGGCGATGATCTGCGGATCGTCCACGCCCAGCCCGTCGGCGCGAAGCGCGCGGGCCAGCTGCACCGGCCAGCGCTCGCTGTCGGCCACGCCCTCGCCGATCGTGTAGGAATCGCCTAGCGCCAGATAGCGCAGGCCGTGCGGCGCGATGCTGCCCGCCGCCGGGCGCACGCCGGCCATGGCGGTCAGGCCGCGGCCGGCCGCGACTTGGGCTTGAGCGGCACGACCTTGGTGGCCGCCTCCGCGCGCTTGGCCAGCGCACGATCGATGCGCGTGAACACCTCGCGCATGGCCACCGCATCGGGCAGCAGGGTGACGCGGAAGTGGTTGCGGTAGGGCACGTTGAAGCTCGAGCCCGGCACCACCAGCACGCCCTCGTCCTCCATCAGCTCCAACGCGAATGCGTAGTCGTCGAAGCCCTTGGCCGCATCGCCCACAACCGCAGGGAACGCATACAGCGCGCCGGCCGGCGCGCACAGCTTGAGGTGTTCGCTGGCCGTGCAGGCCTCGACCACCGCGCGGCGGGTCTCGTACAGGCGGCCGCCCGGCGCGGTGAGCGCGCTGATGGTGTCCGGGCCGTTGATGGCCGCTTCCACCGCGTACTGGCCCGGGACGTTGGCGCACAGGCGCAGCGCGCCCAGCAGGTCCATGGCGTGCTGCAGCGGGGTGATGCGCTGCGCGTCGCCGGACAGCAGCGCCCAGCCCACGCGCCAGCCGCAGGCGCGATGCACCTTGGACAGGCCGGAGAAGGTGATGCACGGCACCTCGCCGGCCAGCGGCGCCAGCGGCTCGAAGGTGGCCCCGTCATAGAGGATCTGGTCGTAGATCTCATCGACCATCAGCAGCAGCTGATGCTTGGCGGCGATGGCGACGATGCGCTTGAGCAGCTCGCGCGGGTAGGTCGCGCCGGTGGGGTTGTTGGGGTTGATCAGCACGATGGCGCGGGTGCGGCTGGACACCAGCGTCTCGATCTCCGACGGATCGGGCAGGAAGCCGTTGGCGGCATCGCACTGGTAGTACACCGGGCGGCCGTCGTTGAGGATGGTCGCGGCCGACCACAGCGGATAGTCGGGCGAGGGCACCAGCACCTCGTCGCCCGGGTTGAGCAGCGCGCGCAGCGACAGGTCGATCAGCTCGGACACGCCGTTGCCGATGAACACCCGGTCCGGATGCGCGTCGGGCGTGTTGCGGCGCGCGTAGTAGGCGGCCACCGCCTCGCGCGCGGCCGGCAGACCCTGCTGGTGGGTGTAGGGGTCGGTGCGGCCCATGTCGTCGGCGATCGCGTGCTGCAGATGCTCGGGCGCGCGGAAACCGAACGCGCCGGGGTTGCCGATGTTGAGCTTGATCAGCTTGCGGCCCTGGGCCTCCAGCTCGCGGGCTCGCCGGGCCAGCTCGCCACGGATCTCGTAGCGGACTTCGGACAGGCGTTCACGGATGGCGAGGGGCTTGACGGGAGCGGAGGACATGGCACTGGCGCGTGGAGGTGAAAAAACGACCAAAGCATACGCCTGATGGCCCGTGCTGCGGGCGTTTCAGCGGAAACCATGGCCGCCGGCCAGGCCGCTCGCCTGCGGCGCCGACGGGCCAGCCCGTAGAATCGCCGCCATGACCGATGCTGTCTTCGACGATGCCGACCTGCGGCGGATTGGCTGGCCCTGGCCTGGCGCGCCCGAGGACCCGGCGTGGCGGGCGCTGATCCAGGCCCATCCCGGCGCCCGGCCGGCGCGGGTGATCGAGCAGCATCGCTCCGGCTACGTGGTCGCGCGCGGACTGCTGCCCGAGCAGACGCTGCGGCCCGAGTCCCTGCCGGACTGGCAGCGCCCGCGCTTCCCCGCGCACGAGCGCCCCGCGGTGGGCGACTGGGTACTGGTGGAGGAAGACAAGCGCATCGTCGCCCTGCTGCCGCGGCGCACGGCGATCAAGCGCGCCGCCGCCGGTGAGCATTACCACCAGCAGGTGATCGCGGCCAATATCGATGTGGTCTTCATCGTCTGCGGGCTGGACGCCGACTTCAACCCGCGCCGCATCGAGCGCTATCTGATGCTGGTCGGCGGCGGGGGCGTGCAGCCGGTGGTGGTGCTGACCAAGGCCGACCGCACCGAGTACGCCGAGGACGCGCTCGAGGTGCTCGCCGACCTGGCCGCGCAGGAGGTGCCGCTGCGCACGGTCAACGCCAAGGACGCGGCCAGCGTGGCGCAGCTGCACGGCTGGCTCGGGCCGGGCCGCACGGCGGTGCTGGTGGGCTCCTCGGGCGCGGGCAAGTCCACGCTCACCAACACGCTGCTGGGCGTGGAGAAGATGAAGACCAACGCGGTCCGCGAGACCGATTCGCGCGGCCGCCATACCACGACCCACCGCGCGCTGATCCCGCTGCCCTCCGGCGCCTGCCTGATCGACACCCCCGGCATGCGCGAGCTCAAGCCCACCGGTGAGGAAGACCTGGCCGAGGGCGGTTTCGCCGACATCGAGGCGCTGGCCGCGCAGTGCCGGTTCCGCAACTGCGCCCACCAGGGCGAACCGGGCTGCGCGGTGCAGGCGGCGATCGAGGCCGGCGAGCTCGATCCCGGCCGGCTGGCCAATTACCTGAAGCTGCAGGAAGAGGTGACCACCGCGGCGGCCAAGCTGGCCAAGCGCGTGGCCGAGCAGCAGGGCAAGACAGGGCGGCGTCCCACTGGGAAGCCGTCCCGCCGCTAGACCGGATCGCGATCCGCCTGCTGTCCCTTTTCCAGCATCTGGCGCAGTCGGCTGCGTCGCTGCTCGAGTTCGGCGATCTGCCGCTCGATCGAGGCCAGTCGCCGGCGCTGCACCTCGGTCGTCTCGGAGCAGGCCGCCGCGCCTTCGATCATCCGCATGCAATCGGGAAACTCGCGGATCTCGGCCAGGCTGAAGCCTGCCCCGATCAGGCGCTGGATCTGCCGGACCTGGGTCACGGCCAGGGCGGAGAACACGCGATAGCCGTTCTCGGCGCGGACCGACGACAGCAGCCGATGGTCGTCGTAGTGGCGGATCGAGCGCAGGCTGGCGCCCGTCTCGCGGGCCAGTTCACCGATGGACAGGTTGGCTTGGGGACGGGCCTTGGGCATGGGCGAACGCTAGCACAGGCCGCGCTTGACTCTCACATCAGTGTGAGGCTTGAGACTGCGCGCCTCCCAGGCATCGATGAGGATTCGCCATGCTTTCGTCCAGGCTTCACCGCGCGCTCGGCGCGCTGATCGTCGGGCTCGCGCTGTTGATCGGCGCGCCGGCCGCGCTCGCCGCCACCAGGCAGTACATCGTCTCCGCGCCGGACGGCGTGGCGCTGGCCGTGCAGGAATCCGGCGATCCCGAGGGCGCTCCGGTCATCTTCATCCACGGCCTGCTGGGCAGCCGGCTGAACTGGGACAAGCAACTGCGCGACCCCCAACTGCAGCGCCATCGGTTGATCACCTACGACCTGCGAGGACACGGCCTGTCCGGCAAGCCCACCGACACCGCGGCCTACACGGACGGGCGCCGGTGGGCCGACGACCTGGCGGCGGTCATCGCGTCCACGAAGGCGCGCAGGCCGGTCCTCGTCGGCTGGTCGCTGGGCGGTGCGGTGATCTCGAACTACCTCGCCGCCTACGGCGACGACGCCATCGGCGGTGCGGTCTATGTCGATGGCGTGATCGAGCTCAAGCCCGAGCAGCTCGTGGCGCATCCGGACGTCTATCGCGACATGGTTGCCGCGGACCTGAAGACCCATCTGCAGGGCGAACGCGCCTTCCTGCGGCTGTGCTTCCACCGGCAGCCGGATGCGGACACCTTCTCGCTGCTGCTCGCCAATGCGGCGCTGGCGTCGTGGGAGATGCAAAAAGCCGTCCCGTCGATGACCGTCGACGCCGCCGGCGGGTTGGGCCGGGCCAAGGTCCCGGTGCTGCTGCTCTACGGCGCGCGCGACGCGCTGGTGAAGGCCGAGCCGAGCATCGCACGCGCCAAAGGGCTCAATCCGCGGATCCGCAGCGTGCTTTACGCCGAGTCCGGCCATGCGCCGTTCCTGGAAGAACCGGACCGCTTCAATCGTGACCTGCTCGCGTTCATCCGCTCGGCCGCGTCCGGCTCGACTGGTCGAGACTGAGGAGGGGTTGAGCTCGGCGACCGCTGGCCCACGGCGTGAGGTGCGACCGAAATCCGACAGCGCGGCTGCGACCGTGTCTGCCCTACTCGAGGCCGAGGGCTGGACATGTCCGAACACGGAACGCCGCCGGCGGTCGCCAACAAGGTCGCCGCGGTCACGCTGGGCTTCTGGATCCTCAAGATCCTGGCGACCACGCTGGGCGAGACCGGCGGCGACTGGCTCACCATGACGCTCGGGCTGGGCTATGGGCCCGGGGCCTTGCTGCTGCTGGGCCTGTTCGCGCTGACCCTGCTGGCGCAGCTGCGGGCGCGCGGCTTCCATCGCGGGCTGTACTGGGTGGTGATCCTGTCCACCAGCACCGCGGGCACGGCGATGTCGGACTTCCTGGACCGCACGCTGGGGCTGGGCTATCTGCGCGGCGCGCTGCTGCTGGTGGCGCTGCTGGGCGGGGTGCTGGCCGCCTGGTACCACAGCGAGGGGCATCTGTCGGTGCAGCGCATCGCCAGCCGCCGGGCTGAGGGCTTCTATTGGATGGCGATCCTGGTCAGCAACACGCTGGGCACGGCGCTGGGGGATTTTCTGGCCGATTCGTCCGGCCTGGGCTTCGCCGCCAGCGCCGGGCTGATCGCGGCGGTGATCGCCGCCACGGCGCTGGCCTACCGCTTCACGTCCGTCAGCCGGGTGCTGCTGTTCTGGATCGCGTTCGTGATGACTCGGCCGTTCGGTGCGACCTTCGGCGACCTGCTGACCAAGCCGGCCGCCCATGGCGGCCTGGAGCTGGGCACCGGCGGCGCCTCGCTGGTGCTGGCGGTGCTGCTGGTGACCGGGCTGCTCGTGCAGGGACTTGGCGGCCGGACGCTCAGCGCTCCGAATGCCCGCTCTCGTCGTGGTCGCGCGGGTGGAACAGGTCCGGCCGGATCAGCGCGATGAAGGCCCGCGCCTGCGGCGAGAGATACTTGCCCTTGCGCACCACCACGCCATAGCTGCGCGAGGGGAAGTATGCGCTCAGCGAGCGCGCGGTGATGCGGCCGCGGTCGGCCTCGCCCAGGCAGATCGAGCTGACGATCGACAGGCCCATGCCCATGGCCACGTACTGCTTGATCACCTCCCAGCCGCCGACCTCCAGCGCGACGGTGTACGGCACGCGCGCCTGCTGGAAGGTCAGGTCCACCAGCCGGTAGGTGATCTGCCGGCGCGGCGGCAGGATCAGGCCGTAGGGCGAGATGTCCTCCAGGGTCACCTTGTCCTTCTTCGCCAGCGGGTGGTCGTGCGGGGTGATCAGCATCGGCTCGAAGCGGTAGACCGGCTCGTAGCTCAGGTCGGCCGCGACGTCGACCATCGAGCCCACCGCCAGGTCGACCGCGTCCTGGCGCAGCAGGTCGGTGCCGTCGGCGCTGATGGCGTTGTGCAGGGTCAGGCGCACCTCGGGGTGCTCGCGGCGGAAGGCGTCCACGATCCGCGGCAGCAGGTAGAGGATGGTCGAGCTGTTGGCGGCGATGTTCAGCTCGCCGGCGTCCAGCCCGCTGACCTTGTGGCGGAAATCCGAGGCCAGCGAATCCACCCCTTCGACCAGCGGCTGGGCCATCTCGTACAGCAGCTGGCCCTCGCGGGTGGGGGTCAGGCGTCGCCCGCTGCGCTCGAACAGCCGCGTCCCGTACTCCCGTTCCAGCGCCTGCAGCTGCAGCGAAATGGCCGGCTGGCTGACGAACAAGGCCTCCGCCGCCCGCGAAACCGAGCCCAGACGCACCACCTGGCAGAACGCGCGCAGTGGTTTGAGTCGATCGGATTTGTAGGAAAAACGCGGGGTTACGTTCGCTGGCATGGGTCTGAATCCGTTCTCATGAGCAGAACTTATGAATTGAATTGATAAAACTAAGTTGTCAAATACTAACCCCCGGAGCACGGTGGCGGCCCAGCTGAAACGACGAGGAACACCGCCATGTCCGCCACCGCCTTCGCCCTGTCGCCCACCGCCCGCGGCGCCACGCCCGGCCTGGCGCTGACGGTCCGGGCCCCGGGCCAGGACGCGCTGCTGCCGGCCGGCCTGCTGGGCCTGCTGACCTCGCTGCACCGGGCCATCGAGCCCGAGCGCCAGGCCCGCCTGGCCGCCCGCGCCGCCCGCCAGGCCGCGTTCGACGGCGGCGCCCTGCCGGACTTCCGCGCTGACACCGCGCAGATCCGCCAGGGCGACTGGACCGTGGCACCGATTCCCGCCGCGCTGGCCGACCGTCGCGTGGAGATCACCGGCCCGACCGACCCGAAGATGGTCATCAACGCGCTGAACTCCGGCGCCAAGGTGTTCATGGCCGACTTCGAGGACTCGACCTCGCCGACCTGGGTCAACCTGCTGACCGGCCAGCGCGCGCTGATCGGCGCGGTCGATGGCGATCTGACCTTCCAGGCGCCGGCGGCCGGCGACAAGCCGGGCAAGCGCTACACGCTCAAGCCCGCCGACGAGCAGGCGGTGCTGATCGTGCGTCCGCGCGGCTGGCACCTGGACGAGAAGCACGTGCTGGTCGATGGCGCGCCGATCGCCGGCGGCCTGTTCGACGTGGCCACCTTCGCCTTCCACAACGCCCGCGCGCTGCAGGCCAGGGACCGCGGCCCGTACTTCTACCTGCCCAAGCTGCAGTCGATGGAGGAGGCGGCGCTGTGGGAGACCGCGCTGTCGCACATCGAGGCGACCCTGGGCCTGCCGCAGGGGCAGATGAAGGTCACCGTGCTGATCGAGACGCTGCCGGCGGCCTTCGAGATGCACGAGATCCTGTACGCGCTGCGCAGCCGCATCGTCGGCCTGAACTGCGGCCGCTGGGACTACATCTTTTCCTACATCAAGACCTTCCGCGCCCACCCCGACCGCGTGCTGCCCGAGCGCGGCCAGGTCACCATGACCCAGCCGTTCCTGAAGGCCTATTCGGAGCTGCTGATCCAGACCTGCCACCGGCGCGGTGCGCACGCGATGGGCGGCATGGCCGCGCAGATCCCGATCAACAACGATCCGGCGGCCAACGAGCAGGCCATGGCCCGCGTGCGCGCCGACAAGCTGCGCGAGGTCACCGCCGGCCACGACGGCACCTGGGTCGCGCACCCGGCGCTGATCCCGGTGGCGATGGAGATCTTCGATGCGCACATGCCCGGCCCCAACCAGCACGGCGTGGCCCGCGCCGATGTGCACGTCGGCCGCGACGACCTGATCCGCCCGTCCACCGGCACCATCACCCGCGCCGGGTTCGAGGGCAATGTCGAGGTCTGCGTGCGCTACCTGGCCGCCTGGCTGGATGGCAACGGCTGCGTGCCGATCCACTGGCTGATGGAGGACGCGGCCACCGCCGAGATCTCGCGCACCCAGATCTGGCAGTGGCTGCACACCGACGGCCTGCACCTGGACGACGGCACCGCCATCGACCTGGCGCTGCTGGAGACCACGCTCAAGCGCCTGCCCACCCGCCTGGGTGATGCCGCGCTGCCCGGCGCGACCAAGGTGCCGCAGGCCATCGCCCTGCTGGACCAGCTCTCGCGCAGCGACACGCTGGCCGAGTTCCTGACCCTGCCGGCCTACGCGCAGATCGATTGAAGCCGGGTTTGGGCTTCGGATCGAAGAAGCCCATCCAGCCCTTACACGCATTCCGCTTGCACCCCATTCGACGGGCATCCGTCAACGACCGGAGAAGCACCATGAGCACTCGCCAGGAACAGATCGACGCCCTGCAGAAGGACTGGAACACCAACCCGCGCTGGAGCGGCGTCAAGCGCAACTACAGCGCCGCCGACGTGGTCCGCCTGCGCGGCAGCGTGCAGCCCGAGCACACCCTGGCCAAGCGCGGCGCCGAGCGGCTGTGGAAGCTGGTGAACGGCGAGGCCAGGAAGGGCTATGTCAACGCCTTCGGCGCCATCAGCGCCGGCCAGGCGATGCAGCAGGCCAAGGCTGGCCTGGAGGCGGTCTACCTGTCCGGCTGGCAGGTGGCCGCCGACGGCAACACCTCCGAGACCATGTACCCCGACCAGTCGCTGTACGCCTACGACTCGGTGCCGACCATGGTCCGCCGCATCAACAACACCTTCCAGCGCGCCGATGAGATCCAGTGGAAGAACATCTGCGACGGCAAGCTGGAAGAGAAGGACGCGATCGACTTCTTCCTGCCCATCGTCGCCGACGGCGAGGCCGGCTTCGGCGGCGTGCTCAACGCCTACGAGCTGATGAAGAACATGATCATCGCCGGCGCGGCGGGCGTGCACTTCGAGGACCAGCTGGCGGCGGTGAAGAAGTGCGGCCACATGGGCGGCAAGGTGCTGGTGCCCACCCAGGAGGCGATCCAGAAGCTGCAGGCCGCGCGCCTGGCCGCCGACGTGCTGGGCGTGCCGACCATCGTGCTGGCCCGCACCGATGCGGAGGCCGCCAACCTGCTGACCTCCGACTTCGATCCCAACGACAAGCCCTTCGTCAACGGCGAGCGCACCAGCGAGGGCTTCTACCGCGTCAGGAACGGCCTGGAACAGGCCATCAGCCGCGGCGTGGCCTACGCGCCGCACGCCGACCTGGTGTGGTGCGAGACCGGTACCCCGGACCTGGGCTTCGCCCGCGAGTTCGCCCAGGCCGTGCATGCGGCCAGCCCGGGCAAGCTGCTGAGCTACAACTGCTCGCCCTCGTTCAACTGGAAGAAGAACCTGGACGACGCGACCATCGCCCGCTTCCAGGACGAGCTGTCGGCGCTGGGCTACAAGTACCAGTTCATCACCCTGGCCGGCATCCACATCAACTGGTTCAACACTTTCAAGTTCGCCCACGACTACGCGCGCGGCCAGGGCATGAAGCACTACGTCGAGCAGGTGCAGCAGCCGGAGTTCGAGGCCCGCGAGCAGGGCTACACCTTCGTCAGCCACCAGCAGGAAGTCGGCGCCGGCTACTTCGACGACGTCACCACCGTCATCCAGGGCGGCAGCTCCAGCGTGACCGCGCTGACCGGCTCGACCGAGGAGGAGCAGTTCTACGAACACAAGGCGGCCTGAGCTTTCGCGCCTTGATCCAGGCAGGACGCGCCCGGCACCGGCGCGTGCGATGAACCTTGAGAGGAGCGGCGTTGCGCAGGCGACCCTCGCGAGCAGGGGCGCGAGGGTCTGGCGCGACGCGGGCTGGGAGGCCCCGCCCTCGATCAAAGACATTGCACGCGCTGGCGTCGGGTGCTTTGGCAACACCCGCGGCATCGCTTCAGCGTCATCGAACACCCACCAGCGTCGTTCACCCACTGAGAAAGGTGCGCCATGCTTCGAGCCCGTCACGACAACCGCTATCGCGGCCAGGATGCGTTGATGTTCCGCGGGGATCGCCCCGGCATCGCCATGCTGGCCTCCATGCTGGATCACCTGGCCTCCAGTCCGCGCCCCGACGCGGTCGGTCGCCGCCATGCCATCCCCGGCGTGCCCAACGTCAGCCTGGAGGTGACCGACTCGGTCTCCCGGCTGATGCTGGACAGCGCCTGTCCCACGCCGTTCGTGTGGCAGCTCAAGTGGGCCGACCTGGCCGACTGCGGCGCCAGGCTCGGCGCACTGGCCGGCGAAGCCCAGGGCCAGCTGCGCATCCAGGGCGAGCGCGACGACCTGCAGCTGGTCCTGGCGATGGGCGAAGACGCCTGACCCGAGGCACAGCCTGGGGCGACATGATCCGGGTGGGAGCCGCCATGGCGGCGATGGGGCTTTCCCAATAAAGCCCCTCGCCGGCAATGGCCAAGAAGGCCACAAGGGCGGTTCCCACCTGTAGAGCGGAGCTTGCTCCGCTGGGCCTTGCCGATGATCCGGTCGAAACGCAGCGGAGTCCCCAGAAGGGGATTGCCACAAGCTCCGCTCTACAAGGAAGCCGCTGCTTGACCTTAGAGACAGTTGCTCCCATCAAGCACGCCCGCCATCGGTCCTTGTGACTTCAGGCACGCGCCTGCATCCGGCGGCCGCGCGGAAGCTGGCTGCCAGTTGGCAGACAGGACGTTCGAGAAGATGCGCAAGCGATGGCAGGTGGTAATGCTGGCGTGCCTGGCGCCTGCTGCCTGGGCGCAGCAGGCGAATACGCCCGCCGACAAGGCGCCGCAGACCCAGGCTTCTGCCGAGAAGGTGCTGCAGACGCCTGCCGACAAGCCCCAGTCCGACCCTGCGCAGCAAGGCCGGCACGACCGCCGCCCGCACGTGTCCTCACGCCAGTGCGGCCTGGGGACCGACTTCAACGTGCTGGCCGACAGCGGCGGCATCTGGCTGTACCGCGACAGCGGCTCGCCGCGCGAGATCTTCTTCCACGGCGGCGAACTGAGCGTGGACCGCAAGCTGCGCCCGGTCAGCGCCGCCGATGCGAAGCGGCTGTGGCAGATGGAAAGCCAGGCCCGCGCGCTGATGCCGAAGGTGGCCGGGCTGGCCAACGAGGTGGTCGACCTCAGCTACGACGCGCTGGGCGGCGTGATCGAGATCATGACCGGCAGCTCCTTCAACGCGCGCAAGATCGCGCGCATGCGCACCCAGGCCCATGGCTATGTGGATGGCACGCTGGGCAAGGGCCGTTGGGAGCAGGACGCCTTCGGCGGCAACTTCGAGCGCTACGTTGAAGACCAGGCCGAGGCGTTCAAGGGCAGCATCGCCCGGCACCTGCTGTTCCAGATCTTCACCGGCCGCAGCGAAGCCATCGAAGAACGCGCCGACCACTTGTACGGCGAACTGGACAATAAGCTCGAAACGCGCAGCGAGGCCATCGAGGCCCAGGCCGAAGCGCTGTGCGACCAGGTCGATCAGCTGCGCGCGCTGCAGGACGCGCTGGAGTTCCGCTACGAGGGCAAGCCCCTCCAACTGCTGGAGCCGATCGAGGGCCACGCCGCCGCCGATGCGGCGGAAGACGCCGAAAAGCGCGACGCGCCGGACCACAGCGAGGATGCCACCTCGAAGCAGCCCGCTGCCGCGCGCGAAGACGCCCCGCGCGACACCACCATCAAGCCCCGAGCCGTCCCTCATCCTTGACCGCGCGACCTGTGGGAGCCGCCACGGCGGCGATGGGCTCTCTCGAGGACCCCTCCTGACGCCAGGGTTTGATGCCACCGCAACTGCAGCGACGAAAGAGAACTGCAGCGACGAACGAGATACCGCGCTCGCTGTCCTGCTCACGCCGCATCGACCTGCGGCGTCATCGCCTGCTGGCGATAGCCCAGGGCCTCGGTGAGATGCGCGGTGGTGATGTCTTCGCTTTCGGCCAGATCGGCGATGGTGCGGGCCACGCGCAGCGTGCGCTGCATGGCGCGTGCGGACAGCCGCATCTGATCGATCGCGCGCTCCAGCAGCGCCTGGTCGGGCGGTGCCAGCCGGCAATGGTTGAGTGTCTGCGCCTGATCCAGGCGTGCGTTGAGCACGCCGGCGCGCTGCAGCTGTCGCGCGCGAGCGGCGGTGACGCGTTCGCGCACGGTGGCGCTGTCTTCGCCGGCCGGTGCGTCGGGGCGCAGCGCCTGCGGCGGCACGCGTGCGACGTCGATCTGCAGGTCGATCCGGTCCAGCAGCGGGCCGGAGATGCGGCCGCGATAGCGGGCGATGCGCTCGGCCGTACAGCGGCAGCGGCCGTTAGCATCGCCGGCCCAGCCGCAGGGGCAGGGATTCATCGCGGCCACCAGCTGGAACCGCGCGGGGAACTCGGCACTGCGCGCCGCGCGCGCGACGGTGACTGTGCCCGACTCCAGCGGCTCGCGCAGCACTTCCAGCGCACGCCGGTCCCACTCGGTCAGCTCATCGAGGAACAGTACGCCGTGGTGGGCCAGCGAGACCTCGCCGGGTCGAGGTAGCGCGCCGCCGCCGATCAGCGCCACCGCGCTGGCGGTATGGTGCGGACTGCGGAACGGGCGCTGCCGCCAGCGCGCCGGATCCAGCCCGCGGCCGCTGACCGAGGCGATGACGGCGCTCTCCAGCGCTTCGTCCTCGCTGGCCTCCGGCAGCAGGCCGGGCAGGCGCGAGGCCAGCAGCGTCTTGCCGCAGCCGGGCGAACCGACGAACAGGAGGTGGTGCCCGCCGGCCGCGGCGACTTCCAGCGCGCGTCGCGCATGCAGCTGGCCGCGGACATCGCGCAGGTCCGGCACGGGCCAGGGCGTGACCGGCTCGGCCACCGCCATCGCCGGTGCGCGCGTGCCGCACAGCATGGCGCAGACCTCCAGCAGGGTGCGCGCGGTGCAGGCCTGGCCGGTGGCCACCAGCGCGGCCTCGGCGCCATTGCCCGCCGGCACGATCAGGCGCCGGCCCGCGTCGCGCGCGGCCAGCACCGCCGGCAGCACGCCATCGATGCTGCGCAGCTCGCCGGTCAGGCCCAGCTCGCCGACGAATTCCCAGCCGGCCAGGGCCTGGCGGTCGAGCTGGCCGCTGGCCGCCAGGATGCCCAGCGCGATCGGCAGGTCGAAGCGGCCGCCGTCCTTGGGCAGGTCGGCCGGCGCCAGATTGACGGTGATGCGCCGTGCCGGGAACTCGAACTGCGCACACAGCAGCGCCGCGCGCACCCGGTCGCGGCTCTCGCGCACCGCCGCCTCGGGCAGGCCGACGATGTGCGTGGCCGGCAGGCCGCCGGAGAGATGCACTTCGACCTGCACGCCGGGCGCCTGCACGCCGCAGCGCGCCCGGCTATGGACCAGGGCCAGACTCATGGGGACGCTCCGTGTCCGCCGGAAGGGGAGAACCGTTAGCTGCGCGGGGCGACGCGCGCCTCCAGCGCGGCCAGTTCGCGCTCCAGGGCGTCGAGCTTCTCGCGGGTACGCAGCAGCACGGCGCGCTGCACCTCGAACTCCTCGCGCGTGACCAGGTCCAGCTTGGCCAGGCCCGACTGCAGGGCGCTCTTGAAGGTGCGCTGCAGGTCCTCGCGCGATTCGCGCAGGCCAGGCGGCACCAGCTCGCTCAGGCGGCGGGCGAGGTCATCGAGGGGGTTGAGATCGATCATGGCAGGCTCCGTGGGCTCGTGGCCAAGGTCGCATGCGCCCTGCGCGCGCCACCATCGGCCGGGCGCGCGCCGGCGGGTCGGAAAAGTCCGATGCCGCGCGGGCCGGTTCGCGCACATTATCGTGGAAGGACCGTTCGTTAGCGGTCACGCGCCAGAGGCGACGGTTCCGATGCGGCCCGGCCGCGGGCTGGTCTCAACTGCCGCAGGACGTCTCAGCGAGGTCGAACGCCATCTGCGGGAGCAAGCGCCCCGGGACCGAGCCGCTTGGGACCAGGCCGATCCTGACGGCACCGAAACGGGCGTAGAACGGCTCGGCGCCCGGATCGGCGTCGAGGACGAGGCGCTCGAATCCAAGGGCCGCCGCATCGCGAAGCGCGTTCTGCAGCAACAGCCGTCCGCATCCGGTGCCGATCGCGGATGGATCGACGAAGAGCGCGCACAACGCCCCGATGGGAGGCGTTCGGCCGATCAGGCTGAAGCCGAGGATCCAATCGTCGTCCGCGCCGGCGACCCAGAAGCGCCCGGATGCGCACGCTTCCGCGCTCCAGGAAAGTTCGGCGTGGCAGGCTTCGAGGAACTGCGGCGAGTAGCCCCAGTATCCCTTCGAGCGCAACGCCAGGGCCGACAGGGCCTGATGGTCGGCGCCCACCGCCCACCGGAGTTTCGGCGGCTTACGCTGCTCGATGTTCGAGGCCGCTATCTGGGTCATGGGTCCGAAACCCGGCGCGATCGCATCACCATTGCGGCGTTGGTCAGCGCGATCGCCAGCCGCCGTCAGGCCGACCCGAGCCGCTGGGCGCGATCAGGACGATGCCGGCGACGAGCTCCCACAGGATGATCGTGTAGACGCTCCCGCGCTCCCAGAGGCCGTCCGCCACGGCCGCGATCCCGAGCGCGTTGTGCGCAAACAGCCCGACCAGCGAGAGAAGACCGAACGCGGCGATGGCGATGCTGAAGCCGCGGAACCAGCGCCCGCCGATCGCGAAGCCTCCGGCCGCCGCGGCCAGGTTCCCGCAGATGATCGCGAATGCGGCGCCGATGCCGTGGAAGACGGCCATGCCGGACTGGATGGCCTGCTGGCTGCCGGGCACGGCTGCCACGAGCACGATGCCGAAGGCGTGCAGCGCCGACAGCGTCACCCAGAGCGTCGTCTTGCGCGGCCTGCGCGTCAGCGCGCGGGCGGCCAGCAGGGCCGCGATCAGGAAGAAGACGCCCTGCAGGACGAAGCCGGTGTTCATCACCCAGCTCAGCGGCGAATCGAGATGCCGGCCGTCCACGACGCCCACTTCGGGCACGCCGAGGTCGCTGATGTAGTTGGTCGCATAGCTGTAGCCGGGAAACGCGGTGGACGCCACGTATTCCGCGGCCACGTAGATCACGCCGGCGGCGATCCACAGCGCGCCGGCGAGGCGTCGAGCGGCGCGGGACGGCTGTGGCTCGGGGACGGATGCGCGTGCTTTGTCGTCCGTCGCGACCGCGGGATGTTCCTGCCTTCTGTTCACCGGATGGTCCTTCGAATGCGGCGATCTCGCCATCATCTCAGGACCGCGGTGAGCGCTGCGCGGTGCAGACCTGCGCGGGCTAGCGCTCCTTGCAGGAGCAGGTTGGGCATCCGCTGAAGCAGGCGGGGCGCCGCCTGGCGGTGATAGACGCGCAGTCGACGTGGAAGGGCATATCCGATCGGCAGGGGCCCCGCGCAAAGCCCCCTGCAAGTCGGCGTCAGGCAATAGCTCAGCGACGGCTGCGTGCAGCCTGGCAAGCAGGCGTCTTCTCTATCCAGCCCGACACCAACTGATGCTGGAGGCAGGCTCGCAATCACTGGCCCGCGTCTTTCCCGCTTGGGCGCGTTCGTTCATGGAGCGGGCCTGAAATTCCGAGGACGAGCCCCGCCGCGCAGGGCGGCGGGCGCTGGGCTCAGGCCTTGCTCCAGGCGTAGAAGCGCTTCCAGCCGTTGCGCACGCCGCTCACCCAGGGGCGCTGGGCGACCACGCGTGCGCGCATGCCCGTGATCTCGCGCCCGGTCAGGCGGCGCTGGATCTTCAGCGCGTTGGCCAGGTCCGAGCGGCGCAGTTCGCGCAGCAGGGGCAGGCGCATCATCCAGCGCGGCAGGCGCATGGCCGAGGCGTAGTCGAGCAGCACCAGGGTGCCGCCGCTGACCATCAGATTGGAGGTGTGCAGATCGTTGTGGGTGATGCCGGCGGCGTGCAGCTGGGCGATCATGGCGCGCAGCTGGCGGAACACCGTCTTGCCGGCGTCCATCGCATCGCCGCCCAGGACGGTGCCGGAGACGAATTCCATGCCCAGCAGCAGGCCGCCGGCCGTGCCCAGCAGCATCGGCGCATGGCGCCAGCCGGCCAGGTGCCGGAGCATGCGCGCCTCGCGCCAGACCAGCAGCCGGGCCAGCAGGGCCATCGGCGTGCCGGCATAGCGGCGGTAATCCTTGACCACCACCGGTCGGCCCTCGTAGGGCGTGACGTAGACGTCCGGTTCGAGGACGCGCTCGCCGCGCTTGAGCAGCTTGGCGGTCGCCGGCAGGCGGGCGCCGGGGTGGAAGGGGAGCAGGGCGGTATTCATAAGTCGGTTGCCTCGCGCGTGGGCCGGTGGAACTCCGGGGACCAACAGCTGCGGAATTACTGAACTTTTTGGTTCGGCAAACAATTCTAACGGCTTTCCGACATGAGGGTGTAACGAAATTCCGACAGAGACTGTTCCGCTGGAGGGGGTGATCGGGCGAGCTCCGAAGCGCCAAACGTCCGCCTGGGGCCACGAGGGCTCGGTAAGCCGCGGCCTCCTTGTAGAGCAGAGCTTGCTCCGCTGCTTTTCGTTCGGTTCGCGGGGAAAGCCCCAGCGGAGCAAGCTCCGCTCTACAGGTAGGAGCCGCCATGGCGGGGAGGGCTTTCCCAGGCCGGTCCCGGACGCTGGAGATCAGCCCCCTCGCCGCTCCGGGCGCCCCTCTTCCGGCACCGCTCCTCGCCCCAAAAACGCAAACGGGGCGCGGACTTACGTCCGCGCCCCGCCCGGGGTCACACCAATCTGGCCTAGGCGGTCAGAAGTCCGCGCCGAAGGTCAGGAAGTACTGCCGCGGCGCATCGGCATGGATGGCATAGCGCGTGCCGGCCGGGTCGGTCGGGGCGAACGAGCTGAGCTGGCCGGCGTAGCGCTTGTCGGTCAGGTTGGCCACGTTGAAGGCCACCCGCACGTTGCGCAGGCCCAGGCCGGGTCCGAAGTCGTAGCCGGTGCCGAAGTCGAAGGTGGTCACGCCCGGCACCGACTGGTCGTTGGTGTAGGTGTAGTAGCGCTTGCCGGTGTACTTGCCGCGCAGGCTGACGTTCCAGCCGCCGCCGCGCCAGCTCAGTTCGCTGGAGGCCATGCGCTGCGGCGTGTCGACGGTGATCTTGCCGGCCACCGGCACGACCTGGCCGCCGGAGACGTAGTTGTCCTCGTAGGTGCTCTTGTTCCAGGACAGCGCGTTGTACCACTCGAAGCCCGCGCCGGGCTTGAGGATGAAGGTCAGCTCGGCGCCGTTGCTCTTGACCGAGCCGACGTTGACGAACTTGGTGACGCACTCCGGGCGCGTGCCGACTTCGATGCTCGAACACGGGTTGAGCGAGAGCAGGCGGTTGTCGAACAGCACGTGGTAGGCCGCCAGCGAGGCCTGGTAGTGCTCGCCGAAGGTGCGCCAGCCGGCTTCCAGCGTGCGCGACTTCTCCGGCTCCAGGCCCTTGGCCGCGGCGAAGGACTGCGGCGTGACCTGCAGCGGGCCGCCGCTGCCGCCGCCGACGAAGGCGGCGATGTTCTGCGCGTAGGAGGCGAACAGCTCGTTGTCCTGGTTCAACTTGAAGCCCAGGCCGACCTGCGGCAGGGCGCTCTTCTTGGCCACTAGGGTGCCGCTGGCGAGCAGCGTTTCCACGCCGGGTTTGGCCTTGGCGGTCATCTCGGTGCGCGGGCTCTTGATGCCCACGTCCACGGTCAGGCGGTCGTCGAGGAAGCGCATCCGGTCCTGCACGTAGAACTGGCGGGTGCGGATGGTGTAGTCCTGGTCGAACAGGCGGCGGTCGGGCCGGTTGAGGTAGAAGTCGTCCAGGAACGGGCCGCTGACGTAGTAGAAATTGCGCTCGACGTTGTGGTCGTTGTACTCGTACCACAGGCCGGCCTCCAGCTCGTGCAGGCCCCAGCGCCAGTTCAGCGCCGCGGTGCCGCCGGTGCGGTTGATGGTGTAGTTGGTCGAGCGGATCGAGATCGGCAGCGCCTGCGGCGTGTTGGGGTACGAGGCCTGGCCCGGCGCCCACCAGTGGCCCTGGCCGCGGTTCTCGTGGTGGTAGGCCAGCAGCTTCAGGTGCGCCTCGCTGCCCAGGGCGATGTCGCCGTCGAGCGCGTAGAGGTTGTCGTCGCGCAGCGCGCGGCTCTGGTAGTAGGCGTCGTCGATGCTGTTGACCCCGCCGCTGAAGCGGCAGCGTGCGGCGTTGTAGGTCGCCGGCGCGCAGTAGGCCGCGGCCACGGCGCGGTCCCAGTCGGGGGCGTAGATGTTCCAGTCCCAGCCCAGGCCGCGGGCGAGCATGCTCTTGGACAGGTAGGAATAGTTCGGCTGGTTGACGCGCGAGGTGGCGATGAACGCGCCGAAGCGGTTGTCGCCCACGTTCCACACCGCCTTGGCGTTGAACTGCTTGGTCTTCTGCGCCTGGTGCGGCGGCGCCCACATGTCGGCGTCCTGGCGCACGGCGGAGACATAGGCCGAGAAGCCGTGCAGGTCGCCGGTGTCGGCGCGCAGGTAGGTGCGGTTCTGGTGGTCGCTGCCGATGGTCTGCTGCACGCGGCCGCCGGCCTCGGTGTCCGGGTCCTGCGAGTAGTACTGCAGGGTGCCGCCCAGGTTGCTGGTGGAGGCCACGCCCAGCGAGCCGATGCCCTGCGACAGTTCGACGCCGGCCAGGTTCTCGGGAATCAGCGCGCGCGAGATGCTCAGGCCGTTGTAGTTGCCGTAGCTGTTGTCGCCCAGCGGGATGCCATCGAGCGTATAGCCCAGGCGGCTCTTGTCGAAGCCGCGCAGGGTGATGGACTGCGATTCCTCGTTGGCGCCGAAGGCATCGTTGGACTGCACCGACACGCCCGGGAGCTTGTCCAGCAGCTTCTGCCCGCTGGTACCCGGCGGCAGCACCTGCTTGTCGACCTGGGTGATGCGCTGCACCTGGCGGGTTTCGCCGCGGCCGATGACCGACACGCTGTCCAGCGTCTTGGCGGTGGTGTCGGCGTCGGCCGGCGCGGCGGGCGGGGTGTCGTCGGTGGCGTAGGCGTTCGCAGCGCACAGGGCGAGCGACACCGCGACCGTCAGGGAGCGGATGTGCATGTTCGAAGCGTCGTTGGTCAAGGGAAGGTGCGTAGGCGCCCGAACACCTTGACCGACGAACATGAAAACTTTCTTACGAAGTTGGCGCGGCGTTGCACGCGTGCCGGGCGATACGCGCGTTGTGACGTACTGCGGCGCAGGCGCTACGGGTTCCTCAGGGTTTATGCCAGCCGTCTACTGCCTGTCTTCCCAGGGCCGGATCGTCGGTGAAGAAGCCATCGACGCCGGCATCGAGGAAGGCGCGCATCTCGCGGATCGAACCGGCGTCGCTGCGCGTGGCCGGTGCGCGGCCCTGCTGCAGGTCCTTGGGCAGGAAGGCGTTCTCGGGGCGGAAGGTGTAGGGCACCACCTTCAGTCCGGCCGCATGCGCGTCGGCGATGATCGTATTGGGCTTGCCCAGGTTGCCCTGGGCGTCCAGCGGCAGCAGCATGCGGTTGGCGGGGCCGAGCAGCTGGGCGTACTGGGCGATGGCCTTCAGGCCCTGCGGGGTGAGCATCTGCGCGTAGGTGGTGCTGCCGCCGGCGGCGAGCACGTCGCCAGGGCGCTCGTTCGGTGCGTCGATCAGCTGGACCAGGCGCACGTTGGGATGCGTATCGCCCAGCAGGGCGTGCAGCTGCTTGAGGTTGGCGATCTCGAAGGACTGGATCACGACCGGCGCGCTGCGTGTGTAGGCGTGCGCATCGAGCGTGGCCACGACCTTGGCCTCCATCGGCAGGCCCCGCTGCTGGAAGTAGGTCGAATGCTTGATCTCCGGGATCAGCCCGATCACGCGCCCGCGCGCGGCCGACTCGGCGGCGGTGAAGTCGATGATCTCGTCCAGAGTGACCAGCTGGAACTGGCCGTCGAAGGCGGTGCCGCGCAGCTTGGGCAGGCGTTCGCGCGCGCGCAGGGTCTTCAGCTCGGCCAGGGTGAAGTCTTCGGTGAACCAGCCGGTGACGGCATGGCCGTCGATGGTCTTGGTGGTCTGGCGGGCGGCGAATTCGGGGTGCGCGGCCACGTCGGTGGTGCTGCCGATCTCGTTCTCGTGGCGCGCCAGCAGGGCGCCGTCCTTGCTGGAGACCAGGTCGGGTTCGATGTAGTCGGCGCCGTCGGCGATGGCCTTGGCGTAGGAGGCCAGGGTGTGTTCGGGGCGCAGGGCGCTGGCGCCGCGGTGTCCGATCACCAGGGGCCGATCGCTCGGCACCGGTTTCGGCGGCGTGTCCTGTGCGGCGGCGTGGAAGGACAGGGTGGCGCCCATGCAGGCCATTAGGAACAGGGTCGATCGCATCATGCACTCCTTGGAAGCAGGCGCGCGTGGTCGCCCCTGCGTGACCGTGCAGCCTCGCATGCGGGGATGGCGCGTGGGTGACATTGCGTTACGGGCGTGGCCGGAGTCCTTCGAAGACAAGGAGTCTTTTGCTGATCGCGGGATCGCGGGATCGCAGCGCGTGCGCGTCTCGGCTGCGGAAGGGCAGCGGGCCGGCGGGCGGTGGCCGCTTTTCCCTCAATCAGGGCATCCTGCCCTGATTCGGGCGCTCGGCATCCTGCCTCGCTAGGCGCGGCCACCGCCCGCCGGCCCGCTGCCTCGCGCGTCAAGTCATAAGGCTTCGGTCGGAAGAAGTTCTGATCCCTTTTCTTTGTGAGTCCACTCCCACCGGGAGAGCTCGAAGTCGCGGCTGGCGATTGAGGGGGGGAGGGGGCGGGCGAAGCCCGCAACACCCAAAGCACTGGGTTGGGGTCCATCCGCTGCCAAGCTTCGCCAACAGATGCACGCAACGAAAAACGCCGCGCGGGCTGCCCCGCGCGGCGTTGGGTTGCATCGCTCGCGTCCTGTCCGGGCGCGGGCGGGGATCAGCCTTCGCCCAGCGCCTGGGCGACGAACGGCGGCGGCACCAGCGTGCCGGTGTGCTGGTGGGCGGTGTAGTACAGGGTCTGGAACGGCTTAGCCTGCGCGTCCTGGACGCGGAACGCGAAGTCCGCGCCGGCGTCCTTGGAGGCGATGGTCACGCTCCACCAGCCGGTCGGGTAGCACGGCTGCGGGAAGGGCAGGGTCTTGAACGACTTGAAGCCCGCCTTGCCCATCTCCGCGCGCATGTCGCGGATCAGGTCCAGCAGCGCCAGCGGCGATTCGGACTGCTGCACCAGCAGGCCGTCGGGCTTGAGCGCCTTGAAGCAGCTTTCGAAGAAGGCCTGGTTGAACAGCCCCTCGGCCGGGCCGATCGGGTCGGTGGAATCCACGATCACTACGTCCACGCTGCCCGCCGGGCAGTTGGCCATGTAGGCCACGCCGTCGTCGAACAGCAGCTCGGCGCGGGCATCGCCGTTGGATTCGCACAGCTCGGGGAAGTACTTCTCGGCCATGCGCGTGACCTGCTCGTCGATGTCGCACTGGGTCGCGCTTTCCACGCCCGGGTGCTTGAGCACCTCGCGCAGGGTGCCGCAGTCGCCGCCGCCGATGATCACCACGCGCTTGGGATTCGGGTGGGTGAACAGCACCGGGTGGCTGATCATCTCGTGGTAGAAGAAGTTGTCCTTGGTGGTGAGCATCATCGCCCCGTCGATCACCATCAACTTGCCCCAGTCGGTGCTGTCGTAGATCTCGATTTTCTGGAACGGGGACTGCACTTCGTCCAGCTTGCCCTTCAGGCGAAAGCCGATCGCCGAGCCGGTGGGCTGGAAGTGTTCGATGTACCAGGCGTCGTTGTCGCTCATCGGGGGGCGGTCCGGGCAAAAAAGGGGCGCAATTGTAGCCCACCGCCTGTTGCGTTCCCGGGTCTGTGGCTTAGCATCCGCCGTGGGGGATGGAGTTCACGAACAGGGGACGCAGGATGCAGTCTGTCGAGGCATATCGAGCGCTCGTGGAGCGCCTGCAGCGCCGCGCGGTGGCCGCGCCGCTGCTTTACCGGCTTCAGCTGGCCGGGCTGGCCGGATTGGGATTCGCGGTGCTGGCCGGCTCGGTGGTCGGGGCGCTGGGCGTTTCGGTCGGATTGGTCGTGGTGCTGGCGGCGATCAAGCCGGCGCTGGTCGCCCATTTGTTCAAACTGATCCTGATTCCGCTGATCTTCGGCTATTCGGTGCTGCGCGCGCTGTGGGTGCGGATCGAGCCCCCGCAGGGCTACCGGATCGCGCCGGGCGAGGCGCCGCTGCTGGAGGCCGAGGTCGAGCGCCTGCGCAGGGCGGCGGGCGCGCCGGCGCTGGCGGGCATCATCGTGGATACCGACCTGAATGCGGCGGCGGCCAGCGTGCCGCGCGTGTTGGGGCTGTTGGGGCATCGACACTTCCTGGTGCTCGGCCTGCCTCTGATGCAGGCGCTGAGCCGCGAGCAGCTGGCTGCGGTGATCGCCCACGAGTTCGGTCACCTGGGCGGCGGTCACGGCCGTTTCGGGGCGTGGATCTATCGGGTGCGGCTGAGCTGGTTCAGGTTGCTGCATGCGCTGGAGGTACGCGAAGCCTGGGCGGCGGGCATGTTCCGCAAGTTCTTCGGCTGGTACGCGCCTTACTTCAATGCCTACAGCTTCGTACTGGCGCGCGATAACGAGCTGGCAGCGGACCGGATCGCCGCACGGGTGTCCGGTGGCCAGACGGTGGCCGACGCCCTGGTCAAGACCAGCGTGCTGGGCGCTCGCCTGCATCAGGACTTCCTGCCCGCGGTGCATGAGACCGTGCGAGAACGGCCGCACCCGCCCGAGCTGCTGTATCGCGACATGGGCGCGGCGCTGCGTCATGCGCATCCGGGCGACGCCCAATGGCTGGAAGGCGCGCTGGCCCATGATGCCGGGTTGGACGACACGCACCCACCGCTTAGCGTCCGCCTCTCTGCCCTTGGCGCGACGCAGATCGCCCTGACCGAGCCGGCGCAATCGGCAGCGGAGGCCTTGCTGGGCGACCTGTTGCCGCGCCTGGAGCAGCATTTCAGCCAGCGCTGGCAGGCTGAGGTGCAGGGCAACTGGATGGCCGAATACCAGCGGCGCCAGGACCAGGCCCTGCGCGTGGCCGAGCTGGCCCGGATGCAGCGCTCGCCCGAGCAGGAGGTGGAATACCTGCTGCTGGCCGGGCATTTCCAGCAGGACGAGCAGGACCAGCTTGCGGCGCTGCAGGCGGCGGTTGCGCAGGTGCCGACGCATCTGCAAGGCCAGCTCCGCCTTGGGGCGCTGCTGCTGGACCGGGACGACGCGGCCGGTGTGGCGCATCTGCGGCAGGCCATTGCGCTGGATGCCGGCTATACCGGTGCGGTCCTGCAGCGCCTCCATGCCTTCTACCAGGCGAGGGGTGACGCGCCGTCGGCCCGGGCCGTGGAAGCCGAGTTCGAGGGCTGGCAGCGGCGGCAGCGCGCACTGACCAAGCGCCGCTTCACCTTGTCGGGAGAGGATCGGTTCCTGCCGCACGGCCTCCAGGGCGAGGCGCTCGCGCGACTGCGACAGGCGCTGGTCAAGACCAACGTGGTGCGGCGCGCCTGGCTGGTGCGCAAGGCCCTGCCCGATGACGATGCAGGCGAGCACTTTCTGCTGCTGGTACAGCTGCGCGGCCTGATGTTCAGCCGCGGAAAAGCGCTGCAGCGCGTGCTGGATGCGGTGGAACTGCCCGGCTCGATCCAGGTGTTCGACGGTGCCGATCGCCGTCGCTATGCCGGTCGATTGCGCAAGGCGGCCGGGACGCCGATCTGGCGGCGGGGGCGCTGACACAGCGGCGAAAGGAGGGGGGCGATAGAATGCGCGCCCCTCACGTTTCCAGGCAGCACCGATGACGCAGTGGTCCACCGACCAGGCACGCAAGACCTATTCGATCCCGCACTGGGCCGATGGGTATTTCGACGTGGACGCGGCCGGGCGCATCACGGTGGCCCCGCAGGGCCCGGGCGGCCCGGTGGTGGCGCTGCCGGAGGTGGTCGACGCCGCGCGTGCCGAGGGCGCCAAGCTGCCGCTGCTGGTGCGCTTTCCCGACATCCTGGGCCAGCGCCTGGGCAAGCTGCAGGCGGCCTTCGCCCAGGCCCAGGCGGACTGGAACTACGCTGGCGGCTACACCGCCGTCTATCCGATCAAGGTCAACCAGCATCGTGGCGTGGCCGGCACGCTGGCCGCGCACCAAGGCGAGGGCTTCGGCCTGGAGGCCGGCAGCAAGCCCGAGCTGATGGCCGTGCTGGCGCTCTCGCGCCCCGGCGGCCTGATCGTGTGCAACGGCTACAAGGACCGCGAGTACATCCGGCTGGCGCTGATCGGGCGCAAGCTGGGCCTGGAGACCTTCATCGTCATCGAGAAGCCCTCCGAGCTGAAGCTGGTGCTGGAGGAGGCCAAGGCGCTGGAGGTGATGCCCGGCCTGGGCGTGCGCATGCGCCTGGCCTCGCTGGGCGCGGGCAAGTGGCAGAACAGCGGCGGCGACAAGGCCAAGTTCGGCCTGTCCCCGCGCCAGGTGCTGGACCTGTGGAAGACCCTGCGCGACACCGAGTACGCGGCCTGCCTGAACCTGCTGCATTTCCACATGGGCAGCCAGATCTCCAACGTGCGCGACATCGCCAACGGCATGCGCGAGGCGGTGCGCTACTTCGTCGAGCTCTCCGCGCTGGGCGCCAGGATCAGCCATGTCGACGTCGGCGGCGGGCTGGGCATCGACTACGAAGGCACGCGTTCGCGCAGCTACTACTCGATCAACTACGGGCTGGGCTCCTACGCCGGCAACATCGTCCAGCCGCTGGCCGAGGCCTGCGAGGAACACGGCCTGGCCCCGCCGCGCATCGTCACCGAATGCGGCCGCGCCATGACCGCCCACCACGCGGTGCTGATCGCCAACGTGTCCGAGGTCGAGCAGGCGCCGGAGGGCCGCGTGCCCGACGCGCACGACGACGAGCCGGCCGCGGTGCGCCACCTGCGCGAGATCCACGACGAGCTGGACACGCGCCCGGCGGTGGAGCTGTTCCAGGAGGCCCAGCACTTCCACGCCGAGGGCCTGGCCGCCTACGCGCTGGGGCAGATCGACCTGACCCACCGCGCGCGCATCGACGATCTGTTCTACGCCATCGCCCACGGCGTGCGCGCACGCCTGAGCCACGAGGAAAAGAGCCACCGCCCGGTGCTGGACGAGCTCAACGACCGGCTGGTGGACAAGTACTTCGTCAATTTCAGCGTGTTCGAGTCGATCCCGGACGTGTGGGCCATCGACCAGGTGTTCCCGATCGTGCCGATCGAACGCCTGGATGAGCGCCCGCAGCGCCGTGGCATCGTCTGCGACATGACCTGCGACTCGGACGGCATGGTCAAGACCTATGTCGAGAACGAGAGCCTGGACAGCTCGCTGCCGCTGCATGCGATGAAGCCGGGCGAGTCCTACCGCATCGGCTTCTTCCTGGTCGGCGCCTACCAGGAGATCCTGGGCGACATCCACAACCTGTTCGGCGACACCGACGCGGTGGAGGTCACCTGTCAGGATGGCACCACGCGCATCACCCAGCAGCGCCGCGGCGACACCACCGACGTGATGCTCGACTACGTGGGCTATTCCTTGGCCGAGCTGCGCAGCGCCTACGCCCAGCGCGTGGCTGCCGCCGACCTGTCGGCCGAACGCGCGCAGGAGCTGTCCGCTGCCTTGGAGGCGGGACTGACGGGGTACACGTATCTTTCGGATGAGCCGTTGGCGTAGGGCTGTTTTTCCCTGCGATCTGGGGTGGTGCGCGTTTGGGATTGGGGATTCGGGATTAGGGATCAGAAGCCCAAGCCACACCGCGCCGAAGCGGCGCTAAAGCCGAAGCAACACCTCACCTCGTCATCCCCGCGAAAGCGGGGATCCATGGACTTACGCGCCGTGCACGGCGCGCAGCGACGCGCTGACCTACACGATCCACTAATCGTCGTTCCCGCGAACGCGGGAACCCAGCGCCTTGCGCGACCTGCGTGAACGTCCATGGGTTCCCGCTTTCGCGGGAACGACGATGCAGCGGCCATCGCGCCGCCTAATACAGGTTCTTCTTGTAGTCCTGATCCAGCCCGTGGCGCACCAGCCCCGGCACCGCGACCGCCGCGCGCACCATCGCCGCCTGCAGGCCGCTGCTGCGGTTAAGCCGCACATGGGCCTTGAATATCTCCGCGGGCGCCAGGTCGTCGGGAGGCTGCGCCGCCGGCCATAGTGCGGCGGCGGCCAGGGCGGCGCTGTCGCGCACCGCCCAGTGCGCCGGGGCGATGCGGGTCACCAGCTTGGGCGGCTTGTCGCCGACGGCCAGGCGGGCCCGGGCCGCGGCATCGGTGGTCAGCGTGGCTGTGCCACGGACGTGCAGCAGCCGCGTCTGGCCCGGCACCAGCGCGGCCAGCGACAGGCGCGGCTGTTCGAGCAGGTTGCGGAAGCTATCCACGCGCCGGTTGCCGGGGCGGTCGGGCAGCCACAGCGCCGCCTCGTCCGCCTGCAGCAGGGCGCCGGCCGGATCGCCCTTGGGACTGAGGTCGGCCTGGCCGGCGGCATTGACCGTGGCCAGGACCAAGAAGCGGCTGCGTGCGGCCGCCTGGACGGGCGCGAGCGGCGCGGCGAACGGATCGGGCGCGGCCTGCCAGAAGTCCGAGCGGATCAACGCCTTGGCGCAGTGCAGATAGCACTCGCGCACGGCGATGCCGATCCGGCCGTCCTCGACCCCGGCGACCTGGCCGTTGATGCGCAGGGTCTCGCCCAGGCCCGGCACGAGCCACAGCGAGCAGAAGCTCTGCCCGGCGCGCGCCAGGCGCGGATCGTCCAGTCGGGTGGGCGGCAGATCCAGCGTGGTCGGCGTATCGGTCCGGGCGAACCCGGCCGGGCCGCCGCCGACGGTGATGGCGATGCCTTCGGCGTCGCCGAAGCCGAAGAACGCCAGCGGCGAGGCCTGCAGCCAGCGCACCGCCCAGGCGTCCAGGTGGTCGATGACCTTCATGTCGCGCGGACCGGGCAGCGCGCCGATGCAGCGCTGCAGCGTGTCGGCGTCGGTGATCTGGGCGGTCATGGCCGCCGCACCGGCAGTGGCGGCGGGCAGGGAACAGGGCAGGTGCGCAGCATCGTCATTCCTCGATCGATCGGGTGAGATCGCTGGCACGACGCTGGCGTGCGCACAGTATCACGCCCGTCCGCGCAGGGCCCGGCCACTACGCTGAAGTGCGCGCTGGGCCTCGCTCGCACCGCCGCCGGAGGGCCGTCTGGCGCATCGCGGGCACGGCTCGGCGCATGGAGCCGGAAGGCGTATGGCGTCATGCCCTGCCGCGTGGAGTAATGGCGCCGCCCTCACTGACGTCTCTCGCTCCCATGGCAATCAGATCCAAGGCCGCGCTGGTATTCGTGCTGCTCGCCCTGACCGTCCAGCCCGCGCTGGCCGCACAGAACAGCGAGCGCGACGTGTCCGCGATCCGGCAGGTCGTCGAAGCCTTCCGCAGCGCCATCGTCGAGAAGGACAAGGCGCGGTTCACCGCGCTGTTCTTCTCCGAGGACCCGGCCCGGGTGACCTGGCAGTTCGTCAACGACGATGCGCGCCTGGCGCGGTTCCGTGCCGTCAAGCCGGATGCCATGAAGGCCCGCTACATCCCGCAGTCCAACTACCTGAGCTTCATCGACTCGATCGTGACGAGCGCCCAGGCCAGCGAGGAAGTGTTCTCCGACGTCAGGATCGACACCGATGGCGAGATCGCCGCGGTCGCCTTCGACTACGCCTACCTAGAGAATGGCAGGCAGACCAACCGGGGCAGGGAAATGTGGCAGCTGATCCGTACCGAGGCAGGCTGGAAGATCGTCTCGGTCGTCTGGACCATGCGCGATCCCGAGCGGGCCAGCTGACGCCGATGGCGCCGGACGCGTCGATCTTCTCGCCACCGCCGTGGCGCGTCTCGCTGATGGCGGCGCTGCCGATCGGCCTGTGCCAGCTGGTGATGGCGGTGCCGGCGGTGGGGCATGCGCATGCGCTGGCCTACCGCACCCTATATCTGCTGGCCTTCCTGGCCTGGGTGCCGGTGCTGATCTGGCTGCAGCGCGCGCTCGGGCGTGCCGGGTGTTCGCCCTGGAAGACGGTGCCGCTGCTGCTGGCGGTGACGTATCTGATGGCGGTGGTCAACAACGTGCTGGGCTTCCTGCTGCCCGAGGCGATGGGCTGGTCCGGGGCACAGCCTCCACGCTGGCCGCGCGTGTTCTTCGGCGTCGACGATTGCTGGCTGGCGCTGATCGCCTATTGCGCGGCCAATGCGCTGGTGGGGCACTCCCACGCACTCAAGGAGGCACAGGGCCGTCAGGCGCAGGCGCTGCTGGCCGCGCGCGATGCCGAACTGCGCGCGCTGCGCTACCAGCTCAATCCCCACTTCCTGTTCAACACGCTCAATGGCGTGTCCTCGCTGGTGGCGCAGGCGCGCGGCGAGGAGGCGCGCACCATGCTGGCGCGGCTGGGCGGCTTCCTGCGTGCCACGCTGGATCGGCCCTCCCATGAGGTGTCGGTGGCTGAGGAGCTGGCGATGACCGAGACCTATCTGGCCATCGAGCAGGTGCGGCTGGGCGACCGCCTGCGCGTGGAATGGGACATCGGGCCCGGTGTGCTGGACGCGTCGCTGCCGTCGCTGCTGCTGCAGCCGCTAGTGGAGAACGCGATCCGCCACGGCATCGCCAGACGCAGCGCGGCGGGCCGGCTGTCCATCGCGCTGCACGCGCGAGCCGGGGAGCTGCGGCTGCGCGTGGTCAACGATCTCGCGCCGGATGATGAGGCGCAGGGCGGACGAACGCTGGGCCATGCGAACGTGCGCCAGCGCCTGGCCTGGCTGTATCCGCAGCGCCACGCCTTCGCCGCCGGGCTGGAGGACGGCGTGTATGTGGTCGCCATCGCCATTCCGTTGCAGCGCCTGGCCCCGCGAGGCGATGCGGCGTGATCCGGATCGCGGTCATCGATGACGAGCCCTTGGCGCGCAGCGGCGTGATCGCCAGCCTTGCGCGCCATGAGGATGTCCAGGTGGTGGGCGAGTACGCCGACGGCGAGGCGGCGTTGGCCGGCCTCCCGCAGTGCCGGCCGGATGTGCTGATCCTCGATATCCAGATGCCTGGCCTGGACGGCATCGCACTGCTCCAGGCCATGGAGGCGCACGCGCGTCCGCTGGTCATCCTGCTGACGGCGCATGCCGAGTTCGCCGTGCCGGCCTTCGCGCTGGAAGCGTTGGACTATCTGCTCAAGCCGCTGGACGAGGAGCGCCTGGCCGACGCCATGGCCCGCGTGCGGCGTCGGCTGCAGGCGAGCGCTGCCGCTCCCGTTCCGCCGCCCAGCGAGCCGCGGCCTGAGCCGCTCACGCGCTTCGAGGTTCGGGTCGGGCGGCGGATCGTGTTCGTGCCGGTCGAGGAGGTCGAATATCTCCAGGCCGACGGCGACTACGTCACCCTGCACGTGGGATCCCGGCAATACCTGCTGCGCGATGCGCTGCAGCGCCTGCAGACCCAGCTCGACCCGGCGCGCTTCGTGCGCATCCATCGCTCCACCATGGTCAGGCTGGATTGCGTGGCCGAACTGCAGCCGCTCTCCAACAAGGACGGGCTGCTGCGGCTGCACAACGGCGCGCCGCTGCGCGTCAGCCGCACCTATGTCGATGCGTTGCGCGCCCAGCTGACCGGCGCTTCGGGCTGATGCGCTTCACCGCAGGCGGGGCACGGCCCGGCGCAACGGCGGTGAGCGGGACGCCGCGCGGACATAGACTTTCCCACTTCCCCTGTACGCCTGGCTCGACCCGATGATCCGCACCGACGCTCGCTACCCGGGCCTGGACCTGCTGCGCGCCATCGCCATCGTGTGGGTGATGTTCTTCCACGCCTGGGTGGTGGGTGGACTGGCGCCGGAATGGACCTGGCTGTCGCGCTACGGCTGGATGGGCGTGGACCTGTTCTTCGTGCTCAGCGGCTTTTTGATCGGCGGGCAGGTGCTGGCACCGCTGTCGCGCGGGCAGCCGCTGCGGTTCGGCGACTTCTATCTGCGGCGCGCGTTCCGCATCCTGCCGGCGTACTGGGTGGTGCTGGCGCTGTATGCGCTGGTGCCGGCCTGGCGCGAGCGGCCGGAGATGGAGCCGCTGTGGAAGTTCGTCCTGATGGTGATGAACCTGGGCAACGACTACAGCCGGCCCGCGTTCTCGCACGCGTGGTCGCTGTGCGTGGAGGAGCACTTCTATCTGGTCTTCCCCGTGCTGGCCTGGTGGCTGATGCGCAGGCCGGCCGCGTGGAAGGTGGCGCCGCTGGCGGCGCTGGTGATGGTCGGTGGCATCGCGCTGCGCGCCGGCATCTGGCTGCACGACACCGCCGCCGAGGCCGCCGGCGGGGCGCAGCGCAACTGGTTCATCGAGGATCTCTACTACCCGACCTGGAACCGCCTGGACGGCCTGCTCTGCGGCGTGCTGCTGGCGATGCTGAAGACCTTCCGCCCCGCGCTGTGGGCGCATGCGCAGCGGTACGCCAACGGCGCGCTGGCGGTGGGGCTTGCGGTGATGGCATTGGCGCTGTGGCTGTTCCGCGACCGCAGCGGGCTGGTGGGCAATGCGGTGGGCTGGCCGGTGCTGTCGATCGGGCTGGCGCTGCTGGTGTTCGCCGGGGCGGGCCGCAGCAGCCTGATCGGGCGTTGGGCGCTGCCGGGCGCAGCCTGGCTGGCCGGCGTGTCCTACAGCCTGTATCTGGTGCACAAGGCCGTGTTCGTGCAGGTGCAGGACCATCTGGGCCAGGCCATCGCCGGCTGGGGCGATGCGCAGGTGCTGGTCTATGGCGGCGCGTCGCTGCTGGCGGCTGCGCTGCTGCATTACGCGGTGGAGCGGCCGTTCCTGCGCCTGCGCGGCCGCGTGCTCAGGCCGCGCACCACACCCATGCCGGCCACGGACGCCGCTTGAGCGTCCGCGGTCGGCGCAGGCAGAGAGACTTACTGACGCGCGACCTGGAAGCCGGCGAAGGACTGGCTCACCGGCATGATCTCCAGCCGGTTGATGTTGAGGTGCGCCGGCAGCGTGGCGACGTAGAAGATCTGCTCGGCGATGTCCTCGCCGGTCATCGGCGTGGCGCCGCCATAGAGCTTGTCCGAGGCGGCCTGGTCGCCGCCGGTGCGCACCAGGGTGAACTCGGTCTCGGCCATGCCCGGTTCGATGCTGGTCACGCGCACGCCGGTGCCGTGCAGGTCGCTGCGCAGGCCCAGCGAGAACTGCCGCACGAAGGCCTTGGTGCCGCCGTAGACATTGCCGCCGGTGTAGGGATAGGTGGCCGCCACCGAGGAAATGTTGATGATCGCGCCCTTGCGGGCGATCAGCACCGGCAGCAGCTTGCGCGTGATGGTGACCAGCGCGGTCACGTTGGTGTCGATCATCTGCTGCCACTGCGCCAGGTCCGCCTCCTGCGCCGGCACCGTGCCCAGCGCCAGGCCGGCGTTGTTGACCAGCACGTCGATGTCGGCGAAGCCGGCGGGAAGCGCGGCCAGGGCCGCATCCAGCGCGGCGCCGTCGCGGATGTCGAAGGCGGCGGCGTGCACCACCTCGCTGCCGAACTGCTCGACGAACGGCGTCAGCCGCTCGGCGCGGCGGCCTGTGGCGATCACCTTCCAGCCGGCGTTGGCGAAGCGGGTCACCGCGGCTGCGCCGAAGCCGGAGGTGGCGCCGGTGATCAGGACAGTCTTGCTCATGTCGATTCCTTGGGGGAGGGAAACAGGGGGCGGCGCGCATGCAGCGCCGCGCCGGCCAGCGCGCCAAGCGCGGCGGCCAGCAGCTGCAGGCCCACGCCCAGCACGTTGCTGGCCAGCACGTCCTGGATCGTCAGCCACAGCGGCCGCTGCGGCATGTGACGGTCGGCCAGCTGCACCAGCAGGCACAGGGCCAGCAGCTGCAGGGCGAACATCAGCGCCACGCCGAGCGGAAGAAAGCGTCGCCCGCCGATCCAGCCGCCCAGCAACAGGCTGAAGGCGCCGGCCAGGCAGTGCGCGGGCTGGATCAGGCTGTTGCCGTGCAGCTCGAGCACGCGCCAGCCGGGCGGCAGGAGCCGCCAGATCAGCACGCCGAGCAGCAAATCCACGGTGAAGGCGACCGCGGCCGCCAGGATCAGGCGCTCGCGCTGGGTCGCCGGGGCGATCACCGGGCCTTGATCGGCATCGCCGGCAGGCCGCCGCTGGCCAGTTTCTGCTTGGCCTCGGCCAGTTCGCTGGCGGTGGCGTAGGGCCCCATGCGCACGCGGTAGACGGTCTTGCCGGCCGAGTCGCCCGATTCCACGCGCGCGCTCAGCCCCAGCATCGCGATCTTGGCCTTGACCGCCTCGGCATCGCCGGACGCGCTGAAGCTGCCGGCCTGCAGGATGTAGGCGACATCGCCTGCGGCGCTGGCCACCGCATTGGACGCGGCGGCCTGGGCGACGGTGGTCTGGGTCGGCGTGGCCGAGGGCACCTTGGTGATCTCATCCAGCGGCGTGGGCTGCTGGGCGGCGGTCGTCGTGGTCTCGGCGATGGGCTGGGGCTGGCCGGCGTTCTTGGCCGCATCCTCGCGCGCCTGCTGCGCGGCCAGCTTGGCCTTGCGGTCGGCCTCGGCGCGCGCGCTGGCGGCCAGTTCGGCGTCGGACATCTGCACTTCGCGGCCCGGCAGCAGCGTGTAGAAGTCGTACTGGGTCGGGCGTTCGGGCGGCTTCTTGGCGGCTTCGGCCGTCGCCGCGGGCGCGGCTCCGGTCTCGGCCGGGGCCGAGGCGGGCGGGGTGGCGCTGTCGTCCTCGCTCACCGGCGCGGGGCGCGCGTCGGGGTTGGGCTTGGGCCGCAGGAAGGTGTCGCCGTCCTTCTTCATCAGGTCCGGCACGATGAAGAACGCCGCCGCGCCCAGCACCAGCCCGGCGATCAGCCAGACCCAGCCGGGCGTGCCGTTGCCGTTGGTGCGCTTGGCCTGGGATTTACCGCGTCGTGCCGCCATCTTGTTCTTGTTCTCGTAGAAGTCGTCTTACATGCGCTCGGGCGCGGACACGCCCAGCAGGTCCAGACCGTTGGCCAGGGCCTGGCGCACCGCCAGGGCCAGCGCCAGGCGCGCGTTGCGCGCATCGGCATCGTCGATGAGGATCGGTTCGCCGTCGTACCAGGCCTGGAAAGCATAGGCCAGTTCGCGCAGGTATTGCGCGATGGCATGCGGCTCCAGCGAAACGCCGGCCGCTTCGACCACTTCCGGATAGCGCGACAGTTCCACCATCAGCGCGATCGAGGTGGCGTCCTCGAGCGAGGGCAGCGCGGCGATGCCCGCGTCCTGATCGTAGGCCGCATAGCCCTTCTCCTCGACGCGGCGCAGCAGGCTGCACACGCGCGCATGGGCGTACTGCACGTAGAAGACCGGGTTGTCCTTGCTCTGCTCGCGCGCCAGGTCGATGTCGAAGGTCAGCTGCGAATCTGGCTTGCGCGCGATCAGGAACCAGCGCGTGGCGTCGGCGCCGGCTTCCTCGATCAGGTCGCGCAGGGTCAGGTAGCTGCCGGCGCGCTTGGACAGTTTCACTTCCTCCCCGCCGCGCATCACGGTGACCATCTGGTGCAGCACGTATTCGGGCCAGCCCTTGGGGATGCCCACGTCCAGCGCCTGCAGGCCGGCGCGCACGCGCGCCAGCGAGCCGTGGTGGTCGGCGCCCAGCTCGGTGATCGCGCGCTCGTAGCCGCGCTGCCACTTGGACAGGTGGTAGGCCACGTCCGGCACGAAGTAGGTATAGGTGCCGTCGGACTTGCGCATCACGCGGTCCTTGTCGTCGCCGTAGTCGGTCGACTTGAGCCACAGCGCGCCGCCTTCCTCGTAGGTGTGGCCGGACTTGATCAGCGTCTCGACGGTCTCCTCGACCTTGCCGTCGCGGTAGAGCGCGCTCTCCAGGAAGTACACGTCGAAGCCCACGCCGAAGGCGGCCAGGTCGGCGTTCTGCTCGCGGCGCAGGTAGGCCACGGCGAAGCGGCGGATGGCATCGAGGTCCTCGATGTCCTTGGCGCCGGTGACGGTGTGGCCTTCGATCTCGATGACATCGCCGCGCAGGTAGGCGGCGGCGACATCGGCGATGTAGTCGCCGTTGTAGGCCGCCTCGGGCCAGTCGGCGTCGCCGGGCTTGAGGCCGTGCAGGCGCGCGTAGGTGGACCTGGCCAGGTTCTCGATCTGTACGCCGGCGTCGTTGTAGTAGAACTCGCGCTTGGTGTTCCAGCCGTTGGCGGCCAGCACGCGCGCCAGGCAGTCGCCGATCACCGCGGCGCGGCCGTGACCCACGTGCAGCGGGCCGGTCGGATTGGCCGAGACGTATTCCACGCCGACCGTGCGGCCGGCGCCGGACGCGTTGCGGCCGTACTGCGCGCCCTGGGTCAGCGCGGCCACGGCCTCGCGCTGGTAGGCGGCATTGGCCAGGTGGAAGTTGATGAAGCCGGGTCCGGCGATCTCGATCCGGGCGATATCGGCGCTGGCCGGCAGCGCGTCGACTAGGGCCTGGGCCAGGGCGCGCGGATTGCTGCGCGCCGGCTTGGCCAGCAGCATGGCGGCATTGGTGGCGAAGTCGCCGTGCTCGCGGGTCTTGGGACGCTCGACGGTGAAGTCCGGGGTGGCGGTCTCGGCGGGCAGGGTGCCGGACTGGCGCAGGGCGTCGATGCCCTGGGCGATGCGGGCACGCAGATCGGATTTCACGGGGTTCTGGCTCGATGGGTCACGCGGGACCGGACATTTTAGCCCACGGCCGCCGCCTTGCCGGCCCCGGCGCCCGGGCCGCCGCGCGCGGGGCTCATACCCAGCCGCGCTCGGCCAGCGAGACCGGCGGGCCGTCGGCGATCACGAAGTGGTCCAGCAGGCGCACGTCGACCAGCGCCAGGCCGGCCTTGAGCCGCGCGGTGACGGCGCGGTCGGCGGCCGAGGGCTCCGGGTTCCCGGAGGGGTGGTTGTGGGCCACGATCACCGCCGAGGCGTTGAGCGCCAGCGCGCGCTTGACCACCTCGCGCGGGTGCACCTCGGACGCGTCCAGGCTGCCGGCGAACAGCTCCTCGAAGGCCAGCGCCCGGTGCCGCGTGTCCAGGAACAGCGCCGCGAATACCTCGCGCGGCCGCGCCCGCAGCTTCAGCGCGAAATAGCGGCCGGCCGCGTGCGGGTCGTTCAGCATCTCGCCGCGGGCGAGGCCGGCGGCCAGGTGGCGCTGGCCCAGTTCGAGCGCGGCGGCCAGCTGGCAGGCGCGCGCCGGCCCCAGGCCGGGCAGGGCGGCCAGCGCCTTGGGCGGGTGGTCGAGCAGGCCGCGCAGCGGGCCATGGCTGGCGAGCAGGTCGCGCGCGGTGCGTACCGCGTCGCGCCCGGGCAGGCCCGAGCCGAGGAAGATCGCCAGCAGCTCGGCGTCGGACAGCGTGGCGGCGCCGCGCGCCATCAGTTTTTCGCGGGGGCGTTCCTCGGCGGGCCAGTCGCGGATATGCATGGGCGCTTCCTTGGGCTTGGGATGTGCCGCTTCCCTGCGGCGTCATGGCGATTGTTCCGGACGCTCATGCCCTGGGGTTATCAGACCCGGGAGGGGCGTCGGGTAAGCTGTCGCCCTAGTTCTGGTTCGGAAAATTCTGACGTGGCCCAGGCCCTGGAAGGACAACGCATCCTGCTGTGCGTCGGCGGCGGCATCGCCGCCTATAAATCGTTGGAACTGGTGCGCCGGCTGCGTGATGCCGGCGCGCAGGTGCAGGTGGCGATGACCGCCGGCGCCCAGCAGTTCGTCACCCCGCTGAGCTTCCAGGCCCTGTCCGGCCAGCCCACGCGCACCAGCCTGTGGGACAGCGCCGCCGAGGCCTCCATGGGCCATATCGAGCTGGCGCGCTGGGCCGACCGCGTGCTGATCGCCCCGGCCACCGCCGACCTGCTGGCGCATCTGGCCCACGGCCTGGCCGACGACCTGGTGACCACCCTGGCCCTGGCCACCACCGCCCCGATCACCGTGTGCCCGGCGATGAACCACATCATGTGGAAGCACGCCGCCACCCAGGCCAACCTGGCCACCCTGCGCGCGCGCGGGGTGCAGGTGATCGGGCCCGAGGACGGTCCGCTGGCCGAAGGCGAATCCGGCCCGGGCCGCCTCAGCGAGCCGGACGCGATCGTGGCCGCGCTCAGCCAGGCGGCGCAGGCGGCCGTTCCGCTCGACGGTCCGCTGGCCGGGCTGCATGTCGTGGTCAGCGCCGGTCCCACCTACGAGGACCTGGACCCGGTGCGCTATCTGGGCAACCGCAGCAGCGGCAAGATGGGCTTCGCCGTGGCCCAGGCGGCCGCGCGGCGCGGGGCGAAGGTCACCCTGGTGGCCGGCCCGGTGAGCCTGGGCACCCCGCCCGGCGTGACCCGCGTGGACGTGCGCTCGGCCGCGCAGATGCGCGCGGCGGTGTTCGGCGCCTTCCCGGCCGATGTGTACATCGGCGCCGCCGCGGTCGCCGACTACACCCCGCGCGTGCCGGCGCCCAACAAGATCAAGAAGTCCAGCGAGTCGCTGGCGCTGGACCTGGTCCGCACGCCGGACATCCTGGCCGAGGTCGCCGCCTCGGTGCAGCCGCTCAAGCTGGTGGTCGGCTTCGCCGCCGAGACCGAGAACGTGGCCGAGTACGCGCGCGGCAAGCTGCTGGCCAAGCGCCTGGACATGATCGTGGCCAACCGGGTCGGCATCCCCGACGGCGGCTTCGAGAGCGACAGCAACGCGATGACCGCGTTCTGGAAGGATGGCCAGCGCGAGTTCCCCTCCGCGCCCAAGACCGCCCTGGCCGAGGCGCTGGTGGACCTGATCGGGGAGCGTCTGCGCGCATGAGCCTGCCCATGGAAGTCAAACTGCTGGACCCGCGCTTCGGCGAGACCTGGCCGCTGCCGGCCTACGCCACCTCGGCCAGCGCCGGGTTGGACCTGCGCGCCGCGCTGGAGACCCCGCTCACGCTGGGGCCGGGCGAGACGGTGCTGGTGCCCAGCGGCATCGCCATCCACCTGGCCGATCCCCATCTGTGCGCGGTGGTGCTGCCGCGCTCGGGCCTGGGCCATCGCCACGGCATCGTGCTGGGCAATGGCACCGGCCTGATCGATGCCGACTACCAGGGCCCGCTGCTGATCAGCCTGTGGAACCGCAGCAGCGAGGCCTTCGTGATCCAGCCCGGCGACCGGGTCGCGCAGCTGGTGGTGTTGCCCATCGCGCGCGTAGCGTTGAAGATCGTGGATACTTTCGTGGAAAGCGCGCGTGGAGAAGGGGGCTTCGGCCACACGGGCGTCCGCTGACAGGGGCGAAACGTCGCATGGCTGGATTCAAACGAAGGACCGCGAAGACAGGCAGCGGGCAACACGTGCTGCTGCTGTCCGCCCTGCTGGTGCTGCTGGCCGCGTGGTTCGGCTGGAGCGCCTGGGTGCTCTACCAGGAAGGTGCGCGCCGCGACGCGCTGCTGCAGGCGCGCGATGCCGCCGTGCAGGGCCTGCAGCAGAACCTGCAGACCCAGACCGCCAAGCTCGACCAGCGGGTGGCCACGCCCGCCTTCCAGGCCGCGGTGAGCGCCGACGACACCGCCGCGGTCGGCGCGGCGATCAAGGCCGGCTGGCCCGAGGTGGAAGCCGTCGACATGCTGCCGGCCGATCTTCAGTCCGCCTACGCCGATGCCGCCAGCTTCGGCTACAGCAAGCTGGCACTGCTGGAAGCCGCCCAGCAGGCCAAGGGCGCGATCGTCGGCGCGGTGCGCGACGGCACGGGCACCGGCCTGGCGCTGGCCGTGCCGGTGCAGAACCGGCTGCTCTACGTGCGCCTGCCGATGGCGCTGCTCACCGCCCCGATCGACGGCGCGCAGGTGCCGGGCGCCTATCTGGCCCTGCGCCAGGGCGGCTTCACCCTGCGCGAGGTCGGCGACGCGGGCCTGTCCGGGTCCGCAGACGCGCTCTCGCGCCCGGTCGGCCAGACCGGCCTGCGCGTGGCCGCCGCCGTGCCCGACGAAAGCGAGGGCCCGCTGGGCCTGGGCGCGCTCCCCAGCGCGATCGTGGCCGCGCTGCTGCTGGCGCTGGCCGCGCTGGTGGCGGCGCTGACCACCGGCAAGGTCAAGCTCAAGGTGCCCGAACTGCGTCGCGGCAAGGGCGAGGACGTGGCCGACGACGGCCTGACCCTGGACCAGGCCGTGCAGTCGCACCGCGCCGCCGCGGCGGCCAGGGCGGCGGACGAGGCCGATGCCGAAGCAACGGCCACCGACGCGCCGGTCGAGACGGTCGGCTCGGCGGCCGCGCCGGCCGCCAAGCTGGTGCGTGGCACCACCGTGGACCCGGGCATCTTCCGCGCGTACGACATCCGCGGCGTGGTCGGCAAGACGCTGAGCGTGCCGGTGGCCGAGCTGATCGGCCAGGCGATCGGCTCGGTGATGGCCGAGCAGGGCCTGACCGAAGTGGTCGTCGCCCGCGACGGCCGCCTGTCCGGCCCGGAGCTGTCCACCGGCCTGATCGAAGGCCTGCGCAAGGCCGGCCGCGATGTCATCGACATCGGCATGGTGCCCACGCCGGTGGCGTATTTCGCCGCCTTCCACCTGCGCACCGGCACCTGCGTGGCGGTCACCGGCAGCCACAATCCGCCGGACTACAACGGCTTCAAGATCGTGGTCGGCGGCGAGACGCTGTCCGGCGCCGCCATCACCGATCTCTACACCCGCATCAGCGAAGGGCAGCTGCACAGCGCCGAGCGCGGCGGCCTGACCCAGCGCGAGATCGCCGAGGACTACGTCCAGCGCATCGCCAGCGACGTGCAGCTGGCGCGTCCGCTCAAGGTCGTGGTCGATGCCGGCAACGGCGTGGCCGGCGAGATCGCCCCGGTGCTGCTGGAGGCCATCGGCGCCGAGGTCGTGCCGCTGTACTGTGATATCGACGGCACGTTCCCCAACCATCACCCCGATCCCAGCGAGCCGGACAACCTGCTCGACCTGGCCTCGACGGTGAAGCGCTTCGACGCCGATCTGGGCCTGGCCTTCGACGGCGACGGCGACCGCCTGGGCGTGGTCACCCACGACGGCCACGTCATCTTCCCCGATCGCCTGCTGATGCTGTTCGCCGCCGACGTGCTCGAGCGCAACCCCGGCGCGATGGTGATCTACGACGTCAAGTGCACCGGCAAGCTGCAAGGCTGGACGCTGCGCAACGGCGGCACGCCGCTGATGTGGCAGACCGGGCATTCGCTGATCAAGGCCAAGATGCGCGAGACCGGCGCCGAACTGGCCGGCGAGATGAGCGGGCACTTCTTCTTCCAGGAGCGCTGGTACGGCTTCGACGACGGCCTGTACGCCGCCGCGCGCCTGCTGGAGATCCTGGCCGCGCGCGACGACCAGACCCCGAGCGAGATCCTCGACGCGCTGCCCGACGGCGTGTCCACGCCGGAGATCAAGGTCGAGGTGCCCTCCGGCGATGCGCATGCGATCGTGCAGGCGTTCGTGGACGCGGCCCGGTTCGACGGCGCGCGCCTGTCCACCATCGATGGCCTGCGTGCGGACTGGGACGACGGCTGGGGCCTGCTGCGCGCCTCCAACACCACCCCGGTGCTGGTGCTGCGCTTCGAGGCCTCGGACGCGGCGGCGCTGGAGCGCATCCGCGGCGCGTTCCGCAGCCAGCTGCAGGCCGTGGCGCCGCAGCTCAAGCCCCGCTTCTGAGGCGCGGTAATAGCGCGAAGGAGGAGCGGGCTCGGGCATGTCCACGATCGCCGGAGCAACAAGTCCTTTGTGGGAGCAACTGGCTCCTCAACTCCAGCAGCCGCCCGCCTGTAGAGCGGAGCTCGCTCCGCTGCTTTTCGTTCGGTTCATGGGGAAGGCCCCAGCGGAGCAAGCTCCGCTCTACGGGTGGGAGCAACTGTCTCCTCAACTCCAGCAGCCGCCCGTCTGTAGAGCGGAGCTCGCTCCGCTGCTCTTCGTTCGGTTCATGGGGAAGGCCCCAGCGGAGCAAGCTCCGCTCTACCCACGACAGGTTCAGGCCTGGCGGCGAAGCAGCGAGATGCCTGCCACCAGTGCCAAGCCGAACACCGGTGGCTTCGCGAGCCCGGCGCTGCTCGGCACAGCAGGCTTAACCGCCCGCACCCACCTCAACCATTGGCCGCAGCGCTGGCCTTCATGTCGCGGTAGCGCTTCAAGGTGTCCTCCACCTCTGCGCTGAGCTGCGTGCGCTGCTGCTCGAAATTGGTCAGCAGCGCCTGCTGGCGCAGCAGGTCGGTGTGGCGCTGGCGCACGTCCTCGGCCAGCTTGGCGTCGACCTTGCGGCCGGCCAGTTCGGCGTTGCTGGCCTGCTGCAGCTTGATCACCAGCGCCTCGCGCATGCTGGTCAGATTGAAGCGCGCGGTCTGCACGTTGTTGTCGATCAGCGTGGTGCGCTCGTTGAACACGCGCTTGAGATCGTCCTCGGACGCATAGGACAGCAACATCGCCTGCTCGGTGCGCTTGCGCGTGTCCTCGGCCGCCTGGTCGGCCCGCGCCTGGGCGGCGGCGGCGGCCAGGTCGGCGCGCTGCTCGGCGGTCAGCGCCTGGCCGACCGCGCCGGTGCGCGCACCGCTGGTGGCGCTGAATTCGTCGCGCGCGCTGTTGACCTGATCCGGCGGCAGCGCATCGGAGCAGGTGCGGCCGCTCTTGGGGTCGTTCCAGCAATAGAGCTTCTTGGCCTTGGGCGCATCCTGCGCGCCCGCCGTCAACGCCGCCGCAGCCAGCGGCATCATCAGCATCGCGGCGAACCTGGTCCTGGTCATGACAGCCCCCTTGCTGCCAGTGGCGATTACGCGGCGCTGCCGTACCGGGCCCGGTAGGCCAGCAACTGCTCGCGGTAGCCGACAAGTTCCGCATTTTCCCCGGCGAATGCAAGCAGATCGTGCAGGCTGGCCACCGCGATCACCGGCACGCCGGTCTCGGCGGCCACGCGCTGGGCGGCCGACAGGCGCTGGCCGTCCTCGCCGAGGATTTCCTGGCGATCCAGCGCCACCACGATCCCGGCCGGCACGCCGCCGGCCGCGGTGATCAGGCCCAGCGCCTCGCGGATGGCGGTGCCGGCGGTGATCACATCGTCCACGATCAACACCCGGCGCTCGTCCAGCGGCGCGCCGATCAGCGTGCCGCCCTCGCCATGGTCCTTGGCTTCCTTGCGGTTGAAGGCCAGCGGCAGGTCGCGGCCGCGGCGGGCGAACTCCATGCCCAGCGCGGTCGCCAGCGGGATGCCCTTGTAGGCCGGGCCGAACAGCAGATCGAACGACACCCCGGCCTCCTCGATCGCATCGGCGTAGCAGCCGGCCAGCTCGGCCAGCGCCGCGCCGCTGTCGAAGCGCCCGGCGTTGAAGAAGTAGGGGCTCAGGCGGCCCGACTTGAGCGTGAACTCGCCGAAACGCAGCGCGTTGGCGCGCAGGGCCAGCTGAAGGAAGCGCGCACGGTGGTTGGACATGGGCGTCTTGAACGTGTGGGGATGGGCAAAGGTTAGCAGGCGGCGGCGGCCGGATCGGGCGGTATGCTTGCGCGTCGCTTCTGTCTTCGGCTCCAACTCCATGCGCATCATCAGCTTCAACGCCAACGGCCTGCGCTCGGCCGCGTCCAAGGGCTTCTTTCCGTGGTTCTCCGCACAGGACGCCGACGTGCTGTGCGTGCAGGAGACCAAGGCCCAGGAACACCAGCTGGCCGGGCCCGAATTCCTGCCGCCCGGCTACAAGGCCTACTTCCGCGACGCGACCACCAAGAAGGGCTACTCGGGCGTGGCGATCTACAGCAAGGTCGAGCCCGACGAGATCCGCACCGCGCTGGGCTGGCCGGAGTTCGACGAGGAGGGCCGCTACCTGGAGGCGCGCTTCGGCAACCTGAGCGTGGTGTCCTTCTACATCCCGTCCGGCTCCTCGGGCGAGCTGCGCCAGGGCTACAAGTTCCAGGTCATGGAGTGGCTCAAGCCGATCCTGGACCAGTGGCTGGCCAGCGGCCGCGACTATGTGCTGTGCGGGGACTGGAACATCGTGCGCACCCGGCGGGACATCCGCAACTGGACCAGCAACCAGAAGAACTCCGGCTGCCTGCCGCCCGAGCGGGACTGGCTCAACGGCCTGTGCGCCGACGAGGGCGCGCAGGTCGACGTGGCCGCCGGCCGCGGCTGGGTCGACGCCTACCGCGTGCTGCATCCGGAAGGGCAGGACTACACCTGGTGGTCCAACCGCGGCGCGGCGCGCGCCAACAACGTGGGGTGGCGCATCGACTACCAGTTCGCCACGCCCGGCTTGCGCGATCGCCTGCGCGGCTGCGCGATCTACCGCGACCAGCGCTTCTCCGACCACGCGCCGTTCACCGTGGACTACGCCCGGTGAGCGCCGCGCCCGGCGGGCGGCCGGTGTCCTACAAGGGCTGGCGCGGGATCAAAGCCGCCTTCGCCACGCCCTCGGCGCTGACCATGGCGCTGCTGGGCTTCGGCAGCGGACTGCCGTTCCTGCTGATCGCCTCGCAGACCCTGTCCACGCGCCTGCGCGACGTCGGCTTGCAGCTGGGCGAGATCGGCCTGATCAGCCTGGCCAGCTTCTTCTACCTGCTCAAATTCGTCTGGGCGCCGCTGATCGACCGCTATACGCTGCCGCTGCTGTCCGGGCTGGGGCGGCGGCGCTCCTGGCTGCTGGCCGCGCAGGTGCTGGTCGCGGCCAGCCTGTTCGCACTCGGCGCCATGCGGCCGGAACTGGGCGTGGCCGGGCTGGTGACCTGGGTGCTGGTGGGCTCCTTCGCCGGTGCCACCCAGGACGCGGTGGTCGATGCCTACCGCATCGAGATCGCCCCGGAAAGTGCCCAGGCCGCGCTGGCGGCGACCTACATCCTGGGCTATCGCATCGCGCTGATCGTCGGCGGCGCCGGCGCGCTGTACATGGCCGAGTTCGAGGACTGGAAGATCGCCTACTTCTGCATGGCCGCGCTGATGCTGGTGCCCATCGTCACCACGCTGGTCAGCCGCGAGCCGGTGCGACCGGAGGCCACGGTGGTGCGGCGGATCGACTTCTTCGGCGCCTTCTGGCAGCCGATCGTCGGCTTCTTCACCACCAACGGCTGGAAGCTGGCGCTGGCGCTGCTGCTGTTCGTCGGCCTGTTCAAGTTCCCCGACCAGGTGATCGGCGTCATGGCCGGGCCGTTCTACCTGGACTCGGGCTTCACCAAGGCCGACATCGCCACGGTGTCCAAGCTGTTCGGCATCTGGATGAGCATCGTCGGCGCCTTCGGCGGCGGCATGGCGGTGGCGGCGTTCGGCTTCCGGCGCATGCTGCTGCTGGCCGCGCTGGCGGTGGCGCTGTCCAACCTGGCCTTCCTGCTGATGGCCCAGCACCCCGGCCAGCTGTGGGCGTTCTACGCGGCGCTGAGCGCGGACAACATCTCGCAGGGCTTCGCCGGCACGGTGCTGGTGGCCTTCATGTCCTCGCTGACCGACCGCAACTTCACCGCCACCCAGTACGCGCTGCTGGTTTCGCTGGCCAACCTGCCGGGCAAGTTCGTGGGCGGCGTCTCGGGCTACATCGTCGAGGCCACCTCGTATTCGACCTTCTTCGCCCTGAGCGCGCTGACCGTGATCCCCACGCTGGCCTTGCTTGCCTGGCTGTGGCGTCGTATCAAGGAGCCTTCCAGGACAGTGGCCGCACCCGACCATGACCGACCTGCTCATCCGTGACCTCGATCCGATCCTGACCGATCGCATCCGCCGCGTCGCCCAGGCGCGCGGCTGGAGCACCGAGGAGACCATCAGCCGCCTGATCGAGCACGGCCTGTTCGCGGTCGAGGCCGAGGTGCGCAACGGCTTCAGCGACCCGGAGGTCGCCGTCCTGTCCGAGGCCATCGCGGCGCTGCGCGCGGTGCCGCACGGCGGCCCGGCGTCCTAGCCGCCGCTCTCGCCCTCAGGTCAATTCCGGGCGCCGCGGTTTCCCGCGAATCCAGCGCGATCAGGCCGGATACAGCGCGCCCAGCACGCGCAGGCCCTTGGCGCCGCTGACGCTGGGCAGGTTGCCGGGGCGCCCGGCCAGGGTCTCGCGTGCCAGCCAGGCAAAGCCCATGGCCTCGACGTAGTCCGGATGCAGGCCGTGGGCCTCGGTGGATTCGACCACCACGCCCGGCAGCCGCGCCGCTAGGCGCTGCATCAGCACCGGATTGTGCACGCCGCCGCCGCAGACCATTACCCGCGCGGTGCCGGGCTGGGTCGCGCGCAGCGCCTCGGCCACGGTGACCGCGCTGAGTTCGACCAGCGTGGCCTGCACGTCGGCCGCCGCCAGCGCGCCCTGGCCGAGCTTGCTTTCGACCCAGGCCAGGTGAAACTGCTCGCGACCGGTGCTCTTGGGCGGCGGCTGGGCGAACCACGGCTCGTCCAACAGCCGCGCCAGCAGCGCTTCATCGGGCTTGCCGGTCGCGGCGAAGGCGCCGCCGGCATCGAAGGCCATGCCGGTATGCCGCTCGCACCAGGCGTCGAGCAGCGCGTTGGCCGGGCCGGTATCGAAGCCGCGCACCGCGCCGCTGCCCGGCAGCAGGGTCAGGTTGCCGATGCCGCCCAGGTTGAGCACCGCCCGGTCTTCGCCCGGGTCATGCAGCATGGCGGCGTGGAAGGCCGGCATCAGCGGCGCGCCATGGCCGCCCGCGGCGACGTCGCGCCGGCGGAAGTCGGCCACGGTCGGGATGCCGGTGCGCTCGGCGATGACATTGCCGTCGCCCATCTGCCAGGTGAAGGGGAAGGTGCCCTCCGGGCGGTGGCGCACGGTCTGCCCATGCGAGCCGATCGCCCGCACCAGCGCCCGGTCCAGCCCGGACTGGGTGATCAGCCGGCCCGCCGCATGGGCGAAGGCCAGCGCGACCTGCACGTCCAGTTCGCCCAGCTCGTCCAGCGAGGTCGCCTCGCCGCCCTGGCCCAGCTCGATCAGACGCGTGCGCAGCGCGTCGTCCCAGCGGTAGGTGCGGCCCATCAGCAGCTGCGGCTCGGGGTCGAAGCGCACCAGCGCCACGTCGATCCCATCGGCGCTGGTGCCGGAAATCATGCCCAGATAGAGGTCGCCCAGCGCCGGCTTGCGTGCCAGCGGTCCGCCGGCGCGCGCCGCAGCCGGCGGAGTCACTGGCGATCCGGCCGCTTGCGCGACGCCTCCAGCGCCTGGGCCAGCGTCACGGACGGCTGCGGCGCCGTGGCCGGCGAGGCATCGGCGTAGATCGCGCTTTCCACGGTGTGGATGCGGGCCAGCGCGCTCGAGGTCTGGGTCTTGAACTGCGCCAGCACCGTGCCGGACAGCGGCTCGGGCGGCGGCAGGGTGACCTTCAGCGGGTTGCGGTGCACGCCGTTGACGCGGAATTCGTAGTGCAGATGCGGGCCGGTGGCCATGCCGGTGGACCCGACGTAGCCGATCACCGTGCCCTGCGCGATGCGCTGGCCGGTCTTGATCTTGGCGAAGCGCGACATGTGCCCGTACAGCGTCGTGCGGCCCTGACCATGGTCCAGGATCACCACATTGCCGTAGCCGCGCTGCTGACCGGCGAACTGCACGCGCGCATCGCCCGCGGCCATGATCGGCGTGCCGGTGGCCGCGGCGTAGTCCACGCCCTGGTGCATGCGCATCGTGCCCAGGATCGGATGATGGCGCGCCCCGAAGGTCGAGCTCAGCCGTGCGTAGGGAATCGGCATGCGGATGAAGCTGCGCTTGAGCGGCTTGCCGCTGGCGGTGAAGTACTCCGGCTGCCCGCCCGGGCGCGTGAAGCGGAAGCCCGAATGCAGCTTGCCGTCCACGGTGAAGGTCGCCGCCTGGACCGGGCCGGTGGCCACCAGCTGGCCCTCGCGCCAGGTCTGCTCGACCACCACGCTGAAGCGGTCGTTGGCCTCCAGGTCGGAGTTGAAGTCGATGTCGTACTTGAAGATCTCGTCGGTCAGCGCATTGATGTTGGCCGCCGTCAGCCCGGCCTTGCGCGCCGAGCGGATCAGCGAGCTGCCGACCTTGCCGCTCAGCACCGCGGTGCGCACGCTGACCTCGCGCTTGATCACCCGCTCGGTGACCGCCTCGTCGCTGATGTCCAGCTGCACACGCGAGGCCATGTCGCGGTCGTAGCGCAGCGCCTTGAGCACGCCCTCGGCGGGAAGATCGAAGGCGATCTCATCGCCCGGATGCAGGCGGCGCAGCTCGGCCGCGGCCGACTTGTTCTCCATCACACGCTGCAGGGTGGCGGCCGGCACGCCCATCTCTTCGAAGATCGCGCTCAGGGTCTGGCCGGGGCGGACGTTCACCGTCTGCCAGTTGTCGCCCGCCGAGGCCGCGGCGGCCTGCGTGTCGATCTCGGGCAGCGCCAGCGGCACGCTGGCCAGCGGCTTGCGCTGCGGCTGTACCACGCTGGAGAAGCCCGGCACGATGGTGGCCACCATGATCCCGATGGTGGTGAACAGGGAAGCGTGGATCCACTGCCGGCGCGTCCACCGGCCCTGGGGCAGGTGCTGGGTCAGTTGGCGGTGGAGAGCGGACTCTCGAAGGACTTCCAGTCGTTCGCGAAAGCGTTGCTTGCGGCGGCTGCCGTCCCCGTGCGTCTGCATCGATGTCTTCACCCTGGGGCCCAAGCGGAAGGCCCAATCGGGCTACCATAGTCAGGCATGGGGAGCAGGTCAAACCGTTGAGTGGATTGGTTTTTTCCTGCGGTGCGGCGTTAACCTCGATTTAACCGCGCGTTCAACTTTGTGGTGGCCGCGCCGGTCTCTTTCTTCATCTGGAACCTCACGTGTCACAGGCAGACGCACTGCAACTAATCGGCCGCGGCGCCGACGAAATCCTCAAGCTCGAAGACCTGCAGCAACGCCTGCAATCCGGCCGTCCGCTGCGCATCAAGGCCGGGTTCGACCCGACCGCGCCGGACCTGCACCTGGGCCACACGGTGCTGCTCAACAAGATGCGGCAGTTCCAGGACCTGGGCCATCAGGTGATCTTCCTGATCGGCGACTTCACCGGGATGATCGGCGACCCGACCGGCAAGAACGTCACCCGCAAGCCGCTCACCCGCGAGGACGTGCTGGCCAATGCGCGCACCTACGAGGACCAGGTGTTCAAGGTGCTGGACCGCGAGAAGACCGAGGTGCGCTTCAATAGCGAGTGGTTCGGCAAGATGGGCGCGGCCGACATGATCCGTCTTGCGGCGCAGCACACCGTGGCGCGCATGCTTGAGCGCGACGACTTCGCCAAGCGCTACGCCGCCCAGCAGTCCATCGCCCTGCACGAATTCCTCTACCCGCTGGTCCAGGGCTACGACTCGGTCGCCCTGGAGGCCGATGTCGAACTGGGCGGCACCGATCAGAAGTTCAACCTGCTCATGGGCCGCGGCCTGCAGGAGCACTACGGCCAGAAGCCGCAGATCGTGCTGACCATGCCGCTGCTGGAGGGCCTGGACGGCGTCAACAAGATGTCCAAGTCGCTGGGCAACTACATCGGCATCGGCGAGCCGGCCATCGACATCGTCACCAAGACCATGAAGATCGGCGACGCGCTGATGTGGCGCTGGATCGAGCTGCTCAGCTTCGACATCGGCGTGAACGAGGCCAAGGCCCTGCAGGCCGAGGTCGCCTCCGGCGCGCTCAATCCGCGCGACGTCAAGCTGCGGCTGGCGCGCGAGCTGGCCACGCGCTTCCACGACGCGGCTCAGGCCGAGACGGCGATCGCCGGTTGGCATGCCGTCGTGCGCGGTGAGGGCGATACCTCGCTGCTGCCGCTGCAGGACGTGGTGGTCCCGGCCGAAGGCCTGCGGATCGGCGCCTTGCTGACCGCGGCGGGCGTGACGCCGAGCAATTCCGAGGCCGGCCGCAAGCTTAAGGAGCGCGCGGTGAAAGTCGACGGCGTGGTAATCGAGGACGCGCAGCTGCAGCTGCAGCCTGGCTTCGAGGGCGTGCTGCAGGTGGGCAAGCGCAACTTCGCCCGCGTCCGCCTGCTCGCCGGCTAACGCCCGCAGCCGGCGGGCAGGCGACAAAAGCTAGCCCCATCAGGCACTTGGCGCACAAAGTAAAAAGAACTTCCCAAACCCCTTCCCAAGGCGGCCGCGCGCTCCCATAATGCGCGCCCCGCCACGGTGGTGACCGGCCCAGCCGGCACATGACGAGACGGGGTCCACCAAGCGCCTCGCACGAAGCACTTGACGGATGCGGGAACTGCCTCATAATGGGCGGCTCGCTTCGGCGGAAACGAAA
>NZ_JBBCKO010000004.1:0-353353 GCF_037153335.1 Pseudoxanthomonas sp. USHLN014
CGAATACATCGAGCGGTTCCACAACCCGAGGATGCGACGAAGGGTCGCCAGGCAAGACCAGAAGTTCTCAGCCCTTTTACAACCGTCCGTGATTTCGGGGTAGAACCCTGGACCTGGTCCAAGGTAAAGGCCTGGAAGCCAAATTTTCTACGCTTGCGCTTCTCGGCCATCGAAACGCTGACGTGACCTGCGGCGACGTTGTCTCCCTTGAGCACATAGCCTGAAGCCATTGCCCAAGTGAAAAATCCTCTCTTTCCTGCGAGGTAGCTCTGGCGATTGTTGAGCGTAGAACGCGTTAACCCGCGCTTGGCCAAATGGTCGTAGAAGCGGGCCATCTCAGGCCGCGTGATGGTATGCAGCTCGCGCTCGGCGCCCAAGAACTCGATCAGCTCTGTCACGGGAAGCAGTTTGATGCCGACCGTTTTGACCTCGATGTCCTCGGCGGCGACTTTGTCCTGCCAGATTCGCTTCGCATCGATGAGGCTGATCGTCTCAGCTGGCAGGGGCTGCGCAGCCGCTGATTCCAACGGGTTTGGCCCAGCCGCCGCCGGAACTGCACCCGCATCACGGAAGTGGAACTTGCCGATTTCTTCCAGCGCCTCCATTGCTCGAGCATGGTCGGCCGCATCCGTGGTCCGAAGACGGAAGCCCGGCAAGTCAATTTCATAACGCCTGGAGCCGTTCTCCGCGACGCTGCGGAGAACATCCTCAACCGTGAGTCCCTTCTTGGTCATGCACCCATCCCTGATGGCATCGAATGCTTGAGCATAACGCTGCGCGATGGCCAAGGCAGCCACTCTTGCGCTATGCAGGTGGATGCCCAACGGATGCTTGACGAAAGGTTTGCCGACGATGCCGCGCATGTCCGTCGGAACGCGCATGCGAAACTGGTAACGACCAGTGGAAGAGCGAGTGAGATAGCTTGGTAATCGCATCGGAGTTGTGCCCCGATTTGTGCCCCAAGCCGCCCTTCAAGACCCTAAAAAATGTCGTTTAAAAACAAATACTTACTAAGGATTGGCGGAGAGAGTGGGATTCGAACCCACGGAAGGTTTGACCCTTCGCCGGTTTTCAAGACCGGTGCCTTAAACCGCTCGGCCATCTCTCCGGATGCGTGCCGGGGCCTGGCCCGACAGCAGAACGCCCGGCGCGGTGGCCGGGCGTCGCATTCTCGCATGGGGCGCGGGCGCAGGTGTAGCCGCGCGCGGCGTGCGGGTCAGGAGGCCTTGCGCAGACCCAGTTCGACCAGGCGCTCGGTGCACTTGCCGCCGCAGTCCAGGCGCGATTCCTCGATCTGCTGCGGCAGGTGTTCGGCCAGGTAGTCGATGAACACGCGCACGGCCGGCAGCAGGCCACGGCGCGAGGCGAACACGGCGTGGCAGATGCCCTGCGGCAGCGACCATTCCGGGAGCACCACTTCCAGCTCGCCGCTGCGCACCGCGTCGGCGCAGACGGTCTCGGGCAGCATGGTGATGCCGTAGCCGTCCTTGGCCAGCGCCTTGAGCAGCGGGAAGTCGAAGCCGGCCAGGCGCGGCTGCAGCTCGATCTTGCGCACCTCGCCGTTGGGGCCGTGCAGTTCCCAGCGCTGGCGCGCCTCGTCCTCGCTCATCGACATGGTCACGTGCTGGGCCAGGTCTTCCGGCGCCTGCGGGCGGCCGGCGCGCTGCAGGTACTTGGGGCTGGCCACCAGCAGTTCCTGGATCTGGCCGAAGCTGCGCATCACCAGGCTGCCGTCGTCGTCGAGCTTGGCGCGCACGCGCAAGGCCACGTCATAGCCCTCGTTGATGATGTCCACGCGGCGGTTGTTGACGTGCAGCTGCAGGCGCACCTTGGGGTACTTGTCCAGGAAGGCCGGCAGGATCTTGGGCAGCTGCATCTGCGCCACCGCCACCGGCACGCTGACGCGCACCACGCCGCGCGGCTCGGCCGACAGGCGGTCGACCACCTCGCGGGCGGCCTGGGCCTCGGCCAGCATGGTCTGGGCGTGGCGGTGCACGCTCATACCCACGTCGGTGACCGCGAAGCGGCGCGTGGAGCGCTGCAGCAGGCGCACGCCCATGTCGGTCTCCAGCTGGCTGATGCGCCGGCTCAGACGCGACTTGGGGATGCCGAGCGCGCGCTCGGCGGCGGCGAAACCGCCGTGGTCGACGACCATGGCGAAGTAGTAGAGGTCGTTGAGGTCCTGCATGGCGCCATCCCGAATCTGGAACGATTCAGGGTATTTAACACCCGCATGTTTGCCCATGCAACGAAAACGGACCAAATGGGGTGGGATTCTTCACCCCGTTGGTGGGCCAATCGGCCCCTGCCCCAGGGCCACGCGCCCGCCAAGCGCGACGCGTGGCCTTCGGCTGGCGTCAGTTGCTGGTGCTGGTGGACGCGGGCGCGGGCGTGGCGGCGGGCGCGGCGGCGTCCTTGGCCCAGGTGCCCTTGGCCGCGGTGCATTGCTTGTGGGTCTTGCTGGTGTCGGTGCTGCCGTCGGCCAGCTTGCAGTGATGGGTCTGCGCGGTGCCGGTGTGGGTCTTGGCGAAGGCGGTGGTGCCCAGCGCCAGGGCGGCGCCGAGGGTCGCGATCTGCAGCAGCTGCTTGGTGTTCATGACAATGACCTTCCGATTGAGGACGAATGCGCCGGCGGCGAGGCGCTCGGATCGAGCGCGGCCGAGGACGCCCGCGCTTGATAATCCTGTCGGAAATGTCAGGCAAGCCCGCGCGCGGCGGGCGCTTGCCGGGGGTTCACACGTGGCGGCGCTGACACAGCTTGGCGCGCGGCCGCACATGGCGGCGCGCACGCGGACATGGCCGCCGCTGGGGGCTCAGGCGATGCGTTCCAGGCCGCCCATGTACGGGCGCAGGGCCTGCGGCACGTCGATGCTGCCGTCGGCGTTCTGGTAGTTCTCCATCACCGCGATCAGGCAGCGGCCGATGGCCACGCCCGAGCCGTTGAGCGTGTGCACGCTCTCCGGCTTGCCGGTGGCCGGGTTGCGCCAGCGCGCCTGCATGCGGCGCGCCTGGAAGGCCTCGCAGTTGGAGACCGAGGAGATCTCGCGGTAGGTGTCCTGCGAGGGCAGCCAGACTTCCAGGTCGTAGGTCTTGGACGCCGAGAAGCCCATGTCGCCCGAGCACAGCAGCATGCGCCGGTACGGCAGGCCCAGGCTCTCCAGCACCACCTCGGCGCAGCGGGTCATGCGCTCGTGTTCCTCGTCGCTGTCCTGCGGGCGCGCGATGGCGACCAGCTCGACCTTCTCGAACTGGTGCTGGCGGATCATGCCGCGCACGTCGCGCCCGCCGCTGCCGGCCTCGGAGCGGAAGCACAGCGAGTGGGCGGTCATGCGCATCGGCAGCGCGGCGTCCTCGACGATGCTGTCGCGCACGATGTTGGTCAGCGAGATCTCGGCAGTGGAGATCAGGTAGCGACGGTGCTCGCCCAGCTGGGTGGCGAACATGTCTTCCTCGAACTTGGGCAGCTGGCCGGTGCCGATCAGGCTCTCGGCATTGACGATCACCGGGACATTGGTCTCCTGGTAGCCATGCGCGCCGGTGTGCAGGTCCAGCATGAACTGCGCCAGCGCCCGGTGCAGGCGCGCGATCGGCCCGCGCAGCACGGTGAAGCGCGCGCCGGAGAGCTTGGCCGCGGTGTCGCCGTCGAGCCAGCCGTTGCGCGCGCCCAGTTCCACATGGTCCTTGACCGCGAAGTCGAACGCGCGCGGCGTGCCCCAGCGATGCTGCTCGACATTGCCCGACTCGTCGCTGCCCGGCGGCACGCTGGCCTGCGGCAGGTTGGGAATGCCCAGGGCGATGGCCTCGATCTGCGCGCGCAGCTGGTCCAGTTCGACCTCGGAGGCCTTGAGCTCTTCGCCGAAGCCGGCGACCTCGGCCATCAGCGGGGCGACGTCCTCGCCCTTGGCCTTGGCCTGGCCGATCGCCTTGGAGCGGGTGTTGCGCAGGTTCTGCAGCTCCTGCGTGCGCACCTGCAGCTGCTTGCGGCGCGCCTCCAGGGATTCCAGCGCGGACACGTCCAGCTCGAAGCCGCGCGTGAGGCGCAGGCGTTGGGCGAGTTCGGCGGGCTGGGTGCGGAGCAGTGCGGGATCGAGCATCGTGGCGGTCGTACGGCGGTGAGCGGGAAAGGCGTGGATTATCGCCTTTTCCACAGCGCCACGCCCGCCGCCAGCCAGCGTGCAGTCGGGAGCGGGCGGCCGGCCTGTGCAAGAATCGCGGCCTGCTCCTCACGCCCTGCCCGCACCATGTCCACCTCCCGCGATCGTGCCTTCACCTTCCGCCTGCCGCACAAGGCGCTGTGGATCGCCCTGGGGGCGTTCGTGGCCGGGCTGCTGCTGTTCGGTATCGTGTGGCTGTCCAACCGGGGCGATGCGAGCTTCTATTCGGTCCAGCCGGCCGACCAGAGCGGCACCGAAGCGGCCACCGCGCCGCTGCCCGAGCCGGCGGCCGCCAACCAGGGCGCCAGCGGCATGCAGGCGCCCTCGGCCGACGCGCAGGCGCAGGCCGACGCGGGCACCAGCGGCGCCAGCGCGTTCCCGGCGCCGGTCGTGGAGAACGCCCCCGCCCCTTCCAGCGGCGAGACCGCCCCGCCCGTCGCCTCCGCGCCGGCCGTCGCCGCGCCGCCGCAGAACCGCGCCACACCCCTGCCGATCGATGACCAGAGCCCGCCGCCCACCTATCCGCCGTCCGCGCTGCGCAAGGGCGAGACCGGCACGGTGATGGTGCGCATCCAGGTCGATGCGCAGGGCAATCCCGGCGGCGTGGCGCTGATCCGGCGCAGCGGCTCGCGCGATCTGGACCGCGCGGCGATGGAGGCGGTGCGCAAGTGGAAGTTCCAGCCGGCCATCGACGATGGTCAGCCAGTGGCGGGCGCGGTGGACATTCCGGTGGAGTTCAACCTGGAGCGCTGAGCGCCCACGACACGCGTTTCGCATCGCTGAATCGTGCAGGTGCAGCATGGCCGGCCTTTACCGGCCTCTCACGTGTGAGCAACGAATGGCTGCAGACACTCCCCTACGCGCCGCCAACGGCGCCTAGCAAGGAGTCCTGACATGTCGCAGACCCAGACCGAATTCAATGCCCAGGCCCAGCGCGACGCACACGCCGACGCGCGGCCGGATGGGCAGCGCCCTGGGGCGCGCCCGCTGCTGTGGTTGCTGCTGCTGGTCGTGCTGGCCGCGGGCGCATGGTGGCTGAGCGGCGATCGCCGCGCCGAGATGGCCGCGCCGACCGACGGCACGGTGCCTGCCACGCAGCCGACCGCCGACTCCGCGGCGGCCGATCGTCCGAATCAGCCAGTGGTCGCCAAGCGCAGCGAGCCCGCTCGCACCGCGCCGGCCAGGAAGATCGCGCCGGATCGCGCCCCGGCCCTGCTGGCCAGCAATGCGCAGCCGAAGTATCCGCCGTCGGCGCTGCGCGCCGGTGAGGGCGGTACGGTGCTGCTCAACGTGCAGGTGGACGCGCGTGGCGAGCCCTCGCAGATCACCATCGCCCAGCGCAGCGGTAACCGCGACCTGGACCGCGCCGCGCTGAAGGCCGCCAGCGACTGGCGCTTCAGTCCGGCCATGCGCGACGGCAAGGCCGTGGCCCAGCTGGTGCGCGTGCCGGTGGAGTTCTCGCCGCAGTAAGGCAAGCCTGCATCAGCGCTTCAACCCGGACCCGCAGGCGCTCGCCGCCTGCGGGTTTTTCGTACGCCCTACTTCACCGGCAGGCTGATGAAGCTGGGCTGCTGCGGCGTGTGCCACACGCGCTGGGTGGCCTTCTGGTAGTCGCCCGGCTTGGCGAAGAAGATGTTGTCCACGTACGTCTGCGGGTTGCGGTCGTACAGCGGGAACAGCGTGGACTGCACCTGCACCATGATCCGGTGGCCCTTGCCGAAGGTGTGGTTGGCGTTGGGCAGGTCGAAGTCGTAGGCCAGCGCCTGGTTGGGCGTGATCGCCTTGGGATGCTCGAAGCTCTCGCGATAGCGGCCGCGGAAGATGGTCAGGCCCACCGGCAGTTCGTAGCCGCCCATCTTCGGATTGGAGGCCACCTCATCGGGCTGCACGTCGATCAGCTTGACCACCCAGTCGCTGTCGCTGCCGCTGGTGGAGGCCTGAAGGTTGACCTGCGGGCGGCCGGCGATGGTCAGCGGCTCGGTCAGCGGTTCGGAGACATAGGTCAGCACGTCCGGCCGACCGTCGACGAAGCGCTGGTCCTGCACCAGCCAGGTGGTCCACATCTGGCGATCGGAGAAGTCCACCGGGCGCGGCACGAACGGCACCGGCTTGGCCGGGTCGGACACGTACTCGTCGTACTGCGCGCCGTCCGCGGCCGGCGCCTGGAAGCCCAGCTTGCCGCCGGCCAGCAGATACAGCGCCTTGGGCTTGGCCTTGCAGCCCTGGTCGCACACCTGCGGCCAGGCCTTGTAGCGGTCCCAGTGGTTGGCGCCGGTGTCGTAGATCAGCACCGGCGGGGTGTCGGACTTGGGCGCGCCGTCCTTGAGGTACTGGTTGAAGAACGGCAGCAGCACGTCGCGGCGGAACTGCAGCGCGGTGTCGCCATCCCACTGCAGCGCGCCCAGGCTGCTGCCGTCGTAGTTGACCTGGCTGTGGCGCCACGGGCCCATCACCAGGTAGTTCTTGTCGTTGCCGGTGTCGCGCGCCTCCATCGCCTCGTAGCTGTGGTTGGCGCCCCACATGTCCTCCTGGTCCCACAGGCCCTGCAGCCACATGGTCGGCACCTTGATCGGGGTCTTGGCCATGACCTTGTCCAGCGCCTGTTCCTGCCAGAAGGCGTCGTAGGCCGGGTGCTCGGTCAGCTTGTGCCACCACGGCAGCTGGTCCAGGCCGGCGGCCTTGGCGTAGTCGCCGGCCGAGCCGGCGCGCAGGAAGTTGCTGTAGTCGTCGAAGCCCTCGCGCGCGATCGCGCTGCCCTTGCCGCGCTTGCTCAGCTGGCCGGTGAAGTAGTCGAAGTTGACCTGGCGGAACGCGCCATAGCTGAACCAGTCGTCGCCCATCCAGCCATCGACCATCGGGCTCATCGGGTTGGCCACCTTCAGCGCCGGATGCGGGTTGGTCAGCGCCATGACCACGGTGAAGCCCTCGTAGGACGAGCCGAGCATGCCGACCTTGCCGTTGGACTCGTGCACGTTCTTGACCAGCCAGTCGATGGTGTCCCAGGCGTCGGTGGCGTGATCCACGGCGGTGTCATTGAGCGGGCCGCGCAGCGGCCGGGTCATCACGTAGTCGCCTTCCGAGCCGTACTTGCCGCGCACGTCCTGGATCACGCGGATGTAGCCGGCATCGACGAACACCTCATCGCCCTGCCCCAGCAGATCGCGCATATGCGGCGAGTCCAGGCGCGAGGTGCGGCCATCGGCGTTGTACGGCGTGCGCGTCAGCAGCATCGGCGCGTTGTGCGCGCCCTTCGGGATGACGATGACGGTGTGCAGCTTGACCCCGTCGCGCATGGGGATTTCCACGACGCGCTTGATGTAGTCGTTGGCCGCGTCCGGTGCGACGAAGGGCTTGCCGGTGATGTCCGGCGTCATGGGCGAGGTCTGGGCCAGCGCGGGCAGCGCGGCGGCCATGAGCAGGGACAGCAGGGTCGGACGCAACGCGGCGATGCGCATCGTGGGGCTCCAGGCGGGGTGACTGAACGGACAGTCTATGGGCGCGCCGACCCACAAGGCACCGTGACTGATGGCATAGAGCACACGCTCTGCACCTGACCTCCCGCTTGAGCTTCTGCCGCGCCTCAGCGCTTGCCCGACCTCGGTGAGGCACCGCGTCGCGTCGATGGCTAGCGTACTTGCCTGCTTTGAAGGCCGCATGGGCGTCTCCCACCTGTAGAGCGGAGCTTGCTCCGCTGGGGCTCTCCCATGATCCGGCCGAAACGCAGCGGAGCAAGCTCCGCTCTACAAGGAGGCTGCGACGCGATCCGAGAGACAGTTGCTCCCACCAATTCCCCACTCAGCTGCCGGCCTGGGTGCTGATGGCCACCGCGTCGGAGCGGTCGTGTGCGGATGCCTGACGACTTCAGTCGATCGCGATCGGGACCCGCGTCTGCCCTTCGCCCTGCACCACGAAGCGCTCCACCGTCAGCGCTTCCAGCCCCATCGGGCCGTAGGAATGCAGGCGCGTAGTCGAGATGCCGATCTCGGCGCCCAGGCCCAGCTCGCCGCCATCGGAGAAGCGCGAGGACGCGTTGACCATCACCACCGCCGCGCGCAGCGCCGCCACGAAGGCGGTCGCATGCGCCTCATCGCCGGTGGCGATGACCTCGGTGTGGTCCGAGCCGTAGTGGCGGATATGGGCGATGGCCGGCTCCAGCCCGTCGACCACGCGCACGGCCAGCACCAGGTCGAGGAATTCGGCGGCGTAGTCCTCGTCCGAGGCCGGCTTGGCCTCGGCGACCAGGATGCGCGTGGCCTCGTCGCCGCGCAGCTCCACCCCGCGCGCGAGCAGCGCCTTGGCCGCGGCGGGCAGGAAGGCGTCGGCGATGTCGCGGTGGACCAGCAGGGTCTCCAGCGCATTGCAGGCGCTGGGGCGCGAGACCTTGCCGTCCACCAGCAGCTTCAGCGCCAGGTCCAGGTCCGCGCTGTCGTCCACGAACAGATGGCACACGCCCTTGTAGTGCTTGATCACCGGCACGCGCGCGTGCTCGGCGACGAAGCGGATCAGGCCCTCGCCGCCGCGCGGGATGGCCAGGTCGACGATGTCGCTCAGCTGCAGCAGCGCCAGCATGGTCTCGCGGCGCAGGTCGGTGACCAGGGTCAGCGCGGCGGCCGGCACGTGCGCGGCCTCCAGCGCGGCCTGCAGCACGGTGGCGATGGCGGTGTTGGAGTGGATGGCCTCCGAGCCGCCGCGCAGGATCACGCCGTTGCCGGCCTTGATGCACAGCGCGGCCGCGTCGGCGGTGACGTTGGGGCGGGCCTCGTAGATCATCGCGATCACGCCCAGCGGCACGCGCACCTTGCTGACGCGGATGCCGTTGGGGCGCGTATCGGTGCGGGTGACCTGGCCGACCGGATCGGGCAGCGCGGCCACCTCGCGCACCGCGGCGGCGATGCCGGCGATGCGCTCGGGGTTGAGCGTGAGGCGGTCGAGCATGGCGCTGCCGACGCCCTTGGCGCGCGCCGCGTCCAGGTCCTTGGCGTTGGCCTCCAGGATCTCCGGCGCGTGGTCCAGCAGGCCCTGGGCCATGGCCTCCAGCAGCGCGGCCTTGTCCGCGCTGGACAGCTGCGCCAGCACCTGGGCGGCGTCGCGGCAGGCCAGCGCCTGGGTCTTGATGTCGTCGGTCATGGCAGGGACTCAACTCGAATGAAGAGGGTTCTGGTGGAGGCCACCATTGGACGGGCGCCTCCCCCTGTAGAGCGGAGCTTGCTCCGCTGCGCTTCGTTCGGTTCGTGGGGAATGCCCCAGCGGAGCAAGCTCCGCTCTACAGGGAGGCCACGATGCGAGCGGAAGAGACAACAAACAGGGGTCACAGCAGCACCAGGTCGTCGCGGTGGATCACGTTCTCGCCATAGCTATACCCCAGCACGGCCTCGATGTCGCGCGAGTGCCGGCGGGCGATGCGGCGGATGTCGGCGGCCGAATACTGGGCGATGCCGCGCGCCAGCCGGCGCTGGCCGTCCTCGCCGCGCAGCTGCACCTCGACCATGTCGCCGCGGCGGAAGTCGCCCTCGGCGCCGATCACGCCGCCGGGCAGCAGCGAGGCGCCGCGTTCGACCAGGGCGCCGGCCGCGCCGGCATCGACCAGGATCGCGCCGGGTTCGACCGGGGCGTGCCGCAGCCAGCCCTTGCGCGCCGCGATGCGCGTCTGCGCCGCATGCAGGCGCGTGCCGCGCAGGCGGTCCTGGGCCAGCCCGCGCACGACCTCGGCGCTGCGGCCGTTGAACAGGTAAGTCTCAACGCCCGCCGCGCCGGCCTTGGCCGCCGCTTCCAGCTTGGTGCGCATGCCGCCGGTGCCGACGCTGCTGCCGCTGCCGCCGGCCATGGCGAACACCTCCGGCGTCAGCGCCGTGACTTCGTCCAGCGGGCGCGCGGCCGGGTTGCTGCGCGGGTCGGCGGTGTACAGGCCGTCGATGTCGGTGGCGATGAACAAGGCGTCGGCATCGACCAGCGCGGCCACCACCGCGGCCAGGTTGTCGTTGTCGCCGAGCTTGAGCTCGTCGATGGAGACGGTGTCGTTCTCGTTCACCACCGGCAACGTGCCCAGCGCCAGCAGCTCCAGCAGCGTGGCGCGGGCATTGAGGTAGCGGCGGCGGTTGCGCAGGTCGTCATGGGTCAGCAGCACCTGCGCCACCGGCCGCTCGAAGAAGCGCTGCCACAGCCCGATCAGCTGCGCCTGTCCCAGCGCGGCCAGCGCCTGGCGCGCGGCGATGCCGGCCCCGGCCTCGGCCGCCTTCGGCACGATCGCGCGCCCGGCGGCGACCGCGCCGGAGGACACGATCACGACCTCGCGCCCGGCCAGCACGTTGGCCGAGACGAACTGCGCCAGCCCCAGCGCGAACTTCGGCGACAGGCCACCCCCGTCGGCGGCCAGCAGGCTGCTGCCCACCTTGAGCACCGCGCGACGCCACGGCGGCAGCAGCTGCTCGGTGAACGCGGTGGCGGTGGTCGTGGCGGCGTCGTTCATGGGGGTTCGGGGATGGAAGGGGCTGGAGCGCGTGTTGGATCGTGCGATGAGTGCGAAGTAGGCGGCACCCGCCCTATCGTCATTCCCGCGGAGGCGGGAATCCAGGGGCTTGGCGAGCGGGGACCAACGTTCTTGGATTCCCGCTTTCGCGGGAATGACGGATTTTGGTGGCTGCTCGCATCCCAGGATCAATACGAAGCGCTAGGGCGTATTCCACTCGTACACGGTCAGCTCGGACGCGTTGCGCAGCGCCAGCGGATCGGTCGCGACCAGGGCCCTGGCCTGCTCCAGGCTGTCGAGGTTCTTCAGGATGTAGGCGCCGCCGCTGCCGTCGCTGAAGCCACCGGCCATGTGCAGCTGGCCTTCGACCTTCAGATTGATCAGCCAGTCCTTGTGCGGGCCGACCACGTCGGCGGGAAAGTCGGCCTTGCGGATGGCCATCACCAGATACAGCTTCATCGATGCATCTCCTGCTTGTCGTTGCGTGGCCAAGCGCGATGGGTGCGCTGCGCAAGCCACTGGATCCCCACCTGCGCGGGGATGATGCTTTTCGTGATCGGAACGCGATCCAATCGCCGGATCGTATCGCGAGCACTGACGCCGCCCTCCTCTTCAGGAAAGGCAGCGGCCCTTCAAACGCGCAACGCCTCCCAGCGCTGGCGCAGCACCTCCAGCTGCAGGTCCGCCGCCGCGCCGGGCGAGACGCGCGCGGCCAGGCTGCCTTCGGGCGTGCGGCCCTGCCCGGCCGTGTCGGCGCTGGCCGCGGCGGCCTTGTAGGCCTCGCGGAACGGCACGCCGGCCACGGCGGCTTCCACCGCCACGTCGGTGGCGTACATACCCGAATCGATCGCGGCGCGGATGCGGTCCTCGCGCCATTCCAGATTGGCCAGCAGCGCCGGCAGCAGCTCCAGCGCGGCCAGGCCGCGGCCGAAGCCGTGGAAGATCGCGCCCTTGGAGGCCTGCAGGTCGCGGTGGTAGCCCGACGGCAGCGACAGCAGCTGCTCGATCTCGGTGCGGGCCGCGGCGACGCTGGCGTGGGTGGCGCGCATCAGCTCGATCACGTCCGGATTGCGCTTGTTGGGCATGATCGAGCTGCCGGTGGTGTACTGCGCCGGCAGCGCGACGAAGCCGAACTCGCCGCTGGTGAACAGCGACAGGTCCCAGGCGATGCGGCGCAGGTCCAGCGTGGCGCTGCCGAGGGCCTCCAGCGCGGCCAGTTCGAACTTGCCGCGCGAGAGCTGCGCGTAGATCGGCGAGACCTGCAGGCGGGCGAAGCCCAGCGCGGCAGTGGTGTGCGCGCGATCCAGCGGCAGGTTGACGCCATAGCCGGCGGCGGTGCCCAGCGGGTTGGCGTCGATCAGCTTCAGCGTATCGGCCGCGCGCACCGCATCGTCGATGAAGGCCTCGGCCCAGCCCGCCCACCACATGCCGGCCGAGGACACCACGGCGCGCTGGATGTGGGTGTAGCCGGGGATCGGCAGGCCCTGCTCGGCCTGCGCGCGCTCCAGGGCGACGCCGGCGATCTGCCGGCTCAGCTGCGCCAGCGCGCCGAGCCTGTCCTTCAGCCACAGGCGCGTGGCGACCAGGATCTGGTCGTTGCGGCTGCGGCCGGTGTGGATGCGGCGGCCGGCGTCGCCCAGGCGCTCGGTCAGGCGCGCCTCGATGGCCGAGTGCCCGTCCTCGTACTGCGCATCCAGCACGAAGGCGCCACTGCGGAAGTCCTCGGCCAGGACCGCCAGCTCGCGCCTCAGGCCGGCCAGCTCGTCTTCGGACAGGATGCCGATGTGCTGCAGGCCCTCGGCATGCGCGGTGCTGGCGGCGATGTCGTGAAGAAAGAATTCGCGGTCCAGGATGACGTCGTCGCCGGCCAGGAAGGTCTGGATCTTGGCATCGACGGCAACGCCGGGTTTCTGCCACAACAGGTCTGTCATCGGTCTTGCTCCTGCGAAGGCGGCGGTCAAACCGACCTTGATTGGGTTTTAGCGCTTGGCCCCTTGTAGAGCGGAGCTCGCTCCGCTGGGGCTTCACCGGGATAAGCAGCGGAGCAAGCTCCGCTCTACAAACAATGCGGTCTCAGTGCGGGACCGCGGTGAGTTCGGGCAGGCCGAGCGCCAGGTTGAGGTTCTGCATCGCCTGGGTGGCCGCGCCCTTGAGCAGGTTGTCCAGGGTGGACACCACCACCACGCGCTTGCCGCCCGGCGCCAGGGTGAAGCCGCCGATCTGCACGCCATGCCGGCCCGCGATGCGGCTGACCCAGGGCGCGTCGTCGACCACTTCGATCAGCGGTTCGCCGGCGTAGCGCGCCTGGTAGCGGGCCTTGATCGCCTCGCGTGTCATCGGCTGCTGCAGCCACAGGTTGACCGTCATGGTGATGCCGCGGAAGTGCGGCGCCACATGCGGCATGAACTCCACCGGCACGCCCAGATGCGCGGACACCTCGCGCTCGTGCATGTGGTCGGTCAGCGAGTACGGCATCAGGTTGTCGGCCAGCAGCGCCGGGTTGTTCTTGTCCGACGGCGTGGTGCCGGCGCCGGAATAGCCGGACACGCCGAAGCACTGCGGCGGGCCGGCCAGCTGGTCCAGCAGCGGCGCGATCGCCAGCTGCATCGCTGTGGCGTAGCAGCCCGGATTGCTGATGTGCTTCTGCCCGGCGTAGGCGCCGCGGGTCAGCTCGGGCAGGCCGTAGTACCAGCTCGGCTCGAAGCGGTAGTCGGCCGACAGGTCGACCAGCACCGTCTCGGGGCGCACCGCGGCGACCGCAGCGGCATAGGCCTGCGCCTTGCCGTTGGGCAGCGCCAGGATCACCGCGTCGGCGCCCTTGGCGGCAACCGCGTCGGCGTCCAGGTTCTCGAAGCGCAGCTCGCCGGCGTAGGCGGCGTTGTGCTCGCGCACCGGCTGGCCGTCCAGCTCGCGCGAGGACACGAAGACCAGGCGCAGCTGCGGATGGGCGGCGATCAGCTTGATCAGCTCGGTGCCGGTGTGGCCGCGGGCGCCGACGATGCCGACGGTGAAAAAAGGGGAAGTCATGCGTGTTTGTCCAGCTGGAACTGCAGATGAGCCCTGACCGCGGGCCATTCGCGGTCGAGGATGGAGAAGATCACCGTATCGCGCAGGGTGCCGTCGGCGTGGCGCCTGTGGTTGCGCAGCACGCCGTCCTGGCGCGCGCCCAGCCGCGCGATGGCCGCGCGCGAGGCATGGTTGAACCAGCTGGTCTCGAACACCACCGAGGCACAGCCCAGCGCCTCGAACGCATGCCCCAGCAGCAGCTGCTTGGCCTGCGTGTTCAGGCCGGTGCGCTGCACGCGCGGCGCATACCAGGTGTAGCCGATGCTCAGCCGCGGCACGCCCGGCTCCAGATCGTAGAAGCGCGTGCTGCCGGCGACCTTGCCCTGGGCGTCCAGCACGGCGAAGCACAGCATCGCCCCGCGCGCCTGCTGTTCCAGCGCGTCGGCGATATAGCCGTCCACCGCCTCGACCTTGGGCACGCCGGTGTACCACAGCGCCGGCAGCACGCCATCGGCCACGATCGCGCGCAGGCCCTCGGCATGCGCGCCCGACAGCGGCTCCAGCACGACGTGTTCGCCGCGCAGGGTCGGCACGGTCCGCCAGGGGTTGGCTGCGGTCTGCATCATCGTCAGCCCTCCAGTGTCGGCCGGCGCGTGGCGCAGTGGGCCACGCAGCGCTGGATCTGGGCGAAGTCGTCCATGCCGTACCAGAACACCTTCCACTTCTGCTGCTTGAAGCAGCCGTCGGACTCGGCGTAGTAGAAGATGTTGACCTGGTTGTTGTGGCGCGAGCGCCAGAACAGCTGCGGGGTCTCCTCGCGCATCACGTTCCACACCGCACGGCCCAGGCCCTCGCCCTGCGCATCGTCGGACACGGCGAACTTGTCCAGGTAGACCATGCCCTCGCCTTCGGTGAGCAGGATGGCGGTGCGGTAGTTCTCGCTGACGTAGGCGCGCAGCAGCGGCGTGTTCCGGTAGTAGTCGGGCACCAGCTTGCGGCCGAAGCTGGACTCGATCAGCGCGGTCAGCCGCGGCAGGTCCAGTTCGTCCCAGCCGGTGGCCTTGAGCACACGCTCGCCGCGGCGCACCAGGGTGCCCGACCCCTTGTGGGTGAACAGCTCCTTGGCCAGGTCCGCCGGCCGGGTGATCGACACCGAGGACTCCAGCGGCAGCTTGTCCAACAGGTCCTTGATCTGCTCGATCTTGACCTTCATGCCGCCATGGATCCACGGCTGCTGGATCAGGTGGTCGTACTCGGTGGACAGGTTGATCGAATCGATCACCTTGCCCTGCTCGTCCAGCAGCCCGCCGGTGCCGGTGAGGAAGATGATTTTGTAAGGCTGCAGTTCGCGCACCAGCTCGTTGGCGGCGAAGTCGGCGTTGATGTTGAGGATCTGGCCCGACGGGGTCTCGCCCAGGCTGGTGATCACCGGGATCGAGCCGGCCTGCAGGCTGGCCTCGATGGGCGCCAGGTTCACCGCCTTGACCTCACCCACCAGCCCGTAGGTGGCCTGATCCAGGTAATCGGCCTCGAACACGCCGCCGGTGATGGAGGTCGCCCGCGCGCCGGCGGCCTGCAGCGCCTCGACCAGCTTGAGGTTGGAGGACTGGAACACGCGGCGCACGATCGCCAGGCCTTGCGGCGAGGTCACGCGCAGGCCGTTGATGGTGTGCTTCTCGATGCCGGCGGCGGCCAGCTCGGCGTCCAGCTGCGGGCCGGCGCCGTGCAGCACGATCGGGGTCAGGCCGACCTCCTGCAGGAAGGTCAGCGAGGAGGTCAGGTCGTCCAGCTCGTCGCGCAGGACGGCGCCGCCGACCTTCACCACCGCGAAGCGCTTGGCGTCCAGCTGCGAGAAGCGCTTGAGGTACTGGCTGATCTCCTTCGCGCTGGCCATGCTGGAGAGCAGGCGCACGATGGTCTGGCGGGTCTGGGCGTTGGCGACGGGGATGTTCACGGTGTGCGCAAGTCTGGAAAGGAGGGGGAAGACGCGGCGTTAGCGGCCGTTGATGATGCGATCGACGGATTGCACGTAGCGCTCGAGCTGCTCCAGCGTCACGAACTCGTCGGCGGTGTGCGCCTGGGCGATGTCGCCCGGCCCGAAGACCAGCGCGGTGTAGCCGCCGGCGGAGAACAACGAGGCCTCGGTCCAGAAGTCCACCGCGTTGCCGATCGGCAGGCCGAGTTCGTCGGCGACATCGCGTGCGGCCAGGCGACGTTCCTCCGCGCGGGCGATATCGCCGGAGGGCAGGCTCGGGCCGCGGAAGGTTTCCTCGAAGTGCGCCGCGGCCGGCTCGGCGAAGCCGGCGAAGGTGGCCAGCAGGTCGTCGATGTCCATCGAGGGCAGCGGCCGGAAGCCGAAGCGCAGCTCGGCGCTCGGCGCGATCATGTTGGCCTTGATGCCGCCCTCGACCCGGCCGATGTTGAAGCGCAGGCCGGTCAGCCCGCCGAAGCGAGCGTGGGCCAGCGACTCGACATGGTCCAGCGCCCTGCCGCCCCAGCGCATGGCCTGGTGCAGCGCGCTGGCCGAGGGATCCTGCTTGCCCGAGGCATGGCCGGCGCGGCCGCTGAACTTCATCAGCACCGAGCTGATGCCGCGATGGGCCAGCACCGCCTCGCCCATGGTCGGCTCGGCCACCAGCACCGCCTCGTAGGGCAGCTGGCGGGCCAGGAACGCGGCGATGCAGCGCGGGTCGTTGGCCTCCTCGTCGGAGGAGAACAGGAAGGCCGCGTCGCCGTCGCCGGCATTGGCCGCGGCGACCAGCGCGGCCGCCGCGCCCTTGATGTCGCACACGCCCAGACCGATCACGCGATCGGACTGGCGCCGCATCACGTGCGGATCGGCACTCCAGTGCGGCGAATCCGGCACCGTGTCCAGATGCACGTTGAACAGGTACTTCGGCGTCCCGCGCACGGCGTAGAAGCTGATCGCGCCGGCGCCGTGATCGATCACCTCGACCTTGAAGCCCGGCAGCTGCTGGCGCAGGTAGTCGAAGATGCCGCCGGTGGTCAGCGCACGCGGCGGGTTGCGGGTGTCGAAGGACACCAGCTTCTCCAGATGCGTCAGCGTGGTTTCGAGCAGGGTCGTCATGGGGCGGGCAGTAAGTGATGGGACGAGAAGTGAGGAGTGAGCGGGGCCGCGCGGCCCTGCCCTTCGGCTCAAGGTGAGGGTGCGGCGAGCTGCGCGGCGTTGCGGCTGTAGAGCTCCATGTCCAGCTTCTCCATCAGCCGGTCCGGCCGGGCGGCCGGCTGGAAGCCGAACTGCGCGTACAGGCCGTGCGCATCCCAGGTGGCCAGCATGAAGCGGCGCAGGTCCTGCAGCCGCGGATGGGCCATGACGGCCTGCATCAGCTGCTTGCTGTAGCCCTTGCCGCGCTGGTCTTCCAGCACGAACACATCGGCCAGGTAGGCGAAGGTGGCGCCGTCGGTGATGACCCGCGCGAACGCCACCTGCCCTGCCCCGTCCACATAGCCGCCGAAGCACAGCGACCCGTCGATGGCGCGCTGCACGGTGTCGCGCGGGATGTCCCGGCTCCAGTAGGCCTCGGACGAGAGGAAGCGGTGGATCAGCGCCACGTCCAGTTCCTGCTTGTCGGTGCTGATGCGCAATGGGGACTGCATGGTGTCGGGATCCTTCATGGAACGCATCGGGCGCATGGACTCGGCTGCCACATGCGTGGGGATCAGGCCGGCGCCGCTCACGTGGCGTAGAACCAGGCCGTACGGATCAGGCTGTCCTCGACCTCGAACACCGCCATGGTCTCCTGCGCCTGCGCACCGAGTCCGTGGATCCGCTCGTGATCGAACACCATCCGGCCCAGCACCGTTCGCGACAGCAGCTCCGCCCGCAAGGCCGGGTTGTTGAAGCGATGTTCGGCATAGAACGCGGCGAGCGCGTCCTTGCCCCGCAGCGCGGGCGATACGGCCGGCATCCGGTAGGACGTGAAGTCCTCGGCGAAGCAGGCAAGGAAGGCGGTCAGGTCGCGGCGGTTGTAGGCTTCGAACTGCCGCGCGACCGGATCGATCACGGCGGACATGGCGGTAGGGTCCAGGTGGAATGCGGACGATCCATCCACGGATGACCGGACCGAAGCCCGGCCACCCGCGGCGCGACTCAGGGGTTGACCTGCGCGTACAGCGTCGAGCTCATGCCGAACAGCTTGATGAAGCCTTCGGCCTCCTCCACGCCCCAGTCGGCCGACTGCGCATAGGTCGCGCCCTTGGCGTTGAGGATGTGCGGGGACTTGACCGCCACGGCCTCGACCCGGCCGCCGTCGGTGCGCAGCACCACCTCGCCGTTGACCTTGGCCTGCGAGGACTTCAGGAAGGCCTCGATGTCGGTCTTGAGCGGGTCGTGGTAGAAGCCTTCGTACACCAGCTCGACCCACTTGCGCGCCACTTCCGGCTTGAAGCGGTTCTGCTGCTTGGTCAGCACGGCATCCTCCAGCGCGCGGTGCGCGGCCAGCAGCGACACCAGGCCCGGCGCCTCGAACACGATGCGGCCCTTCAGTCCGATCACGGTGTCGCCGGTGTACACGCCGCGGCCCACGCCGTAGGGGGCGAAGAGCTTGTTGAGCTTGGCCAGGATCTTCTCGCCGGCCAGCTTTTCGCCATCCAGCGCGACGGCCTCGCCTTCGACGAAGGTCAGGGTCACCGACAGCGGCGCCTGCGGCCACTCGGCGCGCGGCGCGCACCAGCCGCGCGCGCCCTCGCCCGGGGCTTCCCAGCGATCGATCTCGCCGCCGGACATGGTCAAGCCGAGCAGGTTCTCGTTGATGGTGTAGGCCTGCTGCTTGGCGCGCACGCCGAAGCCGCGCTCCTCCAGATACTTCTGCTCGTAGGCGCGGGTCTGGGTGTGCTCCTTCTGGATCTCGCGGATCGGGGCGACGATCTCGTAATCGCCCAGCGCCTTGACCGCCAGGTCGAAGCGCACCTGGTCGTTGCCCATGCCGGTGCAGCCGTGCGCGATCGCCTTGGTGCCCAGCTCGGCGGCGCGCTTGAGCGCGGCATCGACGATCAGGTAGCGGTCGGAGACCAGCAGCGGGTACTGGCCCTGATAGCCCTCGCCGGCCCAGACGAAGGGCTTGACGAAGCCGTTCCAGATCGCCGGGCCGCCATCGACGGTGACGTGGCTGGCCGCGCCCAGCTCGGCGGCGCGCTTCTCGATGAAATCGCGCTCCTGCGCATCCACGCCGCCGGTATCGGCGAACACGGTGTGCACGGCATAGCCCTTCTCCTGCAGATAGGGAATGCAGAAGCTGGTGTCCAGGCCGCCGGAGAAGGCGAGGACGATGTCCTTGAGGCCGGGAGTGGGGACTGGGGAATCGGGAATGGGAGAAGCGGTGCTCATGGCGATTTCCTTGATGGCACGTAAAAGTGGGGGTAAAGGCTGTTGCTACGACGATTCTCTATTCCCGATTCCCGATTCCCGCTTGCGAAGCAAGCGCGGCCATGATCGCCTTCTGCACATGCAGCCGGTTCTCGGCCTCGTTGATGGCGATGCACTGGGGCGAGTCCATGACCGCGTCGGTGGCCTTGACGTTGCGGCGCAGCGGCAGGCAGTGCGAGAACACGCCATTGTTGGTCAGGGCCATCTTGGCCTCGTCCACGATGAAGTGCTTGTACGCATCGCGGATCGGCTTCTCCGGGCCCCAGTTGCCGAAGTACGGCAGCGCGCCCCAGCTCTTGGCGTAGACCACATCGGCGCCGGCATAGGCGCTTTCGATGTCGTGGCTGACCTGCAGCGAGCCGCCGCTCTCGGCGACGTTGGCCTCTGCCCAGCCCATGTAGCGCCGGTCCAGCACGTACTCGGGCGTCGGGCACAGCAGGGTCACGTCCATGCCCATGCGCGTGGCGATGGTCAGGGCCGAGTTGGCCACCGCGGTGTTGAGCGGCTTGGGGTGGTAGGTCCAGGTCAGCACGTACTTCTTGCCGCGCAGGTCGCTGGTGCCGAAGTGCTCCTGCAGCGCCATGATGTGCGCCAGCTCCTGGCATGGATGGGTGATGGTCTCCATGTTGATCACCGGCACCGGGCTGTACTTGGCGAAGCTCTTCAGCACCCGGTCCTCGCGGTCGGTGGCCCAGTCGACGAACTTCGGGAACGCGCGCACGGCCACCAGGTCGGCATAGCGGCCCAGCACCTGGGCGACCTCGGCGATGTGCTCCTCGGCCTCGCCGTCCATCACCTTGCCGAAGTCGAACTCGATCGGCCACGCGTCCTTGCCCGGCTGCAGCACCACGGCATGGCCGCCCAGCTGGAAGGTGCCCAGCTCGAAGCTGGTGCGCGTGCGCATGGACGGGTTGAAGAACACCAGCGCCACCGACTTGCCCTTCAGCTCGTTGCCCAGCTTGTTGCGTTTGAACAGCGCGGCCTGGGTCAGCAGGGCGTCCAGCTCCGGACGGCTCCAGTCCTGCGTGTTCAAGAAGTGCTTCAGCGGCATCGGATCATCCTTTGCGAGAGGTCGGGGCGCGGGGCGCGCGGTTGCGGTTGAAACCTTGGCGTCATGGAAAAACGAAAAAACCCAGCCTGTGGGCTGGGTTTTTCCGGTGTGCAGGACAAGACCTCCGGGGACCCAGCTAGTGTGCGGATTCCGGTCGGCGAGCACGCGAAGTCATGCCCGAGGCCATCCGGGCGGCGCTTGCGTACAGGTGCGAAGAGGTCTTCATCGGGCGCGCATCCTCGCACGCGCCATGCTGCGGCGCAAGGCCGCCGCGGCACTCAAGGATTGCCGGCGCGCTGCTGGCCCGGCGCATACGGCGTGACCGAGACGCGGATGCGCAGCCGGTTGCCCGGATCCTCGGGCAGGCGCGAGCGGTACTTGGTGCCCTTGTAGACGTAGTCGACGTCGTAGGCGATCGGCCGCCGGAACTCGCGCTCGACGGTGACCATGCGGCAGTTCTGCCCGGTGGTGGGCGGCTTGGCCGGGGCCTCCTCGGGCTTGGCGTTCTTCTCGTCGCTGCTGAAGACCCCCTTGACCGAATCAACCAGGCGCGCGATGCGCCCCTCCGCCTTGGGCGCGTCATCGGCCTCACCGGCCGCCGGAGGGTCGCACTGCGGCTCGCTGCGGGTGGCGCGCAGGGTCTGGTAGACCGGTTCGACCGACAGGACCTGAGCGTAGTCGATGCGCACGTTCTCCACCGGCACGACGGCGACCTGCTGCGCGGCCACCGGGAGGCATACGGACAGGCACGCGATCAGGAGGGCACGGGAAGCTGGAGGCATGCAGCGCGGGGGAGATGAGCGAGCAACGACTCCACAGTGTAGGCAGCGGTCCCACACCCACGCTGAATCCGGGCTGTCGCCCGCGGTCCGGGGTAGAATCGCTGACCTGCTTCCGCGCCCCCGCCTCCATGCCCCTGCAGTTGTTCAACACCCTCACGCGCAGCGTGCAGCCGTTCGCGCCGCTGGATCCGGCCAGCCCGACCATGTACGTGTGCGGCCCCACCGTCTACAACTACGTGCACATCGGCAACGCGCGCGGCCCGGTGGTGTTCGGCGTGCTGGCGCAGCTGCTGCGCCGCCGCTATGGCGGCCTGCGCTACGCGCGCAACATCACCGACGTGGACGACAAGATCAACGCCGCCGCGGCCGAACAGGGCGTGCCGATCAGTGCCATCACCGACAAGTTCGCCGCGGCCTACCGGGCCGACATGGCGGCCCTGGGCGTGGTGCCGCCGGACATCGAGCCGGAGGCCACCGCGCACATCCCGCAGATCATCGCCATGATCGAGCAGCTCATCGCCGGCGGCCACGCCTACGCCGCCGACGGGCACGTGCTGTTCTCGGTCGGCTCGTTCGCCCGCTACGGCCAGCTCTCGCGCCGCGACCCGGACGAACTGCTGGCCGGCGCGCGCGTGGACGTGGCGCCGTACAAGCGCGACGCCGGCGACTTCGTGCTGTGGAAGCCCTCCAGCGACGCGCTGCCCGGCTGGGACTCGCCCTGGGGCCGCGGCCGGCCGGGCTGGCACATCGAGTGCTCGGCCATGGCCGCCGCCCACCTGGGCACCACCATCGACATCCACGCCGGCGGCGTGGACCTGCAGTTCCCGCACCACGAGAACGAGGTTGCGCAGAGCGAGTGCGCGCACGGCGGGGCGGCCTTCGCGCGCTTCTGGCTGCACAACGGCATGCTCAACTTCGGCGGCGCCAAGATGAGCAAGTCGCTGGGGAACATCGAGCGCGTGCACGACCTGCTGCAACAGCACCCGCCCGAGGCGCTGCGCTACGCCCTGCTCTCGGCGCACTACCGCCAGCCGCTGGACTGGTCGGATGCGCTGATCGAGCAGTCGGTGCGCACGCTGGATCGCCTGTACGGCACGCTGCGCGACCTGGGCGAGGTCGAGGCGAGCGCCCGGATTCCCGACAGCATCGAGGCGGCGCTGGACGACGACCTCAACACGCCGCTGGCGCTGGCCGAGCTGGCGCGCATCGCCGCCGAAGCCCGCAAGGCCGAGCGCGGCGAAGACAAGGCGGCGCTGAAGGCCCAGCTGCTCGGCGCCGGCCTGGCGCTGGGCCTGCTGCAGCAGGCGCCGGCCGACTGGTTCAGCCGTGGGACCAGCGGCGATGACGATGCCCGCATCCAGGCGCTGATCGACGCGCGCGCGGCGGCAAAGCAGGCCCGCGATTTCGCCCGCGCCGATGCGATCCGCGACCAGCTCGCCAGCGAGAACATCGTGCTGGAAGACACCCCGCAGGGCGTGCGCTGGAAGCGCGGCTGATTTGGCGGTCGCCTTCTCCCGTCGGCGCCGAGCGTCCTGCGGTGAAAGGTGCACCGCAAGGCGCGAATATCGAGGCTGCGGGCCTGCGACCGCGGTCGGAGCGAAGTCCGCGCGGTGCCGAACCTCCCTGCTCCGCCCGGCCCTCACCCCACCCCTCGAGGGAGAGGGGCTGATCCCTGCACTATGGAAGACCGATGACCGACACCGTATTCCCCCTCGAACCCACCGCCGTGCAAGCGCAGGCGGCGATCAAGGAAGAGTTCGCGTTCTTCTCCGACTGGGCCGAGCGCTACCAGTATCTGATCGACCTGGGCCGCAAGCTGCCGCCCTTCCCCGATGCATGGAAGACCGATGAACACCGCCTGCTCGGCTGCCAGTCGATGGTGTGGATCGTGCCGCAGGGCAACGCGCAGCGGCTGGACTTCCAGGCGGCCAGCGACTCGGCCATCGTCTCGGGCCTGATCTACCTGGCACTGCGCGTGTACTCCGGCCGCCCGGCCGCCGAGATCCTGGCCACCGAGCCCGGCTACATCGCCGACATCGGCCTGGCCAAGCATCTCTCGCCGACCCGCAGCAACGGCCTGGCCGCGCTGCTGGCCTTCATCCAGGACACCGCCAAGGCGCAGGCCGCGTGAGCGTGCCACCGCCGGTCCCGGAAGCGGACGTCAGCGTCCGCGAAGTGCTGGCCCAGCCGGGCTTCATCCGCACCCTGGCCTACCGCATCGGCGCCATCCTCTCCTACCAGGTCGTCTCGGTCGCGGTCGGCTGGCACATCTACCAGATCACCGGCAATCCGCTGGCGCTGGGCCTGATCGGCCTGGCCGAGGTGCTGCCGTTCGTGTGCACCGCGCCGTTCGCCGGCTATCTGGTGGACCACCTGCCACGGCGCAAGCTGGGCATGGCCGCGTCCTTCGGCCTGCTGCTCACCCCGCTGATCCTGCTGTGCGTCACCCGCGGCTGGCTGCCCGCCCAGGGCGTGTGGCCGATGTACGCGGCGGTGTGCCTGACCGGCATGGTCCGCTGCTTCCTGACCCCGGTGTACAACGCGCTGTTCGCGCGGGTGCTGCAGCGCCGCCAGTACGCGCGCGGCACCAGCATCGCCAACGTGTTCTTCCAGACCGGGCTGGTGCTCGGCCCGGCGCTGGGCGGCGGCCTGGTGGCCTGGGGCGGCACCACGCTGGCCTATTCCGTCGCCGCGGTGCTGGCGGCGGTCGCCATCGGCGTGCTGGTGCCGCTGAAGGTCGAAGAGCCGGTCGCCACCGGGCCGCGCGCGCCGGTGTTCAGCAGCATCGCCGAGGGGATGCGCTTCGTGTTCTCCAACCAGATCATGCTCGGCGCGATGGCGCTGGACATGTTCTCGGTGCTGCTGGGCGGCGCGGTCTCGATGCTGCCGGCCTTCATCCACGACATCCTGCACTACGGTCCGGAAGGCTTAGGCGTCCTGCGCGCCTGCCCGTCGCTGGGCGCGGTCGCCGCGGGCCTGTGGGTCGCGCGCCACCCCATCGACAGGAACGCCGGCCGCATCCTGATGATCGCGGTGGCCGCCTTCGGCCTGTGCACGATCGCCTTCGGGTTGTCGCGGCACTTCTGGCTCTCGGCCGCGATCCTGGTCGTCTATGGCCTGTGCGACGGCGTGTCGATGGTGCTGCGCGGGACGATCATGCAGCTGGCCACGCCCGATGAGATGCGCGGCCGCGTGTCGTCGATCAACAGCATCTTCATCAGCTCGTCCAACGAGCTGGGCGCGTTCTACGACGGGGTGATGGCGCGTCTGCTCGGCCTGGTGCCGGCGGTGGTGCTGGGCGGCTGCGTGACGCTGTGCGTGGTCGGCATCACCGCGTTCAAGGCCCCCAAGCTGCGCGGCCTGGCGATCAAGGATCTACAGTAGAGCGGAGCTTGCTCCGCTGCTTTCCGTACAGATCTTTAGGAAAGCCTCAGCGGAGCGAGCTCCGCTCTACCGGGAGGCGGGTGCTACCAGATCAGGTCGTCCGGGACCTGGTACTTCGGGTCGGCGTAGGGATCGTCCTCGGCCGGGGCGTTGGGATCGACCTTGAGCGCGACCGCCTGGGGGAAGACCTCCTCGATCTGCGCCAGCAGCGCGGCCTCGACCAGCAGATAGCGCCCGGCCTGCTGCACCACGCCCAGCTCGCCGGCGTTGAGCGCCTTGAGCTGGTCGGCGGTGACGTGGATGCGCTTGATCTTGCCGCCGTAGGGGAAGTGGCGCACGACCTCGGCGGCCGGGTCGTTGAGCGTCCTGCCGACCAGCATGGCATCGACCTTGGCCCGCGCCTCGCGGCGCAGGCGGGCCTCTTCCTGCTTGAGGCGCTCGGCCTCGATGCGCTCGTCCTTTTCCTTCTGCGCGCGGATCGCATAGGCCTTGGCCAGGTCGATGTCCTCGCGCGAGCGCGGCTTGCCCGAGCGCTGCGGCTGACCGCCCGGGCGCCCGCCCTGCGGCTGCGGGCCGCGGTGGCGCGGCTGCCCGCCCGGCTTGCCGCCGGCGTGCGGGCGCCCCTCGCCCTTGCCGCCGCCCGGACGCGCGCCCTGCGGCTTGTGTCCTTGCGACGGCTTGCCGCCGGGCTTGCGCTCGGCCGGGCGCTCGGGCTTGGGCGAAGGCTTGAAGCCCAGGCCCAGCAGCTGGTCTCGCAACGAATCGGTCATCTGTGGATCAGTTCGGTGGATCAGTAATGCGGGGGCGGCGGTTCGTCGCCCGGGTCGGAATACAGCTCGGAACGGACCTTCTTCAGGTCCGCCAGCAGGTGGCGGACCAGTTCGGCATTGCGGCTGCCCTCGGCCCTGGCGTCGGCCAGGGCCTCGCTCAGCTCGGCCAGCGCGTGCTCCTGGAAGGCCAGGCGCATCTCCAGTTCGACGAAGCGCCGCTCCAGGCTGTCCGGCAGGGGGTCGGACGGCGTGGACATTACTTGGCGATGCCGAGCAGTTCCACGTCGAAGGTCAGCGTCGCGTTCGGGCCGATGCCGCCACCCGGCGCGCCGGCATCGCCGTAGCCCAGGCTGGCCGGGATCCAGAAGCGGTACTTGGAGCCCACCGGCATCAGCTGCAGGCCTTCGGTCCAGCCCGGCACCACATTGGCCAGCGGGAAGGTCGCCGGCTCGCCGCGCTGGTAGGAGCTGTCGAACACGGTGCCGTCCAGCAGCTTGCCCTCGTAGTTCACGCGCACGGTGCTGGCGGCGGTCGGACGCTCGCCGCTGCCCTGGCGCAGCACCATGTACTGCAGGCCGGAGGGGGTGGTGACCACGCCCTTGACGTCCTTGTTCTTGCTCAGGAACGCCGCGCCCTCGTCGCGGTTGCGCTGGGACAGGCCGGCCTGGCGCTCGCTGGCGTAGGCCTGCACGGTCTGCTTGGCCTGGTCCTCGGTGAGCAGGGTGTTGCCCTTGGCCAGCACGGTGCGCACGGCCTGCATGACCACCGGCAGTTCGACCTCGTCCTTCAGCGAGGCCAGCTTGGGGCCGACCATGTAGCTGCCGATCAGCTGACCGACGTGCTGCTTGTTCACGGCCGGCGGCTGGGCGCCCGGCGGCTGGCCCGGCGGGGTCTGGCCGGCCTTGGCGGCCATGTTGGCGCGCAGCGCGGTATCGGTGGCCTGGGCCTCGGCTTCGCTCAGGGTGGGCTTCTCGCCCTTCATGGCGCCCTGCAGGGCCTGCTGCAGCGAGGCCGGGTCGATGTAGTCGGCGATCGGCGCGAACGAGCGGCCGATGTCCATGCCGATGGCATAGCTCACCTTGTCACGCTGGGTCTCCAGCGTGGTCTTGTCCTGCGCCATCGCAGTGCCTGCGATCAGGGCCGAAGCCAGGCCGAGGCCCGCCACCCAAGTGCCAATCGATTTCATCCAGTGCATCCCTCGTGCGACAAAAAGCGCCGGGGCTCCCGGCGCGACAGACGCACATTGTGGCATGCACGGCGGCGCTGCCGCTTTGCAGCACGTGGCACCACCCCTGCCATTGGTTGGGGAAAAAAACAGGGGACGGCGCTTGACGCCGCTCGCTTTGGTGTTATAGTCACCTACAACACCACTAACCCAAAGCAGAGAAAGCGATGGACAAGCGTCTCAGGACCTCCCCGACCGTGGCCTTCGCGCTCCTGCTGCTGGCCATGGGCACCGTCGGCCTGTTCGGCCATCTGCGTGCCGCTTCGGCCGTTTCGCTGACGACCGCCGCGGCCGCCCCCGCCCTGCCGCAGGTGCTGGACGACACCGCCGCGGCCACCGCCTCACCCGCCCAGGACGGCACCCGCGCACGACGGCACTCGCTGTCGATGCCCTACTTCTCCTTTGCCCGACTGCTGCGACCCGGGAGCTGAACCATGACACCCATCCAGTGGAGCGACGGCGCTCCCATCTACCGCCAACTCAAGGAAAAGGTCATCGCCATGATGCTCGATGGTGAACTCAAGCCCGGCGACGCCCTGCCCTCGGTGCGCCAGGTGGCCGCCGAATACCAGCTCAACCCCATCACCGTCTCTCGCGCATACCAGGAACTGGCCGACGAGGCCTTGGTCGAGAAGCGGCGCGGCCTGGGCATGTTCGTCACCGAGGAGGCCGCCAAGAAACTGCTGGCCACCGAGCGCGAGCGCTTTCTCAAGGACGAATGGCCGGCCGTGGCCGAACGCATCGCCCGCCTGGGCCTGACCTTCGAAGAATTGCCCAAGGGAGGCAATCCATGAATGCCGTGACCACCCCGGTCGTGCAGGCCAGCGACCTGCGCAAGACCTACCGCAACAAGGCCGCGCTGGACGGCGCCAGCTTCCTGATCGAATCCGGCCGCATCGTCGGCCTGATCGGCCCCAACGGCGCCGGCAAGACCACCGCGCTCAAGGCGATCCTGGGCCTGACCCCGTTCGAGGGCGAGCTGAAGGTGCTGGGCATGGACCCGCGCCATAGCCGCGACGCATTGATGCGCGAGGTCTGCTTCATCGCCGACGTGGCCGTGCTGCCGCGCTGGATGAAGGTGTCCGAGGCCATCGACTTCGTCGGCGGCGTGCATCCCCGCTTCGACCGGGCCAAGTGCCTGCGCTTCCTCGAGGGCACCCAGCTCAAGCCCAACCTGCGGGTGCGCGAGATGTCCAAGGGCATGATCGTGCAGCTGCACCTGGCCCTGGTGATGGCCATCGACGCCCGGCTGCTGGTGCTGGACGAACCGACCCTGGGCCTGGACATCCTCTATCGCAAGCAGTTCTACCAGCGCCTGCTGGAAGACTACTTCGACGAGGACAAGACGATCATCGTCACCACCCACCAGGTGGAGGAGATCGAACACATCCTCACCGATGTGATGTTCATCCGCGACGGGCGCATCGCCCTGACCGCGACCATGGACGAGGTCGGCTCGCGCTACACCGAGCTGCTGGTGTCCGAGGCCAGCGTCGAGCAGGCCCGCAGCCTGCGCCCGATCGACCAGCGCGCCCTGCCGTTCGGCAAGACGGTGATGCTGTTCGACGGCGTGCCGCGCGCGCAGCTCGACGCCCTGGGCGAAACCCGCAACCCCGGCCTGGCCGATCTGTTCGTGGCCATCATGAAAGGAACCTACGCATGAACGCCCCTGCCCGCACATTGACCAAGCCCGGCGTGTTCGCCTGGCTGCTGCGCCGCGAATACTGGGAAAACCGCGGCGGCTTCCTCTGGGCCCAGGTGATCACCGGCGGCATCGTGCTGTTCTTCGCCGCGCTGGGCGCGGTGATCGGCGCGATCCAGATGCGCAGCCACATGGGCGGCGACACCGTGGGGAGCGACTTCAGCAAGCTGGCCACCGGCTACGGCATCGCCGGCGACATCGCGCTGCTGTCCGGCTTCGCCATCGCCAGCGTGGTGGTCGCCTTCGTGGTGTTCTTCTACTGCCTGGGCAGCCTGTACAACGACCGCCACGACCGCAGCGTGCTGTTCTGGAAGTCGCTGCCGGTGTCGGACACGATGACGGTCGCCTCCAAGCTGACCTGGGCGCTGCTGCTGACGCAGGTGGTGTCGCTGGTGGTCGGCCTGCTGGTCGGGCTGGGCCTGTGGGTGATCATCGCCGTGGCCTCCTCGGCGGCCGGTCTGCCCGGCGCCGGCGCGATCTTCACCGCCTCGCATCCGTTCCGCATCATCGGCTCTGTGCTGGCCACCCTGCCCATCTACATGCTGTGGTCGCTGCCGGCGATCGGCTGGCTGATGCTGTGCTCGGCCTGGGCGCGGCGCGTGCCCTTCCTGTGGGCGGTGCTGGTGCCGCTGCTGCTGTGCCTGGTGGTCAGCATCATGGCGGCGATGCCGGGCGTGCGCCTGCCGCTGGGTCCGGTCTGGTACACGGTGATGTACCGCGGCCTGCTGAGCGTGATCCCGGGCATGTGGCAGCCGGCGCGCATGGCCCACAACGAGACAGCCGAGAGCGCACTCAACGCCGCCGGCGATCCGACCGACAGCCTGCGCATGGGCCTGCACAACCTGACCGACCCGTCCATCTACGCCAGCGCGGACCTGTGGATCGGCGCCGCGGTCGGCATCGCGCTGATCGCCCTGGCCGTGGTCATCCGCCGCCGCCGCGACGACGCCTGATTTCCCCTTCTTCTCCTCGCAAGGATTCGACGATGCAAACGCTCACCCGCTGCCTGCTGTTCACCGCCCTGGCCGTGTCCGGCGCCACCCCGCTGCTGGCCCATGCCGCCGACGAGGCGCATTGCAAGTTCTCCGAGCCGCGCAAGCTCGATCTTGACCTGGCCGGGGCCAAGTCGGTGCTGTTCAAGGTCGGCTCCAACGACCTCAAGCTCAAGGCGTCGGCCGGCGCCTCCGGCGCGCTCTCCGGACGCGCGTGCGCGGCCAGCCAGGACCGCCTCAAGGACCTGACCCTGACCCAGCAGCGCCAAGGCGACAAGCTGGTGGTCAGCCTGGCCGAGGACCGGCCGCTGCGCTTCTCCATGGGCGAGAGCTATACCTACCTGGACATCAGCGGCACCGTGCCCGCCGATGTGCTGGTACAGCTGGACGTCGGTTCGGGCGATGCGACGCTGGACGGCGCCAGGGCGGCCAGCGCCGATGTGGGTTCGGGCGATGTGGAGCTGCGCGACATCGCCGGGCCGGTCACCGCCAAGGTCAACTCCGGCGATCTGAAGCTGCATGGCGCCGGCAGCCTCAGGCTGCTCTCGATCGGCTCGGGCGATGTCGAGGGCGATCGCATCGGCGGCGCGGTCGAGGTCGGCGATGTCGGTTCGGGCGACCTGACCCTGCGCCAGACCGGCGCGGTGACGGTGAAGTCGATCGGCTCGGGCGACGTCGGCCTGCGCGGTGTGTCCGGGAACGTCGAGGTCGGCTCGATCGGCTCGGGCGACCTGCGCGTGGATGACGTGCGCGGCAACTTCACCGTCCACAGCGTCGGCAGCGGCGATGTCGACACCGGGCACGTCAGCGGCACGGTCAGCGTCCCCAAGGACCGCTGAACTCCACATCCACTTCCTGCAAGGAACCATCCGCCATGAAGATGTCCCCGTTGCGCGTGATGCTGAGCACCGGCGTGCTGATCCTGGCCGCCTGCCAGCCGGCCACGAACGGCCTGGCCGAGGCCCAGAAGGGCCTGGAAAAGGCCTCGGCCGAGATGGAAGACAGCAAGGGCGAGCTGGCCAAGGCCCAGAAGAAGCTGGCCACCGAGAACTTCTCGCTGAAGGACGATGGCAGCCACCTGCCCAAGGCCGAACTGACCCCGGACGGCGAACTGCTGATCGAGGGCAAGCCGGTGCCGATGAACGCCGAGCAGAAGGCGCTGGGCCGGGCCTATCGCACGCAGATCCAGAGCGTGGCCCGCGACGGCATCGCCATCGGCCTGGAAGGCGCCAAGCTCGGCATCGACGCCGCCGCCAGCGCGCTCAAGGGCGTGCTGTCCGGAAAGTCCGACGATGAGATCAGCAAGCAGACCGAGGCCACCGTCAAGGAGAAGATCAAGCCACGCGTCCAACAGCTGTGCGCGCGCATGCCGGCCCTGCTGCAGGCGCAGCAGGCCTGGGCCGCGGCCCAGCCGGAGTTCCGGCCGTACGCGACCATGGACGAAAGCGACGTCAAGGACTGCATGAACAAGCAGGACTGGGACTTCTGACGACAATGCGGCCGCGATGGGCAAGGGCGTCACGGGGCACGGTGCTTACAATGCGCCTCATGTCCAGATTCCTTCGCCCGTCCCTGCTCGCGGCCGCGGCCGCGCTCGTCCTGACCGCCTGCGGCAACGGCGGCCAGCCTTCGGCCCGCGCCGAGCGCATGAAGCCGGCCACCTCGGTGACCACGATGGAGGTCATCCTGCGCCAGTCGCCGGGCGCGCCGGTGGGCATCGGTCCGGGCGGGACGCTGAAGATCGACGACGTGGTGCTGCCGCAATCGTCGGAAAAAACCGCCGAGCTGCAGCACTACTTCGGCCAGCTGCAGATGCGTCGTCAGCAGGTGCTCGACCAGCTGCAGGCCAGCGGCGGCAAGCCGGTCACCATCGCGCCCGACGCGCAGCTGCGTACCCTGCAGCAGCAGCTGCTGACGGATTTCCCCGAGCTGCGCGCCTACTCGGCCAGCATGGAGACCATCCGGCTCGAGGCCCGCTGAGTCGGCGGTTCGAGGGGCGCTGACAGGCGCCCGATCCAGAGACCTGCCAGCACGCCGGCAGGGGCAGCGCAGTGCGTGGCACGCCGTTCTTCGGCGGCCTCATCGAGCAGTTGAAATCGACACGTATAGCCCACCGCACGTTCCCGATCGAGGAGAGCGCGATGCTCAAGGTTTGCCGTTTTCCTGTCCTGGCCCTCTGCCTGGGCGCCGCCCTGTCCGCCGCCGCCGGGGTGCCGACCGCGCGTTCGGTGACTCCGCGTTTCGAACCCGGCGCCTGCCCGGCGACAGTCGCCAAGGACGAGCGCATCGACTGCGGCGTGCTGATCGTTGCCGAGAACCGGCAGGCCCGCCAGACCCGGCCGATCCGCCTGCCGGTGATGATCTTCCGCAGTACCGCCGCCGCGCCCGCGCCGGATCCGGTGGTTTACCTGCCGGGCGGACCGGGCCTGAGCAGCGTGGAAGGCCGGGTCTCGGGGAAAGGCAATCCGTTTCTCGCCGAGCGCGATCAGATCCTGCTCGAGGGCCGCGGCAACCTGTACGCCGAGCCGTCGCTGGCGTGCCCGGAACTGAACACCTTGCGCGCCTCCGCTGCGGCTTCGGCAGCGCAGACCGCGGCCGCGGCGCGCTGCCGTGCGGCCCTGTCCGCGGCGGGCATCGATCTGGACGGCTATACCTACGGGCAGACCGCCGATGACCTGGAGGACCTGCGTCGACTGCTGGGTATCGCGCAGTGGAATCTGATCGGCTATTCCTCCGGCACCCGCCTGGTGCAGACCGTGCTGGCGCGCCATCCGCAAGGCGTTCGCAGCGCGATCCTCGATTCGGTGCTGCCGATCGACATCCACTACGACGAAATGGCGACGGCCGCGCTGCAGCGCGCGCTCGATCTGGTCTTCGATGGCTGCTCGAGCGAGCCGGCCTGCGCGACGCGCTATCCGCGGCTGCGGGAGCGTTTCGCATCGCTGGTCGCGCAGGCCGATCGTCAGGGCATCGCAGGGCCCGACGGCCAGATGCTGCGCGGGCGCGAGGTGGTGGACGCACTCGCCAGCGCACTTCAGCAGCCTGCGAAGATTCCGACGCTCCCGCGCCTGATCTCCGAAGCGGCGGACGGCCATCCGCAGGCACTGCTGGCGTTGCGCGACCAGACGCCCTCGCGCTTCAACTGGGGGCTGCGCCTGTCGATCTGGTGCAGCGAGGAAATGCCGTTCGAGTCGCCGCAGCGCATGGCCGCGCAGGTCTCGCCCGCACTGGGTCTGGGCGGCTTCGACGGCCGCACCACCACGCCCGAAATGTGCGCGGCCTGGCATGTCGCCGCCGCCGATGCCGACGCCAACGCGCCGGTCCGCAGCGAGGTGCCAACGCTCATCCTGGCCGGCGAATTCGACCCCGTCACGCCGCCGGCCTGGGGGCGGCGTCTGTTGCGGACCATGCCCAACGCGCGATTCGTCATGGTCCCCGGCCAGGCGCACGGCGCCATGTTCAACCGCTGCGGCGGGCAGCTGACCCTGGCGTTTCTGCATGATCCCAGCGCGGCGTTGGACCTGGATTGCATCGCGAAGTCGCCGGGCCTGTCGTTCGCAACGGATTGAATGCCCCGATCGAGGGCAAAGCGGACAGCGCCCGCCGGACCGCGGCCCGTCCGAAGCCGCAACACGCATCCACCGCGCCCCCTCGATACTGCGAAGAACAAAAAAAGCCGGCAAATACGCCGGCTTCTTTCATCGCGCGCAAGACGCACGGCGAATCGCGCACAGAAGACGCGACCTCAGCCGCCGCCACCGCCCGGCTTGCCGTGGATGCCGCCCTTGGCCAGCGCGGCCGGATCGAGCAGCGGCTTGAGCTGCGCCTCGCTCATCCCGGTGACCTCGATGGCCACCTCCATCACCGGCCGGTTCTGCTTGTAGGCCTGCTTGGCGATGGCCGCACCCTTCTCGTAGCCGATGACCGGATTGAGCGCGGTGACCAGGATCGGATTGCGCTCCAGCGCGGCGCGCACGTTGTCCTCGCGCACCGTCAGCCCGGCGATGGCCGAGTCGGCCAGCAGGCGCGAGACGTTGCTCAGCAGCTGCACCGATTCGAGCAGGTTGGCGGCGATCAGCGGCAGGGCCACGTTGAGCTGGAAGTTGCCGGTCTGCCCGGCCACGGTGATCGCGGTGTGGTGGCCGATGACCTGCGCGCAGACCATCACCGTGGCCTCGGGGATCACCGGATTGACCTTGCCCGGCATGATCGAGCTGCCCGGCTGCAGGGCGGGCAGCTCGATCTCGCCCAGGCCGGCCAGCGGGCCGGAGTTCATCCAGCGCAGGTCGTTGGCGATCTTGATCAGCGCCACGGCCAGCGCATTGAACTGGCCGGAGAGTTCGACCGCGTCGTCCTGCGCGGCCAGGCCCTCGAACTTGTTGGCGGCGCTCTCGAACTTGAGCCCGGTCTGCTCGCTCAGCGCCTTGGCCACCTGCTTGCCGAAGCGCGGATCGGCGTTGATGCCGGTGCCGATGGCCGTGCCGCCCAGCGGCAGCCGGCGCAGGCGCTTGAGCGCATCGGCGATGCGGTCCTCGGCCGAGGCCAGCTGCGCGGCCCAGGCGCCGAACTCCTGGGCGAAGGTCAGCGGCATGGCGTCCATCAGATGGGTGCGGCCGGTCTTGACGATCCCGCCGGCCGCGTTGCCGCGCGCGGTGATGGTCTTGCGCAGGTGCTTGAGCGCCGGCAGCAGGTCCTCGACCACGGCTAGCTGCGCGCTGACGCGGATCGCGGTGGGCACCACGTCGTTGGAGCTCTGGCCCAGGTTGACGTGGTCGTTGGGATGCACGGCCTGCGCCGCCTTCTTCGCCCCCTCGCCCTTGCCGCTGGCGCGCGAGGCCAGGTTGGCGATGACCTCGTTGGCGTTCATGTTGGACGAGGTGCCCGAACCGGTCTGGTAGATGTCGATCGGGAAGTGCGCATCGTAGGCGCCGTCGGCCACCTCCAGCGCGGCCTTGCGCACCGCCTTGGCGGTGGCCTTGGGCAGCAGGCCCAGCTCGGCATTGACCTGCGCGGCGGCGGCCTTGATCAGCCCCAGGGCGCGGATGAAGCCGCGCGGCATCGGCCGGCCGGAGATGGGGAAGTTCTGCACGGCGCGCTGGGTCTGCGCACCCCACAGGGCCTCGGCGGGCACCTGCAGCTCGCCCATGCTGTCGTGTTCTAGACGGACCTTGTTCGACATCAGCGTGTTTCCTTCTGTTTCGAGGGCTACGGCTGGCACGCGCGTGTTGCGCAGCGGCTGGCTGGACGCGGCGAAGGATACGCCCCGGGGCGTGACCCGGACGGGACGGGTAAACTGTGCGGCCCACCCGCCACGCCAGGCCTGCGCACCGCGCGCCGGCGTCCGCCCCGCTTCTTCCTTCGCCAGCCTGCCGCAATGACCAACGCCTCCCTGCTCGCCCTGTCCCCGCTCGACGGCCGCTACGCCACCAAGGTCGACGCGCTGCGCCCGATCTTCTCCGAGTACGGCCTGATCCGCGCCCGCATCAAGGTCGAGGTGGAATGGCTGCTGGCCCTGGCCGCCGAGCCGGGCATCGTCGAACTGGCGCCCTTCTCCGCCCAGGCCATCGCCCGGCTGCGCGCGCTGGCCGAGGACTTCAGCGTCGAGCAGGCCGCGCGGGTCAAGGAGATCGAGCGCACCACCAACCACGACGTCAAGGCCGTGGAGTACTTCATCAAGGAGCAGCTGGCCGGCGACGCCGAGCTGGGCCCGGCGCTGGAGTTCGTGCACTTCGCCTGCACCAGCGAGGACATCAACAACCTGTCCTACGGCCTGATGCTGCACCAGGCCCGCCAGCAGGTGCTGCTGCCGGCGCTGGAGGGCATCGCCGCCACGCTGCGCGCGCTCGCCCATGCCCAGGCCGACCAGCCGATGCTCTCGCGCACCCACGGCCAGACCGCCTCGCCGACCACGCTGGGCAAGGAGATCGCCAACGTCGTGGCGCGTCTGGAGCGGCAGATCCGCCAGCTCGGCGCGGTCGAGCTGACCGCCAAGATCAACGGCGCGGTGGGCAACTACAACGCCCACGCCATCAGCTACCCGGAGGTGGACTGGCCGGCCTTTGCCAAGAGCTTCGTCGAGCGCCTGGGGCTGGTGTTCAACCCCTACACCACCCAGATCGAGCCGCACGACAACGTGGCCGAGCTGGGCGATGCCGCGCGCCGGGCCAACACCATCCTGATCGACTTCTCGCGCGATGTGTGGGGCTATATCTCGCTGGGCTACTTCAGGCAGAAGCTCAAGGAAGGCGAGATCGGCTCCTCGACCATGCCGCACAAGGTCAACCCGATCGACTTCGAGAACGCCGAAGGCAACTTCGGCGTGGCCAATGCGCTGTTCGAGCACTTCAGCGCCAAGCTGCCGATCAGCCGCTGGCAGCGCGACCTGACCGACTCGACCGTGCTGCGCGCGCTGGGCACGGCCTTCGGCCACACCCAGGTGGCGCTGGACTCGCTGGCCAAGGGCCTGGGCAAGCTGACCGTGGCGCCCGAGCGCCTGGAGGCCGACCTGGACGCGGCCTGGGAAGTGCTGGCCGAGGCCGTACAGACCGTCATGCGCCGCCATGGTCTGCCCAACCCGTACGAGCAGCTCAAGGCCCTGACCCGTGGCCAGGGCATCACCGCCGAGTCGATGCGCGCCTTCGTCGAGACCCTGGACCTGCCGGCGCAGGACAAGGAGCAGCTGCGCGCGCTGACCCCGGGCCGCTACACCGGCCTGGCCGCGACCCTGGCCCGCCAGATCTGACCGCTGCCGCGGTGGCCGGCGCCGAGCCATCGACGCGATCGGGCGCCAGCGCCATGCGGCTGCTGATCAACATCGACGTGCCGGACCTGGACCGCGCGCAGGCGCTGTACGGCGACGCCTTCGGCCTGCGGCCCGGACGGCGCCTGGGCGAAGGCGTGCTGGAACTGCTCGGCGCGGCCGTGCCGATCTATCTGCTGCAGGCCCCGGCCGGCACACCCGCGGCGGCCGACCGGCCGCGCGACTACGCGCGCCACTGGACGCCGGTGCACCTGGACGTGGTGGTCGACGATCTGTCCCAGGCCCTGGCCCGCGCCGAAGCGGCCGGCCTGGTGCGCGAAGGCCAGGTGCGGCAGGCCGACTGGGGCCGCATCGCCACCCTGCACGACCCGTTCGGCCATGGCTGGTGCCTGATCCAGTTCAGCGCGCAGGGCTACGCGGCGATCGCACGCTGAGCCACTCCCGTGCCTGAAGGTGCTGTCAGCGCCGGGCAATCGCGGGACAATGCGGGTCTTCCGCCGCCCGTCGGCACGCCCAGGCCCGCCGCCATGCCCTCGCCTGCTTCCCCGTTCGCCCGCACGCTGTACCTGACGCTGTTCGTGGTCGGCAGCGCGATGCCGCTGCTGTGGTTCTGGCCCTGGCTGAATGTGCACGGCCTGGACCTGCCGGCGCTGGTAAGCGAGCTGTTCTCCACGCGCGTGGGCGGCTTCTTCGGGCTGGACGTGCTGTGCGCTGCCGTGGTCCTGCTGGTCTGGATGCAGCTGGAGCACCGGTGCCTGCCGGTCCGGCGCGCCTGGCTCGCGGCGCTGGCCACCTGCTGCATCGGCGTGTCCTCCGGGCTGCCGCTCTATCTCTACCTGCGCCAGCGCACGCTGGACGCAGCCGTTCCGACTTCCTGACCCGATCCGACCCCATCATGTCCAAACGCATCACCCCGCCTGCGCGCGCCCCGCGCGCCCTGCCCATCGAAGTCGACGCCGGCGGCCGCTCGCTGCTGGGCATGTCGCCGCAGGCCTTCCTGCGCGACTACTGGCAGAAGCGCCCGCTGCTGGTGCGCAACGCCTTCCCGGGCTTCGTCTCGCCGATCGAGCCCGGGGATCTGGCCGGGCTGGCCTGCGAGGAGGCCGCGCTGTCGCGCCTGATCCAGCACGACCGCGTCCGCGATGGCTGGAGCGTGCGCAGCGGGCCGTTCGAGGAGGCCGAGTTCCCGGCCATGCCCGACCACGACTGGACCCTGCTGGTGCAGGACGTGGACAAGTGGGATCCGGATATCGCCGCGCTGCTGGAGGCCTTCGACTTCCTGCCGCGCTGGCGCATCGACGACATCATGGTCAGCTTCGCCGCGCCCGGCGGCTCGGTCGGCGCGCACGTGGACCAGTACGACGTGTTCCTGCTGCAGGCCCACGGCCATCGCCGCTGGCAGATCGATGCCTCGCCCAATCCGCCGCTGGCCTTCCGCGACGATGTCGACCTCAAGCTGTTGCGCCGCTTCAGCGCCAGCCACGACTGGGTGCTGGCGCCGGGCGACATGCTCTACCTGCCGCCGGGCGTGCCGCACAACGGCGTGGCCGAGGATGCGTGCCTGACCTTCTCGGTCGGCATGCGCGCGCCCTCGGCCGCCGAGCTGATCGGCGACTACCTGGACACGCTGGTGGCCGACGCCGACGAGGGCATCCGCTACCAGGACCGCGATCTGACCGTCCCGGCCGATCCCTTCGAGATCGATGCGGCCGCGATGGGCCGGGTGGTCGAGGCGCTCAACGCGCTGCGCATGAACGATCCGGACCGGCTGGGCGAATGGTTCGGCCGCTTCATCACCACCTACCGCAGCGCCGGCACCGCGGCCGTGCCCGAGCACGCCCCGGACCGGGCCGAGGTCGAGGCGGCCCTGGCCCAGGGCGCGGTGCTGCAGCGCCATCCGATGACGCGCATGGCCTGGCGCCGGGCGCGCAAGGGCGCGGTGCTGTTCGCCAGCGGTCAGGCCCTGCCGATGCCGCTGCGCGATGCCCGCCTGCTGGCCGCCGCCGAGGTCCTGGACCAGGCGGCATATCAGACCTTGGGCGAAGCCGGCCGTGCGGCGACATCGGTTCTGGTAAGTTCCGGCCATTACCTGCTGCCAGGAAGCGATGAGGATGACCACGACTTCGACACCGACTGACTTCACGCTGCGACCGGCCTCGTTCATCGCCGACCGCGAGGCGCTGCGCTGGGTGCGCGAGGAGGTGTTCGTCGCCGAACAGCACATCCCGCCGGATACCGAGTGGGACTCGCTGGACCCGGCCGGCGACCATCTGCTGGCGATCAGCTCGACCGGCGCACCGATCGGCACCGCGCGCCTGACCCCGGACGGCCGCTTCAGCCGCCTGGCGGTGCTCAAGCCCTGGCGCGGCCGCGGCGTCGGCGAGGCCCTGCTCAAGGCCATGATCGACAAGGCCCGGGCCAACGGCTGGAAGGACCTGACCCTGTACGCGCAGGTCGCCAACGAGGGCTTCTACACCCGGCACGGCTTCGTCTCCATCGGCGAGCCCTTCGACGACGTCGGCATCCCGCACCAGTTCATGCGCCTGAAGCTGCGCGACTGAGCGCGCCATGCTGGTCGAGCGCCAGTCCGAGGCGGTCGAGGCCATGCTCGCCCTGGCCGCCACCACCCGCAGCCTGCTGTGCTGCTACACCCGCGAGCTGGACCCGGGGCTGCTTGACGCCCCGCCGGTCCTGGAGGCCCTGCGCATGCTGGCGGTACGCCAGCGTGGCGTGGAGATCCGCCTCCTGATGCAGGACCTGGAAACGCCGCAGCACGCCGGCTCGGCCCTGATTCCGCTGGCCCAGCGCCTGCCCACCAGCTTCCAGCTGCGCCTGGTGACCGAGCCGGTGGACCGGGTCTATGCCGCCGCCTTCGCGGTCAACGACACCGGCGGCCATTACTTTCGCCCGCTCGGCCATCGCATCGAGGGCGAATTCGAGCCCGACGCCCCCGGCCGCAGCCGCCAGCTGCGCGAGGCCTTCGCCCGCTACTGGGAACGCGCCCGTCCCTGCACCGAGCTGCGCGCGCTTGGCCTGTGAAGCGCCTGTGCAGGGCCGCAACGCGGGGCCCGCGGCAATGTCCCGCATAGTGGGTCATTGTCGCCACGCCGCGCCGCTGACACCGGACACACGCCGGTGAGATTCAGGCCCACGCCTATACTTTGATGGTTGCGCCGCATTGGTGCGCGTCGGACCCGCCAAAGCGGGCGACGCGACCGCCGCGCCCGCCTTTCCAACCCACAAAACGACGCCTCAAGGCCACCATCGTGGACAATCTTCTCAAGCAGTTCGTGCAGTCCTCCCAGCTCAACGGCGGCAGCGCCGCCTACGTCGAAGACCTCTATGAGCAGTACCTGGTCTCGCCGGACAGCGTGGATCCCAAGTGGCGCGCCTATTTCGACGGTTTCAAGGGCCGCGAGGCCGGCGATGTGCCGCATTCGGCGGCCATCTCGCACATCACCCAGGCCGCCAAGCAGGCCGCCAACGCCGCTAACGGCGCGGCGCCCTCCGATGAGCGTGAGCGCCACGTCGGCCGCCTGATCACCGCCTACCGCTCGCGCGGCCATCTGAACGCCCGCCTCGATCCGCTGAATCTGACCGAGCCGGTCAACCCGCCCGACCTGACCCTGGACTGGCACAACCTGTCCGAGCGCGATCTGGACAGCGAGTTCAGTACCGGTGGCGTGGGCGGCCAGCCGCGCATGGTCCTGCGCGACCTGGTGGCGCGCCTGAAGGCGACCTACACCGGCTCGATCGGTGCCGAGTTCATGCACATCCCGGACTTCGAGCAGCGCCGCTGGCTGTACGAGCGCCTGGAGACCGCCGGTGGCCAGTACGGCCTGGACGCGGACACCCGCAAGCGCACGCTGGAGCGGCTGACCGCGGCCGAGGGCCTGGAGCGCTACCTGCACACCAAGTACGTGGGCCAGAAGCGCTTCTCGCTGGAAGGCGGCGACTCGCTGATCCCGATGCTGGACGTGGTGCTGCGCCGCAGCGGCGGCGACGGCATGCGCGACATCGCCGTGGGCATGGCCCACCGCGGCCGCCTCAACGTGCTGGTCAACACCCTGGGCAAGAACCCGCGCAAGCTGTTCGACGAGTTCGAAGGCAAGTTCGAGCACGCCCACGACGACCGCGCCCACACCGGTGACGTGAAGTACCACATGGGCTTCTCGGCCGACGTGGCCACCCCCGGCGGCCCGGTGCATCTGGCGCTGGCCTTCAACCCCTCGCACCTGGAGATCGTCGACCCGGTGGTCGCAGGCTCGGTGCGTTCGCGCCAGGAGCGTTACCACGACACCGAGCGCAGCCACGTGCTGCCGGTGCTGATCCACGGCGACGCCGCCTTCGCCGGCCAGGGCGTGGTGATGGAACTGTTCCAGATGTCGCAGGCGCGCGGCTTCGCCATCGGCGGCACCGTGCACATCGTCATCAACAACCAGGTCGGCTTCACCACCAGCGCCCGCGACGACGCGCGCTCGACCCTGTACTGCACCGACGTGGCCAAGATGGTCGGCGCCCCGGTGCTGCACGTGAACGGCGACGACCCGGATGCGGTGGTGTTCGCGGCCAACCTGGCCTACGAGTTCCGCCAGGCGTTCAAGAAGGACGTGGTCATCGACCTGGTCTGCTACCGCCGCTGGGGCCATAACGAGGCCGACGAGCCGGCCGCGACCCAGCCGCTGATGTACCAGGTCATCCGCAAGCACAAGACCACCCGCGAGCTCTACGCCGAGCGGCTGGAGAAGGACGGCGTGATCGGCGCCGACGACGCCAAGACCATGGTCGACGCCTACCGCGACAAGCTGGATTCCGGCGCCTACACCACCGAGCTGGCCAAGCCCGAGCGCGACCCGCTGGCCATCGACTGGTCCAAGTACCTGTCGGGCAAGCTGTCCGATCCGGTCGACACCACGGTCAAGCTGGACAAGCTCAAGCAGCTGGCCAAGGTCATCAACACCATCCCGGAAGGGGTGAGCCTGCATGCGCGCGTGGCCAAGATCTACGAGGACCGCGCCAAGATGACCGAGGGCGAGCTGCCGGGCGACTGGGGCTTCGCCGAGAACCTGGCCTACGCCACCCTGCTGTCCGAGGGCAACACCCTGCGCCTGGTCGGCCAGGACTCGGGCCGCGGCACCTTCTTCCATCGCCACGCGATCCTGCACGACCAGAAGACCGACAGCTATTACCTGCCGCTGCGCCAGCTGGTGGACGACCCGCAGGACGCCACCGTGATCGACTCGCTGCTCAGCGAGGAGGCGGTGATGGCGTTCGAGTACGGCTACTCGACCACCGATCCCAACGCGCTGTGCATCTGGGAAGGCCAGTTCGGCGACTTCGCCAACGGCGCGCAGGTGGTGATCGACCAGTTCATCGCCGCCGGCGAGGCCAAGTGGGGCCGCATCACCGGCCTGGCGCTGTTCCTGCCGCACGGCTACGAAGGCCAGGGCCCCGAGCACAGCTCGGCGCGCCTGGAGCGCTTCCTGCAGCTGTGCGCGCTGGAGAACATGCTGGTGTGCGTGCCGACCACCCCGGCCCAGTGCTTCCACATGATCCGCCGGCAGATGCGCATGACCACGCGCAAGCCGCTGATCGTGATGACGCCCAAGTCGCTGCTGCGCCACAAGCTGGCCGTGTCCACGCTCGAGGAGCTGGCCGATGGCGAGTTCCAGCACCTGATTCCCGACGCCAAGGCCGATGCGAAGAAGGTCAAGCGCGTGGTGGCCTGCTCGGGCAAGGTCTATTACGACCTGCTGGAGGATGCGACCAAGCGCGGCCAGGACGACGTGGCGATCCTGCGCGTGGAGCAGCTCTATCCGTTCCCGCGCGAGCTGCTGGCGGCCGAGCTGAAGAAGTACGCCAACGCCACCGACGTGGTGTGGTGCCAGGAAGAGCCGCAGAACCAGGGCGCCTGGTATCAGATCAAGCACCATCTGCAGGCCTGTCTGGCGCAGGGCCAGTCGCTGCACTACGCCGGCCGCGCCCGTTCGCCCTCCCCGGCCGCCGGCCACATGGCCGAGCACGTGGCCGAGCAGCAGCAGCTGGTCGCCGACGCGCTGGTCAACACCTTCGGCAACGACCTCGTCGCCGAATAAGCCTTTCACCCTTTCGATCAACACTCCAGAAATCCCTAGGACGCTCCCGCATGGCCACCGAAGTCAAAGTTCCGGTCCTTCCCGAATCCGTTTCCGACGCCACCATCGCCAGCTGGCACAAGAAGGCCGGTGAGGCCGTCAAGCGCGACGAGAATCTGGTCGACCTCGAGACCGACAAGGTCGTACTGGAGGTGCCCTCGCCGGTGGACGGCGTGCTCAAGGAAATCAAGTTCGCCGAGGGCGACACGGTGACCTCCTCGCAGGTCCTGGCGATCATCGAGGAAGGCGCCACCGCGCAGGCCGCCCCGGCCAAGCCGGCCGAGGAAGAGGTCAAGCCGGCCGCCAAGTCCGAGGCCCCGGCCAAGGCGCAGGCCCCCGCCCCGGCCAAGGCCGAGGCGCCCAAGGCCGCCGCCGGCACCGACAACCTGCCCCCGGGCGCGCGCTTCACCGCGATCACGCAGGGCGTGGATCCGGCTCAGGTGGAAGGCACCGGCCGTCGCGGCGCGGTGACCAAGGAAGACATCGTCAAGTTCGCCGCCGGTGGCGGCGTGGGCAAGGCCGCCGGCGCCCGTCCGGAGGAGCGCGTGCCGATGACGCGCATCCGCAAGACCATCGCCAAGCGCCTGATGGATTCGAAGAACTCCACCGCGATGCTGACCACGTTCAACGAGGTCAACCTGGCCAAGGTCAGCGCGGCGCGCAAGGAACTGCAGGACGAGTTCCAGAAGGCCCACGGCATCAAGCTCGGCTTCATGAGCTTCTTCGTCAAGGCCGCCGCCAACGCGCTGCAGCGCTTCCCGCTGGTCAACGCCTCGATCGACGGCGAGGACATCGTCTATCACGGCTACAGCGACATCTCCATCGCCGTGTCCACCGACAAGGGCCTGGTCACCCCGGTGCTGCGCAACGTCGAGCGCCAGTCCTTCGCCGAGGTCGAACAGGGCATCGCCGACTACGCCGCTAAGGCGCGCGCCGGCAAGCTGGGCCTGGACGATCTGCAGGGCGGCACCTTCACCATCACCAATGGCGGCACCTTCGGCTCGCTGCTGTCCACCCCGATCGTCAACCCGCCGCAGAGCGCCATCCTGGGCATGCACGCCATCAAGGAGCGCCCGATCGCCGAGAACGGCCAGGTCGTGATCGCGCCGATGATGTACATCGCCCTGTCCTACGACCACCGCATCATCGACGGCAAGGACTCGGTGCAGTTCCTGGTGGACATCAAGAACCAGCTGGAGAACCCGGGCCGGATGTTGTTCGGTCTGTGAGGCCGGGAATCGGGAATGGAGAATCGGAAATCGGACGCGCGTCCCTCCCCTCCATTCCCGCCTGGACCTGGATGGGAGACGGCACGCGCCTGCGCCCGTGCCATTCCCCATTCCCTATTCCCCATTCCCGTGAGCGAATGAAATGAGCGAAACACAGCAATACGACGTCGTCGTCATCGGTGCCGGTCCGGCCGGCTATCACGCGGCCATCCGCGCCGCCCAGTTGGGCATGAAGGTCGCCTGCATCGACGCGGCGCTGGGCAAGGACGGCAAGCCGGCCCTGGGCGGCACCTGTCTGCGCGTGGGCTGCATCCCCTCCAAGGCGATGCTCGACTCCTCGCGCCAGTTCTGGAACATGGGCCACCTGTTCGGCGAGCACGGCATCAGCTTCAAGGACGCCAAGATCGATGTGGCCACCATGGTCGGCCGCAAGGACAAGATCGTGAAGCAGTTCACCGGCGGCATCGGGATGCTGTTCAAGGCCAACAAGGTGACTCCGTACTACGGCTTCGCCCAGCTGCAGCCGGGCAACCTGGTCAAGGTCAAGCAGCACGACGGCAGCGAGGTCGAGCTGCAGGGCACCAACGTGATCCTGGCGCCGGGTTCGGATTCGATCGAGCTGCCGTTCGCCAAGTTCGACGGCGAGAACATCGTCGACAACGTCGGCGCGCTGGACTTCACCGAGGTGCCCAAGCGCCTGGCGGTGATCGGCGCGGGCGTGATCGGCCTGGAGCTGGGCAGCGTGTGGAAGCGCCTGGGCGCCGAGGTCACCATCCTGGAGGCGCTGCCGGACTTCCTGGCCGCCGCCGATGCCGAAGTGGCCAAGGCCGCCGCCAAGGAGTTCAAGAAGCAGGGCCTGGACATCAAGCTCGGCGCCAAGGTCAGCGCGACCGAGGTCACCGGCAAGGGCAAGAAGAAGGAGGTCGTGGTCACCTACACCGACGCCTCCGGCGAGCAGACCCTGACCGTGGACAAGCTGCTGGTGGCCGTGGGCCGTCGCGCCGCGACCAAGGGCGTGCTGGCCGAGGGCACCGGCGTGCAGCTCAACGAGCGCGGCCAGATCGTGGTCGACGAGCACTGCCACACCGGCGTGGACGGCGTGTGGGCCATCGGCGACTGCGTGCGCGGCCCGATGCTGGCGCACAAGGGCTTCGAGGAAGGCATCGCGGTGGCCGAGCTGATCGCCGGCCTGCCGGGCCACGTCAACTTCGACACCATCCCGTGGGTCATCTACACCGAACCGGAGATCGCCTGGGTCGGCAAGACCGAGCAGCAGCTCAAGGCCGAGGGCGTGCCGTACAAGGCCGGCAGCTTCCCGTTCGCCGCCAACGGCCGCGCCGTGGCGATGGCCGAGCCGGCCGGCTTCGTCAAGGTCCTGGCCCATGCCGAGACCGACCGCGTTCTGGGCATGCACCTGGTCGGCGTCAACGTCTCCGAGCTGGTGCACGAAGGCGTGCTGACCATGGAGTTCAGCGGCTCGGCCGACGACCTGGCCCGCATCTGCCACGCCCACCCCTCGCTGTCCGAGGTGGTGCACGACGCCGCCATGGCGGTGGGCAAGCGCGCGATTCATAAGGCGAATTAGAGCCGGGAATCGGGAATGGAGAATCGGGAACGGCAAGCGCGTTCCCGTCGCTTCACTCCCACCGCACGACGCCGGACCTGTGTCCGGCGTCATGCGTTCCGGCGTTTGATTTTCCCATTCCCCATTCCCGACTCCCCATTCCCGATGAAAAGCATCTGCGTCTACTGCGGCTCCAACGCCGGCGCCAAACCCGTTTACGTCCAGCGCGCCACCGAACTCGGCCAGCGGCTCGCGGCCGAAGGCCTGCGTCTGGTCTACGGCGGCGGCAAGGTCGGGCTGATGGGGGCGGTGGCCGATGCGGTGCTGGCGGCCGGCGGCGAGGTGGTCGGCGTGATTCCGCAGCAGCTGGTGGACTGGGAAGTGGCCCATCGCGGCCTGACCCAGTTGGAGATCGTCGGCTCCATGCACGAGCGCAAGGCGCGCATGTTCGACCTGGCCGATGGCTTCATCACCCTGCCCGGCGGCTTCGGCACGATGGAGGAGATCTTCGAGATGCTGACCTGGCGCCAGCTGGGCATCGGCAACAAGCCCTGCGCGTTTCTGGACATCGACGGCTTCTACCAGCCGCTGATCGCGATGATCGACCGCATGGTCGAGCAGCGCTTCCTGCACGCGGCCCAGCGCGCCGACCTGTGGCACGGTGAGGACATTGATACGCTGCTGGGATGGATGCGCGACTACATGCCGGCGCAGGCGAGCAAGTGGATTGATGAGAAGCGCCGCGAGGCACTGCGGTAAGCAACAGGCGCGTAGCGACGCGTTCATCAGACTGGCGCCCAAGGGCTGTTGCGGCGCGGATCGACGAAAAGCGCCGCGAGGCACTGCGGTAAGCAACAGGCGCGTAGCGACGCGTTCATCAGACTGGCGCCCAAGGGCTGTTGCGGCGCGGATCGATGAGAAGCGCCGCGAGGCATTGCGGTAAGCAGCAGGCGCGTAGCGACGCGTTCGTCAGACTGGCGCCCAAGGGCCGTTGCGGCGCGGATCGACGAAAAGCGCCGCGAGGCGCTTCGGTAAGCAACAGGCGCGTAGCGACGCGTTCATCAGACTGGCGCTCAAGGGCTGTTGCGGCGCGGATCGGCGAAAAGCGCCGCGAGTCGCTGCGCTGACGCGCCTTCTGATCGCTGCCGTGTCCGACGATCTCGTGCCAAGATCGGGATCCGTGTGCTTACGCAACGGGTCGCCCGCGCAGGAGTGCTCCCGTCATGCCGATGATCGATGACAACCGGCACATCCAGTCGGTCGAGCGCGCGCTGGCGCTGCTCGAAGCCATCGCCGGCGCGGGCGGCCAGGCGCGGCTGGTCGATCTGGCCGCGCAGCTCGGCCTGAGCAAGAGCACCCTGCACGGCCTGCTCAACACCCTGGCGGCCATGGGCTACGTGGCACGCCACGGCACCCGCTACGCTCTGGGACTGCGCCTGCGCGAGATCGCCCAGCCGCTGACCGACGCCGACGCGGCGCTGCGCACGGCCTTCGCCCCCGCGCTCCAAGCCCTGGCCCGGCGCAGCGGCGAAACCTGCTACCTGGCCGTGCCCTGCGGCACGCGTGAATACCTGTACATCGATGCGGTGGAAGGCGGCGAGCGTCTGCGCGTGGCCAGCCCGCGTGGGCGCCGCGAGGGACTGACCACCTCGGCCATCGGCAAGATCTTCCTGACGCACGATCCCACGCTCGTGCGCAGCCTGCGCCGCGCTGGCCTTGTTCCCGCCGCGCTCGAGCAGGAGCTGCAGGCCATCGACGAGAGCGGCTACGCCCTGGACCTGGAGCAGGCCGAGCCCGGCCTGAACTGTCTGGCCCTGCCCTTGCGCCGGCAGGGCCGCGTGGTGGCGGCGCTCGGCGTCGCCGGCCCCGTGCAACGCCTGCCCAAGGCCAAGCTGCGCCGGCTCGCCCAGGCTGGCCTGCGCGATTTGTTCGGCATGCTCAAACTTTAGCGGCCGATCGCCCGCTGTCCCTTCCCGTGCCCGCGATGCACGGAAATCATCGAAGGCTCCCCCCATCTTCAGGAGTCTTCGATGTCCACGTCCCTCGACGTATCCACGGTCCAGCGCGCGATCGAGCGCGCCCAGGCGCTCGCGCGTGAGCTGGACTTCGCCATCAACGTCGCCGTCGTCGATGAAGCCGGGCTGCTGCGCGGCTTCCTGCGCATGGACGGCGCCGTGCCCGGCGCGATCGATGTGTCGATCAAGAAGGCGCGCACCGCCGCGCTGTTCCGCACTGACAGCCTGACGCTGGGCGCCGCCGCCCAGCCGGGCGGCGCGATCTACACACTCGAAGCGACCAATGGCGGCCTGATCAGCTTCGGCGGCGGCGTGGTGCTGCACGACGAACACGGTCATCCGATCGGCGCGGTCGGCGTGGCCGGTGCCACGGTCGAGACGGACCAGACCCTGGCCTTGCACGCGGCGGGCCGCGCATGAGCGATCCCCAGCGCATCCATTCCGGCATCTGGGCGCTGGCCGCGACCGCCTTCGCCATCGGCGTGGCCGAGTTCGTCGTGGTCGGTGTGCTGCCGGCCATCGCCGGCGATCTGCGCGTGCCGCTGGCCCGCGCCGGTGGGCTGGTCGGGGTGTATGCCCTGGCCCTGGCCATCGGCACGCCGCTCATCGTGCTGCTATCGGCGCGCGTTCCGCGCAAGCCGCTGCTGCTGGCCCTGGTGGCGGTGTTTCTGGCCGGAAACCTGGTGTCGGCACTGGCAGCCCACTACGCGATGCTGCTGGCCGGACGCGTGCTCACGGCCCTGGCCCATGGCAGCTTCTTCGCCATCGGCGCCACGGTCGCCGCACGCCTGGCGCCGCCGGGCCAAGCCAGTCGCGCGATCTCTTTGATGTTCGCCGGGTTGACCCTGGCCATGGTGATCGGCGTGCCGCTGGGCAGTCTGATCGGCAACGTCCTGGGCTGGCGGCTGCCGTTCTTCGCCGTCGCGGCACTGGCGGCGTTGGCCTGGCTGGCCACGGCGCGCTGGGTGCCGGTGCTGGGCACGCCGGCGGCGGGCAATGCGCGCGCGCAGTTGGCCGCACTGCGCTGCTTGCCGATCCTGGCGATGATGGCGGTCACCGTGTGCGGCTTCGGCGCCAGCTTCGCCGCCTTTACCTTCATCACCCCGATCCTGACCGGCATCACCGGCTTCAGCGTGCACACCGCCAACCTGTTGCTGGTGGTGTTCGGGGTCGCGACGCTGGTGGGCAATCTCGCCGGTGGACGCTGGGCAGCGCGCCTGGGCTGGCCGCTGGCGTTGCAGCGCATGCTGGTGGGCGTGGTGCTTGTGCTCGCGACGCTGGCGTTGTCCTTGCCATGGCAGTGGGCCATGGTGCCGCTGCTGTTCGCCTGGGGCGTGCTGGCGTTCGGCCTGTCGCCGGGCTGCCAGGCCGGCATGCTGGACACCGCGCAGCGCTGGACGCCACATGCGCTGGACTTCGCCTCGGCTTTGAACATCGCCGCCTTCAACCTCGGCATCACCCTGGGCGAGGCGCTGGGCAGCGCGCTGGTGGCACGCCAGCAACTGGCAGGGACGCCCTGGGCCGGCGTCGTCCTGGCGGCGCTGGCGCTGGGACCGCTGTGGTGGCTGTCGCGTCGCCTCGCACGGCCCGCGGTCCAGGTCTCTGCGCAGCGGCACGATTGACATGGCGCGGATCGATCTCATCGTCACGCTCCAGGCCGCCAAGGGCCGCGAGGAGGAACTGCGCAAAGTGCTGTCCACGCTGCGCGCAGCCAGCCTCCTTGAAGCTGGCTGTCTGGACTATCGCGTGGCCCGCGCTCCGCAGAAGGCCGGGCGTTTCTTTCTGCTGGAGCGCTGGGCCGACGCCGCTGCGCTGGCCCGGCACGAGCAGGCGCCCCACTTCCTGGACGGCGTGCGGCGCGTGCAGGCCTGTTGCGAGTCGGTGAAGCAAGAGGCTGTGGAATGGATGCTGGAATGAGCGCCCTCGCGCACCGTTGAACCGGCTCTCTCCCGAAAGGATTCCGTGAGCGCGATCACGCTGCGGGTCGCGGCCGCGGATGGACGGCAGAAGGCATGCGGATTGACGGTGCGCGCCGCCTACGCAGCGCCACCAAAGGCCTCTACAATCCTGCGCAGGGGACAGGTCAGGACACAGGGTATGGCGCGCATTCTCATCGTCGACGATTCACCGTCGCAGCTGCTGGGCATCCAGCGCATCGTGGAAAAGCTGGGACACACGTGGATTACCGCCGAGGATGGGGTGCAGGGGGTCGAGGTGGCCAAGCGCGAGCTGCCCGACATGGTCCTGATGGACGTGGTGATGCCCAACCTCAACGGTTTCCAGGCCACCCGCCAGCTCAGCCGCGAGCCCACCACCAAGCACATCCCGGTGATCCTGGTGACCACCAAGGACCAGGACACCGACCGCATGTGGGGCATGCGCCAGGGGGCCAAGGCCTATCTGACCAAGCCCTTCTCCGAGGACGAACTGTCCGAGGTCATCGAGCGCATCCTCAGCGCCGCGCGTCAGCCGCCGACCTCGGCCGCCTGACGCCGGCCGGCCATCGCGAAACACGAAACGGGCGCCCTGAGGCGCCCGTTTCGCATTCTGGCTCGACGCCGGGCGTGGGTCAGCTGTCGGCGAAGGCCTTGGCCAGCTTCTCGTAGGCCTTGCGCTGGGCCTCGGTGACCGCGCGTGGCGCGGTGATCTCCAACTCCACGATCTGGTCGCCATCGGGCGGACCCGGCAGGCCGCGGCCGCGCAGGCGCAGCTTGCGCCCGGCGTCGGAGTCCGGCGGGATCTTCAGCTCGACCGAACCGCCCAGCGTCGGCACGCTCACCGTGGCGCCCAGCGCCGCCTGCCAGGGCGTGACCTGCAGGACGTGGATGATGTTGCGCCCGTCCACTTCGAACTGCGGATCGGCCGCGTACTCGATCTCCAGCAGCAGGTTGCCGCCGCCGTTGCCCTGCCCGCTCAGGCGGATCGCCTGGCCGGGCTTGATGCCCTTGGGCACGCGCACGTCCAGCTGCTTGCCGTTGACGGTCACGCGGATGCTGCTGCCCTCGTAGACCGCCTTGAGCGGCACCGACAGCTTGGCGCGGGTATCGCCGCGCGGCGCCTGGCCGCTGCGGAAGCCCGGACCGCCGCGTGCGCGCTGGCCGAACAGGTTCTCGAAGAAATCGCTGAAGCCGGCACCGCCGCCGCCGGCGCTGCCGAAGACTTCCTCGAAGTCGAAGCCCTGGCCGCCGTAGCCGCCGCCGAAGTCCTGCGGCTGATATTCCTGCCCGGGCCGATAGCCGCGCGCGCGCAGCTGATCGTAGGCCGCGCGCTTCTCCGGATCGCGCAGGGCCTCGTAGGCCTCGTTGACCGCCTTGAAGCGCTCCTCGGCATCGGCCTCCTTGCTGACGTCGGGGTGGTACTTGCGCGCCAGGCGGCGGTAGGCGGTCTTGATCTCCGCCTCGCCGGCCGTGGGTTCCACGCCAAGCGTCTGGTAGTAGTCCTTGAATTCCATCGTACCTCCGCAAGAAAGCCCGCGGCTTGGCAGCCGCGGGCCCGATCCTGGCCACGATGCGGTCAACACCGCATCGCGACCGGTTCATGGGACCCGCGTCATGACGCGGGCCGGGGTACAGGTTACTGGATCGACCCGACCTGGATGCGACGCGGCGCGGCCTCGGGCCGCTTGGGGATCACCACTTCCAGCACGCCGTTGCGACCGGTGGCGACGATGCCCTCGGCGTCGGCGGTGTCCGGCAGGGTGAAGCTGCGCGCGAACGCGCCGTGGCGACGCTCCTGACGGGTGAAGCGGGCGTCCTCGCCGGCCTGCGGCGCGGCACGCTCGCCGCGGATGCTCAGGACGTTCTTGTCCATCTGCACCTCGATCGCCTCCAGGTCCACGCCCGGCAGGTCGGCGAAGATCACGAAGCGGTTGGCCTCTTCCTTCACGTCCACGCGCGGGGTCCAGCCCACGCTGTCGGTGGCGGCCTGGCCGGCCTGCGCGAAGCGGTCCAACACGCGTCCCAGTTCGAGCTGGCCGGGGCGGACGGGCCAGCCTTGATAGCGCACGAAATTCATCATGAATGTCTCCGATTGGATGGCCGCAGACGCGACGTGCGTGCGGCAGGGGCCCGTGGCCTCCGTGACCAACAGATAAGCGCCGCACGCGGCTTTTCAAGGGTTTTGACGCCGCCTTCCCACGGCCCTGCCTAGGGTACGGTTCACACGGCCGCCCTCCCGCGCCTCCAGGCTCCCATGACGATCCAGATCGGCGATCCCATTCCCGAAGTCATCCTGACCCGCATCCGCCAGGGCGTGGAGAAGGTCGACACCCCGACCCTGTTCGGCGCGCACAAGGTGGTGCTGTTCGCGGTCCCGGGCGCCTTCACCCCGACCTGTTCGGCGCGCCATCTGCCTGGCTTCATCGAGCACTTCGACGCATTCCGCAAGCGCGGCATCGAGGTGTATTGCGTGTCGGTCAACGACGCGTTCGTGATGAAGGCCTGGGGCGAATCGCTGCACGTGCCCGAAGGGCTGCAGCTGCTGGCCGACGGCAGCGGCGACTTCGCACGCGCGCTGGGCCTGGAGCTGGACCTGGGCGCGCAGGGCATGGGCCTGCGCTCCAGGCGCTACGCGCTCTACGCCGAGGACGGCGTGGTCAAGCAACTCTGGGTCGAGGAGCCCGGTGCGTTCGAGGTCTCCTCCGCCGACTACGTGCTGCAACACCTTCCCGACTGATCCTTCCCACCGCACATCCATCAAGCGAGGCAAGCCAATGTCCAAGACATCAGCCACCAAGTTCAACCACACCTCGGCCGCCGACCTGGCCGATCGCGAGACCCTGCGCGCCAATGCGCGCAAGAAGCTCGAGGACGGCGCGATCACCGATTCCTATACGGCCGACCGCAAGGAAGTCGTCAAGCTGCTCAACGAGGCGCTGGCCACCGAATACGTGTGCGTGCTGCGCTACTACCGCCACTACTTCATGGCCAAGGGCATGCTGGCCGACGCGGTCAAGGCCGAGTTCCTGGAGCACGCCAAGCAGGAGCAGGACCACGCCGGCATGCTGGCCGAGCGCATCGTTCAGCTCGGCGGCGAGCCGGACCTCAACCCCGACACCCTGACCGCGCGCTCGCACGCCGAGTACAAGGAAGGCAGCGACCTGCGCGACATGGTCAAGGAGAATCTGATCGCCGAGCGCATCGCCATCGACAGCTACCGCCAGATGATCAACTACATCGGCGACAAGGACACCACCACCAAGCGCATCCTCGAGCGCATCCTGGAGCAGGAAGAAGAGCATGCCGATGAGTTCGCGGACATGCTGGAAGGGTGGATCGGGAAGTAAAGCTGGGGCCAGAGGCCAGAGGCCAGAGGCCAGAGGCCAGAGGCCAGAGGCCAGAGGCCAGAGGCCAGAGGCCAGAGGCCAGAGGCCAGAGGCCAGAGGCCAGAGGCAAAGCGTATCGCCGCCTCTGGTTTCAGCAAGCACCTCCTGCAAGCAAATTGACTTCGCACACAGACGCCGGGCATCGCCCGGCGTTTGCTTTAGGACATACCCCAAATCCCGGAGTGCGCGCCCGGACGACCAGCTCCGGCCCTGACCCCTGACCCCTGCCCCCTGCTTCCCTACCGCAGCACACGGAACCGCAGCGTACTCCACGCGCCGCTGTCGGCCAGCGCGGTCAGCGTGTGCTCGCCCGGCTGCTCGAAGCCGTGCTCGAAGCTGTGCGCGCCACGGGTCAGGCCGATCCAGCGCCCGTCGAGCAGCCACTGCACCTCTGTCTCGGTGCCCAGGGCGCGCAGGCGCACGCTGGCCGGCTTGTCGCTGCCCGGCGCACGCGCCAGCGTGGCGCCGTCGTTGAGGCCCTCGATGCGCAGCGCGGCGCTGGCCTCGCGTCCATCCGGCGCGCAGTCCGGCGCCAGCGGCGGCAGCTGGGCGGCGCGGCGTTCGGCCACGCTCAGCCAGGGCGAGGCCAGCGCCGGCCAGCGCGCAATGCTCGCCTCCTGCGCCGCATGCGGCCGGGTGCATTCGGCCGACAGACGCTGGCCGCTGGCGGCATCGCGCAGGAAGCTCTCCCGCCCGGCGCGCCAGAGCCGCGCGTCGCGCTCGGCGAAGGTCGGCGGCACGTTGCCGTCCAGCGTCCAGGCCTGCAGCCGGCGCTGGCACAGCTGCGGCGCCTGCGGGTCGGGCGGCAGGCCCAGCGGCCAGCACACCTCGACCTGGGCCACATTGGCCGGCGGCGCCACGGCCGCCGCGTCGCCGCGGCTGCGCGGCAGGCTGTCGATCACCTCGAACATCAGCGGCAGCGCGGTCACCGCCCCGTACTGGCCCGGCAGCGGCGTGCCGTCGGGCCGGCCGACCCACACGCCGACCGTGTAGCGGCGCGTGCCGCCGATCGCCCAGGCGTCGCGGTAGCCGTAGCTGGTGCCGGTCTTCCAGGCCACGCGCGGGCGGCCGCCGGTGTCGAAGGTGCCCACGCTCTCGCCGGGACGCGGGTTGTCCTGCAGCACCTGGCGGATGATCCAGACCGCGCCGGGCGAGAGTAGCCGACGGTCGGACACCGGGTCTTCCGGGCGATAGCGCACGCGCCCGGCCAGCCCGTCGCGGTTGAATGCGGCGAACGCGCCGACCAGGTCCTCCAGGCGCGCGCCGGTGCCGCCCAGGATCATCGCCAGGTTGGGCATCGCCCCGCGCGGGAAGCGCAGCGCGACGCCGCCGTTGGCCAGCCGCGCGGCGAAGCGCGCCGGGCCGACGTGGTCCAGCACGTCCACCGCCGGCACGTTGAGCGACAGGCGCAGGGCCTCGGCCGCGCCGACCGGCCCGTTGAAGGCGGCATCGAAGTTCCCTGGCCGGTAGCCGCCGAAGCCCTGCGGCGCATCGATCAGCAGGCTCTCCGAGTGGATCAGCCCATCGTCCAGCGCCAGCCCGTACAGGAAGGGCTTGAGCGTCGAGCCCGGCGAACGCCAGGCCTGCACCATGTCCACGTGCCCCAGGCGCTTGTCGTCGCCGAACTGCACCGAGCCCACGTAGGCGCGTGCCTCCATCGTCGTGTTGTCCACCACCAGCAGCGCCGCCGAGGTGCGCTCGGGCAGGTTGGAGAAGTAGGCGGTGACGCGCTGTTCCAGCGTGCGCTGCAGGTCGGCGTCCAGCGTGGAGACGATGCGCGCGGCGCGCGGCTGCTGCTGGTGCAGACGCTCGGCCAGCAGCGCCGCGCTCAGCGGCGGCTGCAGGGCGCGCGCGACCACCGGTTCGATGCGGGCATCGTCCACCTGCGCCTGGGTCCACACGCCCAGGGCGACCATGCGCGCCAGCACCTTGTCGCGCGCCGCCCGCGCGGCCTGCGGGTGGCGGTCCGGACGCAGCCGGCTGGGCGACTGCGGCAGCACCGCCAGCAGCGCGGCCTCGGCATGCGACAGCCGCGCGGCCGGCTTGCCCAGGTAGGCCCAGCTGGCGGCCTCCACGCCCTCGATGGTGCCGCCGAACGGGGCGCGCTCCAGGTACAGGTCGAGGATCTGCCGCTTGCTCAGGTGCGCCTCCAGCTGCAGGGCGCGCAGCAGCTGCTTGGCCTTGCCCCAGGGTGTGCGCGTGTGCGGGTCGAGGATGCGCGCGACCTGCATGGTGAGCGTCGAGCCGCCCGAGACGATCTGCCCGCGCCGCAGCATCTGCCCGCCCGCGCGCAGCAGCGCCCACGGATTGACGCCCGGATGCCGCCAGAACCAGCGGTCCTCATAGGTCAGCAGCGCCTGCAGGTACAGCGGCGAGACGCCCTCGGGCGAGGCCGGATAGCGCCACACCCCGTCGCGATCGGCGAACGCCCGCAGCGGCGTGCCGTCGCGTGCCACCACCAGCGTGCTGGTATCGCGCGCCTTGGGCAGCGGCGGCGGGAAAGCGAAGTCCAGGACCAGCAGCGCCACCAGCACAGCGACGGCCGTCCAGCGCAGGAGCTGCCTCAGACGCGGGAGCTTAGAGCGCCACGCGTTCATCCGAACTCATCTGGCGTGCGATCAGACAAGGAAAGTCCGCGACTCGATCAAAGCGGAGAACGCACTGGCGCGGACAGGCGCTCAGCAACGCCCTGCCAACTCAGGCACGTCGGCCACGGCACTTGCCCGCTCGGTTGTAAGCACGCGCGCCTTGGCCCAGGGGACGTCGCATTCGACCGACATCTCATAGTCGGTGATGACGAACGTGCCGTGTATGCGGACCCGCTTCATGTGGCGATCCAGTATCAGCCGCTGGGCCTGCGCATCGCCGAGCATCATCGCCAGGGCTGCCTCGCCGTTGCTGAGATCGATCACCCTGATGCCATAACCCTCGAAATGGGGAAGGCGCGCCGCAGAAGGCGCATCAGGAACAATCGAGTAACTTGCTTCGATTCCGTTGGAACCCACCTGCTGCCACTCGGCCAAGAGGTCTCCCGATACCTGTTCCTGCCCTCTGAAACTGACAGGCTCCCGCAAGCCGATCTTGCTCGCCACCTTCAACTGCGAAGCCGGGGGCATGACGAACGGAGGGATTTCGTAGTCGGCTCTTGCGATCAAAGGCATTGCCGCCGTGACCGCCAGCATCACACCCATTGCTGGCCGCTGCAGAGGCCTCACGGCTGCACCACCGTGATCGTGGTCGGGGTGGAGATGCCGACGCCGCGGATGTCGGGGCGGTACATGTCCTCCACCAGCGGCGGCGGCACGGTGTAGGTGCCCGGGGTGACGGCGCGGACCAGGTAGAACACCTTGGCGCCGCTGCCGCCGCGACCCAGGCGCAGGGCGGCCACGTAGCGGTCGTCGCGGAACTCCTCGTGCTTGACCTCGGCCGCCTCGCCGCGCTCGGTGAGGGTGATGCCATCGACCACCACGTCGGCCCACTGCTTGGCGTCGGACAGGTTGAAATTCTCGATCTCCAGCCCCGCCGGCAGCAGGTCGGTGAGCAGCGCGTCGGGCACCTCGGTGTCGGCGGTGATGCGCAGGCCCACGATCAGCGCCTCGCCCTCCTTCAGCGTGCCACCCTTCCACTCGCTGCCGTCGGTGGCGTAGTAGCGCCGGGTGACGCCGATCTTCGACTGGTCCTCGGCCGGCGCGGTACGCGGCACGCCGGCGATCTCCAGGCTGGCATACAGCGGCGCCTGACCCTGCGGAGCGAAGCTCACGCCCTTGGCCAGGGTGGCCATGTCGAAGCTCCGCGCGAACAGGCGCAGGCCCTGCACCGTCTCGCTGGCGCCGTCGGCCGACCAGGTGCCGCCGAGCGTCTTGGCCTGCGCATCGCCCAGCAGCGACTTGCCCAGCCGCGCGATGGCCACCTGCTCCTGCGTGCTCAGATAGAACCAGCGCGCCTTGCGGCGCTCGTCCAGCTCGCGGCCCAGGGCGATCACGCGCGCGTCGTACTCGGGTTTGGACAGCTTGCGCTCGCGCACCAGCGCCAGCATCAGCGCGTCGTCGCGCAGCCGGGTGCCGTAGTCGCCCAGCCACTCCGGCCGGTCGCCGGTCTTGTCGAAGCCCAGCGCGATGGCGCGTGCGCCGCGCTTGGTGTCGCCCTGCAGCGACAGCGCCAGCCCCAGCTGCACCAGCGGCAGGCCGGTCATCGACTTGCCCCGGTCGTTGTCGTACAGCGCCCGCAGCGTGCCCAGCGGCGCACGGCCCACGCGCGCCAGCACGTAGCCGGCATAGGCCTGGTTGGCGAAGCGCAGGTGCTCGCGGAAGTTGGACCCGTAGAACTGGTTGCCGCCGGACAGCAGGTCCTCGCTGAGGCGGTTCAGGGCCTTCTGCAGCACCGTGTCGGGCACGGCGAAGCCGCCTTCGCGCGCATCGAGCAGGAAGTCGGCCACGTACGGGGTGATGTACGGCACCACGTCGCCATCATCGCCCCACATCGAGAAGTTGCCGTTGGCCACCTGCATCGAGGCGATGCGGGCGAAGGCACCCTCCATGCGTTCGCGGCGCTTGGCCGGGTCCAGCCCCTTGGTGCCCAGCAGGTCGGCGGTGGCCTGGTCCATCACCAGGGCGGCGTAGCCCTTGCTGGTGGTCTGCTCGATGCAACCGTAGGGGTACTTGAGCAGGTCCTCCAGCGCGGCGGCGAAGGGAATCGGCGGCAGCGCGCTGACCACCATGCGCGCGCGCACCGAATCGGGCATCAGCCCGTCGGCGAAGCCCGCGCCCATCGTCACCGGCGCCAGCGGATCGATCACCCGGCTCTCGGTGCGGGTCACGCTGGGCCAGCCGGCGCGCACCGGCAGGTCGAAGCTGCGGTCGACCTTGAAGCCGTCGGCCGCGCCGTCCACGCGCACGCGCACCTGCGCGGTCGTATAGCCCTCGCGCGCCTGCAGCGGGAAGCTCAGCGTGGTCTTGGCGCCGTCGGCCAGCGACACGCTGCGGCTGCCCTCGCCGATGGCCAGCGGCCCGGTGCCGTCCACCTGCACGCGGAAGGTGCCCGGCCTGCCGGTGAAATTCTGCACATCCAGGGTGACCATGCTGCGGTCGCCCGGCGCCAGCACGCGCGGCATGCTGGCCTCGGCCACCACCGGCGCGCGCACCAGGGTCTGGGTGTCGCGGCTGCCGTAGTGGTCGTCCGAGTAGACCAGCGCCGACACGCGCAGGGTGCCGTTGAAGTCGGGCACCTTGAGCAGCACGCGTGCGTTGCCCTTGGCGTCCAGCTTCACCGGCCCGGCGAACAGGTCCACGGTCTGCACCTTGGCGGTCGGCCGCCGCGCCTGCGGCAAGGCGCCCAGCGCCATGTCGCCGCCGAAGCGCAGCTTGGCCGTGTCGCCCTCGTAGCTCTCGATCACCCGGCCGTAGACGTCGTAGCTGTCCACGCCCAGGCGGCGCTGGGCGAAGAAGTGCGCGGTGGCGTCGGGCACTGGATAGCGGGTGATGTTGAGGATGCCCACGTCCACCGCCGAGACGGTGACATGCGCGTCCTTGCCGGCCAGCTGCGGCACGCTGACCGTCACCGCCAGGTCCTGGCCGGGCTTCATCTGCTCGGGCGCCTTCAGGCCCACGGCCACGCGCCGGGCGCTGCGGTCCATCGGCACGTGCGCCACGCCGACCGCGCGCGCCGGGGTGATCTTGGACGGCGCGCTGCCGCCGCGGAACACCAGCGCGGTCACATAGACGTCGTGGCGTTCCCAGTCCTGGGTGACCGGGATCTCGAACACGCTGCCGGCCTTGGCCTCGATGTTCTTGACGTAGAGCATGTGGTCGGACTCGACCATCAGCACGCCCTTGCCGTCGTGCGGCGGGGTGAGCGTGACCTTGAGCGTGTCGCCGGCGCGGTAGCCGGTCTTGTCCAGCGACAGCTTGACCTTGTCCGGGCGCGCGTCCAGGCCGCGGTTGTCGTCGTTCCAGCTCCAGCCGGCGGTGAACGGATGGCGCGTGGTCAGCCCGGTGGCCGGGTCGAAGACCTCCAGCCGGTAGCCGCCCCACTCCACCGGGAAGTCCACGCGCACCGCATCGCCACCGACATCGACGGTCCTGGTGTCGACGTTCTCGAAGCGCTGGGTGTAGTCGAACGACCAGCCGGTGTCCTCGTCATGGGTCCAGTGGTAGTCGCGGCGCTCGCGCACCAGGGTGACCTTCAGCCCCTTGCCCGGCTGGCGTGCCCCGGCGGCGTTGAACCGCGCGATCTCGAAGCCCGCCGTGCCGTTGGCCGCCGAGCCCTCCTTGTCGTCGAACAGCGGCCGCACGCCGGCCAACACATCGGCCGGCCACAGCACGCGCTTGAGCGAGCGGTTGACCGTGCGTCCACCGGTTTCGTACACGCTGCCGGTGACGATGGCCGCCACCGGCGTGACCGGCTTGACCTCGTCGGGCAGCGACAGCGTGTCCTCGTAGTGGCCCTTGGCGTCGAACGTGGCATCGACCACGTCCTTGGCCTCCTTGGGCAGCTGCACCGTGGCATCGCCGAAGAACCAGCCCGGCAGCTTGTCCAGCGGATGCTGCTCCACCGCCACGGCCAGCTTGGCGGTGAAGCGGTTGCCGTCGGCCGGCGCGCCGTACAGATAGGCCGCGTCGGCCTTCAGCGCCAGGCCCTGGCCGGGCTTGAGGATCTCCGGCGCGGACAGGTCCAGCTTCATGCGCTCGGGCAGGAACTCCTCGATGCGCAGGGTCATGCCCTGCACCGCCTGCGCGCTGGCCGGATCGGTGCGGAACTCCACCTGCCAGCGCCCGGTCGGCGCCTCCACCGGGATGGCCTGCTCGAAGGCGAAATAGCCCTGCTCGCCCGGGGTCAGCCGGGTCTCGCGGAAGATCTTGCCGTCGGGCTGCTTCAGGCGCAGGTACAGCGGCTGCCCGGCCTTGACCGGCTTGCCGTCGAAGTCGCGCAGCAGCGCCGACACGCGCACCGTTTCGCCGGGGCGATAGAGGTCGCGGCCGGACCAGGCGAACACGTCGAACCAGGCCTGCTCGCGCCCGGCCACAACGAATTCGGACAGGTCCAGCGCCGGCTGGTTGAACGGCAGCAGGGTGACGTCCTTGCCGCGGCTGGCCACCAGCACCTGGCCGGCGTTGAGCGTGTACTTGAGCAGCGCGTTGCCGTTGCCGTCGGTCTCGCCCTTGAGCACGGTCTCGCCCTTGGCGTCGAGCACGCGCAGCTGCGCACCGCCGGTGGCGCTGCCGTCGGCCAGCGAGGCGGTATGGACGAACAGCGTGTCCTTGTAGGCGCGCGCGTGCAGCCCCAGGTCGCTGACGCTGAAGAACGCGGTCTGCAGCTGGTCCGAGTAGCGCCCCACGCGCTTCATCACCGCGAAGTACAGGCCCGGCTCCTGCAGCTGCTTGATGTCCTGCACCGGCAGATAGCTGACCATGCGCTCGTTGGGCTTGCCGCCCAGCACGAAGCGGTTGAGGTAGACCGAATCGGCCAGCTCGCCCAGCGGCTTGTTCTGGCTGTAGTCCTCGTCCAGCGACCAGGCGCCGCGACTGCCGCCGCGCTGGTACTGGGCGAAGAAGCGCGGCAGCTGCGATTCACGCACGCGCAGGAATTCCACGTCCACTTCCGGCACGTTGATCGACACCACCGGCAGGCCACGGGTGTCCTTGGCCGGCAGCACGCTGCCCTGCGAGGCGAAGGCCACCGCCGGCTCGATCTGCCCGGTGTGCACGACCTGCTCGACCGCCTTGCCCAGGCTGCCGCCAGCGGCGGCCAGCAGGCCCGCATCGATCTTGACCGTGTAGTCGCGCGCCGCCTCCACCGAGGGGAAGCGCAGGATCTTCGCGTGCTCATCCAGCACCCAGCTGCCGCTGACCACCGCACCCTTGTCATCGCTGACGTGGATCAGCTTGTCGAAGTCCTGCGACTCGACCAGCGGCTGGCTGAATTCCAGCGCGATGGCCACCTGGCCCTCGTGCTGGTCGGGATAGGCGTTGACCAGGCCGAAGCCGGCGACGGACCTGGCCTTCTGCGCCTGCACCGCCTCGCCGGACACCGCCGGCAGATCGCCGGTCTTGTTGCGGTCGCAGCCGGTCAGGGCGAGCAGCGCGAAGGCGCCGGCCAGCAGGGCTGCACGCCAGGGGCGGCGCGACGGTCGCGACCGGATCGAAGAAGGCGCGTCCTGCGCGGCGACACGTTGCGGCGACAGCGCGCCGCGACCCTGGATACTCTCCATGCAACACCAGTCCCTTCAGCCGGTTTTGCGCGGGAGTATAGAGGGCGCCGATGTGGGCCGGTGCTGCGATTTGTGGCTTTTGGGGCAATCGGCGATGGGCTGAACCGGTAGAGCCTCATCGCCGCCGTCGGCCAAAAATGACCACAAGCGCGGCGCCCCCTGTAGAGCGGAGCTTGCTCCGCTGGGGCTTTCCCATGAACCAGACGAAGAGCAGCGGAGCAAGCTCCGCTCTACAAACAGGCCGTGACTTAATCGGAAAGACCGTTGCTCCCACAAAAACGAAGCGGCCGCACCTTTAAGGGCGCGGCCGCTGGAGGATGAAGCGCTGGCGGCGGTGCGGTCGGTGAACCGCGCCGCCGGCCGCTCTGCCGGCTCAGCCGGCAGGCGAAGGCGGCGGCGCTTCGGTGCTGGCGTCGGCCGCCATCGCGTCCTCTTCCTCCTCCAGCGAGGCGTCCAGACGCTCGATGGCCTGCAGCTTCTCGCCCTTGGACAAGCGGATCAGGGTCACGCCCTGGGTGTTGCGGCCCACGCAGGAGATCTCGGTCGAGCGCGTGCGCACCAGCGTGCCGCCGTCGGAGATCAGCATCACCTCGTCGGTATTGCCCAGCAGCAGCGCGCCGACCAGCTTGCCGTTGCGCTCGTTGGTCTGGATGCCGATCACGCCCTGGGTGCCGCGCCCCTTGCGCGGGTAGTCGGCCAGCGGAGTGCGCTTGCCGTAGCCGTTCTCGGTGGCGGTGAGGATGTAGCAGCCCGATTCGTCCTGGATGGTCTCCAGCACGGTCTCATCATTGGACTCGGCCACCTCGTCGGTGGACTCGTCCTCCGACTCGGCGCCGGCGCCGGCCGCGCGCTCGGCCACGATCAGGCTGACCACGTCCTCGCCCTTGGCCAGCTTGATGCCGCGCACGCCGGTGGCGGTACGGCCCATGGAGCGCACCGCCTCCTCGCCGAAGCGCACGGCCTTGCCGTTGGAGGCGAACAGCAGCACGTCGCGCTCGCCGTCGGTCAGCGCCACGCCGACCAGCGCATCGCCCTCGTCCAGGTTGATGGCGATCTTGCCGCGCGCCAGGCGGAAGGCGAACTCGGTCAGCGGGGTCTTCTTGACCGTGCCGTTGCGGGTGGCGAAGAACACGTAGCGACCCTGCGCGTACTCGCGTACCGGCAGCACCGCCTGCACCTTCTCATCGCCTTCCAGCGGGATCCAGTTGATGATCGGGCGGCCGCGCGCGTTCGGCCCGGCCTCGGGCAGCTGGTGCACGGCCAGCCAGAACACGCGGCCCTTGCTGGTGAAGGTCAGCAGCGTGTCGTGGGTGTTGACCAGCCACAGCTGGTCGATGAAATCCTCGTCCTTGGTCGTGGCCGCATTGCGGCCGCGGCCGCCGCGCTTCTGCGCGCGGTAGCTGCTGGCCGGCTGGCGCTTGGCGTAGCCGGCGTGGCTCAGGGTGACCACCATGTCTTCCGGGGCGATCAGATCCAGGATGTCCAGGTCTTCCTCGCTCTGGCGGATCTCGCTACGGCGCGCATCGCCGAACTCGGCCTTGACGTTCAGCAGCTCCTCGCGGATGACTTCCTTGAGCACGTCGGGGTTTTCCAGGATACGGATCAGCCCGGCGATGGTGTCCAGCAGCTGGCGGTACTCCTCGGTGAGCTTTTCCTGCTCCAGGCCTGTCAGGCGGTGCAGGCGCATTTCCAGGATCTGCGTGGCCTGGACCTCGGTCAGCTGGTAGCGGCCGTCGATGAAGCCCACGCCCCTGGGCAGGTCTTCCGGACGCGAGGCCTCGGCGCCGGAGGCGGCCAGCAGCGAACCCACCAGGCCCGGCTCCCAGGTCTTGGCGAGCATGCGTTCGCGCGCCTCGTTCGGGTTGGCCGAGGTCTTGATCAGCTCGATCATCTCATCGATGTTGGCCAACGCGACGGTCAGGCCTTCGAGGATGTGGGCGCGGGCGCGGGCCTTGCGCAGTTCGAAGATCGTGCGGCGGGTCACCACCTCGCGGCGATGGCGCACGAAGGCCTCCAGCATCTGCTTGAGGTTCAGCAGCTGCGGGCGGCCGTCGACCAGGGCGACCATGTTGATGCCGAACACCGATTCCATCGGCGTCTGCGAATACAGGTTGTTGAGGACCACCTCGGCCGATTCGCCGCGCTTGACCTCGATGTAGATGCGCATGCCGTCCTTGTCGGACTCGTCGCGCAGCTCGCTGATGCCCTCGAGCTTCTTCTCCTTGACCAGCTCGGCGATCTTCTCGATCAGCCGCGCCTTGTTCACCTGGTAGGGGATCTCGGTGACGATGATCGCCTCGCGCCCGGTGCGGTCGTCGACCTCGACCTCGGCCTTGGCGCGCATGCGCACGCGGCCGCGGCCGGTGCGGTAGCCGGCGATGATGCCGGCGGTGCCGTTGATGATGCCCGCGGTCGGGAAGTCCGGCCCCGGGATGTAGTCCATCAGCGCATCGATGTCGATCAGCGGGTTGTCGATCAGCGCGATCAGGCCGTCGACCACCTCGGACAGGTTGTGCGGCGGGATGTTGGTCGCCATGCCCACCGCGATGCCGGCCGAGCCGTTGACCAGCAGGTTCGGAAAGCGCGTCGGCATCACCGACGGCTCCAGCTCCTTCTCGTCGTAGTTGGGCACGAAATCGACGGTTTCCTTATCGATGTCGGCCATCAGCTCGTGGGTCAGGCGCGACATGCGCGCCTCGGTGTAACGCATCGCCGCGGCCGAGTCGCCATCGACCGAACCGAAGTTGCCCTGCCCGTCCACCAGCAGGTAGCGCAGCGAGAACGGCTGGGCCATGCGCACCAGCGTGTCGTACACCGACTGGTCGCCGTGCGGGTGGTACTTACCGATCACGTCGCCGACGATGCGCGCGGACTTGTAGTACGGCTTGTTGCTGTGCGCGCCCAGTTCGTTCATCGCGTACAACACGCGGCGATGCACCGGCTTCAGGCCGTCCCGGACGTCCGGGAGGGCGCGGCCCACGATCACGCTCATGGCGTAATCGAGGTAGCTCTTGCGCATCTCGTCTTCGAGGTTGACGGGGATGATTTCCTTGGCGAGATCAGCCATTCGAGGTCCGTGCTTGTGTTCGGTACATCGGGCCGAAACAGGCCTGGCCGCCAACGGCGCGGCAGGCTGGTTTCGGAGGGGATTTCAACCTTGAAATTGTAACACGCGCCCGCCCCCCGATGCGTACCGGGAAGCGCCAAGAATCAATCACTTGCGCGCGGAAGCGGGCCTTGCGCGCGAGCCTGCGGCGACCGCGCCCAAGGCCTTGCGCGGGCGCATCGCAAGCCCCGGTCGCGTTCTTTAGCCGAAGGCGGCGCGCATCTTCTCGGTGGTGGGCCGCTCGACCACGCCCTTCTCGGTGACGATGGCATCGATCAGGCTGCCCGGCGTGACGTCGAACACGGGGTTCCAGGCCTTGATGCCCTCGGCCACGGTGCGCACGCCGCCGATGCCGTGCAGCTCGCCCGGATCGCGTTCCTCGATCTCGATCAGCTCGCCGCTGGGCGTGTCCATGTCCACGGTCGAGGACGGCGCGACCACCATGAACTTCAGGCCATGGTGGCGCGCGGCGATGGCCAGCTGATAGGTGCCGATCTTGTTGGCGGTATCGCCGTTGGCGCAGATGCGGTCGGCGCCGACCACCACCCACTGCACCGCGCCGGTCTTCATCAGGTGCGAGGCGGCCGAGTCGGCGATCAGGGTGGCGTCGATGCCGTCCTGCTGCAGCTCCCACACCGTCAGGCGCGCGCCCTGCTGCCAGGGGCGGGTCTCGTCGGCGAAGACCTTGCCGATGCGGCCCTGCGCCACGCCGGCGCGGATCACGCCCAGCGCGGTGCCGAAGCCGGCGGTGGCCAGCGAGCCGGTGTTGCAATGGGTCAGCACGCCGCTGCCTTCGCCGATCAGTGCCGCGCCCAGCTCGCCCATGTGGCGGTTGGCGGCCAGGTCCTCGCTGGCGATGGCCTGCGCCTCGCGCTCCAGCACGGCGCGCCAGTCGGCGCCGGCGGGCTGCAACGCACGGCGCATGCGCGCCAGCGCCCAGGCCAGATTGACCGCGGTGGGGCGGGCGGCGTTGAGGCGCTGCAGGGCCGGTTCGAGCTTCAGCGCGGCCTCGGCGCCGTCGGCGGCCTCGATGGCGCGCCCGGCCAGCACCGTGCCCCAGGCTGCGGCGATGCCGATCGCCGGCGCGCCGCGCACGGCCAGCGCGTGGATCGCCGCGGCGACCTCGTCGCTGGTGCCGCAGGTCAGGTGTTCTACGACGAAGGGCAGCTTGCGCTGGTCGAGCAGCTGCAGGGCATCGCCGGTCCACAGCAGGGGCCGGATGCGGTCGTAGCGGGCGTAATCGAAGGTCTCGTTCATCGGCGCATTTTACCCGCGCCGATGTGGCGGTTCATCGGACCCGGAACAGGCCCCGGCATCCGCCATCGACCCACACGCCCTGCGCGTCCCAGCCCCAGGTGCTGCCTTCCTTACAGGCGGTGTCGGAGAGCTGGCGCAGCAGCGTGGCCGGCGGGCTGGTCACCTGCGCATCGCAGCGGCGGCGCTGCTGGTCCTGCGACTCGCAGCGCAGCACCTTGTGGCGCAGGTCGAACTCGCCACCGTCGTCATCGCCGGCGCCGCTGATGAACTCGCCGCGGCAGCCATGGTCGACCCAGACGCCGAAGCGGCCGTAATCCCAGGTACGGCCCTTGATGCACGGCATGTTGGACACCTGCCGGGTCAGGCGCACGCCGGCCGAGGTGTCCACGTCGCAATACTTCAGGTTCTGGTCCTTGGACTCGCAGCTGAAGTGCTCCACCGGTACCTCGCCTGGCGGCGCCTCGTGGCCGCCGAACATCCAGCCCACGCTGCCGCAGGCGGACAGCATCAAGGCGGCGGTTCCCGGAAGCCCGGCCTGCAGCACACGACGGATGGACACGACATTCCCCTGAGCGATACGCAAGCTTCGACTCCCTGCGAGCACTGCATGCCAGCATAGTGACCTGTTTACGATCCGTGTATGCCTTTGGTGTGTCAGGCCCGTGCGAAATCGAAGGCCAGCACGTCGGCGATGCTCGCCGTCCCCAGCATCGCCATCAGCAACCGGTCGATGCCTACCGCCACGCCGGCGCAGTGTGGCATGAGGGGCAGGGCCTCTAGCAAGAGGCGGTCCTGCGGCGGCTGCACCAGACCGCGTTCGGCCCGGCGCCGCTGGTCGCCGGTAAAGCGTGCGCCCTGCTCGGCCGCGTCGCGCAACTCGTGGTAGCCGTTGGCCAGCTCGACCGCGCCCAGGTACAGCTCGAAGCGCTCGGCCACCGGCGGGTCGCCCGGGCGCAGCCTGGCCAGGGCGGCCTGGCTGGCCGGCCAGTCATGCACGATGGTGATGCAGTCGGCCGCGAACGCCGGCTGCAGGTGGTGGGTGATCAGCAGGTCCAGCCAGTCGTCGCGGGTGAGCCCTTCGCCGTCGATGCGCACCGACGCCAGCGGCGCCTGCAGCTGTTCCAGCGTGGCGCTGAACGGGTCCAGCCGCAGGCCGCGCAGGAACAGCTCGCGGTAGGTCAGCTCGTCCACGCGCGCCTGGCGATCGACCAGGGCCAGGGCCAGGCGCACCAGCTCGACCGTCTCCTGCGCCAGGCGCCGGTGGTCCCAGCCCACCCGATACCACTCGAGCATGGTGAACTCGGGGTTGTGGCGGCCGCCGGCCTCGCCGTTGCGGAACACGCGGCCCAGTTCGTAGCAGTCGCCGATGCCGGCGGCGAGCAGGCGCTTGAGCGGGTACTCGGGCGAGGTGCGCAGCCAGCGCGTGCGCGCGCCGGCGCTGACATGGCCGCTGAACGCGGTCGTGAAGCTGTCGATGTTGGGCTCGGTGTTGCCGGCCTGGGACAGCACCGGCGTCTCGACCTCCAGCACCTCGCGCTGGGCGAAGAACGCGCGCACCTGGGCGTTGAGCCGGGCGCGCAGGCGCAGCACCTCCGGGCGGGCGCTGGGCTGCCAGCTCACGCGTGCTGGTCCAGGAAGGCGATCAGCCGCGCCTCGTCCCAGACCTCGATGCCCAGGTCCTGCGCCTTGGTCAGCTTGGAACCGGCCTCGCTGCCGGCGACCACGAAGGCGGTCTTCTTCGACACGCTGCCGGCGACCTTGGCGCCGAGCGCCTCCAGCCGGGCGCCGGCCTCGTCGCGGGTCATCGATTCCAGGCTTCCGGTGAGCACCACGGTCTGGCCGGTCAGCGGCCCGGCCTGGATCGCGCTGGCCTGGGGCGTGATCGCGTCCAGGCGCGCCAGGGCCTCGCCAGTGGCCTGCAGCAGGTGGGCGTGGTCGTCCGCGTCGCGCCATTCGACCAAGGCGGCGGCGGTGTCCTTGGGCAGGCCGGCGGCGACCAGCGCGTCCTGGTCGGCCGCGAGGATCTGCGCGACCTGCGGCATCGCCGCGGCCAGCGCGGTGGCGCGGATCCGGGTCAGCTTGGGGATCTCCAGGTCGACCAGCAGCGTGGCCAGGTCCAGGCCTTCGCGCAGCAGCGCGCTGGGCGGATGGCTGTCGACCATCTCCACCCCGCGCGCCAGCAGGTCGTCGATGGCCTGCTGGTTGCCGGACTGTTCGAAGAAGCGCCCCAGCGCGCGCGCCACCTCGCCGCCGATGTCCGGCACGCGCTTGAACACGGGCCAGGGCAGCCTGCGCACCAGCTCCAGGTCGCCGAACCACGCCGCCAGCGCCTTGGCCGTGCTCTCGCCGACATGTTCGATGCCCAGGGCGAACAGGAAGCGCTCCAGGGTCGTGCGCTTGCTGGCCTCCAGCGCGGCGACCAGGTTCTCGGCCCACTTGGTCGCGATCTTCTTGCGATTCCAGTCGAAGGCCGGCAGGCCGGCGCGCAGCAGGTCGGCCTGCCAGGTCTCCGGCACTGCCTCCGCATCGCCACGCACGCGGGCGAGCGTGGCCTCCAGCTTCGCGTACGCGCCGGCGGCCAGATGCTCGCGCGCCTCGCGCAGGAAGCCCTCCGGCGTCTCGGCACCGGTGACCAGGCGCAGCTGCAGCAACTGATCCAGGTCGAGCGTGTAGAGGTCGGCCACGCCCTGGACCACGCCGGCATCGACCAGCACCTCGATGAACTTCTCGCCCAGCCCGTCCACGTCCATCGCCCGGCGCGAGACGAAGTGGTGGATGGCTTCCTTGCGCTGGGCCGGGCAGCTGAGCTCGCCCGAGCAGCGCCACACCGCCGCGCCCTCCTCGCGCACGATGTCCGAGCCGCACACCGGGCACTGCGCCGGCATCTGCCAGGGCGCGGTGCCGGCGGGACGGCGCTCGAGGATCACGCTGACCACCTCCGGGATCACGTCGCCGGCGCGGCGCACGATCACCGCATCGCCCACGCGCACGTCCAGGCGCGCGATCTGGTCGGCGTTGTGCAGGGTGGCGTTGGTGACGGTGACCCCGGCCACCTGCACCGGCGCCAGGCGTGCGACCGGCGTGGCCGCGCCGGTGCGACCGATTTGGATCTCGATGTCCTCCACCGTGGTGGCCTGTTCCTGCGCCGGATACTTGTGCGCAAGCGCCCAGCGCGGCGCGCGCGAGACGAAGCCCATCTCGCGCTGGCCGGCCACGTCGTCCAGCTTGTAGACCACCCCGTCGATGTCGAACGGCAGCGAATCGCGCTTTTGCCCGATCTCGCGGTAGTAGCGCAACAGCCCCTCGGCGCCTTCGACCACCTGCGACAGGTCGCTGACCGGGAAGCCCCATTCGCGCAGGCGCTGCAGCGTGCCCGAGTGCGTGTCCGGCAGCGCGCCATCCTCGACCTCGCCGACGCCGTAGGCATAGAACGCCAGCGGCCGCTGCGCGGTGATGCGCGCATCGAGCTGGCGCAGCGAACCGGCCGCGCCATTGCGCGGATTGGCCAGCACCTTGCCACCATGCAGGCGCGCCTGTTCGTTATAGGCCTCGAACGCCGCCCGCGGCATATACACCTCGCCGCGGACTTCCAGGACGCTGGGAATGGGGAATGGAGAATGGGGAATGGCAGAAGCAGCTCCGCTCTTGCCTTTCCCGATTCCCGATTCCCCATTCCCCATTCCCGCCACACGCAACCGCAGCGGAATGGCCCGCACCGTCCGCAGATTGGCCGTGACGTCCTCACCGGTGGTGCCGTCGCCGCGCGTGGCGCCCTGCACGAACACGCCCTGCTCGTAGCGCAGGCTGATCGCCAGGCCATCGAGCTTGGGCTCGGCCGAGAACTTCAAGGTGCGCCGGCCCAGCCGCTCGGCGATGCGCCGCACGAAGTCCTCCACCTCGGCGTCGTCGAAGGCGTTGCCCAGCGACAGCATCGGCAGCGCGTGGCGCACCTCGGCGAAGCGGCCCGAGGCCACCGCGCCGACGCGCTGGGTCGGCGAATCGGGCGTCACCAGCTCGGGGTGGGCGGCCTCCAGCTCGTCCAGCTCGCGCAGCAGGCGGTCGTATTCCGCATCGGGAATATTGGGCTCATCGAGGACGTGGTAGCGGTAGCTGGCGTTATCCAGCTGCTGGCGCAGTTCGGTCACGCGCGCCTGGGGGGTCTTGGCCGGGCTCATCGGCAAATCTTACGCGAGCGGCATGTCACAGCCTGCGATGTCGATGCATGCGAGATGTAGCGACTTACAAACACTGAACATGACAGGCGTTAGGGTCGGATCTCCCCCGCCGCTGCCCTTGCCCATGCGAACCCCCACGTCCGCACACGGCCGCCCGTCGGCCCTGTTTCTGTTCCCCTCGCTCCTCATCTGCGCCCAGCCGTTCGGCCGCGGGAGCCACGATCCCTGCGCACGCATCGCGCCCCACCGTTCGGAGCCTTGGGCTTGAACGCGCCGGTCGCCCCGCCGCGGGCGGGCAGCCGGATCGAGGCGCTGGATTTCGTCCGCGGCATCTGCCTGCTGGTGATCGCCTTCGACCACACCTCCAGCTTCGCGCGCAAGCTGGGCTATACCGGGCGCGAATGGTTCACGCCGACGATGCTGGGGTATTCCTCGGCGGCCGAGCTGTTCCTGTTCGTCTCCGGCGCGCTGATCGGGATCCTGCACACGCGCCCGGGCGTGACCTTCGCCCAGCGCTTCGTGCGCCTCTCGCACCGGGCCGGGCACCTGTACCTGTACAACGCGCTGGCCTTCGTCGCGCTGCTGGCGATCTGCTCGATCATGCTGCCCTCCAGCCTGGAGGCGCTGGGCCTGGCCGACCATGTGCAGCGCCCGGACGACTCGGCGCTGTCCTTCCTGCTGCTTGCAAACAGCCCGCCGCTGCTGGACATCCTGTCGCTGTACGTGGCCTACCTGCTGGTGTCGATCGTGTTCGTGCCGCTGGCCCAGCGCGCCGCGCCGCTGGCCTTCGGCCTGACGCTCGGCCTGTACCTGCTGTGCCAGCTGCCGGCCGCGCGCGCGGCGCTGGGCCTGCACGGCGAGGGCTATGGGCTCAATCCCTTCGCCTGGCAGCTGTGCTTCATGGGCGGCCTGCTGTGCGGACGGCTGGGCGTCCTGGACCGGCTGGAGCGCTGGATGCGGCGGCCCACGGCGGCCGTCGCGGTCCTGGGCGCGCTGGCGCTGGCGACGGTGGCCTTCGTCGCCGACCGCAAGCTGGGCCTGAGCGATGCCTGGTGGTGGGACAAGCATCAGCTCGGCCTGCTGCGCATTCCGCACGCGGCGCTGGTGCTGGCCGCGTACTTCTGGCTGTCCGCCGCACTGCGCGATCGGCGGATGCCGCGCCCGGCGCTGGCGCTGCACGAAGTGTTCGCCTCGATGGGCCGCCATTCGCTGGAGGTCTTCACCGCCGGCATCCTGCTCACCTACGCCGCCGCGCTGCTGGTGGGCAGACTGGACCTGGGCACCGCCGGCTACTTCCTCACCCTGCTCTGCCTGGCCGCGGTGCTGTGGGGCTTCTCCCGCTACCTGGCCTGGCGCCGGCGCGTGTCGCGCCCGCGCACCGCCCAGCCCGCGCCGTCGCGGTGAGGCGTCTACGAGGTCGCTCAGGGTCGGGAAGGGGCGCTATGCCCACTGGCACAGGTGCAGCAGCACGCCACTGGGATCGTGCAGGAATGTGACCAGGGCGCCATAGGGCTGGTGCTGCGGCGGCTGGACCCGTGCGGCCTGGAACCGACGCTCGCGCACGACGGTCGCGGCGTGCCGGTACCAGCCCATCGCATCCTCGACGGTGACGTGGAGCATGCAGTTCTCCGCGACCTCCCGCCGATAGTAATCCTGCAGGTAGAAATGCTGGGCGTCCCCCAGGCACACGAGTGCCAGCCCGTTGGACACCTCATGCGTTTCCCACCCCAGGCTCGCATAGAAGTCCTTGCACAGTGCGAAATCGATGCAGGGCACGAAGGGGCGCAGATCGGTGGCCTTGGGCGGCATGGAAGCTTCCGGCGTGGACGAGGCGCGGAGCATGCGGCTGGACACGCTCACCCACAACGCCCACGCTCGCTTTTCCGGACAGTTCGCCGCGGATGTCCGGCACAGACCCTTGGAGGGACATCGCATGCATCCGGCCACCGACCGCGCAGACCCACGCCCGGAACGAACCCGCGACGCGCTGCGCGGTGCCCTGATCGCGCTGACCATAGAACAACGCTATGCCGAGATCCGGCTGGACGATGTCCTGCGCGTCGCAGGCATTGGCCGGTCCACGTTCTACGAGCACTTCAGAGACAAGGACGCCCTGCTGATCAGCTGTATGGAGCCGGCGCTCGCCTGCCTGTCCGCCCTCCCGTTCGATGCGGACGGCCTGCGTGGCGCAACGCTGTGGCTGGAACATTTGTGGGCGGTGCGTGGCCGGGCGGGCGCGCTGTTCCAGGGTGTCGCGCTGCGCAGATTCAGGCGCGCGCTGATCCTGCGCATGGCGTCACGGATCGCGCTTGCGGGAACGCCGCTGCATCTGCCGCAGCCCCTGGCGGCCTGCGCGCTGGCCGACACGGTGTTGTCGCCGGTGCTGGCCTGGATCCGCGGCGAGGCCTGGTGTCCGGCCGATCAGCTGGCCAGCGGCTTGCAGAGCGCGTGCCGAGCGCTGCTTGCGGGCATGAGCGCTGGCGAAAGCGTGTCGACGGGGCCGGCCCACGCCGCCTGCTAAGGCCGCCGACTCGCTCCTTTCGTGAAGGATTCCGAGCGCCTACCAGCGCGGCGCCTTGCTCAGCGGCGGGGCCTCGTGCTGGCGGTCGTAGCCGCGCAGCTCCTCGCGGATGTGCTGGATGCGCTGGCGGCCCAGCGCGTTGCGGCTGTCGTCCAGGACCACGCCGTCGAGCAGTTCGGCCATGCGCTGCACGTTGGGCAGCATCATCTCCCAGGCGTCCAGCGCGGTCATCGGCGCCGGCAGGGTCAGGAAGAAGGCGATGGCCGGGGTTTCCAGCTCGCGGATGGCGGCCATGTCGAAGCTGCCGGGCTGCATGATGTTGGCCATGCTGAACACCGGACCGCGCTCGGGGTGATGCTCGATCAGGCGGTGGAACACGTTCATGTGGCCGAAGGTCAGGCCGGTCTTTTCCGCGGCCACCACGATGTCCTCGCCGCGCAACATCTGGCCCGACTTGGCCGCCACGTACAGCGAGATGATCTTGTCAAAGTCCGAGCCCGGACGCTTGCCCAGGTCGCTGTCGCCGGCACCGGGATCGGCCAGGCCCAGGTCGGGCTGGCTGACGCCCTCGCCGCTGTAGTCCGGATCGGCCGGATCGCCGCCTAGGCTGGGCTCGACCCGCGCCGCATCGCCACGCTCGCCGGATTCCACGCGGCGCCCCTGCGGCGCCTTCTTGGGTCGGCCGAAGATCACCATCGCGATGATGAGGATCACGCCCACCACGGCAATGCCGATCCTCAGCATCATCACGTCCGACATGGGCTGGGGCTCCTTCTCAAAAACTGGCCGGATGGTGCCACGGCTGGTGCTTCAGGGCCAGAAGCGAGCGCGCAGGAGTAAGAAGTGAGTGAAAGCGCGAGTACCGCGCCTGCTTGCTCACTCCTCACGCCTCCACACTCACTCCTGCCTTCAGGCCGCGCCTGCCAGGCGCGAGGCTTCGGCCAGATCGACCGACACCAGGCGCGAAACGCCCGGCTCGCGCATGGTCACGCCGGAGAGCTGATCGGCCGCTTCCATCGTCGCCTTGTTGTGGCTGACGAACAGGAACTGCACCTTCTCGCTCATCTCCTTGACCATGTTGGCCAGGCGGCCGACGTTGGCCTCGTCCAGCGGCGCGTCGACCTCGTCGAGCAGGCAGAACGGCGCGGGATTGAGCTGGAAGATGGCGAACACCAGCGCCACCGCGGTCATCGCCTTCTCGCCGCCGGACAACAGCGAGATGCTGGACACACGCTTGCCCGGCGGGCGCGCCATGATCGACACGCCGGTGTCGAGCAGGTCGTCGCCGGTCAGCTCCAGATAGGCATGGCCGCCGCCGAACAGGCGCGGGTACAGCGCCTGCACGCCCGAGTTGACCCGGTCGAAGGTCTCCTTGAAGCGGCCGCGGGTCTCGCGGTCGATCTTGCGGATGGCCTCCTCCAGCGTTTCCAGCGCGGCGGTGAGGTCGGCGTTCTGCGATTCGAGGTATTCGCTGCGGGTGCTGGCCTCGCCGTATTCGTGGATGGCCGCCAGGTTGACCGGCTCCAGGCGGCGCATCTTGTAGTCCAGCTGCTGCACCGCCGCTTCCCACTCGGCCGGGTCGGCGATCTCGGGCAGCGTCTCGATCACCGCCTGCAGCACGAAGCCGGCCTGCTCCACCGCGGTGGACAGCTGCTCGGCCTTGAGCACCAGCGCCTGCTGGTCCAGCCGGCGCTGGGCGATGGCCTCGCGCTGGGCCAGGGCCTGCTCGTCGCGCTTCTGCCGGGTCTGCTCGTACTGGCGCAGGCCGTTGTCGATGCCGTCCAGCGCGGTGCGCGCCTCGGCCAGCACGCGCTCGACGCGCACGCGTTCGTGCAGCGCGTTCTCGCGCTGGGCCTCCAGCTCGGACACCGGATCGTCGCCACCATTGAGCTGGGCGGTGATCTCGCCCAGGCGCGAATCGAGCTGGCCGCGCTGGCCGCCCATGCGCTCCAGCGCCTGGGTCAGCGAGGCGATCTGGGTGCGCTGGGATTCCAGGGTCAGAGCCAGCGCGTGGGTCGCCTCGCGCGTGGTGCGGGCCGCTTCGCGGGCGGCATCGCGCGCGGCGGTCAGGGCGCGGCGCTCGGCGTCCAGCTGCTGGCGCGCGTCCTCCTGGTCGGCCATGCGGGTGACCGCGTCCTCCAGGCGGGCGCGGGCCTCGGCGGCCTGGTCGCGGGCCTGTTCCAGCGCGTCGGACAGCTGCGCTAGTTCGCCATCGATGCGCTCGATGCGGGTGCGCGCGGCGTCCAGCCGGCCCTGCTGGCCCTGCAGCTGGCCGGCCAGTTCGGACACGGCGCGATGGGCCTGGTACAGGCTGCGCTGGGCTTCCTCGCGCGCCTGTTCGCCGGCCAGGGCGACCTCGCGCAGCTCGGCCAGGTCCTGCTCGGCCTGCGCCTCCTGCGCCTGCAGCTGGTCGATCTGCTCGCGCAGGGTCTGGATCTCGCGCTCGCGCAGCAGGGCGCCCTGCCTGGACGCGCTGGAGCGCTGCACGTGCACCCAGCCCTGGCCCAGGCGCTCGCCGCCGCGGGTGACGATGGCATCGCCGGCCGGCAGGGTCGGCAGCAGGGTGCGCGCCTGGGCGAGGTCCTCGGCCGCGTGCAGGCGGGCCAGCAGGCGGCGCACGGCCAGCGGGCCGCGCACCTTGGCCGCCAGCGAGGTCGGCGCGAAGGTCTCTTCGCCCTCCTGCGGTGAGACCAGCGCGATACGGCCTTCGTCCAGGTCGGCCAGCGCCTCGACCAGCGACTCGGGCGACTGCACCAGCACGCCCTCGATCAGCCGCCCCAGCGCGCCTTCGACCGCGTTCTCCCAGCCGGCCTCGACGGTGAGCGACTCGCCCACGCGGGTGGCCGAATCCAGTCCGCGCGCCCGCAGCCAGGCCAGCGCGGCGCCCTGCTCCTGACCCAGCGCGGCCTGCTGCAGGGTCTCCAGCGAGGACAGCCGGCCGCGCGCGGCCTGGGCGTCCTTGCGCACCTGGGCCAGCTGCGCCTGCAGCGCCTGCTGGCGCTCGGCCACGCCGGAGACGGCCTGCTTGTGCTGCTCGACGGTCTCGTTGAGCTCGTCCAGCGAGGCCTTCTTGACCTCGTACTGCTCGAACAGCGCCTCGTAGGCGGCCGACAGCGCCTCCAGGTCCAGCCCGGCGCGCTCGGCGGTCAGCGCCTCGCGCCGGCGCTCGGATTCCAGCGACTGCCGGTCCAGGTAGTCCACGCGGGTGCGTTCGACCTCGCCGGCCCGCGAGGACTCGGCGGTGGCGCGGTTGTGGGCCTCCCAGCGCTGCTGCCAGTCGGCCAGCTTCGCCTCGGTCTCGCGCAGGGCATCCTGGCGCATGACGTCGTCCTCGCGCAGCTGCTCCAGCTGCGGCTCGGCCTCTTCCACCGCCTCGCGCAGCACGTCCAGGCGCGCGCTGTCGCTCTCGATGTGCGTGCCCAGCTCGGCCAGCTGCGCCTGGGCCTCGGCCTGGGCCTTGACCAGACGCGTGGACAGGTCGCGCTGATGCTGGATCTGCTGTTCGATGCGGGCCAGCGTGCTGCCGACCTGGTAGACGTCGGCCTGGGCGCGGCCCAGCGCCTCGACCGCCTCGTCGCGGCGCACGCGGTCACCCTCGATCTGGGCCTCGGCCTCGCGCTGCTCGGCGATCAGCTGCTGGAGGCGGGTCTCCTCGACCGAGAGGCCCTCGCGCAGGCCGCGCAGCTGGCCGTCCAGGCCGCGGTACTCCAGCGCCTTCCACTGCGCATCCTTGACCCGGCGCTCTTCCTGGTAGGCCTGGTACTGCTCGGCCTGGCGCGCCTGGCGCTTGAGGTGCTCGAGCTGCTTGTCCACTTCCTCGCGCAGGTCGGACAGGCGCTCCAGGTTCTCGCGGGTGTGGCGGATGCGGGTCTCGGTCTCCTTGCGGCGCTCCTTGTACTTGGAGATGCCGGCGGCCTCCTCCAGGTAGACGCGCAGGTCCTCGGGGCGGGCCTCGATGATCTGGCTGATCATGCCCTGCTCGATGATCGAGTAGCTGCGCGGTCCCAGGCCTGTGCCGAGGAACAGGTCGGTGATGTCGCGCCGGCGGCACTTGGTGCCGTTGAGGTAGTAGTTGCTCTGCCCGTCGCGGCTGACGGTGCGCTTGACCGAGATCTCGTTGAACGCGGCGAATTCGCCGGAGATGGTGTGGTCGGCGTTGTCGAAGATCAGCTCGACCGTGGCCTGCGCCACCGGCTTGCGCGCCGCCGAGCCGGAGAAGATCACGTCGGTCAGCGAATCGCCGCGCAGGCGGCTGGCCGAGCTCTCGCCCATCACCCAGCGCACCGCGTCGATGATGTTGGACTTGCCGCACCCGTTGGGGCCGACCACGCCGGTCATGTTGGTCGGCAGGTGCAGCGTGGTGGGATCGACGAAGGATTTGAAGCCGGACAGCTTGATCGTGGACAGGCGCATGCGTCGCGTCGCGTTGGCGGCGCGCGGGCCCTCTCAAGGGGGGGAGAAGGCCGCGCAGCCGGGGTGATGGAGTCCGGCGGCGCTTGGCGCGGGCCTGCGGGGCCCGGCGCGGCGGGGCCGTCGGCGGACACCGGAGTATACCGGCGCCCTACCCGGGCGGCCGGACGGGTTCAGACTTCCAGGCGGCGCTCGTCGGCCGGGTCGAAGCAGTGCAGGCGCGCAGCGTCCAGCTGCAGGCCGATCGGCTCACCCGGCGCGGGCAGCGCGCGCGGGGCCACGCGGGCCACCAGCGCCAGCTTGCCGGCCAGCAGGTGGACGAAGATCTCGTTGCCGACCGGCTCGATGTTCTCCACGGTGGCCGCGAAGCTGCCCGGGGCGCCGGCCTGGACCAGATGCAGGTCCTCCGGGCGCACGCCCACGATCAGCGCCCGGCCGGGCGTGGCCGGCGCCGGGGCGGCGCCGTGCCAGGGCACCAGGGCGCCGTCGTCCAGCCGCAGGCCCTCGGCCTGCGCGGTGCCGCGCAGCACGTTCATCGCCGGGCTGCCCAAGAAACCGGCCACGAACAGGTTGGCCGGCCGGTCGTACAGCGCCATCGGCGTGTCGATCTGCTGGATCTGCCCGTCCTTGAGCACCACGATGCGCTGGCCCAGGGTCATGGCCTCGACCTGGTCGTGGGTGACGTAGATCATGGTCGTGCCCAGCTGCCGGTGCAGGCGTGCGATCTCGCTGCGCACCGAGTTGCGCAGCTTGGCATCCAGGTTGGACAGCGGCTCGTCCAGCAGGAACACCGCCGGCTCGCGCACCAGCGCCCGGCCCAGCGCCACGCGCTGGCGCTGGCCGCCGGACATCGCCTTGGGCAGCTTGTCCAGCATCGAGGTCAGCCCCAGCGTTTCGGCCGCGGCCTGGATGCGCGCGGCGATGGTGGCCTTGTCGTGCTTGCGCAGCTTCAGGCCGAAGGCCAGGTTCTGCGCGACCGTCATGTGCGGATACAGCGCGTAGGACTGGAACACCATGGCGATGTCGCGGTCCTTGGGCGCCACGTCGTTGACCACGCGCGGGCCGATCTTCAGCGTGCCGCCGCTGATCTCCTCCAGCCCGGCGATCATGCGCAGCAGGGTGGACTTGCCGCAGCCCGAGGGCCCCACCAGCACCATCAGCTCGCCGTCGGCGACCTCGAAACTGGCGCCGTGCACGGCCACCTGGCCGTTGTCGTACACCTTGCGGACCTGATCCAGCTGCACACTCGCCATCGTGTCTCCTTCAGTTTCGTTGCTGCACCGCACACGGCATCGCGCTGGGCGCGCGCTGCGGCGAAGGCTACGCCCGACCCGGTGACGAGCGCAGGCGCGACGCGGTATTCTGCCATGTAAGCGTTTTCACCACGCCGATCCCATCAGTCGACTTGCCGGAGGGGGCGATGTCGCGAGTTCCCCCGCATTCGTATGCGCCGTATGGCCTGGTCAGGCCCCGCGCTACCATCCGTCGCGCCTCGCGCCCCGGCCCGTCGACGCGGCCGGCGCCCGATCCTTCTTCCTCGTTCCAGGAATCCCGCATGAGCTCTCCCGACCCCGCGCAGTGCGTCCTGCTGGCCGATATCGGCGGCACCAACGTGCGCTTCGCGCTGGCCGACACCGCCGCCGACAACCCGCTGCTGCTGGACAGCACGCGCGAATACGTCGTGGCCGACTTCCCCTCGCTGGCCGATGCGGCCAAGCACTACATGGACCAGACCGGGACCACCGCGCGCAACGGCGTCTTCGCCGCGGCCGGCCGGGTCGATGGCGACGAGGTCCGCGTCACCAACCACCCCTGGGTGATCCGGGTGCCGCGGCTGAAGAAGATGCTCGGCTTCGAAGGCGTGAAGCTGATGAACGACTTCGCCGCCCAGGCCATGGCCGCCTCCCTGCTGGGCCCGGACGATGTGGCCCAGGTCGGCCCGGCGCCGTGGAAGCCGGTGCCGCTGACGCGCAACCTGACCTACGCGGTGATCGGCCCGGGCACCGGCCTGGGCGCCGGCGGCCTGCTGGTGCGCGACGGCAAGCGCTATGCGCTGGAGACCGAGGGTGGCCATGTCAGCTTCCCGCCGGGCAATCCGGAGGAGATCGAGATCCTGGAGCGGCTCTCGCGCCAGTTCGGCCGGGTGTCCAACGAGCGGCTGATCTGCGGACCGGGCCTGGTCAACATCCATCGCGCGCTGAGCGAGATGGCCGGCGAGGATCCGGGCCCGATGCAGCCCTCGGACGTGACCGCGCGCGCGGCCGAGGGCGATGCCCGCTGCCTGCATGCGCTGGACGTGTTCTTCGCCGTGTTCGGCGCGATCGCCGGCGACCTGGTGCTGACCCTGGGCGCCTGGGACGGCGTGTTCCTGTGCGGCGGCCTGGTCCCGCGCCTGCTGCCGCAGCTGCAGCGCTCGGGTTTTCGCCAGCGCTTCGAGCACAAGGGCCGCTTCTCGCCGGCGATGGGCAAGATCCCGGTGCTGGCCAACCTGCACAAGCAGCCGGGCCTGCTGGGCGCGGCCGCCATGGCGGTAGAGGTGTTCGGGCCGCCCAACAAGCACGCGCCCGCCCCTCCTGCCGCCTGACTGGAATTCTATTGGTATCTCCGCTGCGTGCCCAGGTGTCGTGCGATCGCGCTAGACTTGGGGCCTGCTGACCACCGCAGCGGAATACAGGACGCCACTGGTATTGCCAGTGGTCTTGTTCAGCCCGGTGTGCGACGCGTCCTCCTTCCCGCCTGTCACAGCCGCCTGCCATGACCCTGCACCCGCGCATCGAAGCCGTTACCGACCGCATCCGCCGCCGCAGCGCGCAGCCGCGCCAGGCCTACCTGGAAGGCATCGACGCGGTGCTCCGCGAGGGCCCGCAGCGCACCCGCCTGAGCTGCGGCAACCTGGCCCACGCCTTCGCCGCATGCGGGCCGACCGACAAGGGCCGGCTGCGCGCGGACGTGACGCCCAACCTGGGCATCGTCACCGCCTACAACGACATGCTCTCGGCGCATCAGCCCTTCGAGCACTACCCCGAGATGATCCGCCAGCTGGCGCGCGAGCTGGGCGCCACCGCGCAGGTGGCCGGCGGCGTGCCGGCGATGTGCGACGGCGTGACCCAGGGCCGGCCGGGCATGGAGCTGTCGCTGTTCTCGCGCGATGTCATCGCCCAGGCCACGGCGATCTCGCTGAGCCACGACATGTTCGACGCGGCGCTCTACCTGGGCGTGTGCGACAAGATCGTGCCGGGCCTGCTGATGGGGGCGCTGGCCTTCGGCCATCTGCCGGCGGTGTTCGTGCCGGCCGGGCCGATGACCCCGGGCATCCCCAACAAGGAGAAGGCCGCCGTGCGCGAGCGCTACGCCGCCGGCGAGGCCACGCGCGAAGAGCTGCTGGAGGCCGAATCGGCCAGCTACCACGGCGCCGGCACCTGCACCTTCTATGGCACCGCCAACTCCAACCAGACCCTGCTCGAGGCCATGGGCCTGCAGCTGCCGGGCACCAGCTTCGTCAACCCGGACCTGCCGCTGCGCGACGTGCTGACCCGCGCGGCCGCCGAGCGCGCGCTGCGGATCACCGCGCTGGGCGAGGACTATCGCCCGATCGGCCAGCTGGTGGACGAGCGCGCGATCGTCAACGCGATCGCCGCGCTGATGGCCACCGGCGGCTCGACCAACCACACCATCCACTGGGTGGCGGTGGCGCGCGCGGCCGGCATCGTGCTGACCTGGGACGACATCGACGAGATCTCGCAGGTGGTGCCGCTGCTGGCCCACGTGTATCCCAACGGCGAGGCCGATGTGAACCGCTTCGCCGCGGCCGGCGGCACCCAGTTCGTGTTCCGTGAGCTGCTCGATGCCGGGCTGATGCACGACATTCCGACCATCGTCGCCGGCGGCATGCGCGCCTACTGCGACGAGCCGCGCCTGGTCGAGGGCCAGCTGGCCTACAGCCCCGGCATCGCCACCAGCGCCGACGAGAAGGTGGTGCGCCCGGTGTCGGCGCCGTTCGAGGCCCAGGGCGGCCTGCGCCTGCTGCGCGGCAACCTGGGGCGCTCGCTGATCAAGACCTCGGCGGTCAAGCCCGAGTACCGCCGCATCCACGCGCCGGCGGTGGTGGTGGACGACCCGCGCAGCCTCAACAAGCTGCACGCGGCCGGCGCCCTGCCGCAGGACTTCGTCGCGGTGGTGCGCTACCAGGGCCCGCGTGCCAACGGCATGCCCGAGCTGCATTCGCTGGCGCCGCTGCTGGGCCTGCTGCAGAACCAGGGCCGGCGCGTGGCGCTGGTCACCGACGGCCGCCTGTCCGGCGCCTCGGGCAAGATCCCGGCCGCGATCCACATCACGCCCGAGGCCGCCGCCGGCGGCCCGCTGGCGCGCCTGCGCGAGGGCGACATGATCCTGCTCGACGCCGAGGCCGGCGTGCTGGAGGCGCAGGTCGACGCGGAGGAATGGCAGCTGCGCACGCTGGCGCCCGACACCGCCCGGCCCTCGCACGACCTGGGCCGTAACCTGTTCGCGCTCAACCGCGCCCAGGTGACGCCGGCCGACCAGGGCGCGGTGTCCATTTCCTGCGGCCCGCCCACGCCCGAGCACGGCTGGGAGGTCGACGCCGAATACGAACTGGGCGACACCCCACAGGCCGCCGCGGCCCCGCACGAGGCCAAGGACGCCTGACCGGCGCCCTGCCCCATCCCCTTCCACGCACGCAAGGCACGACCATGATCATCTCCAAGCGCCAGCAACAGACCGAAGACCTGCTTCGCCGCGCCGGCATCCTGCCGGTGGTCGCGGTGGACACGCTGGACCAGGCCCGCGGCGTGGCCCATGCGCTGCTGGAAGGCGGCCTGCCGGTGATCGAGTTGACCCTGCGCACGCCGGTGGCGATGGAAGCGCTGGCCACGCTCAAGCGCGAGCTGCCGCAGTTCGCCATCGGCGCGGGCACGGTGCTGACCATCGACCAGATCGGTCAGTGCGTGGGCGCCGGCGCCGACTTCATCGTTACCCCCGGCACCCCGGCGCATATGGCCGAAGCGCTGGCCGCCGCGCCCATCCCGGTGATCCCCGGCGCGGCCTCGCCGACCGAACTGCTGACCCTGCTGCAGCTCGGCTTCCACGTGTGCAAGCTGTTCCCCGCCAATGCGGTCGGCGGGCTGGCGATGATCAAGGGCCTGCACGGGCCGATCCCGCAGCTCAAGCTCTGCCCCACCGGCGGCATCACCGAGGCCACCGCCGCCGAATACCTGGCCCAGCCCAACGTGGTGTGCATCGGCGGTTCGTGGATGGTGCCCAAGCAGTGGATCACCGCGGGCGACTGGACTTCCGTGCGCGAGACCGCCGCGCGCGCCGCGCAGATCGTCAAGCAGGCGCGCGGCGGCTGAGTGTCGCCTGCGCAGGCGCTCCGAGCGCCTGCGTCTCCTGCACCTGCCGCACCTGCATCTGAATTCACCGAGCTGCTTGCGCAGGAAGCGCCCCTCGCCGCCTTAGGGCTAGGAGCATGCCTCCCGAGGGGGCAATAACGCATCCCATCGTCATTCCCGCGAAAGCGTGCATCCAGGGACTTTGGAGCTTGCGCGTGAAAGCCACCGAATTCCCGCCTTCACGGGAATGACGGGGATACGAGGGCTTCGCGCCTCGCCGCTTGATGCCGGCAATACCAAGCTCTCAGGCTCGAACAAACACCCTCAGACCGTGGTTCCCGCGAAAGCGGGAACCCATGGACGTTGGCGCTAGCGCTTGAAAGCCGCTGGATTCCCGCCTTCGCGGGAATGACGAAGCGGCGGCGTAGGCAGCGCCTACGCGCCTCTGGACGCAACCTCGCGCGATAGCGACCACCACACCACATCCACATCCGGGCGAGGACAGTGAACCGCGTCCTGCGCCGATCGCTGCGCCGGACGCCTTTCCTCGCTTCGAGACTTCTCCATGACATCGCACATCGCACCGCGACGCTCGGCCGTCGCCGCCGCGCTCTACGGGTTGCTCAATCCGATCCCGTTCGGTTGCTTCGTCGCCGCGCTGATCTTCGACATCACCTACGCCAACACCGGGGTGATCCTGTGGATGAAGAGCGCGGCGTGGCTGATCGTGCTGGGCCTGGTCGCCGCCATCATCCCGCGCCTGGTCAATCTGGCGCAGGTGTGGATCACCGGGCGCCGCAGCGCGCTGGGCGCGGACCGGCTGGCCTTCTGGCTCAACCTGCTGGCCATCGTCGCGGCGATCTTCAACGCCTTCGTGCACAGCCGCGATGCCTATGCCGTGATCCCCGCCGGCGTGTGGCTGTCGGCCCTGACCGTGCTGCTGCTGGCCATCGGCAATGTGCTGATCGCCGTGCGCGACGCCCGCCTTGGAGGCTATGTCCATGACTGATTCCCTCACCCGCACCACCCTGGGCCTGGCCTGCGCGGTCCTGCTGGCCGCCTGCGGCGGCAAGGCCGAACTGCATCCGGCCCAGCAGTCCGGCGACGCGCCGCCGCTGCCGGCAGCGCGCAACTTCCTGGTGCCGCCGATGCAGGTGCCCGACGGCGTGGGCTGGAAGGACGGCCAGACGCCCAAGGTTGCCGACGGCCTGAAGATCGAGAAGATCGCCGACGGCCTGATGCATCCGCGTCAGCTCTACGTGCTGCCCAACCACGACGTGCTGGTGGTCGAGGCCAACGGCCCCGGCGCCGAACCGGTGACCACGCCCAAGCAGCTGATCGCCAACAAGATCAAGGGCCAGTCCGGCAAGAGCGGCAAGGGCGGCAACCGCATCACCCTGCTGCGCGCCGGCGCCGACGGCCGCTGGGAGAAGCACGTGTTCCTGGAACACCTGCACTCGCCCTTCGGCGTGCAGCTGATCGGCAGCGACCTGTATGTGGCCAATGCCGACGCGATCATGAAGTTCCCCTACGTCGCCGGCCAGACCCGCATCACCGCGCCAGGCGTGGAGTTCACCGACCTGCCGGGCACCATCAATCACCACTGGACCAAGGCGCTGCTGGCCAGCCCCGACGGCCGCAAGCTGTACGTCGGCGTGGGCTCCAACAGCAACATCGGCGAGAACGGGCTGGAGCAGGAGTACCGCCGTGCGGTGGTGCTGGAAGTGGACGTGGCCTCGGCCGGCAGCCGCATCTACGCCTCGGGCATCCGCAACCCCACCGGCCTGCAGTGGGAGCCGACCACCGGCAAGCTGTGGGCCATCGCCAACGAGCGCGACGAGATCGGCGCCGACTTGGTGCCCGACTACCTGACCTCGGTGCAGGAAGGCGGCTTCTACGGTTGGCCCTACAGCTATTACGGCCAGCACGTGGACACGCGCGTCAAGCAGCAGCGCGAAGACCTGGTGGCCAAGGCGATCAAGCCGGACTACGCGCTGGGCTCGCATGTGGCGGCGCTGGGCCTGTGGTTCTCGCAGGACAACGCGCTGCCGGCAAAGTACCACGGCGGCGCCTTCGTAGCCGAGCACGGCAGCTGGGACCGCTCGCCGCTGAGCGGCTACGAGGTAGTGTACGTGCCGTTCCAGCAGGGCATGCCGGCGGGGCCGCCGCAGACGGTGGTCAGCGGCTTCCACTCGGACGACGAGAAGCAGCTGTTCGGCGCGCCGGTGGGCCTGGCGCAGGACGCCAGCGGCGCCCTGCTGATCGCCGATGATGTGGGCGATACGGTGTGGCGTGTGAGTTCGCGCTGAGGGTGGGCGATAGCGGCGCTTCCGGTGGGAGCCGCCATGGCGGCGATGAGGCTTTACTAGCGATCGTCACCGGCCGCTCGCCTACCGCCGTTCCTTCGAACGCGGGAACCCGGTGTCTTCGCCTTTCGTGCGAAAGCCACTGGATTCCCGCGGTCGCGGGAATGACGGGTGGGGGTTTCCTGGTACAACCCCATCGCCGCCTTGGCGGCTCCCACCATGCAGACGCCGACGCCGCAACGCGGTGTGCGATGCGACCGGACCCGTCGCGGCGCGCGAGTTGGTAGGCTGCGCTCCCCCGCCGTCGCCGCAAGTCCCGGACATGCTTCAGACCCACGATCCCCGCGCCCTGCGCGACGCCTTCGGCGCCTTCATGACCGGTGTGACGGTGGTGACGGCGCTGGACGCGCAGGGGCGGCCGATCGGCTTCACCGCCAACTCCTTCGCCAGCGTCTCGCTGGACCCGCCGCTGCTGCTGGTCTGCCTGGCGCGCAGTTCGCGCAACCTGGCGGCCTTCACCCAGGGCCCGGGCTTCGCGGTCAACGTGCTGGCCGAACATCAGAAGGACATCTCCAACCGCTTCGCCCAACCCGTGCAGGACCGCTTCGCCGGCCTGGACTGGCGCGCCGGCCCGCATGGCGCGCCGCTGATCGAAACGGTGGCGGCGTGGTTCGACTGCGCGCTGGAACGCGTCGTCGAGGCCGGCGACCACGTGATCCTGCTCGGCCGCGTGCAGGCCTTCGAGCACAGCGCCGCCAACGGGCTGGGCTACGTGCGCGGCAGCTACTTCACCCCGCGCCTGGCCGAGGAGGCCACGCGCACGGCCAGCGCGGCTCCCGAGGCGCGCGCGGTGGCGATCGCCACGCGCGAGGACCAGGTGCTGCTGTTCGAGGACAGCGACGGCCAGCTGCACCTGCCGGCCTTCGATATTCCGCAGGGCGAGGACGCGACGCTGGCCAGCCGCCTGCGCGAGGCGACCGAGCTGCCGGTGGTGGTCGGCTTCGTCTATGCGGTGTGCGGCCACGGCCGCGAGCGCCGCATCGTCTACCGCTGCGAGCTGGGCACCGGCGTCGCCACCCATGGCGTGTTCTTCGCGCCCGAGGCGATTCCGCTGGAGCGCATCGGCGATGAGGAGATGCGCGGCATCCTGCAGCAGTACGTCGGCGAGAGCGCGTTGTTGCCGCAGCTGCCGACGCGCCAGGCCGACTGACCGGGCGCCCCCAGCAGCGCGCCGAACGCGCGCCTTACGCCGCGGCGGGTTCGATCGCGTCGCCGACCACCGGGCCTTCGGTGTTCGGCTTCCAGCCCAGGGCCGGCGCGACGTATTTAGCGAAGGACTCCAGCACGTGCAGGTTGTAGTCCGGCCCCAGCTGGCTGGGGATGGTCAACATCAGCGTATCGGCCGCCATCACCGCGCTGTCGGCCCTGAGCTGATCGATCAGCCTGTCCGGCGTATCCGCATAGGTCTTGCCGAAGGTCGAGCGGAAGCCATCGATGATGCCCACCGTATCGCTCGCCCCGTCGCCGCGCTGGCCGAAATAGCGCGCGTCCAGCTCGTTGACGATGGGGAACACGCTGCGGCTGACCGACACGCGCGGCGCGCCGCTGTGCCCGGCCGCGCGATAGGCCTGGCGGAAGCGCGCGATCTGCTCGGCCTGCAGGGCGTGGAAGGGCTTCCCGTCGTCCTCGGTGAGCAGCGTGGAGGACATCAGGTTCAGGCCCTGGCGCCCGACCCATTCGGCGGTCTCGCGGGTGCCCGAGCCCCACCAGATGCGCTTGACCAGGTCGGGCGCGCGCGGCTCGATCGCCAGGCGCTGGCCGGGCCCGACCAGCTGCGGGTCGCCCGGCGCGATCGGTTCGCCCTTGATGGCGCGCAGGAACAGCGCGAACTTCTCGCGCGCCAGGTCGCCGCCGCGCGGATCGGCCGCGCCGGTGTAGCCGAAGGCCTCGTAGCCGCGCAGCGCCGGCTCGGGCGAGCCGCGGCTGATGCCCAGCGCGATGCGGCCCTGCGCGATGGCATCCAGCGCGGCGGCCTCCTCGGCCAGGTACAGCGGATTCTCGTAGCGCATGTCGATCACGCCGGTGCCCACCTCGATGTGCCGGGTGCGCGCGGCGATGGCCGCCAGCAGCGGCATCGGCGCGGCCTGCTGGCGCGCGAAGTGATGCACGCGGAAGTAAGCGCCGTTGACACCCAGGGCGTCGGCGCCGACGCCGATCTCCACCGCCTGGCGGATCATTTCGGCCGAGGTGCGGGCCACCGAACCTGGGCTATGCCCGTAGTGGCCGAAGCTCAGGAATCCGAATGCGCGCATGGCACGACCTCCACTGGTCCATCGAGCACTGAATGGTCCCGCATCCCGGCATGCCTGCTCGTGAACGTGCCTCGCTCTTCTGCTGGCGGGTGGGAACCATCACGGCGGCTCCCACCTGTAGAGCGGAGCTTGTGGCAATCCCCTCTTGGGGACTCCGCTGCTCTTCGTTCGGTTCGTGGGAAAGGCCCCAGCGGAGCAAGCTCCGCTCTACAGGTGGCGACGCACGACCTCGCTCAAGGCGCCGCGATCCGCACCGTCGCCGGCAGCCTGGTGATGCGCAGCGCACCGTCCTGCCACTGCGCGGGCTTGCCGTCGATGGTCGCCTGGCCCGGCGTGCCGGCGTACGGCCAGGGCAGGACCAGGCCGCCCTTGGGCAGCTTCAGGCCGGCCGGCACGTCCAGCTGCAGCTGGCCATCGGCGCGCCTGAGCGTGTAGCTCAGCGGGCCCTCGGGCGTGCGCAGGCCGGCGATGGCGATGCCCTGCCCGTCCAGCCACGCCGGCGGAATGCCCGCGGCCAGCACCAGGCTGTCGTCCAGCTCGCGCGTGTAGGCGAACATGTCCAGCGCGGTGCGCACGAAGTCCGACGCCACCCAGGCATGCGGCAGGTCGCCGAGGAAGAACGGCACGCGCGGCGTGTGCGAGACCACCTCGGCCCACTGGTTCCAGGGCTGAGGGGTGCGATGGGCGAAGAAGAAGTCCACCGCGCGGTTGGCGCGCGTACGCCAGCCCAGCCGCACGAAGGCGGCCACGTTGCGCCACTCGTAGGGCGTGTAGTCCTTCCACGCGCGCTGGCCGTCGGCCCGCTGCTCGAATTCGGTCCAGTAGCGCTGGAAGGTGTTGTCCAGCAGCGGCTGCGGCAGCTGGCCCTGCTCGCCGCCCGGCGCCAGGGCGATGGTGGTCGAGGTGGAATCGAAATCGCCCAGCTCGGCCGAGCCGGGCAGGAAATCGATGCCGTGCTCGCGCGCCGCCGCCTGCAGCGAGGCCATCAGATCGGCGCGGAACTGATCGCGCGAGGCGGCCATGCGCTTGGCATCCTCGGTCTTGCCCAGGACCTGGGCCAGTTCGACCGCGTCCTTGTAGCCGCGCAGCGCCCAGAAGTTGTCCCAGTACGAGTGCACCGGCTTGGCCGAATAGCCCTCGTGGCTGATCGACACCGGCATCATCCCGTAGAAGGCCGGATCCCTGACGCGGTTCTGCTCGGTGCGCTCGGACAGGCGCAGCTGTTCCATGTAGCGATAGGCGCCCTCCACGTGCGGCCACATGCGCTGCACGAAGGCCGTATCGCCGGTGTAGCGCCAGTAGTCGGCGATGGCGAAGATCAGCTCGCCGTGGCTGTCGTTCTCCGGCACCGGGTCGCTGCCGCGGCGGTCCACGCAGCACGGCACCATGCCGTCCTTGAACTGGAACGGCGCATACCAGGTGATGTAGTCGCGCACCACCTGCGGGCGGCCCATGCGCAGCAGGCCCTCGGAGATCATCGCCCCGTCGCGGATCCAGCTGCGGTTGTACGAGCGCGTGCCCGGCTGCAGGCGCGGCCCCACGCGCGAGATCAGCATGTGCGCGGTGGCGGTGCGCAGCGTATCGACCAGCGGCTGGCCGGAGGCCGGCACGGTGAAGCGCACGCGGTCCAGCTTGTCGCGCCACAGCGCCGCCACCGCATCCTGACGCGCCTGCGCGCTGCAGTCCGCGGCGGCCACGCTGCTCGAGCAGCGCGGCTTGCCGGTCATCGGAACGCGCAGGTCGAACTGGCGCGACTGGCCGGGCTCCAGCGTCAGCTCGTACACGTAGGCACCGGAGGCCAGGCCGGTCTCGTCGACCACCTCGGCCTGCGCCGGCACCGCGTCGTCCAGCAAGTGCGAGACCGCCATGCCGCCGTCGAAGCTTGTGGCGAAGGCGGCATCCGGCGCCTGCGAGGCGTACACCCGCGGCGCGCCGTTGACGCGCGCGGTGCGGCCGTCGAAGGCGATCGATTCGATCCGGCTCACCCCGCCCTGCACGCTCAGGAACTGCGTCGGCGGGTTGACCTGGAACGGCCGCAGCGCCAGCGCCAGGCGATACGCATGCGCGCGGCTGTCCGGATTGCGCAGCGTATAGCGCACGACCAGCTGCGAATCGGCCGGCGTGCCGTCGGCGAAGGCCGCGGTGGTCAGCGCCAGCGCGGGATGGCGCCACTCCACGCTGGGGATCGGCAGATAGCCGTCCTGCAGGCTTTGCTGGGCCTTGACGTCGGCCCAGCTCACCAGCCGCCCGTCGGTCACCACGAACGGCTCGACGCTGAAGCCGCCACGCGCGACTTCCACCGCGCCGTCCTCGCCGATCAGGCCCTGCTCGGTGCCGCCATCCAGGCCGATGATCGTCCAGTACGGCTGCTGGCCGCTGAAGCCGCGCGGATACCAGCCCTTGGGCGAGGCCGCCGCGATGGTCTTGATCACCTCGTTGGGCGTGGCCGAGAACGCCAGCGGCAGCACCTGCAGTTCGGCCAGGCCGAAGGAATTGTGCGGCCCTTCGGCGGGCAGCACGCGCACGTAGCGCGCTTCGGTTTCCGGCAGCGCGATCCAGTCGGTGCCGCCATCGCCATCGACCACCGCGCGCGCGTCGCGCCACTGCACGCCGTCGTCGGACAGCTGCACCAGGTAGTCGCTGGCCTGCTCGCCCGGCTTCCACACCAGCTTGAGCCCGCCGAACTCGCGCACGCCGTGCAGGTCCAGGGTCAGCTGCGGCGGCGTGGCCGCGTCGAAGTCCGCATACCAGGCCGTGTCCGGATTGCCGTCCACCGCCAGCGCAGCGCTGCTGCCGCCGTTGGCGGTCGAGGCGCTGGCCGAGCCGGTGAGCGGGCTGGTGTCCTGCGGCGGCAGCGCGGTGAAGGTGAGCGCATCGAAGCACACCGAACCCTTGCCGCCGGCGTTGTTGTAGATCGTGTACTCCAGCTTGGCGCTATGGCGCAGCGTCTTGTCCGGTTCCGGCCCCCAGGCCTTGTCGATCTGGCGCTTGCGATAGGTCACCGGCGTCCACTCGCCGGGAAAGTCGTAGGCCGGCCGATTGACCCACCACACGTTGTCGCCCGAGGCATCGGTGAGCTTGAACTGCAGATCGTTGGCCGGCGAGGCGCCGCGCAGCTGGAAGTCGAAGCGGTAGTTGTCCGGATAGTCCAGCGCCACCTCGCGCTGCAGCCCCGCATAGCCGGACACGCCGTGGTAGTCGTAGTCCAGGCACAGCGCCTTGCCGCCATCGGCCCCGGGCACCGTGCGCAGGCTCGCGGTGACCTGGTTGGAGGTCACCACCTTCCAGGTGGAAGGATCGTCGAACGCATCGAGCACGCGCGTCTGCGCTTGCGCGGACGCAGGCAAGCCAAGCGCGATCAAGAAAGCGACAAGCGGGCGGCAACGGGACATATCAGTAGCCATCGAGAAGTTCATCGGAGGTTGCCAGAGAACCGGCGGCCTGGGCTGTTGCTCTAGCTGTTGCTCTAGCTGTTGCTCTAGCTGTTGCTCTGGCTTGCAACTTACCCCTTAAGGCGCGGCGGAGGGCCGAGGATAAGACCCGTTAGGGCGTCGCACATGGATGTGCGACGTTTTCCGAGGGGACAGGATGTCCCTTCGGAAAATCCCTCGGCCCGCAGCGGACCTGCGCGCAGCGCAGGCGCGCCGCCTGGGGCGTGCTTTCTTTTGCCTACTTTTCTTTGCACGAGCAAAGAAAAGTAGGTCGGGCGGCGCAGCCGCACGAAAGCCTTTGCTTGCACTGGATAAGCCCTTGAGCGCGAATCTCTGGTCCGCGGGCGACCAGGTTCAGCCCTTAACACTCCCCAGCAGCAGCCCCTGAATGTAGTACCGCTGCAACAGCAGGAACAGCAGCAGCACCGGCACCACCGTCACCACCGCACCGGCCATCATCAGCTCCACGTCCATCACGTGCTCGCGCGAGAGCGAGGCCAGCGCCACCGGCAGCGTGTAGTGATCCTGGTCGGTGAGCACGATCAGCGGCCACATGAAGTCGTTCCAGGCCGCCATGAAGGTGAAGATGGACAGCGTCACCAGCACCGGCTTGAGCATCGGCAGCACGATCTGGAAGAAGATCCGCAGCTCGCCGGCACCATCCATGCGCGCGGCCTCCAGCAGCTCGTCGGGAATGCTGCGCGCGTACTGGCGCACCAGGAAGATGCCGAACACCGTGGCCAGCGCCGGCACGATCACACCGCCGAAGCTGTTGACCAGATGCAGCTGCTTCATCAGCAGGAACAGCGGCAGCATCGCGACCTGCGCCGGGATCACCAGCGCGGCCAGCAGCACCTGGAACACCCGCTCGCGCCCGGCGAAGCGCAGCTTGGCGAAGGCATAGCCGGCCAGCGTGTTGAACAGCAGCGAGCCCAGGGTGATGGCCAGCGACACGATCAGGCTGTTGACGAAGTTGTCGGCCATGCCGGTGCGTTCGAACAGCTGATGGTAGTTGGCCAGCGTCGCGGCGCTGGGCAGCATCGGCGGCGGGAAGCGGCTGGCCTCGCCGGCCGGCATGAACGACACCGACACCATCCACGCCAGCGGCGCCAGGCTGACGATGGCCAGCACCAGCAGGCCGCCGTTGACCAGGATCGCGTTCCAGCGCGAGCCCCCGACTTCGCGGCTCATGCCGGGCCTCCCGCGCACCGGGCGCGCATGTGCAAGCCCCTCATACCAACCCCTTCCTGCGGCCCAGGCGCAGCATCACGGTGGTCACCGCCAGGATGATCAGGAACAGCAGGAAGGCCACCGCCGAGGCGCGCCCCAGGTTCCACCACTTGAAGCCTTCCTCGAACATGAAATACAGCACGCTCACCGTGCTCTGCAGCGGATCGCCGCGGGTCATCACATAGGGCTCGGCGAACAGCTGGAAATAGCCGGAGATGGTGATCACCCCCACCACCAGCAGCACCGGGCCCAGCATCGGCAAAGTGATGTGCCAGAACTGCTTCCAGCGGTTGGCGCCATCGATGCGCGCGGCCTCGTAAAGGTCGTGCGGGATCGCCTGCAGCCCGGCCAGGAAGATCACCATGTTGTAGCCGAAGTTCTTCCACACCGCGAACAGCATGATCATCGGCATGGCCCAGTGCGGATCGCCCAGCCAGTCCGGCGCCGGCACGCCCAGATGCACCAGCACGTAGTTGACCAGCCCGTACTGGGTGTTGAACAGATAGCGCCAGATCACCGCCACCGCCACCAGCGTTGTCACCACCGGCGCGAACAACGCGGTGCGGAACAGCGCGCGGAAGCGCGCGGCCGGCGCATTGAGCAGGAGCGCGGCGCCCAGCGAGGCGGCGATGGACAGCGGCACGCCCACCAGCACGAAGTAAGTGGTGTTCCACAGCGCCTTCCAGAACATCGGCGTGCGCAGCAGGTCGATGTAGTTGTCCAGGCCGATGAAGCGCAGGTTGTGCGGATCGGCCAGCGCGTAGAGATCGAAGTCGGTGACGCTCAGCGCCAGCGCGGCCAGCACCGGCAGGCCGAAGAACACGCCCAGCACGATCAGCGCCGGCGCGGTGAACACCCATCCGGCGAGCGAACGGTTCATCGGGCGGTCTCCGTCTGTTTGGCGTCGCTGCCGGGATGGTCGCGCTCATAGATCCAGCGGCGCTTGGCCAGGATCTTGTCCACGCGCTGGTCCAGGTCGGCCACCGCCGCGTCCTGGCTTTCGCCGCCGCGCACCACCCGCTCGGTCACCAGCCGCATCTCCTGCACGATGCGCTCCCATTCGAGCACCTTGGGCGTGGGCTTGACCCGCTCGAGCTGGTCGGCGAAGGCGCGCGCCAGCGGATCGCCTTCCAGCTGCGGCGTATGCCAGGTGGAGCGGCGCGGCGGCAGGTCGCCGATCAGCGCGTGGAAGCGCTGCTGGATGTCCGGACGCGAGAGGAACTCGATCAGTTTCCACGCCGCCTCCTTGTGGCGTGAACTCTGGAAGATCACCAGGCTCGAGCCGCCGGCGATGCCCGCGCCCGGGCCGTGCGGCCCCGGCAGCGCCATTGTGCCCCACTGATCCTTCAGCGTCTCGGGCGCACGGATGCGGAATTCGCGGATGTTCCAGGGCCCGGACAGGTAGAAGGCATAGGTGCCGCGGAAGAACTCGTCCCAGACGTTGGAGACCTGGGTCTCGGACATCTTCGGCGCCCAGCCCTGAGCGAAGGTGTTGGCGTAGAAGGCCAGCGCCGCGCGGAAGCCCGGGCTCTCGAAGTTGCCGCGGTTGTCGTGGTCGCGCAGCAGCGGGTCGTCCTGCTGCAGGGCCAGCGAAAGCTGCTGCTCGAACTCGTTGAGCGGCATCAGGATGGCGTAGCGGTCCGGCCCGACGTAGGCCTTGATCTGCGCCATCGCCTTATCCCACTGCGCCCAGGTGGTGATCGGCAGCTTCACCCCCGCCTCGCGCAGGATGTCCTTGCGGTAGAACAGCAGGCGCGTGTCCACATACCACGGGATGCCGACCAGCTGCCCGTCGATGATGTTGGTCTGCCAGATGCCGGGGAAGTAGTCGTCCTGCTTGACCACCGTCGAGCGCCGCACGTAGGGCTCCAGCGGCGTGAGCGCCTTGAGCGTGGCGAACTCGGCGATCCAGGTGTTGCCCAGTTGGCAGACGTCCGGCAGCGTGTCGGCGGCGAAGGCGGTCAGCAGCTTCTCGTGCGCGGCGGTGCTGGGGATCTGCTGCAGGTCCACGCGGATGTCGGGATGGGCGGCCTCGAACTCCGGCAGCAGCGTGCCGAGCACCTCGCCCTCGCGGCCGATCGCCCAGAAGCGCACCGTCGTGCGCTGCTGCGCATCGCGCGGCGCGCAGGCCGCCAGCACGGCCGCGATGCCCGTCAGCAGCACCAGCGCCAGCGCGCCGCGCGCCGGGGAAAAGCGGAATGGACTCATGCGCGACTCAACCCGGCTGCTGCGGGCGCTGCTGCTGTTGTTGCTGCGGCTCGGACTGCGAATTGGGCACGCGCGATTCGGCCGTACCCAGCGCGCGCGCGGTGGCCGCGTCCATCTGGCCCGGCGCCTGCGCGGTCTTGGCCGCCTCGGCCTGCGCGCGCTTGTCCTTGTCGTCCTTGCCCTTGTCCTCGCCGGCCAGCCAGCCGCCGGTGAAGCCCGCCCGCTCCAGTCCCTTGCGGATGTGCGGGTTCTTCTTCATCACGTTCCAGACGAAGTCGTCACGATAGTTGGCGATCATCGTCAGGATCGGGCCCTGGTCGATGCCGATGTAGTCGCTGCCGACCCAGCCGTTGTCCGGCACCACGCGGCCGGTCTTGATCGGGATGTCGTAGGTGAAGCTGCGATTGAACGCATCCAGGAAGCCGTAGCTGGAATAGATGTAGTCGCCGAAGCGCTTGTGCATCTCCTCGGTGGCCGGAATCACGATCTCCGGCGCGAACGGCAGCGAGGCGATGGCCGCGGTCGGGGCGATGGTGCCGTCGTCGAAGTTGTCGCGCAGGCCGGCGCCGCGCGAGGAGTAGTGGCGGAACTCGCGCATCTCGCCGCGGTACTCCTGCTGGGTCTGCTGCGGCCCGTCCGAGGCGGTCAGGCCCCACACGTTCTCGCCGTAGTCCTTCCACTTCATCGGGTTGGAGATGGCGTACTGGCGATGGGCATAGGCGGCGCGGCGGCTGTTCTCGAAGTAGTCCATGCCGTGCTCGCGCATGTAGTCGTCCTGGATGCCGCGGAAATCGACCCAGATATGCGTGTACTGATGGGTGAACAGCGGGCCGTAGGACAGATACTCCTGGCCCTGGTAGACGCCCCAGATCTCGTTGTAGGTGCGCGTCCACACCTGCCAGGCGTCGGGCTCCACCGCATGGGTGGGCGAGCCCAGCGCCAGGATGTAGACCATCATCCCCTCGCTGTAGCCGGTCCAGTCGTGGTTGATGAAGCCGCTCTCGGGGAACCAGCCCATCGAGATCAGCGGCGAGCGCGGCTGGATCCAGGTCCAGTCCACGCGCCGGTAGATCTGCTCGGCCAGGTCGCGGATCTGCTTCTCGCGCGGGTCATCGCCGTCGTAATAGGACTGAGCGAACAGCACGCCCATCAGCAGCAGCGAGGTGTCCACCGTGGACAGCTCCACCCAGCTGGAGAAGCGCTGGCCGGTCTGCATATCCAGGAAGTGGTAGTAGAAGCCCTTGTAGCCGGCCGTGCCGGTGGGCTGCTTGCCCTGCTTGAGCTCGTAGAGGAACTTCAGCGTGGTCAGCGTGCGGTCCACCGCCTGGCTGCGGCTGACCCAGCCGTTCTCGATGCCGATCGGATAGGCGGTCAGCGCGAACCCGACCGAGGCCACCGAGGCGAACGGCCGCGACGGATAGCGGTCCGGCGTCATGCCGTTGCTTTCGTTGGTGGTGTCCCAGAAGAACTGGAAGGTCCGGCGCTCGATGTCGCGGAACAGCGCGGGCAATTCGGGTTTCTTGTCTTCCACGGGAAGCTCGACGGGCGGACGCCCGGTCACCTTGACCGGCTTGACGGGCGTGGGTTCGGGTTGCTGCTGGCAGGCCGCCAGCAGCACGGCCAGGGCCGATGCCGTCAGCGGCAGCAGCGAGGTGAGGCGTCGACGCGTCTTCAAGGCTCAAGATCCATGTAAACGTTTACACCTGCAAACGAAGTCCGGCGCAAAACGAAAGCGGTGCGGGGGTGGTGCAAGGTTAACAGCCGTGGCCTGCCGAGTCAGAGCGCCGCGGCCACCGGAGCCGAGTCGCGCACCACCAGTTCAGGCACCAGCGGCGCCGGATCGGGCAGCGCCAGCGGCGCCTTGGCCTGGATGTCCTGCAGCAGCCGCCGCAGCGCGTTGGCGCCCAGCTCGGCGATGCTGATGCGCATGGTGGTCAGCGGCGGGTGGACGAAGCGCGCCACCGGCACATCGTCGAACCCGGCCAGGACAATGTCCTGCGGCACGCGCACCCCGGCCTGGTTGAAGGCGAACAGGCAGCCCAGGGCCATGGTGTCGTTGGCGGCGAAGACCGCATCGGGCCGGGTCCCGGCCGCCAGCAGCGCGGTGCCGGCCTCCATGCCCGAGGCCTCGTCGAACCGCCCCGGCAGCACCTGCTCGGCCACCCCGGGCAGCAGCTCGGCCAGCGCATCGCGATAGCCGCGCAGCCGCTCGGCCGCGTCGAAGTTGCAGGCCGGCCCGGCGATGAAGGCGATGCGCCTGCGGCCGCTGGCCACCAGGTGGCGCATCATCGCCACCGCGCCGCCGTGGTTGTCGATGTTCAGGACCGGATAGTCGCCATGCGGCAGGTGCGTGTTGATCAGCACCACCGGCAGACCGTCGGGCAGGTTGTCGGTGAGGAAACCCGGCTGGTCGGCATAGGGCGAGAGCACCAGCAGCCCATCCACGCGCCCGCGCATCGCGCGCAGCGCCGCGCCCTGGGCGTCCTGGGCGCCGTGGTAGCTGGACACCAGCAGATGGCGGCGGTGCTCGCGCGCCACCCCGTCGATGCCGCGGATCAGCTCGGAGAAGAACTCGCCGTACAGGTCCGGCAGGACCACGCCGATGGTCTGGGTGCTGCGGCTGCTCAGGCTGCGCGCGGCGGCATGCGGCTGGTAGCGCAGGCGCCGGGCGGTCTCCAGGACCAGCTTGCGGACCTCCTCGGCGACGTTGTCGTGACCGTTGAGCGCCCGCGAGACGGTCGCCACCGAGACCTGCGCCTCGCGCGCCACATCCCGGATGGTGATGGTTCCGTTGCGCGACATCCGCCCTCCGCGGTCTGGCTGACTGGTTCTGGCGCGGAATGTAAGCGCTTCCACTCCGCGCGGTCCATCCTACCTTGGGCCGATGCTAGGGCGACGCCGGATCAAAAGCCCGCGAAATCGGTGCCGTCGCACGCCTGTGCAACCCGCGCACGCTCAGGCGCTGGCGGCCTCGCCCGGGGTCTGGGCGACGATGCTCATGGCATGGATGTCGGTCTGCATCATCGGGCCCAGCGCGGCATACACCAGCCGGTGCCGGGCCAGCGGCAGCTTGCCGGCGAAGGCCTCGCTGACCACCCGCACCTTGAAATGCCCGCGGCCGTCGCGCGCGCCGGCGTGGCCGGCGTGGCGGTGGCTCTCGTCCTCCAGCTCCAGCACCGTCGGCGCAAGGCCGGCGTCCAGCGCCTGGCGGATGCGCTCGATCCGCGTCGCCTCGTTCACGGCAGCACCTTCAGGAACGGGCGCACGTCCACCCGCGCATAGACGCCGGCCAGCGCGTAGGGGTCGGCGTCGGCCCAGGCGCGCGCATCCTCCAGCGAGTCGAACTGCGCGATCACGATGCTGCCGCTGAAGCCGGCCGGGCCTGGATCGGGCGAATCGATCGCCGGGCACGGCCCGCACACCAGCAGCCGGCCGGCATCGAGCAGCGCCTGCAGCCGCGCCAGGTGCGCCGGGCGCGCCGGCTGGCGCAGCGGCAGGGAATCGGGGACATCATGGCCTTCGATGGCGTACCACATGGCATTAAGACCGCTGGACTTCGGATGGGCCTGCGATTGTACGGATGCGCCCGCGCTGGACAGGCGGCCGGCCAAACCGTACTCTGCGAACCTGATTGGCACGGCACGACCCGCAGCGGCCATCGCCCAGGCCCGCCCGGACCTGCCCGCGACCCACACGCTGCCAAGCGCGTCCTTAAGGCCAGACCACCTGATCCTTCGTTGCCCGCCGCCCTCCCCACAGGCGAGCGCCGCATTGGCTGACGTGCGCACCGCGACCGCCCACGCAAGGCTTGACCACCTGCAGTACCCCGGCGCCGCCCCTTGCGGGAAGCGCATGCCCCCTGGCAATCGCAGGGCCGGCCCCGGCGTTCCCCCACGCCAACCGGTCCGGACCGCAGTGTTGACGCGACCCGCTTTCGACCCTCGATGACATCGCAATCCGCGCCCGACGCGACCGCTTCCACCGACAAGCCGCAAAGCCCGCAGCAGCACGAGATGCCGCTGGCGATGGTGCATGGCCAGCCGGTGCTGCAGATCCCGCAGGATCTGTACATCCCGCCGGACGCGCTGGAGGTCATCCTCGATGCCTTCGAGGGCCCGCTGGACCTGCTGCTGTACCTGATCCGCCGGCAGAACCTGGACATCCTGGACATCCCGGTGCTGGAGATCACCCGCCAGTACGTGAATTACATCAACGTCATGCAGGAGCTGCGCTTCGAGCTGGCGGCCGAATACCTGGTGATGGCCGCGATCCTGGCCGAGATCAAGTCGCGCATGCTGCTGCCGCGGCCGCAGGCCGAGGACGGCGAGGAAGGCGACCCGCGCGCCGACCTGGTGCGCCGCCTGCAGGAGTACGAGCGCTTCAAGCAGGCCGCCGAGGACATCGACGCCCTGCCCCGCCTGGACCGCGACACTGCCGTGGCCCACGCCCATGTGCCGGACCGCACCGCCATCAAGGTGCCGCCGGAGGTGGACCTGAAGGAGATGCTGCTGGCGCTGCACGATGTGCTCAAGCGCGCCGAGCTGTTCTCCGGCCACGCGATCAAGCGCGAGGCGCTGAGCGTGCGCCAGCGCATGGGCGAGGTGCTCTCGCGGCTGGAGGACGGCAAGTTCCACCGCTTCGAGACCATGTTCACCGTGGCCGAGGGCCGGCTCGGCGTGCTGGTGACCTTCCTGGCGATGCTGGAGCTGGCCAAGGAGCAGCTGCTGGACATCGTCCAGGAGGCGCCGCTGGCGCCGATCTACATCAAGTCCCTGGCGCTGAACAACACCAACGAGCCGCTGCAGTTCTCCAGCGAGTTCGACGACACCGACGCGGCCAACGACGCATGAGCGCGCCGGCCACCACGACCCGCACGCGCTGACGGCGCGGCCAAGACCCTCGCATGCACGAAGACGACGCTTTCGATACCGACACCGCGACCGCCCCGGTCGCCCAGGCGGACCAGGGCCTGATCAACCGCATCGTGGAGGCCGCGCTGCTGGCCTCGGCCCAGCCGATGAGCCTGGCGCAGCTGGCCGAGCTGTTCCCGGAGGACCGCCCGGCGCCGGAAGGCAGCCTGGACCTGGCGCTGGAACAGCTCGCCCAGGCCTGCGCCGAGCGCGGCGTGGAGCTGGTCGAAGTGGCCAGCGGCTGGCGCTACCAGGTCAAGCCGGACGTGCACGCCTGGGTCAGCCGCATGTGGACCGAGCGCAAGACCCGCTACACCCGCGCCACTCTGGAGACCCTGGCGCTGATCGCCTACCGCCAGCCGATCACCCGCGGCGAGATCGAGCAGGTGCGCGGCGTGGCGGTCAGCAGCAACATCATCCAGGCGCTGGAAGAGCGCGAGTGGATCCGCGTGGTCGGCCACCGCGACGTGCCCGGCAGGCCGGCGCTGTTCGGCACCACCAAGGGCTTCCTGGACTACTTCGGGCTCAAGCGCCTGGACGAACTGCCGCCGCTGTCCGAGCTGAAGGACATCGCCGAGCTCGACCCGCAGCTGCCGCTGCCCGGCGCCCCGCTGCCGGCCCGCGCCGCCGCCGAGGGCCAGCCCGACGCGGATGCGGATGCAGATGCAGATGCGGAGGCCGCGCCGGCCGATGACGCCGCCAGCGCCGACGAAGACGGCGAACAGCCGGCCTTCCCCGACTCCCCGCCGGCGCAGGACGCGCCGGACGCCGACGGCGACCTGCCGCCGCCGGCCACGCAGGACGCCCCCGACCTCGACGCGCCCGCCGCGGACGCAGCCGAACCCACCGACGCGCCGCAGACCGACGCGCCGGCTTCCACCACCCACCAAGAAGACGACGCCGATACGGTCTCGTCGGAGCACAAACATGAGTGACACCCCCCGCAGCAAGCTCTCGCTGAAGCGCGACGCCGCCGCAGCCCCCGAAGTCCGCCTGGAGGAACGCCTGCACAAGGTGCTGGCCCAGGCCGGCCTGGGCTCGCGCCGCGCGCTGGAGCAGCGCATCGCCGATGGCCTGGTCAAGGTCAACGGCCAGACCGCGCAGATCGGCATGTCCATCGGCAGCGGCGACCGCGTCGAGCTGGACGGCCGCAGCTTCGTGGCCAGCGCGCTGACCGAGCCCACCCGCGTGCTGATCTACAACAAGCCCGAAGGCGAGGTGACCACGCGCGAGGATCCCGAAGGCCGGCCGACCGTGTTCGAGGCCCTGCCCGCGCTCAAGGGCGCGCGCTGGATCGCCATCGGCCGCCTGGACATCAACACCACCGGCCTGCTGCTGCTGACCACCGACGGCGAGCTGGCCAACGCGATGATGCACCCCTCCTTCGAGGTCAGCCGCGAGTACGTGGTGCGCGTGCGCGCCCCGGAAGGCCAGGACACCGTGCCGGACAACCTGGTCGATCGCCTGCGCCGCGGCGTAGCGCTGGAGGACGGCCCGGCCAAGTTCGACGAGATCGAACGCATCGGCGGCACCGACTCGCACGACTGGTACCGCGTGACCCTGAGCGAGGGCCGCAACCGCGAGGTGCGCCGCCTGTGGGAATCGCAGGGCTGCCAGGTCAGCCGCCTCAAGCGCATCCGCTACGGCGCCATCGAACTGCCGCAGCCGCTGCTGCGCGGCCAGTCGCAGGAGCTGCCCGACGCCCAGGTCCAGGCGCTGCGCAAGCAGCTGGGCCTGGAGGACGGCGCCCCGGCCGCGCTGACCCTGCAGCCGGTGATCGGCCAGCGCAAGGCGGCCAAGGCCACGCTGCAGATCAATGCGCGCGGTGCCGGCAACGCCTACGTCAACGGCCACAGCACCGCCGACGAAGGTCGCGAGCTGCGCCGCTTCGACAACGTGCGCGAGGATCGCGGCCGTGGCCGCGGCAAGGGCGGCGGCTTCAAGGGCGGCCTGACCGTCAGCGGCGAAGCGGCGGCCAAGCAGTCGCAGAAGCCGTTCAAGCAGCGCAAGGAAAAGGGTCCCAAGCCGCTGCCGGAAGGCAACCCGGCCGCGTTCCGCAGCTGGTACGTGCCCGACGGCGTGGACACCGGCCCGAGCGGCCACCGCAACGCCGGCCCGAAGAAGCCCTTCGGCGGCAAGCCGGCCGGCGGCCAGCGCCGCGGTCCGGGTGGTGGTGGGGGTGGCGGCGGCAACAGCCCCTATGGCGGCGGCTTCGGCGACGAGCGCGGTCCGCGCGGCCAGGGCGCAGGCCAAGGCCAGCAGCGCAAGGCCAAGCCGTACGGGCATCCGGGCAATGCGCCCAGCTTCCCGTCCGACCACGCCACGCCCGGCAGCTATAGCCCGTACGGCCAGCGCCAGGGCCAGGCCCGCCCCGGCGGTCGTCCGGCCGGCGGCAACCGCCCCGGTGGCAACGGCCCGCGTCCGGGTGGCAACCGCGGCCCGGGCGGCAATCGTTCCGGCGGCGCGCCGCGCGGTCGCGGTCCGCGGGGCGGCGGCCAGGGCTGATCCGGCCGGCGGACGCGCGGTCTCGCGCGTCCGCACCTGGCGCCCGTCGGCCGACGCGTGCGCGGATATGAGAACCAATCTCATCTTCGCGGCTATACTGGAACGCGTTCCTCTCCCCTGCCCAACACGATCCGCCCATGTCTTCCGCTTACGGCGCCGAAACGGTGCTTGAGGTCCGTCACTGGACCGACGACTACTTCAGCTTCACCACCACGCGCAGCGAGGCCTTCCGCTTCGAGAACGGCCAGTTCGTGATGATCGGCCTGGAGGGCGAAACCCGCCCGCTGCTGCGCGCCTACTCGATCGCTAGCGCCAACTGGGAAGAGCAGCTGGAGTTCTTCAGCATCAAGGTGCCCAACGGCCCGCTGACCTCGCGCCTGCAGCACATCCGGCCGGGCGACAGCGTCCTGATCGGGCGCAAGCCCACCGGCACCCTGCTGATCTCCGACCTGCACCCGGGCCGGCACCTGTACCTGCTGGGCACCGGCACCGGCATGGCGCCGTGGCTGAGCATCGTCAAGGACCCGGAGACCTACGAGCGCTTCGACAAGGTGATCCTCACCCACGGCGTGCGCTACGAGAAGGACCTGGCCTACCGCGACTACTTCGAGCGCGAGCTGCCGCAGCACGAGTTGCTGGGCGAGCTGCTGCGCGAGCGGCTGCTGTACTACCCGGCGGTGACGCGCGAGCCGTTCCGCAACCAGGGCCGGCTGACCGAGCTGCTGGGCAGCGGGCAGATGGCCCAGACGCTGGGCCTGCCGCCGATCGACCCGGCGCGCGATCGCTTCATGATCTGCGGCAGCCCGCAGATGCTGGCCGACCTGCGCACGCTGCTGGACAGCCGCGGCTTCGAGGCCTCCCCGCGCATCGGCAGCCCCGGCCACTACGTGTTCGAGCGCGCCTTCGTCGAGAAGTAGTCGGCAAGCCTCTCTGCAGACGCCGCCCTTGTGGCCCCTTGGCCGATGGCGGCTCCCTGTAGAGCGGAGCTTGCTCCGCTGGGGCTTCCCCCACGAACCGAACGAGGAGCAGCGGACTGTAGAGCGGAGCTTGCTCCGCTGGGGCTTTCTCCACGAACCGAACGAAGAGCAGCGGAGCAAGCTCCGCTCTACAAGTAGGCCGCGGCTTGATCGGAGAGATGGTTAGCAGGCAGGAGTCGCTGCGCGCGCTCAGCCCAGCGCGTCCTCGATGTCCCGCGCCAACGACGCGGGCGCGTTGCGCGATCCGTAGCGGCGCAGGACCTGGCCGTTGCGGCCGACCAGGAACTTGGTGAAGTTCCACTTGATGCGCTCGGTGCCGAATACCCCCGGCCGGTCGTGCTTGAGCCGCTGCCACAGCGGATGCGCGTTCGGGCCGTTGACCTCGACCTTGGCGAACATCGGGAAGGTCACCGCGTAGTTGAGGCTGCAGAAGGCGCGGATCTGCGCCTCGTCGCCCGGCTCCTGATGGCCGAACTGGTCGCAGGGAAAGCCCAGCACCACCAGCCCGCGATCGCGATACTGCTGCCACAGCAGCTCCAGGCCGCCGTACTGCGGCGTGAACCCGCACTGGGAGGCGACATTGACGATCAGCAGGACCGAGCCGGCCCAGTCGGCCAGCGGCTGCTCGTGGCCATTGATGTCCAGCGCCGCGAATTCGAAAACACCCCGCATGCCTACCTTCCGTTGTCCCTGGCCGACCGATCATAGGCGCCATGACGGCGCCCCACCTAATGTTATGTGAGTTACGTCACAAATTTTAGGCTATCGAGCGTGGCCGGTCACGCGTGACGATTGCGTCAGTCCATGCCTTCGGTCATGGGCTGCGGCGCCGGGTCCCGGTTAGCCTCGGGGGTCGATGTCCACCACCCCGATCCGGAGCCACATGACCTACCGCCTGACCCTGGCGCTCGCCCTCGCCCTTGGAACCGCCATGCCCGCTTACGCCCAGACCTCCGCGACGCCCGCCGCCAGCCAGGCCAGCAATCCGTTCTTCGTCCAAAGCCCGCTGCCGCTGCACTACCCGCAGTTCGACAAGATCACCGACGCCGATTTCGCCCCGGCCTTCGATGCCGGCATGGCGCAGCAGCTCAAGGAGATCGCGGCGATCGCCGACAACCCGGCCAAGCCGAGCTTCGACAACACCTTCGTGGCGCTGGAGCAGAGCGGCCAGCTGCTGGATCGGGCGACCTCGGTGTTCTTCAACCTGGTCGGCACCGACACCAACGACACGCGCAAGCAGCTGCAGGCCGACTACGCCGGCAAGTTCGCCGCGCACCGCGATGCGATCAACCTCAACGGCAAGCTGTTCGTGCGCATCCAGACCCTCTACGACGGCCGCGCCGGCCTGGGCCTGGATCCGCAGAGCCTGCGCCTGGTCGAGAAGGTGTACGGCGACTTCGTGCGCTCCGGCGCCAAGCTCTCCGAGGCGGACAAGACCCGCCTGAAGGCGATGAATGCCGAGCTGGCCACGCTGTCGACCAAGTTCAGCCAGAACGTGCTGGCCGAGGTCAACGATTCGGCCCTGGTGCTGGACGATGCCAGGCAGCTCGACGGCCTGAGCGCGGCGGAGATCGCCGCCGCGGCCGACGAAGCCAAGGCGCGCAAGCTGCCCGGCAAGTACGTGCTGACCCTGCTCAACACCACCGGCCAGCCGCCGCTGACCCATCTGACCGACCGGGCCACGCGCGAGCAGCTATTCAAGGCCTCGGTGAACCGCGGCAGCCGCGGCAACGCCTACGACAACACCGCCATCGTCTCGCGCATCATGACCCTGCGCGCGCAGAAGGCGAAGATGCTCGGCTATCCCAACTACGCCGCCTACTCGCTGGAGAACCAGACCGCCAAGACGCCCGAGGCCGTCAACGCGATGCTGGGCAAGCTGGCTCCGGCCGCCGTGGCCAACGCCAAGCGCGAGGCCGCCGACCTGCAGGCGATGATCGACGCCGAGCAGAAGGCCGCCGGCAAGCCGAGCTTCGAACTGGCCGCCTGGGACTGGGCCTTCTACAGCGAGAAGGTGCGCCAGGCCAAGTACAACTTCGACGAGTCCCAGCTCAAGCCCTACCTGGAGATGCGCAACGTGCTGGAAAACGGCGTGTTCTACGCCGCCAACCAGGAGTTCGGCCTGAGCTTCAAGGAGCGCCACGATCTGCCCAAGTACCACGCCGACACCTTCGTCTACGACGTGTTCGATGCCGACGGCTCGCAGCTGGCGATCTTCATCTTCGACCCGTATGCGCGCGCGTCCAAGCGCGGCGGCGCGTGGATGAATTCCTACGTGTCGCAGTCCGCGCTGACCGGCGACAAGCCGGTGGTGGCCAACCACCTCAACATCCCCAAGCCGCCGGCCGGCCAGCCGACGCTGCTGACCTGGGACGAGGTCACCACTGCCTTCCACGAGTTCGGCCATGCCCTGCATGGCATGTTCTCCGACGTGAAGTACCCCTACTTCTCCGGCACCAGCGTGCCGCGCGACTTCGTCGAGTTCCCCTCGCAGGTCAACGAGATGTGGGCCGACGATCCGGCGATCCTGCGTCACTACGCCAAGCACCACCAGACCGGCGCGCCGATGCCGCAGGCCCTGCTCGACAAGGTCGTGGCCGCGGCCAAGTTCAACCAGGGCTTCGCCACCACCGAATACCTGGGCGCGGCGATGCTGGACCAGCGCTGGCACCAGATCACCGAGGACCAAGTCCCGGCTGCGTCCGGCGTGGTGGACTTCGAAGCCAAGGCGCTGGCGGCCGATGGCATCGCCTACGCGCCGGTGCCGCCGCGCTACCGCACGCCCTACTTCAGCCACATCATGGGCGGCTATTCGGCCGGCTACTACGCCTACATCTGGTCCGAGGTGCTGGATGCGAACACCCAGCAGTGGTTCAAGCAGCACGGCGGCCTGAGCCGCGCCAACGGCGACCGCTTCCGCAAGACCCTGCTCTCCCAGGGCGGCAGCCAGGACGCGATGAAGCTGTTCGTCGACTTCACCGGACACGCGCCGCGGATCGAACCGCTGCTGGAGAAGCGCGGTCTGGATGCGAAGGCGGACTGAGGGCTTGCGAGCAGCAGGCAAGTCGCGTCGCCGCAGGGCGGTGACGCGACTCTGTCGACGGGATGAGTGGGCGGCGGTGAGCGTATTTCGCCCACCCGCCTCGACCACGCCGAGCGCGGCCCCTCGGCTCGGCTCCCCCTCGATGGCCAACGCTTGAATGGAAAAAGATTGACCGCGCCTCACGGCCAGGTGGGAACAACTGTCTCCTCAAATCTCGCAGCGGCCTGCCTGTAGAGCGGAGCTTGCTCCGCTGGGGCCTTCCCCACAAACCGAACGAAACGCAGCGGAGCAAGCTCCGCTCTACGGGTGGGAGCCGCCATGGCAGCTATGGGGCTCTACCGGGGAAGCCTCATCGCCGCCATGGCGGCTCCCACAGGGATTGGGTCCGGCACTCCTCGATCCGAGGCCATCAGACATGACGCGCGCGGCAGCGGGCCGGCGGGCGGTGTCCGCGCCTAGCGAGGCAGGATGCCGAGCGCCCGAATCAGGGCAGGATGCCCTGATTGAGGGAAAAGCGGTCATCGCCCGCCGGCTCGATGCCACTCCGGAGTCAGGGCCCCTCAACCACCGATCAGGTGAAAAGCCATAAAGCGCCACGAAAAAGCCCGGCTTGCGCCGGGCTCTTTTGTCTAGCTTTCCTTAAAAAGCGTCACGCACTCAGGGCTTGGGCGGCGTCGCAATACGCAGCCCGTCACCCGCCGGCGTCACGGGATAGATCCGCCCGGTCTTCGGGTCCAGCACCTGGTTGTTACCAACCTGCACCGCGCCCGGCACCAGCCGGCCCTGCGCATCGATCACGCGCGCGGGCGTCGCCGGCGCGGTGGGCGTGACGCTGCTGGGCTGCGTGGGCCGCTGTGCATCCGTAGCAGGCCCCTTGGGACTGACCGGCGGCGTGGTCGCGCGCTGGCCCGCGTCCGAGCGCACCCCGGTGCTGCGCTGGGGCGACGTGCCGGAAGCATCGCGTGTATTGGGAATCTGCACCGGCTGCGGCTGGTTGAGCTGCTGCGCCTGCGCCAGCGGCGCGGCGGCCAGGATCGGCAGGGCCGCGATCGACAGGATGACGGTCCGGTTGAGCATGACCGAACTCCTTTGTGTGAGTGTCCGGCCACGCTAGCGCGATGCCGCTGGCTGCGCGGTGAAGCCCGCTCCGCGCCCGCGGCGCGGTTCAGCCGGCCGCGGGCGCCTCGACCAGCGCGCGCACCCGGCGCGGCCGACTCGGGAACGCATGGCGCACGATGCGCCAGGCCACCTGGCTGAACTGCTTGAACAGCGAGCCGGTGTTGTAGTGCTGCCCGTAGCGCGCACAGATCTCGCGCACCTCCGCCGCCATCTCGCTGTAGCGGTTGGCCGGGATGTCGGGGAAGAAGTGATGCTCGATCTGGTGGCTCAGATCGCCGGTGAGCACGTCCACCAGCGCACCGCCGGAGATGTTGGACGAGCCGCGCAGCTGGCGCAGATACCAGTGGCCACGGCTCTCGTTGCGCACGCAGTCCTTGGGGAAGGTCTCCGCATCGGCGGTGAAGTGACCGCAGAAGATCACCACATAGGTCCAGATGCTGCGCAGCATGTTCGCCGCCAGGTTGCCCAGCAGCACCGGCAGGAACCACGGCCCGGCCAGCGCCGGGAACAGCACATAGTCCTTCAGCACCTGCCGGCCTATCTTGCGGCCGACCGGCGCGAACTGCGCGCGCAGCTGCCTGAAGCTCATCTTGCCGGCCAGCCAGCGGCCCAGGCGCAGGTCCTGGATCGCCACGCCCCACTCGAACAGCAGGCAGAACACCACCGCAATCGGCGGCTGCAACAGGTAGAACGGCTTCCAGCGCTGCTCGGGGAAGATGCGCAGCAGGCCGTAGCCGATGTCGTCGTCCAGCCCGCGCACGTTGGTGTAGGTGTGGTGGCGGAAGTTGTGGGTCTTCTTCCAGTTCTCGCTGGTGGCCACGATGTCCCACTCGTAGCTGCGGCTGTGCAGCTGCGGATCGCCCATCCAGTCGTACTGGCCGTGGATCACGTTGTGGCCGACGGTCATGTTCTCCAGGATCTTGGACAGCGCCAGCAGCGCGGTGCCGAGCACGCACAGCGGCCACAGCAGCGCCGGCACGAAGGCCCCGCCCACCGCGCCGGCGAACAGCGCGATGCGGCCCAGCGCGCCGCTCCAGCGCACCGCCGCGACCGCGCGGCGGATGTAGCGCGCATCGCGTGCGCCGAGCGTGGCCACGGTGCGGGCGCGCAGGGCGTCCAGCTCGGCGCCGAAGCGCTGCAGCTCGTCCTGGGACAGGGGGCGGTTGTGCTTGCTCATCTAAAGGTCCAGCGTCAGGTCGGTGGCCGCGGCGCTGATGCACAGGCGCACGGTGGCGTCGGGCTCGCCCGAACGCGCATTGGTCTGGGTGTCGCGGGTGATGCCCTCGCGCCGGGTGCAGGCGCAGGTATTGCAGATGCCCATGCGGCAGCCCGAGGCCGGGCGCAGGCCCTGCGCCTCCAGCGCCTCCAGCAGCGACGCGTCGCGCGGCACGGTCAGCGTGCGCCCGCTGCGTGACAGGGTGAGGGCAACGCTGCCGCCCTCGCCCGGCAGCGCGCGCGGCGGGGTGAAGGCCTCGGCCTCGAACCGCACCACGCGCCCTTCCAGCTGCGCGCGCGCGCTCTGGACGAAGCCGTGCGGGCCGCAGGCGAACACCTGGCGATGGCCGAGCTCGGGCACCAGCGCGGCCAGGTCGGTGTCGTCGATGCGCGGCGCCGCCGGGCCATCGGCCTGACGGGTCAGCCGCAGATGGACGCGCAGCCCGCGATGGCGCGCGGCCAGCGCGGCAAGTTCGTCGGCGAAGCAGACCTCGGCGCGGGTGCGCGCCCAGTAGACCAGGTCCAGCTCGACCGGCATGCCGGCCGCGTCCAGCTCGCGCAGCATCGCCATCAGCGGCGTGATGCCGCTGCCGGCGGCCAGGAACAGCCAGGGCCCGTGCACGGCGGCCGGCAGGGTCATGGTGCCGAAGGCCGCGCCCAGCGCGAACACCTCGCCGATGCGCGCGTGCCGGCACAGGTGCCGGCTGACCCGCCCGCCTTCGACCTCACGCACGGTGATCTCGAGCCGGTTGCCGGCGACCTTGCTGGGGCTGTAGCTGCGGGTGATCCGGGCGCCGTCCAACTCCACGCCCAGGTTGATGTGCTGACCGGCGCGCAGCCCGGCGAAATGGCGGTTGGTCTGCAGCACCAGCGTGACCGCGCCTTCGGCGGCCTGGCGGCGCTCGCGCAGGCGCGCCAGCGGGCGCTCCCAGCTCCACAGCGGGTGGACCCGGCTGGCCCAGAAGTCGAAGACCGCCGGCTCGACCAGGCGACGGGCGACGCGCTGGACCGGGGAGCTGGAACGAGGACGACGGATCGCATTCATGACCATGCACTATACATGCGTGAGAACGGATGTCTATACACTTGTATATTCATGTGAGGGGCTATGATGGCGGCGCCCCGCACGGACCAGGATCCGCAGTGCCCGCTACCGAGTCCGCCGCCATCGACCCCAGCTCAGACGACGCCAGCGGCGGCCGCCGCGCCGCCATTTCGCGCCAGGACCTGCTGGCCGCCGCCCTGCGCCTGGTCGGCCCGCACCGCAGCCTGTCCTCGCTGAGCCTGCGCGAGGTCGCCCGCGAGGCCGGGATCGCGCCGAACAGCTTCTATCGCCAGTTCCGCGACATGGACGAGCTGGCCGTGGCCCTGATCGACCTGGCCGGCCGCTCGCTGCGTCAGATCATCGGCCAGGCCCGCCAGCGCGCGGCCTCGACCGACCGCAGCGTGATCCGCCTGTCGGTGGAGACTTTCATGGAGCAGTTACGGGCCGACGACAAGCTGCTGCACGTGATGCTGCGCGAGGGCATGGTCGGCTCGGACGCGTTCAAGGCGGCGGTCGAGCGCGAGCTCACCTACTTCGAGGACGAGCTGCAGGTGGACCTGGTGCGCCTGGCGGCGGCCGAGGGCGCCACCCTGCACCAGCCGGCCCTGGTCTCCAAGGCGATCACCCGCCTGGTGTTCGCCGCCGGCGCCAGCGCCATGGACCTGCCGCGCGAACGCGATCCGGAGCTGATCGGCCAGCTCTCCACCATGCTGCGCATGATCCTGACCGGCTCGCGCGCGATGGCCAAGGGCGTGGGCATCGATCGCTGACGCTTGCCCTCAAGTTCGAACAAGCACGCAGACGGAAGAGCGCGATGACGGCAGCGACGGCAAATCCCAAGGTGGATGCATTCATGGTGCGGGCCGAGCGTTGGCGGGCCGAGTTCGAGGCGCTGCGATCGATCCTGCGCCAGACGCCGCTGACCGAGGACCTGAAGTGGGGGCAGCCCTGCTATGCGTTGGGCAAGGGAAACGTCGTGCTGATGCACGGCTTCAAGGAGTACTGCGCCCTGCTGTTCATGAAGGGCGCCCTGATACCCGACCCGGATGGCCTGCTGGTCCAGCAGACCGAGTACGTACGATCGGCGCGGCAGATCCGCTTCACCGCACTGGATCAGATCAAAGGCAAAGCGGCGACACTGAAGGCCTATGTCGAGGCGGCCATTGCGGTCGAACAGGCCGGGCTCAAGATCGCCCCCAGGAAGACCACCGATTTTCCCGTGGCGGACGAGTTCCGCGCGCGGCTGGAGGAAAACGCGGCGCTGAAGGCCGCCTTCGAAGGCCTGACGCCGGGCCGCCAACGCGGTTATCTGCTGCATTTCTCGTCGGCCAAGCAGTCCAAGACCCGCCAGGCGCGGGTCGAGAAAAACCTTGCGCGGATCATGGCCGGCCTCGGCCTGGACGATTGATTCGCGCTCAGGACAACGCACGCGCGATCAGCAGCGCGAAATCCGTCTCCGCCCGCAGCGTGCCCATCGCCAGTCCGTGCGCGCCGCCCAGGCGCGAGCGGCAGAACGGCTCGGCCACGGGGCTGCCCGTGTGCAGCAGCACGCCGGCCTGCAGCAGCAGCGCCAGGCGCTCGACCAGCAGGCGCGCGCCGGATTCGATCAGTTCGCGGCCGGCCAGCTGCGTGGCGACGAGGTCCAGCTGGCGGTCGTAGTCGTGATCCTGCCCGCGCGCGGCGTTCAGCTCGCCCAGCAGCGCCTGGCCGCAGTCGGGCTCCCTGCCCAGGGCGCGCAGCACGTCCAGGCACTGGATATTGCCGCTGCCTTCCCAGATGCCGTTGAGCGGCGACTGCCGGAACAGGCGCGGCAGGATCGATTCCTCGACGTAGCCGGCGCCGCCCAGGCATTCCTGTGCCTCGTTGACGAAGGCCGGCGCGCGGCGGCATAGCCAGTACTTGCCGATGGCGGTGGTCACGCGCGCCAGCGCGGCCTCGTGCGGATCGTGCGCGGCGCGATCGACCGCGCCGGCCACGCGCAGGGCCAGGGCCAGGGCGGCCTCCCATTCCAGCGTCAGGTCGGCCAGCACGTTACGCATCAGCGCATGGGCGGCCAGCGGCTGGCCGAAGCTGGCGCGATGGCGCGCGTGGTGCACGGCGTGGGCCAAGGCCATGCGCATCTCGGCGGTCGCGCCGAGCATGCAATCCAGACGGGTGAGCATGACCATCTGCAGGATGGTGGTCACGCCGCGCCCTTCCTCGCCAATGCGCCGCGCCCAGGCGCCGGTGAACTCGACCTCGCTGGACGCGTTGGCCCAGTCGCCCAGCTTGTCCTTGAGCCGCATCAGCCGGAAGGCGTTCTTCTGGTCATCGGGCAGGCGGCGCGGCATCAGGAAGCAGCTCAGCCCGCCCGGCGCCTGGGCCAGGACCAGCCAGCCGTCGGACATGGGCGCGGAGAAGAACCACTTGTGCCCGACCAGCGCGTATTCGCCCTCGCCCGCCAGCGGCGTGGCGCGCGTGGCGTTGCTGCGCACGTCCGAGCCGCCCTGCTTCTCGGTCATGCCCATGCCGAGCGTGATGCCGGCCTTGTCGGCGATGGGCACATCGCGCGGGTCGTAGTGCGGGGCGGCGGCCTTGTCCGCCCATTCGCGCAGGGCGGGCTCGCGGCGCAGCACCGGGACCGCGGCGTGGGTCATGGTCAACGGGCAGCTGGTGCCGGCCTCGGCCTGGTGATGCAGATAGCTGAGTGCGGCCCGGGCGACATGCGCGCCCGGCCGCGGCGTGTGCCAGGACAACCCGGCGACGCCGCCGGCCTTGGCCGCGTGCAGCAGCTGGTGATAGGCGGGATGGAATTCGACCAGATCGATGCGATGGCCGAAGCGGTCGTGCGTCTTCAGCCGCGGCTTGTCACGATTGGCGTCGAAGCCCAGGGCATAGAGTTCGCTGCCTGCCTGTGCGCCATAGGCCCGCAGCGCGGCGGCGAAGTCGCCGGCGCCTTCGCGCATGCAGTCCTCACGCAGCACTACATCGTCGGTCCAGAGATCGCGCGGCGCGAACTCCGGCGGCTGGTTGTCGACCGTGTGGGTCTCGAAGGCGGGCGTGGCGCGGTGTTCCATCATCGGTGTCCTCCCGCGCCGATTGTGCCGCAGGAACGGTCAGCCGCCCTGCTGCAGCGCGACGACCTTGACGTCGACATCCTTGCAGGCCGCGTCGTTGCACACGCCGTTGATCCACACCTGGCCGCTGCCCAGCATCACGCCGTTCTGGTTCACCTGGAGCGCGCCATAGCGCTGGGCGGTGATGACCTGCGCGATGGCAGGCGTCAGGATCTGCTCGTACTGCGCGACGAAGTCCTGCGCGTTGTCGATGCGCCGCTTGCGATCGGCCAGGCGCACCTCGAAGGGATAGCGCATCAGCGCCGCCACCGCGGGGCGGTCGTCCGCCTTGACTGCCGCCTGCAGCCGCTCCAACACGCTGCGATAGGCCGCGTGAGCGCCCAGGACCTGATCGATGCGGGCATCGACCTCGGCGTCCTTGTCCGACGCCTGCGGCGCAGCCGGTTCTGAGGCCGGCATCGATGCGACCGGTGTCGTGGAAGCCGCAGGCGCTGAAGCAACCGGTGCGCCGGCCTGCGGCGCCTCGGGTGCACAGGCGCTTAGCGCAAGCATCAGCATGGGTAGCAGCGTTGTTTTCATGAGTCCTCCCGGGATCTGCTTGTCTGCAGCTTGCCCACGGGGGTGTTGTGGTGGCGTAAGCCCGATGCGTCAGCTGCGGTTCGGGTTCGATCTCAGGTTCTGAGACGGCCCGTCCCAACGTTGGCGGCCTGTGCACATCCCAGTCCGCACCCTCCCGACCATGGCCCAAGCCTCAAACGACCTGATCGTCCTGCGTCCCGAAGGGCTGTATTGCCCGGCCGGCGATTTTCATATCGATCCCTGGCGGCCGGTGCCGCGCGCGGTGATCACCCACGGTCACGGCGACCACGCGCGCACCGGCATGGGCCGTTACTGGGCCACGCGCGAGAGCCTGCCGATCCTGCAGTGGCGGCTGGGCGAGCAGGACTACGCCATCCACGATTACGGCGAGGCCTTCCGGATCGGCGATGCGCGCCTGTCGCTGCATTCGGCCGGCCATGTCCTGGGCTCGGCGCAGGTGCGGGTGGAAGTGGGCGATCAGGTCTGGGTCGCCTCGGGCGACTACAAGCGTCAGCCGGACCCGACCTGCGCGCCGTTCGAGGTGGTGCAGTGCGACACCTTCATCACCGAGGCGACCTTCGGCCTGCCCATCTACCGCTGGCCGGACACGACCGAGGTCGCGCGCGAGATCGTCGCCTGGCGCCGGCACTGCGCGCAGCGCGGCGAGGCGGCGATCCTCTACTGCTACGCACTGGGCAAGGCGCAGCGGCTGCTGGCCGAGCTACGCGATCTGGACGATCAGCCGGCGCTGCTGCACGGCGCGATCCAGGCCGGCGTGGAGCTCTATCGCGGCGCCGGCATCGCCATGCTCGACACCTTGCCGGTGTCGGAGACGGCCAAGGGCAGCGACTACGCCGGCCAACTGATCCTGGCGCCGCCGTCGGCGGCGGGCAGCCCGTGGATCCGGCGCTTCCGCAAGGCCCAGCAGGGCTTCGCCTCGGGCTGGATGCGCGTGCGCGGCAATCGCCGTCGGCGCAATTACGATCGCGGCTTCGTGGTGTCCGACCACGCCGATTGGCCCGACCTGCTGCGCACCGTGCGCGAGACCGGCGCGCGTCGGGTGATCGCCACGCACGGCAACACCGACGCCATCATCCGCGCGATGAACGAGGCCGGCATCGCGGCCGAAGCCTTCCGCACCGATTACGGGAGCGAGGAGTGAAGCGGGCCGTGTTGTCGCCTTCGCGCGCTTGCCTTGCTGCCTGCGCGGGCGCGTTGTCGTCCTCATCGTGCGGCTGTGCCGTGGGACCGAAAGCGAAGTCCCTGGATCCCCGCGTGCTCGGGAATGACGAGGAAGAAGTTGCGCAGGGGTGGTCGGCATGAAGCGCTTTGCCGAGCTGTACAAGGCGCTGGACGAGAGCACCGCCACGCTGGACAAGCGCGCGGCGCTGATCGCCTATTTCCGCGATGCGCCGCCGCGCGATGCGGTGTGGGCGCTGTACCTGCTGGCCGGCGGCAAGATCACCGGCCCGCGGCAGAAGATCGCCGGAACCGGCGAGCTGCGTGCGTGGATCGCGCAGGAGTCGGCCACGCCGGACTGGCTGGTGGACGACAGCTACGACCATGTCGGCGACCTGGCCGAGACCCTGGCGCTGCTGCTGGACGACCCGGCCGCCCCGCCGCCGGACGTGGGCCTGGCCGAATGGATCGAGGAGCGTCTGCTGCCGGTGGCCAACCGGGACGAAGCCGTGCGCCGCGCGGTCATCGTCGAGGCCTGGCATGCCCTGCCCTATGCGCAGCGGCTGGTGTTCAACAAGCTGCTGACCGGCGCGCTGCGCGTGGGCGTCTCGCAGCGGCTGGTGCAGCAGGCGCTGGCGGAGATGAGCGGCATCGACATCGCACGCATCGCCCAGCGCATGCTCGGGACCTGGGCGCCGACGCCGCAGTTCCTGCAGGACCTGCTTTCCGACGAGGAACTGCCTGGCGATCGCCAGCAGCCGTATCCGTTCTTCCTGGCCTCGCCGCTGGAGGCCGAGGTCGGATCGCTGGGCGACATCGGTCACTGGCGCCTGGAATGGAAGTGGGACGGCATCCGCCTGCAGCTGATCCGCCGCCACGGCGAGGTGGCGCTGTGGTCGCGCGGCGAGGAGCGCCTGGACGGCCGCTTCCCGGAGATCGAAGCGGCCGCGGCCACGCTGCCGCGCGACTGCGTGATCGATGGCGAACTGCTGGCCTGGCGCGCCGGCGAGGACGCGCCGCTGCCCTTCACCGCCCTGCAGACCCGCATCCAGCGTCGCAAGCCCGGCGCCAAGACGCTGGCCGACACGCCCGCGCGCGTGCAGGCCTACGACCTGCTGGAGCTGGACGGCGAGGATCTGCGCGAGCAGCCGCTGGACCAGCGCCGCGCCCAGCTGGAACAGCTGCTCACCGCGCACGGCGATCCGCGCATCGTCCTGTCCCCGCAGGTCCAGGCCGCCGACTGGGAGGCCGCCGCGCAGCTGCGCGAGGATTCGCGCACGCGCGGCGTGGAGGGGCTGATGCTCAAGCGCGGCAGTTCCACCTACCAGGGCGGCCGCCGGCGCGGCGACTGGTGGAAGTGGAAGATCGATCCGCTCACCATCGATGCGGTGTTGCTCTACGCCCAGGCCGGTCACGGCCGGCGCAGCACGCTGTACACCGACTACACCTTCGGTCTGTGGGACGGCGACACGCTGGTGCCGGTGGCCAAGGCGTACTCGGGGCTGGACGATGCGGAGATCCTCAAGCTGGACAGCTGGATCCGCGCGCACACCACCGAGCGCTTCGGGCCCGTGCGCGCGGTCACGCCGCACCACGTGTTCGAACTGGGCTTCGAGGCGGTCAACCTGAGCAAGCGGCACAAGTCCGGCGTGGCCACGCGCTTCCCGCGCATCCTGCGCTGGCGCCACGACAAGCCGATGGCGCAGGCCGACCGGCTGGAAGACCTCAAGGCGCTGGCGCGGTGACGCCCCGCAAGACCGCGGCGACCGGCCGCACCGACAAGGCGCAGCCGAAGGCGACGCGTCCGACGCGCGCGCGCGCCTTCGACGCGCCCCTGCACGCCTGGCTGGGCACGCTCGGCTGGAAGCCGCTGCCGTTCCAGCGCGAGGTCTGGCAGCACTACCTGGCCGGCCGTTCCGGCCTGCTGCACACCCCGACCGGCAGCGGCAAGACCCTGGCCGCCTTCGGCGGCCCGCTGCTCGAAGCCCTGCAAGAAGCCGCCTTGAGCCCCTCTCCCCCCGGGAGAGGGGTTGGGGTGAGGGTGCGTCCGCAAATCAGGACCGAAACAGCGCAAGGCGCACGCCCTGATCCGGCTCCTCAGATGGCCTTGGCTCCGGAAGGCACCTCGTCGCACGGCGAGGTGGACGCCAAGCCCACCCCGCCCCCCAAAAAAAAGAACAACCGCGTCCGCCCCCTCCAGGTGCTGTGGATCACCCCGCTCAAGGCGCTCGCCGCCGACACCACCCGCGCCCTGAGCGAGGCCATCGCCGGCGTCGGCCTGGACTGGCAGGTCGGCCAGCGCACCGGCGACGCCAGCGCGCGCGACAAGCGCCTGGCGCGCGCCGGCAAGCTGGACGTGCTGGTGACCACGCCCGAGTCGCTGGCCCTGCTGCTGTCCTATCCCGACACCGCGCCCCAGATGCGCCAGATCCGCGCGGTCATCGTCGACGAGTGGCACGAGCTGCTGCCCAACAAGCGCGGCGTGCTGCTGCAGCTGGCGCTGGCCCGCCTGCGCGCCCTCTCGCCGCGCATGAGGACCTGGGGGCTGTCGGCGACGCTGGGGAATCTGGAGGAGGCTGCGGGGGCGTTGATGCCGGTGGAAGTGGGGCCAGAAGCCAGGGACCAGGGGCCAGAAAAAGCGCTCGCCGCGAGCATCACGGCCACTGGGCAGGCCAATGCGCCTGCTTCAGCCCCTGACCCACGGTCCCCGGCTCCTGACCCCGCCTTCGCCCTCGTCTCCGGCGTCCGCCCGCGCACCCTGGTCATCGAGACCCTGCGGCCCAAGGCGGGCGAGCGCTTCCCGTGGTCGGGCCACCTGGGTTTGGCGCAGCTGGCGCGCGTGCTGGACAAGCTGATGTCGGTGCGCACCAGCCTGGTGTTCACCAATACCCGCGCGCAGGCCGAGCTGTGGCACCAGGCGCTGGCCTCGGTCTGGCCCGAGGCGCTGGAGACCCTGGCCCTGCACCACGGCTCGCTCGGCCCCAAGCTGCGCGCGCAGGCCGAGGCCGGCCTGCGCGCCGGCACGCTGCGCTGTGTGGTGGCCACTTCCAGCCTGGACCTGGGCGTGGACTTCCCGGCGGTGGACCAGGTGCTGCAGGTCGGCAGCCCCAAGGGCATCGCGCGCCTGCTGCAGCGCGCCGGCCGCGCACGCCATCGTCCGGGCGAGGCCGGCCATGTGGTGTGCGTGCCGACCCACGCGCTGGAACTGGTCGAATACGCCGCCGCGCGCCAGGCCATCGCCCGCAATGCGATCGAGCCGCGCCACGCCCCGCGCCTGTCGCTGGACGTGCTGGCCCAGCACTGCGTCACCCTGGCGCTGGGGGGCGGCTTCGAGGCGGACGCGCTGCTGGCCGAGGTGCGCAACACGCAGGCCTTCGCCGCGCTGGACGAGGTCACCTGGCGCGCGGTGCTGGACTTCATCGAACGCGGCGGCAGCGCGCTGGACCGCTACCCGGATTTCCACAAGGTGGTGCGCGACGAGGACGGCGTCTACCGCGTGCACGACCGCAAGGTCGCCCTGCGCCACCGGCTGTCCATCGGCACCATCACCAGTGACGGCGCGGTGCAGGTGAAGTTCCTGCGCGGCGGCGGACTGGGCTCGATCGAGGAACAGTTCGTCGGCCGCCTGCGGCGCGGCGACCGCTTCCAGTTCGCCGGCCGCACGCTGGAACTGGTGCGCCTGGAAGACATGACCGCCTACGTGCGCGTGGCCAAGAGCGGCGACGGCACCGTGCCCAAGTGGATGGGCGGACGCATGCCTCTGTCCTCCGAGCTGGGGCACGAGGTCGAGGCCGTCTTCGGCGGCGACCACGCCGCGCCGGAGCTGCGCGCGATCGCCCCGCTGCTGTCCCTGCAGGCGCGCCTGTCCGCCCTGCCCGCGCCGGGCAGCCTGCTGTGCGAGCGGGTCAAGGCGCGCGATGGCCTGCACGTGTTCCTGTACCCCTTCGCCGGACGCCAGGTGCACGAGGGCCTGGCCGCGCTGCTGGCGCTGCGCTGGGGCCGGCTGCACGCCAACACCTTCGCCTTCGCCGCCAACGACTACGGGCTGGTGCTCTCGCCCGCCAATGCGGTCGAGCTGGAAGAGGACACCCTGCGCGCCCTGCTCTCGCCCGAGCGGCTGCTGGAGGACCTCACCGCCAGCCTCAACCTGGGCGAGCTGGCGCGCCGCCAGTTCCGTGAGATCGCGCGCGTGGCCGGCCTGCTGCCGCCGTCCCTGCCCGGCAAGACGCCGCGCAGCATGCGCCAGCTGCAGGCCTCCAGCGGGCTGCTGTTCGACGTGCTGACCCGCCACGACCCCGACCACCTGCTGCTGCACCAGGCCCAGCGCGAGCTGTTCAGCGGCGTGCTGGAACTGGACCGCCTCACCGACACCCTGCACGATTGCGCCCGACGCCAGCTGCGGCTGTGCGCCCCGGCCAGCCTGACGCCGCTGTCCTTCCCGCTGTGGGCCGAGAGCCTGCGCGGGCAGCTCAGCACCGAGGACTGGAGTACGCGCGTGCAGCGCGCCGCGCAGCAGCTAGAACGCAAGCATGGCCGTTGAGCTGGACCTGATGCTGGCCGGTGAACCGATGCGCGCCTTGGGCGACCGAGCGCTGTACTGGCCCGCGCGCCGGCGCCTGCTGATCGCCGACCTGCACCTGGGCAAGGGCGACATCTTCCGTCGCGCCGGCATCGCCCTGCCCAGCGGCGGCACCCACCACGACCTGGCCCGGCTGGCGGCGCTGGTCGAACACACCGGCGCGCACGAGCTGTGGGTGCTGGGCGACGTGCTGCACGGCCCGGCGCCGCAGGCCAGCTGGCGCGGACATGTGGACCGGTGGCGGCGCCAGCACCATCACCTGCGCGTGATCGCGCTGGCCGGCAACCACGACCGCGACCTGGACGCCGCCGCCGACCTGGGCTTCGAAGTGTTTCCGGACAGCGTCGAGGACGGGCCGTTCGTACTGCGCCACCACCCCCAGCCCGATCCGCAGCGGCACGTGCTGTGCGGCCATCTGCATCCGGTGTTCAAGGCGCCGGGCACCACGGTGCGCTGGCCGGCCTTCCTGCTGCGCCAGGAAATGACGGTGCTGCCGGCGTTCTCGCAGTTCACCGCCGGCGTGGTACCCGACCTGGCCCCGGGCGAGCGGCTGATCGCCTGCGTCGAGGGCCAGGCGATCGCGCTGCCGCCGGCCTGAGCGGCGGCGGGCTTTTAGACGTTGTCCTGCGGCTCCAGGCGCGGGGTGATCGCGTCCTGGCGCGGCAGGCGGCGGCCGGCGCGGCGGTCGGCCTTCCAGCACAGCCAGCCGGCCAAGAAGAAGGCACTGGCGGCAAGCGCCAGCTTGACCGGGTGATGCGCCACCAGCGGCGAGACCACGCCGGCGACCAGCGCGCTGACCATCAGCTGCACGAAGGCCTGCAGCGAGGACGCCAGCCCGCGCTGATGCGGGTACAGGTCCAGCACGGCCAGCGCCAGGATCGGGAACACCAGGCCCATGCCGGTGCCGGCCACGAAGATCGGCAGCACCGCCCACGGCACCTGCAGGCGCGGCGCCAGCAGCGCGTAGACGATGCTGGCAATGCCGGACACGCCGCAGCAGACGAAGCCCAGCCGCGCCTGGGTGGCCGGCTTCATCCTGCCGGCCATGCGCCCGGACAGCCACGCGCCCAGGGTCATGCCGCCGATGGTGGGCAGGAACAGCCAGGCGAACTCCTGCTCGGTCTTGCCCAGCAGTTCGAGCACGAACACCGGCGCCGAGGCGATGTAGAGGAAGACCCCGCCGAAGGCCAGCGCGCCGGACGCGGCCAGCCGCTGGAAGCGCCGGTCCAGCCCGATCGAGGCATAGCGCCGCGCCAGCCCGCGCGGCGACAGCGGCGTGCGCGCGTCCGCGGGCAGGGTCTCGGGCAGCCAGGCCGCGGTGGCCAGCAACAGCAGCAGGCCGAAGACCATCAGGAACCAGAAGATCATCGGCCAGCCCAGGCCAGTGCCCAGGATCCAGCCGCCCATGATCGGCGCGATGGCCGGGGCGATGCCGAAGATCATCGACACCTGGCTCATCAGCTTCTGCGCCAGCGGGCCGGCGTAAAGGTCGCGGATCACCGCGCGGCCGACGATCATGCCGGCGCCGGCCGAGAAGCCCTGCAGCGCGCGGAACAGCAGCAGCGTGCCCAGATCGCGCGACAGCGCGCAGCCGGCCGAGGCGGCCACGAACACGCACAGCCCGGCCAGGATCACCCGCCTCCGCCCGAACGCGTCGGACAGCGCGCCATGGGCCAGGCTCATCACGCCATAGGCCAGCAGATAGACGCTGACGGTCTGCTGCACCGCGGTCTGGTCCACGCCCAGGCGCTGGGCCAGCTGCGGAAAGGCCGGGAAGATGGTGTCGATGGAGAACGGGCCGAACATCGCCAGCCCCGCCAGCAGCAGGGCGAGACGGCGGGTCGAGGTGGCGGGCAACGGCATGCGGAGGTCCGGGAAAGCGTGGGCCTGCCGCGCGGACGGCACGGCGGGCGCGCCGCGCGCAAGGCGCGGCGTGACGGGGAAGGAAGGCGGGTTGGTGCTCATGATAGGCGCTGCGCGCAGCGTCTTGCCGCACGGCACTGAACAGGGCTCGCCCGGCTCGCGCTGCCGCAGGCGATACGCGCCCGTCCACGGCCCGTATAATCGCCAGGGCAACACAGGTGGGAGAAGCGGCGCGGGGCCATGCCAGGCCCGCACCGCTGCCGAAGGCGCAACGCCCGTAATCGCTCAGGCCCGATACCACCGCAGGCAGCACACACTCTGGAGAGACCGGCCGCCCGCAAGGGTCGGCGCCGGCGCCGAAGGGGCACAAGGCGCAGTCCAGCGCGCCTCCAAACTCTCAGGCAGAAGGACAGAGGGGCGCGAGAGGATGCTTCCATCCGCTCGTCGTTCCCGCGCAAGCGGGAACCCGGCAACGTTGCCCGCGGCCAGGCCGCAGGCCGGCGCCGGATCTCCGCTTCGCGCGGGGGGACGCGGCCAGGAGGGGAGGTCCGTTCCATCCCGCGTGCCCTCTTCTTCGGATGCCTGCCATGTCCCAGCCCTCCCCGTCCTTGCGCGACCTCGAACACCACGCCGCGTTCGTCGAACGCCATATCGGCCCCAACGACACCGAGATCGCGCAGATGCTCGAGGCGGTCGGCCACCCCAGCCTGGATGCGATGACCGACGCCATCGTCCCGGGCAAGATCAAGTCGCCCGCCGCCCTGGCCCTGCCCGAGGCGATCACCGAAGAGGAGGCGCTGGCCAAGATCTGCGCCATCGCGCGGAAGAACCAGGTGTTTAGGAGCTTCATCGGCCAGGGCTACTACGGCACCCACACGCCCAAGGTGATCCTGCGCAACATCCTGGAGAACCCCGCCTGGTACACGGCCTACACGCCCTACCAGGCCGAGATCTCGCAGGGCCGCATGGAAGCGCTGATCAACTTCCAGACCCTGTGCGCCGACCTGACCGGCATGGAGATCGCCAACGCCTCGCTGCTGGACGAGGCCACGGCCGCGGCCGAGGCGATGACCCTGGCCAAGCGTTCGGCCAAGTCCAAGTCCAATGTCTTCTTCGTCCACGACGCGGTGCATCCGCAGACCCTGGAGCTGCTGCGCACGCGCGCCGAGCCGCTGGGCATCGTGCTGGAGCTGGGCACCCCGGCCCAGGCGATGGAGGCCGATGCCTTCGGTGTGCTGCTGCAGTATCCGGACACCTTTGGCCAGCTCTCGTTCGACACGCTCGCCGGCTACCAGGCGCTGACCGACGCGGTGCATGCGCGCCAGGGCCTGGTGGCCGTGGCCACCGACCTGCTGGCGCTGACCCTGATCGCCGCGCCCGGCGAATGGGGCGCGGACATCGTGGTCGGCAACTCGCAGCGCTTCGGCGTGCCGTTCGGCTTCGGCGGCCCGCATGCGGCGTTCATGGCCTGTCGCGACGCCTTCAAGCGCTCGATGCCCGGCCGCCTGATCGGCGTGTCGATCGATGCGCAGGGCAACCCGGCCTACCGCCTGACCCTGCAGACCCGCGAGCAGCACATCCGCCGCGAGAAGGCCACCTCCAACATCTGCACCGCCCAGGTGCTGCTGGCGGTGATGGCCTCGATGTACGCGGTCTACCACGGCCCCGAGGGCCTGACTCGGATCGCCCGCCGCACCCATCGCCTGGCGGCGATCCTGGCCGCCGCGCTGCGCGGGGCGGGCGTGCAGGTCGGCGAGCACTTCTTCGACACCTTGCACATCAAGGCCGTCGATGCCGACGCGCTGCACGCCCGTGCGCTGGAGGCCGGCATCAACCTGCGCGTGATCGACAGCGAGGCGCTGGGCATCAGCCTGGACGAGACCACCACCCGCGCCGACATCGTCGCCCTGGGCAAGCTGTTCGGCGTGGAGGTCGACGTGGACACGCTGGACGCGGCCAGCGCCGATGCGCTGCCGCAGGGCCTGGTGCGCACCAGCGCGTTCCTGCAGCACCCGGTGTTCAACACCCACCACAGCGAGCACGAGCTGCTGCGCTACATGCGCGCCCTGGCCGACAAGGACCTGGCGATGGATCGCACCATGATCCCGCTGGGCAGCTGCACCATGAAGCTCAACGCCACCGCCGAGATGATCCCGGTGACCTGGCCCGAGTTCTCCGCCATCCATCCGCTGGCCCCGGCCGCGCAGTGGGCCGGCTACCGCCAGCTGATCGACGAGCTGGAGGCCATGCTGGTCGAGTGCACCGGCTACGACGCGGTCAGCCTGCAGCCCAACTCCGGCGCGCAGGGCGAGTACGCCGGCCTGCTGGCGATCCGCGCCTACCACCGCTCACGCGGCGAGGGCCATCGCGACATCTGCCTGATCCCCGAGTCGGCGCATGGCACCAATCCGGCCTCGGCGCAGATGTGCGGCATGAAGGTCGTGGTCACCAAGTGCGATGCCAACGGCAACGTCGATGTCGAGGACATCCGCGTGCAGGCCGAGAAGTATTCCGACCGCCTCGCCGCGCTGATGATCACCTACCCGTCCACTCATGGCGTGTTCGAGGAGGACATCGTGGCCATCTGCGAGGCCGTGCACGCGCACGGCGGCCAGGTCTATACCGACGGCGCCAACATGAACGCCCTGGTCGGCGTGGCCAAGCCGGGCAAGTGGGGCTCGGACGTGAGCCACCTCAACCTGCACAAGACCTTCTGCATCCCGCACGGCGGCGGCGGCCCGGGCGTGGGACCGTGCGCGGTCAAGTCGCACCTGGCCCCGTTCCTGCCGCGCACGCTGGGCGGACAGGGCGAGGTGGGCATGGTCTCGGCGGCCAGCTTCGGCTCGGCCTCGATCCTGCCGATCAGCTGGATGTACATCACCATGATGGGCAGCGCCGGGCTGCGCAAGGCGACCCAGGTGGCGCTGCTCAACGCCAACTACATCGCCAAGCGCCTGGCACCGCACTACAAGACGCTCTACACCGGCCGCAACGGGCTGGTCGCGCACGAGTGCATCCTGGACGTGCGCCCGCTGGAGAAGACCACCGGCATCAGCGCCGAGGACATCGCCAAGCGCCTGATCGACTTTGGCTTCCACGCCCCGACCCTGAGCTTCCCGGTCGCCGGCACGCTGATGGTCGAGCCGACCGAGAGCGAGTCCCAGCACGAGCTTGACCGCTTCATCGACGCCATGATCCAGATCCGCGAGGAGATCCGCGCGGTCGAGGACGGCCGCCTGGAACGCGAGGACAACCCGCTCAAGCACGCCCCGCACACCGCCGTGCAGGTCTCCGGCAGCGAGTGGACCCACGCCTACCCGCGCGAGCTGGCGGCCTTCCCGCTGCCCTCGTTGCGCCAGGCCAAGTACTGGCCGCCGGTGGCGCGCGTGGACAACGTCTACGGCGACAAGCACATCATGTGCGCCTGCATCCCGATCGATGCCTACAAGGAAGACGTCGAGGCCTGATCCCAGGCCCGGGTCGAGACTACGAAAGCCCCGCCTCGGCGGGGCTTTTCGTTGCGGGCGGTGTCACAGGGCGATGACGCGCCAGGTCACATTCCGCCGGGCGCCGGCAGGCCCGAGGGGGCGTGCGACCGCCCGATCCAGCCCACACGGGACGCGCCGGATCGGCATGGACCTTGCTTGATCGGCTGGTCGCGGTGCCCTCCCCCGAGCCGAATTCGTCAGTCGCATGTCCGGTATCTACAACCCTCTCCTGGTGGTCGCGTCCTTCGTCGTGGCCGCCTTCGCCTCGTATGTGGCGCTGAACCTCACCGGGCGCATCGCCGCCAGCAGCGGCCGGGCCGCGCGCGGCTGGCTGGTCTGCGGCGCCTGCGCGATGGGCTTCGGCATCTGGTCGATGCACTTCATCGGCATGACCGCCTTCAGCCTGCCCATCCCGCAGGGCTACGACCTGCTGATCACGCTGTATTCGCTGCTGATCGCGGTGGGCGCCTCGGCCTATGCGCTGTGGATGGTCACCCGCGAGACCCTGCCGGCGGGCCAGCTGTTCGGCGGCGGGACGATCATGGGCGTGGGTATCGCCGCCATGCACTACGTGGGCATGGCCGCCATGCGCATGCAGCCGGGGATCGACTACGACCCGCTGTGGTTCGCCCTGTCGGTGCTGATCGCCATCGCGGCGGCCACCGCGGCGCTGTGGATCTTCTTCCGGCTGCGCAGCGAGCGCCTCAGCCACCTGCTGCCGTGGCGCCTGGCGGCCGCCAGCGTCATGGGCCTGGCCATCGCCGGCATGCACTACACCGGCATGGCGGCGGCGCGCTTCCCGGCCGGAAGCGTGTGCGGCGCCGCCCTGCACAACGGCCTGACCCCGCCGGTGCTGGCGGCGCTGATCGGCATGGCGACCTTCGCCATCCTGGGCATCGCGCTGATGACCTCGGTGCTGGACCGGCGCCTGCAGGACCGCACCGCGCTGCTGGCCGCCTCGCTGGCCAAGGCCAATAGCGAACTGAGCCATCTGGCCCTGCACGATGGCCTGACCAGCCTGCCCAACCGCGTCCTGCTGGAGGAGCGGCTGGGCGAGGCCATCGCGACGGCCAAACGGGAGGGCGGACGCTTCGCCCTGCTGTTCGTCGACCTGGACGGCTTCAAGGGCATCAACGACGCCTACGGCCACCAGATCGGCGACCGGCTGCTACTGCAGTTCTCCTCGCAGCTGGTCAGGCGCCTCTCGCCGCACGCCACCATCGCCCGGCTCGGCGGGGATGAATTCGTGGTGCTCAGCACGATCGAGGCGCCGCAGGACGCGATGCGCATCGCCGAGCTGCTGATGGAGCTGGCCAGCGTGCCGCTGGAGCTGGACCGCGGCGAGATCGCCGTGTCGGCCAGCATCGGCGCGGCGCTGTATCCCGAACACGGCACCGTGGCCCACGACCTGCTGGCCAACGCCGATGCGGCGATGTATGCGGTCAAGGAGCGCGGCCGCAACGGCTACCAGCTGTTCGAGCCGGGCATGAACCACGGCGCGCACGCGCGCATCGCGCTGATCCAGGACCTGCGCCGCGGCCTGCAGCGCAACGAGCTGCGCCTGCACTACCAGCCCAAGCTGCGCGCACCGGACGGGCCGGTGATCGGGGTGGAGGCGCTGGTGCGCTGGCAGCATCCGCAGCGCGGGCTGATCATGCCGGGCGACTTCATCGCGCTGGCCGAGCGGTCCGGTCTGATCATCGAGCTGGGCCGCTGGGTGCTGGACGAAGCCTGCCGCCAGCTCGCCCAGTGGCGCGCCCAGGGCCTGGAGGTGCAGAGCGTGGCGGTGAACCTCTCGCCCAACCAGTTCCATTCCGACCAGCTCTACCAGGACGTGGCGCAGGCCCTGCGCCGCCACGGCCTGCCGGCCAGCGCGCTGGTGCTGGAGATCACCGAATCGATGGCCATGCACGATGCGGAGGCCAGCTTGGCGATCCTGCAGCGGCTGGTGGAGATGGGCGTGAGCATCTCCATCGACGATTTCGGCACCGGATACTCGAGCCTGCTGTATCTGAAGAAGCTGCCGGCCAGCGAACTGAAGATCGACCGCGGCTTCGTGCAGGATCTCGAGCGCGGTGGCGACGATGCCGCCATCGTGTCGGCCATCATCGCGCTGGGCCATTCGCTGGGGCTGCAGGTCATCGCCGAGGGCGTGGAAACCCCGGCCCAGCAGGCCCTGCTCACCGAGCTGGGTTGCACCTTGCTGCAGGGCTATCTGCTGGGCCGTCCGATGCCGGCCGAGGAGGCGTGCGGCTTCTTCAAGAAACGCCAGGACGTGGGATCGCCTGACAGCCGGACGCCGGGGCCGATCCCGACCTGAGCGGGTGCCCGCTCAGGCGCGCTCGGTCACCGCCGCCAGCGCCTCGCGCAGCTTGGCCGCGGTCACCGGCTTGACCAGATGGTGGTCGAAGCCGGCCTGCCGGGTCAGCTCGCGATCCTCCGTGGTGCCCCAGCCGGTCAGCGCCACGATGCGCAGCGCTGCGCCGTCGGTCCGCGCGCGCAGTCGGCGGCAGACTTCGTGGCCGTCCATGCCGGGCATGCCGATGTCGGTGATGATCACGTCCGGCCTGGCCTGTTCGGCCGCGGCCAGGCCGTCGGCGCCGTTGTAGCGCGTGGTGACCTGATGGCCGAGCAGCTCGAGCACCATCGAGATCGAATCGGCCGCGTCGCGGTTGTCGTCGATCAGCAACAGCTGCAGCGCACCGTCGCGGGCCGGCTTGTCCTCGACGCCGTGCACCACGGCCGGTGCCGGCGCGTCCAGCGGCAGGCGCACGGTGAAGGTGCTGCCCTGCCCCAGGCCGGCGCTGTGCGCCTCGATGACGCCGTCGTGGCGGCCAACGAGCTCGCGCGCCAGCGCGATGCCCACGCCCAGCCCGCCGAAGGACGCATGCCGGTTGCTGTCGACCTGGGCGAAGAGTTCGAAGATGTGCTGCAGCTTGTCGGGCTCGATGCCGATGCCGGTGTCGCGCACCTCGACCATCGCCCGGCCGTCCTGTTCGCGCACGCGCAGCCGCACCTGGCTGCCGGGATGGCTGAACTTGGCCGCGTTGCTGAGCAGATTGCCCAGCACCTGCGCCATGCGCGTGGAATCGGCGCGCACCCACACCGGCGCCTGCGGGAGCTCCAGCTCCAGGCGCACGTCGCGTTCCAGATAATGGGCACGAAAGGCCTCGGCCACATGCGCGGCCAGCTGGCCCAGGTCGCAGCGTTCCTTGCGCAGCACCACCTTGCCCAGCGCGATGCGGTTGATGTCCAGCAGGTCGTCCAGCAGCTGGCTCATCTGCACGATCTGGCGCTCCATCATCGGCGCGGCCGGATGCATGGCCACGCCGTGGCTGCCCAGCTTCATCGCCTGCAGGCCGCTGGTGATGGTCGCCAGCGGATTGCGCAGTTCGTGCGCCAGCATGGCGATGAACTCGGTCTTGCGCCGGCCGTCCTCGCGCAGTGCATCTTCCATCTGCTTGCGGGCGGAGATGTCGTTGAACAGCACCGCCACCTGATGCAGTGCCGGCTCGCCGAAGCGGAAGGCATAGACGTCGTAGTAGAAGCCCAGCTGCGCGGCGCTGTGCTCGAAGCGCTCGGGCACGCCGCTGCGGGCGATGCGTCCATAGGTCTGGAACCAGTGCTCCTCATGCGCCGGCGCGATCTCGCGCATGCGCCGACCCGGCGCGTCCTGGATACCGGTCTGCCGCGCGAAGGCGGCGTTGACCTCGAGAAACAGGTAATCCTGCGGACGTCCCTGCGCATCGAACAGCATCTGGATCACGCAGAAGCCCGCATCGATCGAGTCGAACAGCAGCCGGTACTTCTCGGCTGCCTCGCGCGCGCGCCGGCGCAGCGAGTTGCGCCCGGTCACATCGTCCAAGACGCCGATCAGCTGGCTCGGGCGTCCCTGCGCGTCGCGGGCGACCACGCGCGCACGGTCGCGCAACCAGCGCTGCCCGCCGCCGGGCAGGCGCACGCGGTACTCGATGTCCAACGGCGCATCGCCGGCGAGGAAGGCGTCGTACTCGCGGCGCGCGCCTTCGGTGTCGGCCTCGAACAGTGCCTGCCACCAGTCCTGTTCCGGCGAGGACAGCCCGAGCAGCAGGCGTGCGTCGTCCTCGTCCGGCGCGCGACGTGCCGACGCCGGCAGCACCGGCGTGTGATAGAGCACGCCCTCGGTGCGCTGTGCGTCGGGAACGGCGCGTTCGAACGCCTCCGGCATCGGCGCCCCGTCGGGCACCGGTGTGGTGTACGGCATCGCATGACCCCTGTGGTGACTCCAGCAGGCTAGCGGCTGGGGATTCGATGGTCTGTGAACAGCGTGGCGATCCTCGCGGCCGCGGGCGCCGCCGGGCGCACCCGGCCACTGCTTTGGCGCACGTTCTGCTCAGAGGCGCTAACTGTTGCGCGTTGTGCGGGAACGACTGTTGGAACGCTCGGGCGACATGCGAAGGTCGCTGGGTTCCCGCGTTCGCGGGAACGACGGTTGGGGCCCGTGCGCGGGCCGTCAGCTGGATTTCTTGCGCGCCGTCTTCTTCGTGGCCTTCTTTGCAGACTTCTTCACGGCCTTCTTTGCTGTCTTTTTTGCGGCCTTCTTCGCGGCTTTCTTGACGGCCTGCTTCGTCGTCTTCTTCGTCGCTTTCCTGGCAGCCTTCTTGGTCGCTTTCTTCGCGGTCTTCTTCGCGGCCGACTTCGTCGCCTTCTTTGCCGCCTTCTTGGCCACCTTCTTCGTGGCGCGCTTGCGTCCGGTGGCCAGGTCCTGGCCGGCCTTGTGCTTGACCTCGCCGGAGGCTTTCTTGCCGGGCTTGGCCTGGACGCCGTCGCGGCGCGCTCTGGACAGGCCGATCGCGATGGCCTGCTGCCTGCTCTTGGCGCGGCCCTCGCCGGCCTCCAGTTCCTCGATCTCCTCGCGCACGTACTCGCCGGCCTGGGTGCTGGGGGACTTGCCGGCGCGCTTGTCGTCCTGCGCGGCCTTGTGTGCGGACTTGTTGCTGGGCATGGAACACTCCCGATGCATCTGGAGTCCCACCTATAGAGCCGCCCCTGTCAAGGTCGCGTGCGTATCGCCGTGATGCGTGCCACCGCAGGACCAAGGTCGAGCAGGAATGCCCGGCGCTCCGTGCTAGGGTCCGTGCCCATCATCGCAATGGGGTCCATGAGCAATGCGAAACCTGTCCACCCAGCGCTCGGCGCTGATGCGGCATGTCGGCGTCCTGGGGCTGGCCGGTCTGCTGGCGGCACTGCCGCTGTCGGGCACCGCCGCGCAACGGCTGACGCCAGCCGAGCAGGCGGCGTTCGATGCGGTCGATCCCTTCATCGGCAGCGGCGGCGAGGGCCACACCTTTCCCGGCGCCACCCTGCCCTTCGGCATGGTGCAGCTTTCGCCCGATACCCAGATCAAGTCGCGCAAGGACGGCTATGGCTGGGCGGCGGGCTACCGCCACAGCGACAGCACCATCGTGGGCTTCTCGCATACGCACTTCTCCGGCTCCGGACATTCGGACCTGGGCGACTTCCTGCTGATGCCCTCCACCGGCGAGGTCAAGCTGGAGCGCGGCGACATCGACAAGCCCGGCAGCGGCTTCACCTCGCGCTTCCGCCACCAGACCGAGACCGCCCAGCCCGGCTATTACGCCGTGACCCTGGACGATGCCGGCGTGCGCGCCGAGCTGACCACCACCGCGCGCGTGGGCGTGCACCGCTACACCTTCCCCAAGGGCAAGCCCGGGCACGTGATCCTGGACATGCGCACCAGCATGTACGACTACCCAGGCAAGGTGCTGTGGTCGCGCGTGCGGCTGCGCGCGGACGGCACGGTGACGGGTTTCCGCGAGACGCGCGGCTGGGCGCCCGGCCGCCAGCTGTATTTCGCCATGCGGTTTTCCAAGCCCCTGACCGGCCACACGCTCAACGACACCGAGCAGGACGTGATCTACAAGGGCTTCGCCCCGCCGGCCGACAAGGCTCCGGGCCAGCGCGCGCAGATCGAGGGCCGCCAGCTGGTCGCCAGCTTCGATGTGGGCAATGCGGGCGGCCCGCTGCTGGTCAAGCTGGCGATCTCGCCGGTCAGCGAAGAGAACGCCATCGCCAATCTCGATGCCGAAGTGCCCGGCTGGGACTTCGACGGCGTGCGCGACGTGGCCAGGCAGACCTGGGCCACGGCGCTGGCCGCGGTGCAGGCGCAGGGCACGCCGGTCCAGCGCACGCAGTTCTACACCGCGCTGTATCACACCTTCCTCGGGCCGACGCTGTTCATGGACGTCGATGGCCGCTATCGCGGCCCGGACAACGCCGTGCACCAGGCCAAGGGCTGGACCAACTATTCGACCTTCTCGCTGTGGGATACCTATCGCGCGCTGCATCCGCTGCTGACGATCGTCCAGCCTGCCGCGCACACCAACGACATCGTCAACTCGCTGCTGGCCGCGCGGCGCGAGAGCCCGTACGGGATCCTGCCGATCTGGGCGTTCAACGGCCTGGAGACCTGGTGCATGATCGGCTACCACGCCGTCCCGGTGATCGCCGATGCCTACATGAAGGGCATCCGCGGCTACGACACGCGCCAGGCGCTGGAGGCGATGGTCGCCAGCGCCAACTACGGCCCCTACGACGGCATCGCCCAGTACCGCGAGCTGGGCTATGTGCCGATCGACGAGGAAGGCGAAGCGGCCTCCAAGACGCTGGAATACGCCTTCGACGACTGGACCATCGCCCAGGTCGCGCGCGACATGGGCGACACCGGCATCACCGCCGAGTTCGACAAGCGCGCCGGCAACTGGAAGCACGCCTTCGACCCGGCCACCGGCTTCATGCGCGCGCGCAAGCGCGACGGATCCTTCCGCGAGCCGTTCGATCCCACCGCCAGCGGCTACGGCACCGACTACACCGAAGGCAACGCCTGGCAGTACTCGTGGTACGTGCCGCAGGACGTGGCCGGGCTGGTCAAGGCGCATGGCGGCGCCGACGCGCTGCTGGGCAAGCTGGACGCGGCCTTCGATGCCAAGGTGGACCCGAAGGTGTTCGAGCACATGGAGGACATCACCGGCCTGATCGGCTGGTACGCGCACGGCAACGAGCCCGGCCACCACGTGGCCTATCTCTACGCCTACGCCGGCCAGCCCTGGCGCACGCAGCAGCGGCTGAAGCAGATCATGGACACCCAGTACAAGGCCACGCCCGACGGGCTGGCCGGCAACGACGATCTGGGCCAGATGTCGGCCTGGTACGTGTTCACCGCGCTGGGCTTCTACCCGGTCACGCCGGGCAGCAACCAGTACATCATCGGCCGGCCGTTCCTGCCGCGCGCCACGCTCAACCTGGAAGGCGGCAAGCGCTTCACCGTGATCGCCGACGGACTGGATGCCGCACATCCTTACGTCGGCAGCGTGCTGTTGAACGGCAAGCCGCTGGACCGCGCCTACCTCACCCACGCGCAGATCATGGCCGGCGGCGAACTACGCTTCACCATGCAGGCCCAGCCGAACACGACCTGGGCCACCGACCTGGGCAAGCTGCCCTACTCGATGTCTTCGCAGTAAGAACTCCAGGTCAGAGCAAGACGAAGGGCGGGTCGCAGGACCCGCCCTTCTTTCGTTGTGCGCGGTCTCAAGCGCCTTGCGGATGGCCCGGTGCGAGCGGTTCGTCGACGGCGGGGTCGCCCTCTTCCTGGCCGTCATGCCGCGACGGGGCGGGCAACGGCGGCGGATCGTCCACGCGCGGATCCATGTCGGACGGCGGGATGGGGTCGTTGGGCAGGGTCGGCATGCGGCGCTCCTAAAGGGCTGTCCGCAACAGACTGCATGCAGGGGCGTGGACGTCACGCCATCGCGTGACGGAGGAGGCGCGAGGCCTAGAGCCGCGCGGCCAGTGCCTGATTGAAGTTGGCCGGCAGCGGCGCGGTCATCGACTGGGCCTGGGCCATGGACGGAGCGAGCGTGCCGCCCAGCTCCAGCGCGCCAGAGCGCGATCCGGCCGGTGCCACCCAGTCGCTGGCCGCGATCGGGGTGGCCATGGCCGGCGCGGACGCGGGACGGTGCAGCAGGTCCTGCATCTGACCGCGCAGGCCCGGCATGGCGGCCAGCACCAGGACCAGGGCCATCGCCGCGCCACCGCAGCTGATGGCAGCGCGCAACGCCAGGCCCGGACGACCGGGCGTGCGGGCGAGCGTGGCGACAGGCGTGTCCTCGACAGGGGCATCGAGCAGCGCGGCGCGCGCGGCGTCTTCGCACAGCGTGATCTGACCCAGACGCAGCGCGGCCTGGTAGGCCGCCACGGTGAAGCCGGCAGCGGCGATCAGCTCGCCCCGCGTCGCACCCTGGGTGAAACCGTCGGTGGCCAGCTGCTGCACGGCGGCCTGCGCCTGCGCGCCATGGACCGAGCCGTAGGCATGGACCAGCACGGTCTGCCCGCCGCGGCTGAGCAGCAGGGCGGCGTCGGGCTGCTGCGGGCCATCGGCGGGCAGCGGCGCGGCACGCACGGCAAAGCCTTCCTGGCGATACGCCAAGGCCAGGCGATCGCCAACGGAAGCTGACGCACCCCCGGCGCGCCGGAGGCGATGGTGCTGCTTCAAGCCGTGCATGTAACGCCCCTGTTCCTGGCGAGCCTTTGCGGATCGCGTGCGCCTGTTTAGATCGGCCAAGACGGTGCTGCAAGCGCTTTCTGAAACGGATATCCCGAATTACCAACGTGATCGAGTTGACAAGTGCATGTACGTCACGCTTGCCGAAGAAACAGCGGCATTCCCGGGCTGCCAGCCGGGGGACTCAGGCGTTGCACACCGCACGCAATGCGCTTGACGCAGTTCTCAGTCCGGCCGCGCGCGGAACACCACGCTCATGCGCGGCGCCACCGCCGCATCGGTCTTGGGAATGCCGTGCTCGTGAGTGAGCTGGCTGGCATGGCTCATCACCAGCAGGCTGCCCGGGGCCAGGTCGAGGGCGAAGGTGCGGCGGCGGCCGTGCAGGGCGCGGATGTGCATGCGCCGGGTGCCGCCCAGCGAGACCAGCGCGATCGGCTGACCGGGGACCAGCGTGTGCAGCTTGTCGTGGTGCATGGCCACGCTGTCGCGGCCGTCGCGATAGAAGTTCATGCCCACCCCGGTGTACGGCGCCGGCACGCGCGCTTGCACCAGGGCCAGCATGTCGGCCAGCGGCAGCTGCGGTGGCAGATCGTCCAGCCGGTAGCCGGCGCGCAGACGGGGCACATCGACGATGCGGTCGTACATCGGGCGGCGCTCGTGTTTCCAGTGGGCGCCCTCGCGCAGGGCGTCGAACCAGCGCGCGGCGGTGGCCGGATCGACCACGTCGGGCCAGTAGCGCATGCCGCCCTCGGCGTCGTCAAACACCGTCAGCGGCGCGGGCGCGAACAGGTCGCCGACGTACGGATGGGCCGAGCGCGCGTTCAATGGAAATCCCGCGAGGGCAGCGCCAGCTCGCCGAGCATCTCGCTCAGGTCGCGCAGGTCGCCGGCGATGAGGTGTTCGACCCCGTCCACGCGCTCCCAGCGCCCGCGCACGGCCAGCAGCCGCGACTCCAGCAGCGCGCGCCGCCGGCGCATCGCCAGGTGCGGCCAGACGATCACGTTGATCATGCCCTGCTCGTCCTCGAGCGTGACGAAGATGGTGCCCTTGGCCGTGGCCGGGCGCTGGCGCTGGGTGACCAGCCCGGCCACGTGCACGCCGCTGCCGCTGGGCCGGTCCTGCAGCTCACGCAGGCCGAGGATGCGCTGGGCGCGCATGCGCCCGCGCAGCAGCGCCATCGGATGCGCCTCCAGGCTCAGGCCGACGCTGCGGTAGTCGGCGGTGATGTCCTGACCGATGCGCGGCGCCGGCAGCGCGACGGCCTGTTCGCGCGGGCTGCCGGGCAGCAGCGGGCGACGACGCTCGACCCCGGCCACCGCCCAGCGCGCGGCATTGCGGTGACCGACCAGCGAGCGCAGCGCGCCGGCTTCGGCCAGCGCGGTGCGGGCCTTCTCGTCCAGGCCGGCGCGCAGGCACAGGTCTTCGAGATCGGCGAAGGCGCGCTGCGCGCGCGCGGCCATGATCGCCTTGCCGGTGGCCTCGGACAGGCCGGCCACCTGGCGGAAGCCCAGGCGGATGTCCGGCTGCTCGCCCGGATCGTCCGCGCTGCGCCACGGCCTTCCGCCGACCAGGGTGTTGTCCCAGTCGCTGTGCAGCACGTCCACCGGCAGCACGGTGACAGCCTGGCGCGCGGCCTTGCCGCGGCGCGCGTCCTGCACGATCTGGCTGGGCGAATAGAACCCCATCGGCTGCGCGTTCAACAGGCCACAGGCGAAGGCCGCCGGCTCGTGCCGTTTGAGCCAGCAGCTGACGTAGACCAGCTTGGCGAAGGAGGCCGCGTGGCTCTGCGGGAAGCCATACGAGCCGAAGCCCTTGATTTGGTCGAAGATCTGGTCGATGAACGCCGGCGCGTAGCCCTTGTCCTCCATCAGCTGGCGGATGCGCACGCGGTGCGGCTCCATGTCGCCGCCGCGTCGCCAGGCGGCCATCGAGCGGCGCAGGCCGTCGGCCTCGTCCGGCTGATAGCCGGCATGGATCACCAGCTCCATCACCTGCTCCTGGAACAGCGGCACGCCCAGCGTCGGCCCGAGGATCTCCTCGACGCCCTCGGACGGATAGGTGGGCTGCTCCAGCCCCTGACGCCGGCGCAGATAGGGATGGACCATGTCGCCCTGGATCGGCCCGGGGCGCACGATCGCCACCTCGATCACCAGGTCGTAGAACTTGGCGGGCTTGAGCCGCGGCAGCATGGCCATCTGCGCGCGCGATTCGATCTGGAACACGCCGACCGTGTCGGCCAGCTGGATCATGTCGTAGGTGGGCTTGTCGTTGGACGGGACACTGGCGATGTCGTGATCGCGCCCGCGGTGTATGCGGATCAGGTCCAGCGTCTTGCGGATGCAGGTCAGCATGCCCAGCGCCAGGCAGTCGACCTTGAGCATGCCCATGGTCTCCAGGTCGTCCTTCTCCCACTGGATGATGGTGCGGTCGGCCATGGCCGCGTTCTCCACCGGCACCACGGTGGACAGGGTCTGCTCGGCGATGACGAAGCCGCCGACGTGCTGGGACAGGTGGCGCGGCTTGCCTTCGAGCATGCAGGTGAGGGCCAGAATCCTCACGATCAGCGGATTGGCGGTGTCGAAGCCGACCTCCTCCAGCCGCTGCTGCATCGGCGTGTCGCCATTGCCCCAGCCGAAGCAGTTGGCCAGCAGCGCGATCTGGTCCGGCGGCAGGCCGAAGGCCTTGGCCACCTCGCGCACCGCGCTCTTGCCGCGGTAGCTGATGACCGTGGCCGCCAGCGCCGCACGCGCGCGACCGTACTTGCGGTAGACGTACTGGATGACCTCCTCGCGCCGCTCGTGTTCGAAATCGACGTCGATATCGGGCGGCTCGTTGCGCGCCTTGGACAGGAAGCGGGAGATCAGCAGGCGATTCTCGTCCGGGTCCACCGCGGTGATGCCCAGTGCGTAGCACACGGCGGAGTTGGCCGAAGAGCCGCGCCCCTGGCACAGGATTCCCTGCGACTTGGCGAAGCGCACCACATCATGCACGGTCAGGAAGAAGGCTTCGTACTTCAGCTCCTCGATCAGCGCCAGCTCCTGCTCGATATCGCCCCGCACCTTGTCCGAGAGCGTCAGGCCGCGCTCGGCCCAGCGCGTGCGGATTCCGGCCTCGGTCAACTCGCGCAAATAGCTGGTCGCGGTATGCCCGGCCGGCACCAGCTCGGCCGGGTAGTCGTACTTCACATCGCGCTTGAGGTCGAAGCCGCTGCAGCGCCGGGCGAGGTCCACCGTCGCCTCGAGCAGTGCCGCCGGATAGATGTTGCCCAGCGCCCGGCGCGAGCGCAGGTGGCGCTCGCCGTTGCGGAACAGCAGCGCGCCGGCCTCGGCCAGCGGCACGGTGTGACGGATCGCGGTGATCGTGTCCTGCAGCACGCGCTCGCGGCGGGTGGCCATGTGCACATCGCCGCTGGCCAAGGGCGTCATGCCCAACTGCCGGGAAAGCGCCAGCAGCGCGGCCAGCCGCGCGTCGTCGTCGCCGTCACGCAGCAGTTCCACCGCCAGATAGGCGCGCTCGCCGAACACCTGCTGCAGCCAGCGCCCGTCCTGCGCCTGCGGCTGCGCGCCGGGCAGCCACAGGGCGAACAGTTCGGGCGCCGCTGCGTGGAACTGCGCCTCCACATCGGCACGCGTCAGGGTGTAACGGCCCTTGCTGGCCGCGCGCCGCGCGGTGGTGATCAGCGCGCACAGCTGGGTGTAGCCGGCGCGCGTCTCCACCAGCAGCACGAACCGGGTGCCATCGACCAGCGCGAACTCGCTGCCGACGATCAGGCCGACGCCGGTGGCCCGTGCGCCTTCCCAACCGCGCACGATGCCGGCCAGCGAGCATTCGTCGGTGATCGCCAGCGCGCTGTAGCCGCAGGCCTTGGCGCGTTCGAACAGTGCCGTGGCATCCGAGGCCCCGCGCAGGAACGAGAAATCCGACAGGCAGTGCAGCTCGGCATAGGCCGGCAGGCCGTCTGCGGCGACGCCCTGCGGCGCATCGTCGTTGGCCGCCGTGCGCAGGCGCTGGGCCGTGCGCCAGGCGCGCGGCATGCGCCCGCCCGGCGTATCCCGATCCACCCCATCGACCGCGTCATCCCAACTCATCGCCCTCTCTCCCGCAGCTTTCCACTCACGCCCCGCCTCATCCGAACCACCCATGCAGCATCCACGGCGCGTCGCGCACGCCGGCCGGCTGGAACGCCCAGGCACGCTGGCCGCGCGCGGTTTCCACCACGTAGTAGTCGCGGCGCGCATCGCCCTGGTCCCACCAGCCGCTTTCCAGGCGTTCGGGGCCGGAGATGATCCGCGCCGGGCCATGCAGGGCCACCGGCTGCGGCAGCAGCCAGGCCGGGCGCGGCGGACGCGCCGGGGCGGTCTCCACGCCGCGCGTCGGCGCATCGCCCAGGGCGCGGCGCCAGGCCTTTTCCGGGCGCGGATCGCCGGCCGGTTCGACCCGGTAGACGGCCGCATCGCCAAGCCGCGCGCGCAGGCGCTCGCGCAGCTGCGGCCAGTCCAGCGCCTGCTGCGGGCGGGTGTCGAACAGGTCGCGCACCGCCGGCACGAACGGCGGCAGCTGCCGCGCCAGCAGGCGCAGGCCCACCACCGGCCGATCGATGGCCACGCGCTCCAGGCGGTTGCGCGCCAGTTCGAACAGCAGCGCCTGGTTACGCTCGGGCGCCAGCAGGCCGACGTCCACATCGCTGTGGCCCTGCTCGTGCTCCAGCCGCAGCACGAAACGCTGCACGCCGCCGTCGCGGATCGACAGATAGGTGCACAGATCGCCGACCAGACGGCGCAGCGGGAACAGCAGCGCCATGTGGTTCTCCACCTCGTAGCCCATCTCCACGCGCGCGTCGAAGTGGTCCGGCGGTGCGTACCAGTCCAGCGGGTCGTCGGCCTGCCCGTACAGGCGATCCAGGTGTTCGAGCAGGGCCAGACCGAAGCGCCGCCGCAGCCCGTCGCGCGGCAGTGCGCGCAGCGCGGCCAGCGTGTGCAGACCCATGCGGTGCAGGCGCTCGCCGCTGTCCTCGGGCAGGTGCGCGGCGCGCACCGGCACCGCGTCGAGCACCTGCTGCAGGCGCTCGGGGCGGGCAATGGCCAGGCCGTCCTCGCGCCCGGCCAGCACCTGCGCCGCGCGCGGCGTGGGCGCCAGCGCCAGGCGATGGCGGAAGCCGAGCGTATCCAGCTCCTCGCGCAGGCGGCGGGCGAAGCGCGGCCACGGCCCGAACAGGCGGAAGCTGGCGCGCGCCTCCAGCACGATCGCATGCGGCCACTGCTGGCTGACCAGCGAGCTGTGCCGATAGGCCCAACTGGCCAGGAAGCGCTGGCTGCGCGCCTGGTCCTGCGCATCGAAATCCACCGTGCGCACCTGTGCCAGCAGCGCGTGCGCGGCCGACAGGCGCATGCCCGGCGTCAGCCCGGCCTGGGCGGCGGCGGCGTTGACCGAATGCAGCCGGCGCAGCTGCGCCGGGCCTTCGACCAGCACCAGCGGCGCGGCGCGCTCGTCCTCGGGCAGGCGCCGGAGCACCGTGTCCATGGCCAGGTGCGGCAACAGGATGCAGGCCCACAGCATCAGCGCACCGCCCGCGCGCAGGGCGCCGCGTCAGCGTCGGGTCGGGGAGCCGGATTCCACGGCAGCGGTCGATGCGATGGCATGGCCACGCCTCAATGCACCAGCCGCAGCGGCTGGGCCGGCACCTGGCCGCCGCGACACTTGCGCACGCGCCAGGCGCCCTCCTCGCTGCGGTACTCCAGGCGCAGCGCGGCCGGCGAGGCGTTGAGCGCATGGCGCGCCTCGCGCAGGGCGAAGCCGCAGCAGTCGCCGCTGTCGGCGGCCACCTGCAGGCGGCGCAGCGCGCGCTCGTCGGCCGCCTGCGGCCAGCCCAGCACGGCCGCGCAGGCGCCGCTGCGCAGGCACTGCTCGAAGGCCCACAGCGCATCGCGCGGCGCCGCGTCGACCACCTCCAGCTGCGCCAGATCCACCCCACGGCCCTGCCAGGCCGGTGCGTAAGGGATGTACGGCGGGGCGATCAGCGCCACGCGCTCACCGGCGCTGGTCAGGCGCGCCAGCGTGGGCAGCAGCAGGGCGATCTCGCCGATGCCGTCGGCCGGCAGCAGCAGCTCGGTCAAGGCCTTGCGCGGCCAGCCGGCGGTGGGCAGCAGTGCGTCCAGCGCGGCATGGCCGGTGGGCTCGCCGTCATGGCGCGGGGCGCCGCCGCGCCCGGCCCGCCAGACCGTGCGCGCGGCCAGCAGCTCGTCCAGCGGCAGGCCCGGGGCCGGCACCGCCGACAACGCACGACGTGGCACCTCGGCCACGGCCTCAACCCCTGCGCACCAGGCCGCAGTACAGGCCTTCGATGGCGAAGTCCGCCCCGGCCGGCACCTCAATCGGCGCATGCGCCGGATTGCGCGGCAGCAGGCGCAACTGGTGCCTGCCCCGCTCCAGGCGCTTGATGGTCAACTCGCCCTCGATGCGCGCCACCACGATCTGCCCGTCGCGCGCCTCGGCGCTGCGATGCACGCCCACCAGGTCGCCGTCGAGGATGCCGTCGTCGATCATCGAATCGCCCTGCACGCGCAGCAGATAGTCCGGCCGCAGCGAGAACACGCCGGCATCCAGCAGCAGTTGTTCGTCCAGGCCGATATCCGCGCCGATCGGCACGCCGGCGGCGACCCGGCCCAGCACCGGCAGCGCCAGCAGCGCATCGCGGCGCGCGGCCTCGGGCAGCCGGATCCCGCGCTTCTGCCCCGCGCGCAGCTGGATCAGGCCCGCCTCGGCCAGCGCCTGGACGTGCTTGTGCGCGGCATTGCGCGAGGAAAAGCCGAATTCAGCCGCGATCTCCGCCAGGCTGGGCGCGTGACCGCGCAATGCCTGGGCCTTCAGATAGGCCAGGACGGCGGCGCGTTGAGGGGTCAGGGGGTCCATGGGTGGACATTTGTACACCTCTCGCGTCGCACGGGGCGAGATACGGCAAAGTCCTCGCTTGGCCTTGCCTTTCTATCCAAACCTATCGGAATATAACCATCGTTATAACCTCGAGCACACAACCATGAAGCTCAAGATCACCACCGTCGGCAATTCGGCCGGCGTCATCCTGCCCAAGGACCTGCTGGCCCGCCTGCGCCTGGAAAAGGGCGACACGCTCTACGCCCTGGAAACTCCGGACGGCATCAAGCTCACCGTCTTCGACCCGACCCTGGCCGCACAGATGGAAGTGGCCGAGCGGATCATGCGCGAGGACCGCACGGTGCTGCACAAACTGGCGCAGTGAGATGATCGTCCGGATGACCCGGGCCCTGGTGCTGGCCATCCACGACCGCCAACTGGCCGAGCACGGCGGCAGCGGCGGTGTGCGCGACGACGCCCTGCTCGATGCGACCCTGGCCCGCCCCCAGCAGCTGTTCGGCTACGGCGATCCACCTCCGGACCTGGCCGCGCTGGCCGCCAGCCTGGCGTTCGGGCTGGCCCGCAACCACCCATTCGTGGACGGCAACAAGCGCACCGCCCATGTCTGCTACCGCGTGTTCCTGGTCCTCAACGGCGTGGAGTTGCAGGCCCGCGACGAAGACAAGTACATCGCCATGCTCGGCCTGGCCGATGGCGCCCTGGCCGAAGCCGCCTTCGCCGACTGGATCCGCAAGCACCTGACGCCCAAGCCCGGCAGCCAGCTCCACGAGCCTGAGGCGCGTTACGGCGGTTGATGACCACGCAGTACCCGACCGTGGCGAGGCTCCGCGAAGAATGGATGGGGAATTCTTTGACTCTCGACCCGAAGTCTTCCGACGCCACGCACGAGGCAGCGCGCCGGCGGGCGGTGGCCGCGACGAGCGAGGTAGAAGCCGAGCGCCTTAAGGCAGGGCAGGATGCCCTGACCGAGGGAAAAGCGGACACCGGCCGCCGGACCGCTGCCGTTCCGAAGCCAGTAACGCCCACGCGTTGAGAGCGCCAGGAAATCCAACGTCTTCAGCCGTATGCGAGAAAGCCACTGGATGGTCAGACATGCGTCTGCCGAAAAGCACTTCCCGCCTTCGCGGGAATGACGGTAGGGAGTTTGCAGCGGAACTCAGCCGCCGTCGGCCAGTTCCAAGCCAGAGGGCGCTTCCGGTACCACCTGCAATCCATCGCACGCCAACGCCAGCAGAAAGGCATCGGGCAAGGCCAGCTTCCCGAACAGGCCATGCTGAAGGCCGCTGAGCACGCGCAGCATGTGGCCGCGCCCGCCTGGCATCCGGCCCAGCCGGAGGAAGGCGAGATCGCGCAGCTTGGCCACCCGGTCGCGGTCGGACTGGAACAGCGGCGTCAGCCAGCGGCTCCAGAACTGATAGAGGCCCACATGCGCGCGGCGGCGCTGCTGATAGCGGGCCAGCGCGGCGGGAAGGTCGGCTTCGGCGCGCAAGGCATCGCGCAGCGCGGCGGCATCCATCAGCGCCATGTTGACGCCCTGCCCCAGCTGCGGACTCATCGCGTGCGCCGCATCGCCCATCAGCAGCAGACGGTCCCGATGCCAGGTGTGGACCACGGCATCGCGATAGCCAGCGCGCGCCAGCTGGCCACAGGCCTCAAGCGGGTGCAGTCGCGCATCGGCCTGCGGCCACAGCGCCGCGACCTCCTGCCGGAAGGCCGGCATCCCCGCCTGCTCCCAGGCCGCGAATCCATCGGCCGGCAGGCTCCAGAAGAAGCTCAGGCGCGGCGTGTCATCGCCCGGACGCGTCCCGACCGGCAGCATGCCGATCATCTTGCGCGCGGCCACGTAGCGCTGGCGCAGCTCATGCGGCCAGGCCCAGTCGTCCTGCGGCACCAGGCACCACAGCGCGCCCCACGGATAGGCGGCCTTCGAGCGCACGCCCTGCGTGTGCCGGCGCAGCGCCGAGCCCGCGCCATCGGCGGCGATCACCAGATCGAACGGCCCATGCCACTGGCCCGAGGCCTCGCGCACGCGGCGCGTGTCCTGGCTGATCTCGACGATGCGCGTGCCGCAGTGCACGCCGCCGTAGCCGTCCCACGCCTGCGCCAGCAGCGCGAACAGCGCCCCGCGCTGCATGCCCAGCCCGAACAGACGCCGATCCAGATGCGCATAGCGCATGTCCATGACCGCGCGCCCCGCCGGCGTCTCGCCATACAGACGATCGATGCGGCGCCCATGCGCCAGGGCCTGCGGCAACAGACCCATCTCCCACAGCACCTGCAGCCCCGTGGGCTGCAGCAGGAAGCCGGCGCCCACCGGCCCCAGCACCGGCGCCTGTTCGAAGACATGCACCTGATGCCCGTCCGCGGCCAGCAATGCGGCCGCCGCCTGGCCGGCGGTGCCATAGCCGATCACCGCGATCTGGTGCCTGTTCCCTGGCATGCCCCACTTTCCCGACGTGCTTGGTGCCCGCGATCATCGCATGCGGGCATGCGCGCCGGATCAGCTCACGTAGATGCTCTTGATGTTGGTGAACTCGTGCATGCCGTGGTTGGCCAGTTCGCGACCGAAGCCCGAGCGCTTGGTGCCGCCGAACGGCAGGCGCACGTCGGACTTGACAATGGCATTGACGAAGGCCGCCCCGGACTGCAACTGCTGGGCCACGCGCTCGCCACGCGCGGCATCGGCCGTCCACACGCTGCCGCCCAGGCCGAAACTGGTGTCGTTGGCCACGCGCACGGCCTCGGCCTCGTCGTGCACCCGCAGGATGCTGGCCACCGGACCAAACAACTCCTCCGCGTAAGCCGGCATGCCAGCCTTGACGTGATCCAGGATGGTTGCGGGGTAATCGGCATGGCCGGGCCCGGGCTGGCCGCCGAGCAGCACGGTGGCGCCATCGGCGACGCTGGCAGCAACCTGCTTGTGCAGTTCGTCGCGCAGATCCTGGCGCGCCATCGGCGCCAGCGTGGTGGCCTCGTCGTTGGGATCGCCGGTGCGCAGCTGGCCGGCGGCCTCGACGAAGCGCTGCACGAAACGCTCGGCGATCGCATCGACCACGATGAAGCGCTTGGCCGCGATGCAGGTCTGGCCGGCGTTGTCGAAGCGGCCCTTCACCGCCGCGGCGACCGTCTTGTCCAGGTTGGCATCGTCGAGCACCACGAAGGCATCGCTGCCGCCCAGCTCCATCACGCACTTCTTCAGCACGCTGCCGGCGGTGGCGGCGATGGAGCGGCCCGCGCGCTCGGAGCCGGTCAGCGTGACCGCGGCCACGCGCGGATCGCGGATGACCTGGGCGGCCTGATCGTTGTCGATGTGCAGCACGCCGAACACGCCCTCGGGCACGCCGCCGGCGCGCAACGCCTCGGCGATGGCATCGGCGCAGCGCGGCACGTTGGTGGCGTGCTTGAGCAGCGCGGTGTTGCCGACCATCAGGGTCGGCGCCAGGAAGCGGAACACCTGCCAGATGGGGAAGTTCCACGGCATCACCGCGAACACGCAGCCGATCGGTTCGTAGCGCACGTAGCTGGAGCGCGCCTCGGTCTGGATCGGCTCGGGCTTCAGGTAGTGCGCGGCGTGGTCGGCGTAGTAGTCGCAGGCGTCGGCGCACTTGTCGACCTCGGCCAGGGCTTCCTTCTTCAGCTTGCCCATCTCGGCCGTCATCAGCGCCTGGAAGGTCTCGCGCCGCTCGCGCAGCGCCGCGGCGACCGCATGCAGGACGTCCGCCCGCGCCTCGATGGAGCGCTGGGCCCATTCGGGGAACGCGGCCTGGGCCGCGTGCAGCGCCGCCTCCACGGTGTTGGAGCCCATCAGCGTCTGACGGTGCTCGATCTGGCCGGTGTAGGGATTGGGGACTTCAGTAGACATGCGCGACTCCGCGAAGCATCAAGACAGCACGCCATCATCCGCCGATGCGCGTTACCCAGCCGTCGCCGCTGCTTCGCTCCGCTCCTGGTGGGAGCCGCCCATGCCCCGCAGGGCCGCGACCGCGCCCCCCCCAGCCCCCCCGACCCCGCGGCCCCGGCCCCTGCGCGGCTCCCACCCAGCCCCCCATGACTTAGCCCCCCGCGACTCAGCGCGCCGCGATGCCCGGCTGCGGTGCGTCCTGCCAGCCCAGGCCCAGGCTCTTCTGCAGGGCCACGTAGTCCACCAGCAGCTGCACCTGCGCCTGGGCCGCGCTGTCGCGGGCGCTGCGCTGCTGGCGCTGCACGTCCAGCAGGTCGATCTGCGAGGAGGCGCCCGCCGCGCGTCGCTGCTGCATCAGCACGGCGGCGCGGTCGGCCGAGGCCTGGGCCTGCACCGCCACCAGCAGCTGCTGGCGCGCCGAGCCGAAGTTGGACAGCGCGGTGTTGGCATCCTGCAGCGCGGCCAGCACGGTGTTCTCGTAAGCGGCGGCGCGGCCTTCGGTGCCGGCGCGGGCCTGGGCGACCTGCGCCTTGATGCGGCCGAAATCGAAGATCGACCAGCGCAGGAACGGCGCCACCAGCGTGGCGGCCGAATCGGCATTGAGCTCGCTGGGCTTGGTCGCCACCGCGGCCAGGTTGCCCATCAGCGTGACCTGCGGGAAATAGCCCGACAGCGCCTCGCCGATCTGGGCGTTGGCGCCGGCCAGCTCGCGCTCGGCCTGGCGCACGTCCGGGCGACGGCGTATCACAGCAGCCGGGTCGTCCACCTTCACCTGCGCCGGCAGCGCCGGCAGCGGCACGACCGGCGCCAGGCGCGCATCGAGCGAACCGGGCACCTGCCCGACCATCAAGGCCAGCTGGTCCAGCGCCTCGCTGCGCTGGGCCTGCAGCGGCAGCAGCCGCGCCTGGTCCTGCTGCAGCTGGCCACGGGCGCGTTCGACCTGCAGGTCCGAGTCCGCCCCGTGCGCGCGGCGCTGGGTGGTGAGGTCCAGCGCCTGCTGCGCATCGCGCACGGCGTCCTGGCCCAGGGCGATGCGCGCCTGCAGGCCGCGATAGTTGAGATAGACCTGCGCGATCTCGGCGGCCAGGCGCACCTGCGCATCGGCCAGCTGCGCCTGCGCGGCCTCGGCCTGCGCCGCGGCGCCTTCGGCGGCGCGACGGCGGCGGCCGAAGAAGTCCAGCTCCCAGCTGGCGTCGAAGCCGGCCAGGTACAGATCGCTGTCCAGATCGAGGTCGCGCGCCGCCTGTTCGACCGCCGCACCGGTGGCCGGGTCGGTGGCCTGGGCGATGCCGGCGGCCCCGTCGCGGATGTCGTGCTGGATCGAATCCGGCGCCTTGACGTGCGCGTAGGCCCCGATCGCGCCGACCTGCGGCAGGCGTTCGGCGCGGCGCTGGGCGAACAGCCCGCGCGAGGCCTGCACCCGCGCATCGGCCGCGCGCAGGTTGGGGCTCTGGCGCAGCGCGGTGTCGATCAGCCAGTCCAGCTGCGGATCGTGCAGTTCGCGCCACCACTGGCTGGGCGGCGGCGCGCTGACCACCCCCGCCGCGTCGGCGCGATGCAGGCGCGGCGCCTGCACGGCCTCGGGCGCCACCTCCGGGCGTACGTAGTCGGGGCCGAGCACGCAGCCGGCCAGCAGGGCCGGCACCAGCACGGTCAGGGATGCGCGCGCGGCGCGGCGGGCGTCAATGCATCGCAAGTTGCGTCCCCTTGGGCAGCGGTTTGAGCAGGAAGGCCAGCGGGATCGAGCACACCACGATGACGCCGAAGATCCAGAACAGGTCGTTGTAGGTCATCACCAGCGCCTGCAGCTGCACCATCCGCGCCAGGGCGCCGATGGCCTGCATCGCGGCATCGCCACCGGCGGCATGCAGGGCGCCGGTGAGCTGGTGCACGTAGTCCTGGCCCAGCGGCGAGTTGGCCGTGACCGAGCTGCCCAAGACCTGGGTGTGATAGGTCATGCGCCGCTCCTGGAAGGTGGAGATCAGCGCCAGGCCGATCGAGCCACCCAGGTTGCGCGCGGCGTTGAACAAGCCCGAGGCATCGCCGGCCAGGTCCTTGGGCACCGAGCTGATCGCCGCCTGGTTGAGCGCCATCATCGCCAGCGCCAGCCCGCAGCCCTGCAGCAGCTGGCCGGCGACGAAGGTCTTGCCCACGCTGTAGGAGGTCAGGTCGATATTGATGAAGCACGCCGCGGCGAAGCACAGCAGCCCGCCGATCACCAGCACGCGCACGTCCACCGTGCCCAGCAGCTTGGGCATGAACGGCATCAGGATCACCGTGGGCACGCCGCCCAGCAGCAGCACATAGCCGGACTGCTCGGTGTTGTAGCCCGAGACCATGGCCAGGAACTGCGGGATCATGTACATCACGCCGAACAGGATCATGCCCACCGCGAGCATCATCACGAACACGGCGCTGAAGCTGCGATTGAGCAGCACCTTGAGCTGGATCACCGGCTCGTGCCGCAGGAACTGGGTCGCCAGCAGCGCGGCGAAGCCCACCAGCGACAGCGCCGACAGCCACAGGATGAATTCCGATTCGAACCAGCGCTCGCGCTGCCCCTCCTCCAGCACCACCGTCAGCCCGCCCAGGCCGGCGGTCAGGCCGAAGATGCCCAGCCAGTCGGCCTCCAGCAGGCCGGCCCAGCGCGCCTGCTCGTGCTGCAGCCCGAGCAGCAGCAGCGCCACCAGGCCCGCGCACACCGGCACGTTGAGGAAGAAGGCGTAGTGCCAGCTCACGTTCTCGGTCAGCCAGCCGCCCAGCAGCGGGCCGATCACCGGTCCCATGATCACCGTCATGCCGAACAGCGCCGTGCCCATGGTCTGCTGCGACGGCGGCAGGCGCGTGGCGACGATGGTCAGTGCGGTGGGGATCAGCGCACCGCCGGCGAAGCCCTGGCCGACGCGGCCGACGATCATCATCGGCAGCGAGGTCGACAGCCCGCACATCACCGAGAACGCGGTGAAGGCCAGCGCGCAGATCAGCAGGAAGTTGCGCAGCCCCAGCGTGCGCACGAACCAGCCGGTCAGCGGAATCATCACGATCTCGCTGACCAGATACGCCGTGGAGATCCACGTGCCCTCGGTGCCGCTGGCGCCGACCTCGCCCTGGATGGTCGGCAGGGCCGCGTTGACGATGGAGATGTCCAGGGTGGCCATGAACGAGCCGATCGTGCCGGCGGCCACCGCCAGCCACGCCCCGGCGTCGGCCTTCTGCGCGCCGGCCGGCCGAGCGCCCACGCTGGCGCCGGTGGCGCTCACGGCTTGGAGGTGTCCCGGGCGTCGAGACGGTCGGCCTCGTCCTGCGCCTGGTCCTTGGCGCCCTTGGCCGAACGCGTATCGACCGTGGCGGTCACCGACATGCCGGGCACCAGCACCTTGCGCGCCTGCTCGCCGGCGTCGACGCGGATGCGCACCGGCACGCGCTGGACGACCTTGGTGAAGTTGCCGGTGGCGTTCTCCGGCGGCAGCAGCGCGAACTGCGAGCCGGTGCCGGGCGACAGGCTCTCCACGTGGCCATGCAGGGTCACCCCCGACAGCGCGTCGACCTCGATCTCGACCGGCTGGCCCGGGCGCATCAGCCCGACCTGGGTCTCCTTGAAGTTGGCCGTCAGGTACAGCGACTCCACCGGCACGATGGTCATCGTGCGCGTGCCGGCGGCCAGGAACTGGCCGACCTGCACGGTGCGATCGCCCACGCGCCCGTCGATGGGCGCCTTCAGATGCGTATCGCCCACCGCCACGTTGGCCTGGTCGACATTGGCCTGGGCCTGCTGCAGCCCGGCCTTGGCCTGCTCCAGCTGCGCCTCGCCCGCGGCGATCTGGCTCTGCGCGCCGACGATCTGCGCCTGGGCGGCATCGAACTGCGCCTGGGCCTGATCGCGCTGCTGGCGCAGGCTCTCCAGATGCTCGTGGGTGTCGGCACCGGAGGCGGCCAGCGGCGTGAAGCGCGCCACCTCGGCCTTGGCGAACTTCAGCTGCACCTGCGCCGAGGCGGCCTGGCTGCGCGCCTGCACCAGCTGCGCGCGATGGCCCTCGATGGCCGCCTGCGCGGCGGCGATGTCGGCCTGGCGTACGGCCACGGCGGCCTGGGCCTGCTCCAGCTGCGCGGTGTAGGTGCGGCCATCGATCTCGATCAGCGGCTGCCCCGCCTTGACCCAGGCGTGGTCCTCGACCAGCAGCTTGGTGACATAGCCGTTGACGCGCGGCGCCACGGCCACCGCGTCGGCCTGCAGATAGGCATCGTTGGTCTCCTGCAGATAGCGCCCGATGAGCAGGTGATAGATCAGCCAGACGATCAGCGCGATCAGCACCACCACGCCGATGAGGATCAGCGTCCAGCGCACCTTGGGATTCTTCAGCGGCGAAGGCTTGGGCGGATCCTGCCGGCCCTGCGGATCGTCCCCGTCGGCGGGGGGCTGCGCACGGCCGTCCTGGCCGCGGTCGGGATCGTCGTGTTGGCTCAAGGCAGGTTCCTGCGCGCGAAGGTGGGGGCCATGCCCCAGCGCTTGTGCCCGCGATCTGCGGCGCAAGCGTTCGGGGCCATGCACGTCTGCGTGGAGGCTAGAGCACCGGGGCCTCACGACGCCGTGAAAGTGAAACCCGCAGTCCCACTTACTGTCAACTCCGCCCGTGGTCCCCACCCTGCAGCGCCAGCTGCCGGTCCCGCTTGCGGCGCTGTTCGCCGCGCGACATCAGCCACCAGCCCAGGCACGCGCACAGCGACACCGCCACGATCATCAGCGTCGCCAGCGCATTGATCTTGGGGCTCAGCCCCAGCCGCACCGAGGAGAACACCTTCATCGGCAGCGTGGTCGAATCGGGGCCGGAGACGAAGCTGGCGATCACCACGTCGTCCAGCGACAGAGTGAAGGCCAGCAGCCAGCCCGAGACCAGCGCCGGGGCGATGATCGGCAAGGTGATCAGGAAGAACACCTTGACCCGGTTGGCGCCCAGGTCCATCGCCGCCTCTTCCAGAGACCTGTCCAGCTCGGCCATGCGCGAGGACACCACCACGGCGACGAAGGCCAGCGAGAAGGTGGTGTGCGCGATCCAGATCGAGACCATGCCCTTGGGCTGGAAATGGAACACCTCGCCCAGCGAGACGAACATCAGCAGCATCGACAGGCCGATGATCACATCGGGCATCACCAGCGGCGCGGCGATCAGCCCGCCGAACAGCGTCCTGCCCGGAAAGCGGCGCAGGCGCGTCATCGCCAGCGCGGCCAGCGTGCCCAGCACCACCGCGGCGGTGGCCGTCCAGAAGGCGATGCGCAGGCTCACCCAGGCCGCCTCCAGGATCGACGCGTCGCCCAGCAGCTCGCCATACCACTTGAACGAGAACCCCGCCCACACCGTGGCCAGCCGCGAGCGGTTGAAGCTCCACAGCATCAGCAACAGCACCGGCAGATAGAGGAACGAAAAGCCCAGTCCGAGCACGATCCGGGCGGGCCAGCGCGCGCGACCAGCCGCGCTCACGTCAGCCTGCCCTCGAGCTGGCGCTGCTGGACGCGGTGGAAGATCAGGATCGGGATCATCAGCAGCGCCAGCATCGCGATGGCCACCGCCGAGGCCAGCGGCCAGTCGCGGTTGGCGAAGAACTCGTTCCACAGCACCCGGCCGATCATCAGCGTGTCCGGGCCGCCGAGCAGCTCGGGGATCACGAACTCGCCCACCGCCGGGATCATCACCAGCATGCAGCCGGCGACGATGCCGGCGCGCGACAGCGGCAGAGTGATCCTGACGAACGCCTTCCACGGACGCGCGCCCAGGTCGTAGGCCGCCTCGAGCAGCCGCGGGTCGTGCTTGACCAGGTTGGTGTAAAGCGGCAGCACCATGAAGGGCAGATAGCAGTAGACGATGCCGATGTAGGCGGCCAGCGGCGTGTACAGGATCTGCCGGCCCTCGATCCAGCCTATCGCCTGCAGCGCATCGATCACGCCCAGCTGCTCCAGCAGCCGTCCGACCGGCCCGCTGCTCTTGAGCAGGCCGATCCAGGCATAGACGCGGACCAGGAACGAGGTCCACGACGGCAGCACCACCAGCATCACCGCGATATGGCGCGAGGCCGGCGGCAAGCGCGCGATGACATAGGCCATCGGATAGCCGATCAGCAGCGCCAGCAGCGTCGCGATGGCGGCGATCTTCAGCGAGCTCAAGTAGGCGGCGATATAGCCGTTGCGCAACGCACCCAGCTGCAGGTAGTTGGACAGGTCCAGCCTGAGCGCGACCTGCGCACCGTCCATGTCCAGGATCGACGTGTACGGCGGCATGGCGATGGCCAGCCTGGCGAAGGAAATCTTCAGCACGATCAGGAACGGAACGGCGAAGAACACCAGCAGCCACAGATACGGCAGGCCGATCACACCCCAGCGCGGGCCGGGCGTGCGCTGGCGCAGCCGCGTCAGCCAGGCCGGCGCGCTCATTGGGTCAGCACCACGCCATCGTGGTCGCCCCACCACACCCAGACCGGATCGCCCCAGGTCAGGCCCTCGCTGGCCCAGCGCTGCACGTTGGCGAAGTGCGCCAGGACGACCAGACCGCTGGGCAGCCTGACGTGATAGACCGAGTGACTGCCGTAGTAGGCGATGTCCTCGATCACGCCGCGGGCCTTGTTGTACGGCTGCGTCGGTTCCTCCTTGCCGATGCCCAGCTTCTCCGGCCGCACGGCGAAGCACACCGCCTGGCCTGCGAAGCCGGAAATGCCGTGGCCCACATAGATGTCGGTGGCCAGCTGCGGCGCACGCAGGGTGACGAATTCGGCGTGGTCCTGGTCGATCACCGCCTCGATCATGTTGACCGAACCGATGAAGCCGGCGGCGAAGCGGCTGGCCGGCTGCTCGTAGATCTCATCGGGCGTGCCGACCTGGCGGATGCGGCCGGCCTCCATCAGCGCGATGCGGCTGGCCATGGTCATGGCCTCTTCCTGATCGTGGGTGACCATCACGCAGGTCACGCCGGTCTTCTCGATGATCGACACCAGCTCCAGCTGCATCTGCGTGCGCAGCTTGCGGTCCAGCGCGCCCATCGGCTCGTCCAGCAGCAGCAGCTTGGGCCCCTTGGCCAGGCAGCGCGCCAGCGCCACGCGCTGCTGCTGCCCGCCGGAGAGCTGGTGCGGCCTGCGCCTGGCCAGGCCGTCCAGCCGCACCAGCGCGAGCATCTCCTCCACGCGCCGGGCGATCTCGCGCTTAGGGATGCGGTCCTGCTTGAGGCCGAAGGCGATGTTCTGCTCCACCGTCATGTGAGGGAACAGCGCATAGGACTGGAACATCATGTTGATCGGCCGCTCGTACGGCGGCAGCGCGCCCAGCTCCTGGCCATCGAGGAAGATCCTGCCGGCGCTGGGCGTCTCGAACCCGCCCAGGCAGCGCAGCAGCGTGGACTTGCCGCTGCCCGAGCCGCCCAGCAGGGCGAAGAGCTCGCCCTTGCGGATGGACAGGTCGATCTCGTCCACGGCCAGGACGCCATCGAAGTCCTTGCGCACGCCCTCCAGGCGCAGGTAGCCCTCCGCCCCCGGCGCAGGGCCGGATCCCGACGCGACCACCTGCTGTTCCCCTGCCGCCATCTCGCTGCCTTCGTCGCTGTTGGATGCCTGCGCGGTACCGGCCGCCGTGGGTGGATCATGCGGGCGACGGGCGGATCACGCCTGGATTCTGCCGCAGCGCCGCGCCGCGATGCAGGCCGGGCGCCCCGCCTCGCCGCCTAGCGGCCGGTCTTCAGATCGGTCCACAGCCGGGTGTACTGCTTGTCCACCTCCGGCGGGATGATGGCGAAGGTGAACAGCTTGGCTTCCACCTCCGGCGGCGGATAGATCGTCGGGTCGGAGGTGATGGCCTTGTCCATCAGCGCCTTGGCCTTGGGCACCGCGTTGGGATAGCGGACGAAGTCCGAGTCGCTGGCCATCACCTTGGGGTCGAGCAGGTAGTTGATGTAGGCGTAGGCGTTGTCCACGTTCCTGGCGTCCTTGGGGATGGCCAGCATGTCGAACCACAGCGGCGCGCCTTCCTTGGGGATCGAATAGGCGATATGCACGCCGTTGCCGGCCTCGGCCGCGCGCTCGCGCGCCTGGATCACATCGCCCGACCAGCCCACCACCAGGCAGGTATCGCCATTGGCCAGCGCATCGATGTAGGCGGAGGAATGGAACTGGCCGATGTACGGGCGGATCGTCTTGAGCAGCGCTCCGGCCTTGTCGATGACCTGCGGGTCGGTGCTGTTGGGGTCTTCGCCCAGGTAGTTGAGCGCGATCGGGATCAGCTCGGACGGGGTGTCCAGGAAGGTGACGCCGCAGTCCTTGAGTTTGGCCAGGTTCTCCGGCTTGAACACCAGATCCCAGCTGTTGGTGACCTCGGTATTGCCGAAGGCCGCCTTGACCTTGTCCACGTTGTAGCCGATACCGGTGGTGCCCCACATATAGGGCACCGCGTACTGGTTGCCGGGATCCTGCTTGGCGATCTTCTGCATCATCTGCGGATCGAGGTTGGCCAGGTTGGGGATCCTGGCTTTGTCCAGCGGCTGGAACACGCCGGCCTGGATCTGCCGTCCCAGGAAGTTGAGCGTGGGCACCACCACGTCGTAGCCGCTGGCGCCGGCCAGCAGCTTGGCCTCCAGCACCTCGTTGCCGTCGAACACGTCGTAGGTCACCGAGATACCGGTCGCCTTCTCGAAGTCGGCATTGGTGTCCGGGGCGATGTAGTCCGACCAGTTGTAGACGTTGACGTTCCTGGACTTGCCGCCGCCCGCCTCGCCCGACGCTGCCGCGCCGTCCCCGCCGCCGCAGGCGGCCAGGCCGGCCATCGCCATCATCATTCCGAACACCCGCAACTTCATCGCCACTCTCCACACGGATCCGCCGCCGCGGCGGTCGTTGGTCAGACTGTACCCGTCGCAGCCTGCGTGCGGCCCGGGTTGATGGGCTGTCCTGACCGGCATCACGCCTCAGATCCCCAGCGCCGCGGCGGTATCGTCCAGCGCCTTCCAGGCCTTGTCGAACAGTTCGTCCACCTGTGCGCGGTCGATCACCAGCGGCGGTGACAGCAGCATCGCGTCATAGGTGGCACGCAGGATCAGCCCGTGGCGCAGCGCGTTGTCGCGACACAGCGCCCCCACCTTGCCGCGTTCCTCGAACAGGGTGCGCCGGCCCTTGTGCGGGACCAGCTCCAGGGCGCCCATCAGGCCGACGATGCGCGCCTGGCCGACCAGCCGGTGCTCACCCAGCTCCGCCCAGCGCTGGGCCAGATACGGCGCGATGTGATCGCGCGCGGTCTCGACGATCCGCTCCTCCTGCAGGAGGCGGATGTTCTCCAGCGCCACCGCCGCGCACACCGGATGGCCCGAGTACGTCGCCCCGTGCGCCAGCTCGCCGCCCTGCGCCTTCAGCACGCCGGCCACGCGCTCGCCGAACATCGCCGCGCCCAGCGGGATGTAGCCGGAGGTGATGCCCTTGGCGATGGTCATCACATCGGGCCGGAAGCCGAAGGTCTGCGCGCCGAACCATTCCCCGGTGCGGCCGAAGCCGGTGATCACCTCGTCGGCCACCAGCAGCACGTCGTACTGGCGGCAGATGCGCTCCACTTCCGGCCAGTAGGTGCGCGGCGGGATGTACACGCCGATCGCGCCCATCACCGGCTCGCCGATGAAGGCGGCCACGCGCTCTGGCCCCAGTTCGAGGATCTTGTCCTCCACCCGGCGCGCGGCGAGCAGGCCGTATTCGTCCTCGGACAGCTCGCCGCCATCGTGGAACCAGAACGGCGGATCGACATGGAGGATGTCCGGGATCGGCAGGCCGCCCTGCCCGTGCATGCTCTTCATCCCGCCCAGGCTGGCGCCGGCCACGGTGGTGCCGTGGTAGCCGTTGTGACGGGCGATGAAGACGTTCTTGCGCGGCTGGTCCTGCACCGCCCAGTAGTGCCGCACCAGGCGCAGGATGGTGTCGTTGGCCTCGGAGCCGGAGTTGACGAAGAAGGCGTGATCCAGGTCGTACGGCGTCAGCTCGGCCAGCTTGGCGGCCAGGCGGATGGTCGGCTCGGTGGTGCACTGGAAGAAGCTGTTGTAGTAGGCCAGCTGCTCCATCTGCCGCGCGGCGGCCCGGCCCAGCTCGGCGCGGCCATAGCCGATGTTGACGCACCACAGCCCGGCGAAGGCGTCGAGCAGCTTGTGGCCTTCGGCATCCCAGACGTAGCAGCCCTCGCCGCGGGTCAGGATGCGCGTGCCCTTGGCGGCCAGCGCCGCGTTGTCGTTGAACGGATGCAGATGGTGGGCGGCATCGAGGTCTTGCAGGGTGCGGGCTTGGTGGGCATCCATGGACTTGTGCTTCTCGCTTGTTACACAGTGGCGGTCGTACTTGCGTTGGTTTCTCTTAGCGGCGTGGATCAGCCCATAAGGCCATCGTTTCCGCGACCTAAAAACCGTCATTCCCGCGAAAGCGGGAATCCATGGACCTTCGCGCGCAAAGCCCATGTCCACGGGGGTCACCGCTTTCGCGGGGACGACAACGGGGAATCATCGGCAGCTTCAACAGCGCCACCGCGTGGCACGCGCCTAGACATTCAACAGCAGAAACTCCCGCTCCCACGAACTGATCACCCGGAAGAACGTCTCGTACTCCTTGCGCTTGACCGAGATGTAGGCGCGCACGAAGCGCTCGCCCAGCAGCGCCCGCAGCGGCGCGCAGCCTTCCAGCTCGTCCAGCGCCTCGCCCAGCGAGCGCGGCAGCTCGAAGCCGATGTCCTGCGCGCTGCTGGCCAGCGGCCTGGTCGGCTGCAGCTTCTCCTGCAGCCCCAGCAGGCCGCAGGCCAGGGTCGCCGCCATCGCCAGGTAAGGATTGGCATCGGAACCGGCGAAGCGGCTCTCCACGCGCGTGTTCTCCAGCGTGTCCTTGGGCACGCGCAGGCCGCAGGTGCGGTTGTCGTAGCCCCACTGCACATTGATCGGCGCCACCTGGCCGATGGCCAGGCGCCGGTAGGAATTCACGTTGGGCGCGAAGAAGGCCATGGTCATCGGCGCGTACTTCTGCAGCCCGCCCATGTAGTGCAGGAAGGTCTTGCGCTCCTTGCCCAGCTCCTTGCCGGCGAACACGTTCGCGCCGGTCCTGCGATCCAGCAGGCTCTGATGGATGTGCATGGCGCTGCCGGGTTCGTTCTCCATCGGCTTGGCCAGGAAGGTGGCGTAGATGCCGTGCCGCAGCGCGGCTTCGCGCATGGTGCGCTTGAACAGGAACACCTGATCGGCGCGGCTGAGCGCGTCGGCGTGAGTGAAGTTGACCTCAAGTTGCGCCGCCCCGGATTCGTGGATCAGCGTGTCCACGTCCAACTCCATCGCATCGCAGTAGTCGTACATCAGGTCCAGGATCGGGTCGAACTCGTTGACCGCATCGATCGAGTACGACTGGCGCGCGGTCTCCGGCCGGCCCGAGCGCCCCGCCGGCGGCAGCAGCGGGAAGTCCGGGTCGGTGTTCTTCTGCACCAGGAAGAACTCCAGCTCCGGGGCCACCACCGGCTGCAGGCCGGCCTCCTCGTAGGCCTTGAGCACGCGCCGCAGCACGTTGCGCGGGGCCAGATCGTGCGGCTCACCGTCCTTGGTCCAGCAGTCGTGGATCACCTGCGCGGTGGGATCGGCCGCCCACGGCACCATGCGCACGGTGCCCGGGTCCGGGCGCAGGAACATGTCCGAGTCCGAGGGGCTGGTCAGCTCGTAATAGTCGTCAGGATAGTCGCCGGTGACCGTGGTGGCGAAGATGCCCTCGGGCAGGCGCGTGCCGTAGTCGTGGCTGAACTTGTCGGCCGGGATGATCTTGCCGCGCGCGATGCCGGTGATGTCCGGCACCAGGCACTCGACCTCGGTGATGCGCCGCTCCTTGAGCCAGCGCCGCAGGGAATTGTCGGCCGGCTCGGCGGGCGTATCGGGTTGGGTCTTGCGGCGGCTCATGCGAAGGCGACCTCCTGGCGGCGGGCGGCGCGGGCACGGCAGGCCTGGCCGAAGGCATGGAAGATGCCGGCGTAGAACGGCTGCTCGGTCACCCGCCACTCCGGATGCCATTGCACACCGAGCAGAAAACTCGCGCCTTCGTGGCGAAAGGCCTCGATCAGGCCGTCGGGCGCGGTCGCCTCGATCACCAGGCGCTTGGCCAGGCGGCGCACGCCCTGGCCATGCAGCGAATTGACCCACGGCGCGGCTTCGCCGAAGGACGCCAGCAGCCCGCCCGGCGCCAGTGTCACCGGATGGGCCGGGCCGTACTGCACCTCCAGCGGCGCGCTCGTGTCCTCGCGATGATCCATCAGCCCCGGCACCGCGTGCACCTTCTGGTGCAGCGTGCCACCCAGGGCGACGTTGACTTCCTGGAAGCCGCGGCAGATCGCCAGGATCGGCACGCCGGCCGCCAGCGCCGCGCGCACCAGCGGCAGCGTGGTGCCGTCGCGCGCCGCATCGTGCGGGTTGCCTTCCCAGCTCGGTTCGTCCGAATAGTGATGCGGCTCGATGTTGCTGACCGCGCCGGTCAGCAGCAGGCCATCGACCGTGTCCAGCAACACCTCGAGCGGCAAGGCCGGCGTCAGCGATGGCCACAGCAGCGGCACGCAGCCGGCGCCCTCGACGAGCGCGTGCAGGTACTTCTCGCCCACCATCAGAAAGGGATGCGATCCGATCGGTCTGCGGTCGGTCGGCACACCGACCAGCGGCGGTCTGGCCATGCAGGACGACTCCTCAGGGCGTTGAAGCAAGCTAGCGTGGCCGTTTTATTTTTACAACACGCACCGCGTGCGAGCCGCCAGTTGCTGTCCTGCAGGCCAGATTCATGAACTCGCGTGGCGACGGCGTTGAGTATTCTTGACAACAACGCGCCTGCTAGGCTGTCTCCAACGCCGCCAAGAGCCCGCCATGACCGCCCTGTCCGACGCCCGCGATGCCGCCACCCTGGCCGCCCTGCCGGACCTGGAGGCCATCGACCTGCTGCTGCCGGACATGAACGGCCTGCTGCGCGGCAAGCGCGTCACGCGCCAGGCGCTGGACAAGGTGTTCGCCGATGGCATCTGCCTGCCGATGTCGCTGATCGCCACCGACATCACCGGCAACACCGTCGAGGAAACCGGCCTGGGCTACGACATCGGCGACGAGGACCGCATCTGCCGGCCCGTGCCCGGCTCGCTGCGGCCGGTGCCGTGGACGCCGCGCCCCACCGCGCAGCTGCTGCTGGCGATGGAGGACGGCGCCGGCGGCCTGTTCGAGGCCAATCCGCGGCAGGTGCTGGCCCGGGTGGTGCAGCGCTTCGCCGACCTCGACCTGACCCCGGTGGTGGCCATCGAGCTGGAGTTCTACCTGTTCGACCGCCTGCCCGATGCGCACGGCCGCCCGCAGCCGGCGATCAACCCCAACACCGGCACGCGCAACACGAGCACGCAGGTCTATTCGATCGAAGACCTGGACGACAACCGCGATTTCATCGATGCGGTCGCGTCCGTGTGCCGCGCGCAGGACATCCCCGCCGACACCGCCGTGGCCGAATACGCGCCGGGCCAGTTCGAGATCAACCTCAGGCATCGCGCCGACGCGCTGCAGGCCTGCGACGACGCGGTGATGCTCAAGCGCGCGATCAAGGCCGTGGCACAGCAACAAAGCCTGCAAGCCAGCTTCATGGCCAAGCCGCTGGTCGACCAGGCCGGCAGCGGTCTGCACGTGCACGTGAGCCTGCTCGACGCGCAGGGCCGCAATGTCTTCGCCGGCACCGCGCAGGCGCCGGCCGCGCCGCTGCTGCACGCCATCGGCGGCCTGCAGGCCAGCGCGGCCGACACCATGCTGCTGTTCGCCCCGCACGCCAACAGCTACCGCCGCTACGTGCCCAACGCCTTCGTCCCGCTGGGCCGCAGCTGGGGCTACAACAACCGCACCGTGGCCATGCGCATCCCGCACAGCGATGCGGCTAACACGCGCATCGAGCACCGTATCGCCGGCGCCGACGCCAATGTCTACCTGGCCTGCGCCGCGGTGCTGGCCGGGATGCTGTATGGACTGGAACGCCGCCTCGATCCCGGCCCGCCCATCGTCGGCAACGCCTACGCCCAGACCGAGCAGCACAGCCCGCACTGGCGCGGTTCGATCGAGGATTTCCTGGGCAGCGCCTTCATCGCCGAACATTTCGGCGAACGCTTCCGCCACCTCTACGGCCAGCAGAAGCGCAAGGAACAGCGCAGCTTCGACACCCAGGTCACCGACCTGGACTACGCCTGGTACCTGCGTGCGGTCTGAGCCCGGCATGCCCGGCGCCTACCCCGACAGCTGGTACGCGGCCAGCACCACGCCCCTGCCCGCCCAGCCCGCGCTCGAAGGGCGCATCGACTGCGATGTCTGCATCCTCGGCGCCGGCTACACCGGCCTGTCCGCGGCGCTGGAGCTGGCCGAGGCCGGTTATCGCGTAGTGGTGCTGGAGGCGCAGCGGATCGGCTGGGGCGCGTCGGGCCGCAACGGCGGCCAGGCCATCGTCGGCTTCGGCTGCGGCGAGGAAAAGCTCGAGGCGCTGGTGGGCCTGGACGACGCGCGGCGCATGTTCGATCTGTCCCGCGAAGGCCTGGCCTGGCTGCACGCGCGGCTGTCCCGACACGGCATCCAGGCGCACTGGCGCCCCGGCCACGCCACCGTGCCGCTGAAAGCCCGCCAGCAGCGCGAAGTGCAGGCCATGGTCGAACGCTTCCACACCCACTACGCCCATCCGGTGCAGTGGTGGGACCGCGACCGCCTGCGCGCCACCCTGGCCAGCGAACGCTACCTGGGCGCGCTCTACGATCCGATCAGCGGTCACCTGCATCCGCTGGCCTATGCGCTGGGCCTGGGACGCGCGGCGCTGGACGCCGGCGTGCGCATCTTCGAGACCAGCGCGGTCACCCGCCTGCAGCGCGGCGCGCGGCCGGTGTTCAGCACGGCACGCGGGCAGGTGCACTGCGACTTCGGCGTGCTCGCCGGCAACGCCCTGCTGCACGGCATCGCGCCGGAACTCGAGGCGCGGATCATGCCGGTCGGCACCTACATCGCCGCCACCGCCCCGCTCGGCGAGGAACGCGCCCGCGCGCTGATCGGCAACGACATGGCCGTGGCCGACACGGCCTGGGCGCTGGACTACTACCGCCTCAGCCACGACCACCGCCTGTTGTTCGGCGGGCGCGCCAGTTACTCCGGGCGCCCCCCACGCCATCTCGCGGCGATCATGCGCCAGCGCATCGCAGGGGTGTTCCCGCAGCTGGGCGAGGTCGCACTGGATTACGTCTGGGGTGGCCTGGTGGACATCTCGCGCAACCGCGCCCCGCACTGGGGGCGCCTGCAGCCCAACCTGTATTTCGCGCAAGGCTTCTCCGGCCACGGCGTGGTCGCCACCGGCCTGGCCGGCAAGCTGATCGCCGAGGCCATCGCCGGCCAGTCCGCCCGCCTGGATCTGTTCTCCAGGATCCGGCACGCGCCCTTCCCCGGCGGCCAGGCGCTGCGCACGCCGCTGCTGGTGGCGGCGATGAGCTGGTACAAGCTGCGCGACGCGCTGTGGTGACCGCCCGACATTGACTGCGATCAATGCCGCCGCGATCGGCCGATGCCAGCCTGCGGGCATGGGGCCCCAGGGCCCGCAACCGCACGGGACACGCGATGGCACTTCTGATCTGGCAGGACGATCTGGACACCGGCATCGGGGTGATCGACCAGCAGCACCGGCGCATCGTCGAGATGATCAACACCCTGCATCAGACCCAGCAGCAGGGTCAGCGGCTGGCCGTAGGTGAAGTGATCGCCGAACTGGTGGACTACACCCTCTCGCACTTCGCCTTCGAGGAAGAGCTGATGGAGGAAGCCGGCTATCCCTTCTGCGCCGCGCACAAGCGGGTGCACGAGGTGTTCACCCGCCGCGTCAGCGAGTACCGCCTGCGCTTCGAGGCGGGCGAGGACGTCACCGAGGAGCTCAAGCAGATGCTGGCGCGCTGGCTGTTCAACCACATCCGCAGCGACGACAAGGCCTACTCGGACAGCGTGCGCCGGCACCTGGACCAGTTCAGCCGCCATCACCAGCAGGGCGGCTGGCTGGCGCGCACGATGGCGCGCCTGTTCCGCTGAAGGCCTACAGCGTGACGCTGGCGTGGCGGCGCACCGCCAGCAGGGCCAGGATCGTGATCAGCGCCGCGCCGCTGAGGTAGAAGCCCACCGACTGCACGCCGTACTTGCCGGCCAGCCAGGTCGCCACGTACGGCGCCGGCGCGGCGCCCAGCACACTGGCCAGGTTGAAGGACAGCGACGAGCCGGTGTAGCGCACCTCGGTCGGATAGACCTCCGACAGCAGCGTGCCGACCGGGCCGTAGGTCCAGCCCATCACGAACAGGCCCAGGCACAGGAACACCAGGACGAAGGCCGGATGCCCGGCGGTGAACAGCGCCGGGAACACCAGCCCGAAAAGCAGGATGCCCACGCTGGCCACCATCATCGCGTGGCGCGCCGAGGTGCGGTCGCCGAACTTGGCCGAGATCGGGATGCCGGCGGCGAAGAACAGCATGCCCACCATCTGCATCAGCAGGAATTCCTGCTTGGAGTACCCCAGCGTCACGGTGCCGTAGCCCAGCGCGAACACCGTCATCAGATAGAACAGCACGAAGGTCGCCAGCGCCCCCAGCGTGCCCAGCACCAGCGGCCCCAGGTGCTGGGAGAACACCGCGCGGAACGGCACGCGCAGACGCTCGTTACGCTCGATCGCCTGCTGGAAGGCCGGCGTCTCGCGGATCGACAGGCGCACCCAAAGGCCGATCAGCACCAGCAGCGCCGAGGCCAGGAACGGCACGCGCCAGCCCCAGGCCAGGAACTGCTCCGGCGACAGCAGCGCGCCCATGATCAGGAAGGTCGAGGCCGACAGCAGAAAGCCCAGCGGCGCACCCAGCTGCGGGAACATCCCATACCAGCCGCGCTTGCCCGGCGGCGCATTCTCGGTGGCCAACAGCACCGCCCCGCCCCACTCCCCGCCCAGGCCGATGCCCTGGCCGAAGCGGCACAAGGTCAGCAGCACCGGCGCCAGCAGGCCGACGCTGTGATAGCTGGGCAGCAGGCCGATCACCACCGTGGAGATGCCCATGGTCAGCAGCGCCGCCACCAGCGTGGCCTTGCGGCCGATGCGGTCGCCGAAATGGCCGAACAGCGCCGACCCGAACGGCCGCGCCACGAACGCCACCGCGAAGGTCGCCAGCGACGCCAGCCGCGCAGCGGACTGATCGCCCTGCGGGAAGAACAGCGTGGGGAACACCAGCACCGCGGCGGTGGCGTAGATGTAGAAATCGAAGAATTCGATCGTGGTGCCCATCAGGCTGGCCAGCAGGACGCGGGCCGGAGAGTTGACGGGCGGGGCGGCGGTGGTCGAGGACATCTTCAGGTCGCGTTCCGGAACAAAAGCCGGCGGATTCTGTCATGTTTGACCCCGCGTGGTGACGACGGTTGCCGGCGAGACGATTCCAGCAACGCAAAGGACACCGCTCGCGGCATGGGCTCGGCGGTGCTGCGGCAGCGCAGCACGCCCTGAACGGCATGCCATTGGTCAGCCGCGAACAGTCGCTCAGCGCGCCGCGTCCAGCCGCTGCGGGTGTGTATAGAGCGCGTAGCCGTCGTCGCGGGCGAAGCCCAGCAGGGTCATGCCGGTGCGCTGGGCCAGCGCGAGGGCCAGGGCGGTCGGGGCGGAGATGGCGGCCAGGAAGGCGATGCCGGCGCTGGCGGCCTTCATCGCCATTTCGTAGCTGGCCCGGCTGGTGACGACCAGGAAACCGGCCTGGGGATCGAGCCCGGCGCGGTGCATGGCGCCGATCAGCTTGTCCAGCGCGTTGTGCCGGCCCACGTCTTCGCGCACCAAGGCGATCTCGCCGTCGGCCAGCGCCCAGCCGGCGGCATGGGTGGCGCCGGTGCGGGCGCCCAGCGGTTGAGCGGCGCGCAGCGCGCGCAAAGCGCGCTGCAGCGCGCGCAAAGCGCGCTGCAGCGCGGCGGGCGTCACGACGATCCCGGGGCCGACCGGTGCGGGATCGCGCAGGGCCGCCTCCAGCAGTTCGCTGCCGCACACGCCGCAGCCGCTGCGCCCGCTCATGCTGCGGCGGCGTCGCTGCAGCGCCTGCTCGCGTTGCGGCGGGATGCGCATGCGCACCTCCACGCCTTCGAGCAGGTGTTCGATCGACTCGACATGCGCATCCGCGATGGCCTCGACGATGTCCTCGCTGAGCGCGAAGCCCTGGGCGAAATCGACCAGGTCGCACGGCGTGGCCATCATCACCGCGAATGGCGTGTCGTTGTAGACGAAGGCCACCGGCACTTCCTCGGCGATCTCGTCCGCGCGTGCCTCGGCGACTTCGCCGCGCACGCGCACCATCTCGCGCCGCACGCTGCCGGCGTCCTCGGTCGAAGCCGGCCGCGTCGTATCGCTCAAGGCCGCACGCCTGCGATCCGGCGCGTGGCTGCACGACCTGTGCGCGGCACCTTCGACATCGGCGTCAGGCCAGCAGACCAGCTTCGCGCAGCGCCGCCTCGACCTTGGCCTGGTTGGCCGGCTCGAGTTCGGTCATCGGCAGGCGCAGCGTGCCACCGCAGTGGCCCAGGCGCGACACGGCCCACTTCACCGGGATCGGGTTGGCCTCGACGAACAGCTGCTTGTGCAGCGGCAGCAGGCGTCGCTGGATCGCCATCGCGGTGGCGACATCGCCGGCCAGCGCCGCCGCGCACAGCTCGCGCATCAGCCGCGGGGCGACGTTGGCGGTGACGCTGACGTTGCCATGGCCGCCGCACAGCATCAGCGCCACGGCCGTGGCGTCGTCGCCGGAGTAGATGGAAAAGCCTTCCGGCGCCTCGCGGATCAGCCACTGCGCGCGCTCGATGTTGCCGGTGGCCTCCTTGATGCCGACGATGCCCGGCAGCTGCGCCAGGCGCAGCACGGTGTCGTGCGCCAGGTCGGCCGCGGTGCGGCCGGGCACGTTGTACAGCACGATCGGCAGATCGCCGGTGGCCTCGGCGATGGCGGCGAAATGGCGGTACTGCCCTTCCTGACCGGGCTTGTTGTAGTAAGGCACCACCTGCAGCTGGCTGTCGGCGCCGACCTCGCGCGCGAACCTGGCCAGCGCGATCGCCTCGGCGGTGGAATTGGCGCCGCAGCCGGCCATCACCGGCACGCGGCCGGCGGCCTGCTCGACCGCCACGCGGATGATCTGGCAGTGCTCCTCCACGTCGACCGTGGGCGATTCGCCTGTGGTGCCGACCACGCCGATGCAATCGGTGCCTTCGGCCACGTGCCAGTCCACCAGTTTGCGCAGGGCGGCGTAGTCGACGCTGCCGTCCTGGTGCATGGGGGTGACGAGCGCGACGATGCTGCCGCGCAGGGGGGCGTGGGAAGTGGTCATGAAGGCAGGGCTTGCGGAATGGAATGGAGGGAGCCGTCGATTCTAAGCGTCACGGCGCGGCCGCGGGCGCGCCGCAAGCGGTGTCGCCTGCAACCATCGCGCTCGGAATCCGTTGGCTTGCGTGTCGATCTTCATCGCCTTCGCGCGTCGGAGCCGTATAAGGACGCGGCAGTCCCGCCGCGTCGATCACCGCCAGGAGGAAACATCCCATGATTCCGAAGAACACCCTGTGCCTTTGGTACGACAGCACCGCGCTGGAAGCCGCGCAGTTCTACGCGCAGACCTTTCCCGACAGCCAGGTCGGTGCCGTGCGGCGCGCGCCGTCCGACTTCCCCTCCGGCAAGGCCGGCGACGTGCTGGTCGTGGAGTTCACCGTGTGCGGCGTGCCGTGCATCGGGCTCAACGGCGGGCCGGCGTTCAAGCACAGCGAGGCGTTCTCGTTCCAGATCGCCACCGATGACCAGGCCGAGACCGACCGCCTGTGGGACGCCATCGTCGGCAACGGCGGGCAGGAAAGCGCCTGCGGCTGGTGCAAGGACAAGTGGGGCCTGTCCTGGCAGATCACGCCGCGCACGCTGACCGAAGGCATGGCCGATCCGGACCCCGCGGTGGCCAGGCGCGTGTTCGAGGCGATGATGACGATGGGCAAGATCGATGTGGCCGCGATCGATGCGGCACGTCGGGGCTGATCCCACGGAGACTTCCGGCGTCTGATCTCGCTGCTGCTTCGCGCTGCAAAGAGAAGCGGCTGTCTGGCTGCCGCGCGATGCCTTGCACGCGCCGCAGCCCATCGCTCGCAGGGCTGCGACGCCGGCATCGGTCTCAGAACGTGGGCGGCGTGTTCGCGCTGACGATCACGGCCTCGCTCTCGCCCAGGTTGCGGAAGCGATGCGGCACGCGGCTCTCGAAGTAATAGCCCTCGCCGGCGCGCAGCACGCGCACCTGCTCGCCGACGGTGATCTCCACCTCGCCGGCCACGACCACCCCGCCCTCTTCGCCGGCGTGGACCAGCAGGGTCGGGCCGGTGTCGGTGCCCGGCGGCATCACCTCGCGCAGGATGCACATCTGCCGCCGCGCCACGCGCTGGCCGACCAGGAAATAATGCACGCCGTTGCTGCCCACATCGGGCGTGTCGGCCACCGTGTAGAACGGGCTGTCCGGCGGTCCCGGCTGCAGGTCGAGGGTGAAGAAATCGGCCAGCGAGATCGGGATGCCGTCCAGCACCTTCTTGAGCGATCCCACCGAAGGGCTGACCTTGTTCTGCTCGATCAGCGAGATCGTGCTGTTGGTCACGCCCACGCGCTTGGCCAGCTCGCGCTGACTGAGCTGCTTGGCGGTGCGCACCTGCTGCAACCGCGCTCCGATGTCCATGGTGGCTCCCTGGCTGCCCATCTGTTGCGGATTCTTGACACGCAAGGCCGCATTGAGCCGTTTCGGCCGCAAGTTGTAAAGTTTCTTCAACGCGCTAGGCTAGCGCCGATCCCTTTCCCGTCCCCTGCGAGGCCCGCATGAGCGCCGACTCCCTCTCCCCGCGCGATGGCTACGCGGCCCACTACGCCGAACTGGGCGCACACATGCCCGACTCGCTGGACGCGTTCTGGATGCCGTTCACCGCCAACCGCGCGTTCAAGGCCAAGCCGCGCCTGCTGGCCAGCGCCAAGGACATGCACTACATCGACGTCGACGGCCGGCAGATCCTGGACGCCTGTGCCGGGCTGTGGTGCGTCAACGCCGGGCATGCGCGGCCGCGCATCGTCGATGCCGTGCGCCAGCAGATCGGCACACTCGACTTCGCGCCCAACTTCTCGATGTCCTCGCCGCTGCCGTTCGTGCTGGCCGAACGCCTGGCCGCGCTGACGCCAGGCGACCTCAACCACGTGTTCTTCACCAACTCGGGCTCCGAGTCGGTGGACACGGCGCTGAAGATCGCCCTGGCCTACCAGCGCGCGCGCGGCGAAGGCCAGCGCACGCGCCTGATCGGCCGCGAGAAGGCCTACCACGGCGTCGGCTTCGGCGGCATCTCGGTGGGCGGGCTGCCGAACAATCGCAAGTGGTTCGGCCCCGGCCTGCCGGGCGTGGACCATCTGCGCCACACGCTGGATATCGCGCGCAACGGCTTCTCGCAGGGCCTGCCGCCGCATGGCCTGGAGTGGGCCGAGGAGCTGGAGCGCGTGATCGCGCTGCACGATCCGTCCACCATCGCCGCGGTGATCATCGAACCGATCTCCGGCAGCGCCGGCGTGATCCTGCCGCCGGAGGGCTATCTCAAGCGCATCCGCGAGATCTGCACGCGTCACGGCATCGTGCTGATCTTCGACGAGGTAATCACCGGCTTCGGCCGCGTCGGCAAGGCCTTCGCCTCGCAGCGCTTCGGCGTCACGCCGGACATCATCACCGCGGCCAAGGGCATCACCAACGGCTGCGTGCCGATGGGCGCGGTGTTCGTGTCCGAAGACATCTTCGAGGCCTTCGACCAGGGGCCGGACAGCGCCATCGACCTGTTCCACGGCTATACCTATTCGGGCCATCCGCTGGCCTGCGCCGCCGCGCTGGCCACGCTGGACACCTATGCCGAGGAAAATCTGTTCGAGAAGGCGATCGAACTGGGCGACTACTGGCAGCAGGGCCTGCATTCGCTCAAGGGTCTGCCCCATGTGATCGACCTGCGCAACTTCGGGTTGATCGGTGCGATCGAGTTCGCACCGCGCGAGGGCGCGCCGGGTGCGCGCGGCTTCGAGGTGTTCCGCCGCGCCTTCGAGGACGGGCAGATGCTGACCCGCGTGACGGGCGATGTGATCGCGCTGTCGCCCCCGCTGATCGTGGAGAAGCCGCACATCGACCGGATCTTCAATGTGCTGGCCGATGTGATCAGGGCGACGGGCTGAGGCGGGAGATCGCACGGGGGCGACGGTCTGCTTCCCGCCAGTCCCCGCGAACGTCCATGGATCCCCTCGTTCGCGGGGATGACGAGGAGTCGCTTCGCCCCTCCCCTTGCGCAGCAGGGGGAGGCCGGGAGGGGGTTGGATCAGGTCGCGGGAAACGCTGGCTCAGGCGTCCAAAGCACCCGCCGCATCAAACCTCGTTCCCGCACGTCGAAAACCGAAGATGCCACAAGAAGCCGGCTCCACCGACGCTTGTCGCCCTCACGGAAAACGCAGCACCGCCGTCAGCGGCAGATCCGCCTGCCAGCGCCCGCGCCCGCCCAGCGCCTGCAGCTCGATCAGCACCGCCGCGCCCAGCACATCGCAGCCCTGCTGCCGCGCCAGCGACAGCGCCGCGTGCAGCGTGCCGCCCGAGGCCAGCACGTCGTCGACGATCAGCACGCGCGTGCCCGGCGGCAGCGCGTCGCGGTGCATCTGCAGGGTGTCCTTGCCGTATTCCAGGCCGTACTCGACGCTGAGCACCGAAGCCGGCAGCTTGCCCGGCTTGCGCACCGGCACGAACCCGCACTTGAGCGCACGCGCCAACGCCGCGCCGAGGATGAACCCACGCGACTCGATGCCCAGCACCGCCTGCACGCCGGCCTCGCGCCAGGGATCGGCCAGCGCGGCCGTGGCCGCCGCGAACCCAGCCGCATCGGCCAGCACCGGCGTGATGTCCTTGAACAGCACGCCAGGCTTGGGGAAATCGGGCACATCGCGGATCAGCGCGGCCCATTCGGTTTGCACGGACATCGACACACTCGTGGTCCTGGGTAAAGCGCGATGCTACTGCACCGCGCCGCACGCTGCCGTGCTCAAGAGCTGCAGGACAGCATCGAGCAGCCCGCCCGATCGCGCGCCCAGTCCGGGCGCTTGCGGGCGAAGGCCTCGCGCCCCGGCTGATCCTGGTAGGGACGGCGCAGCACCTCCAGCAGCGTGTGGATGCCGCCCAGGTCGCCGTCGTGCGCGCGGTCGATCGCCTCCTGCGCCAGATAGTTGCGCAGCACGTAGCGGGGATTGACCGCGCGCATGCGCGCACGCCGTGCGGCCTCGTCGCCGTCCTGCGCGCAACGCGCGGCGTAGCGCGTCATCCAGTCGGTGAACGCAGCCGCGTGCAGCTCGAACTTCGCGGCGTCGTAGAAGGTCTCGCGCAGCGCCTCCAGCGCCTGCGGGCCTGGAGCGTGCTCGCCCAGCTCGCGGAAGAACAGCGTCATGTCCACCTCGGCCGCATGCAGCAGCGCGCGCAGGTCGGCCATCAGCGCGGCATCGGCCGGCGTGTACTGCGCCAGGCCCAGCTTGGCCGCCGTATCGCGGCACTCGCAGGCGGCGAACGCATCCGCATATGCCTGCAGCCCGGCCTGCAGCGGCGCGGGATCGGCGAACAGCGGCGACAACGCGCCGGCCAGCCGGCTCAGATTCCAGAACGCCACCTGCGGCTGCCAGCCGTAGCGATAGCGCCGGCCCTGACGGTCGGTGGTGTTGGGCGTCCAGTCCGGATCGAAGTCGTCGATCCAGCCGTACGGACCGTAGTCGATGGTCAGGCCCAGGATCGACAGGTTGTCGGTGTTCATCACCCCGTGGACGAAGCCCACCCGCATCCAGTGCGCCATCAGCTCGGCCGTGCGCGTGCACACCTGCGCGAACCAGGCCGCATCGCGCGCCTCGCCGGCCGGGCCGTCGAGCTCGGGAAAGTCGCGCGCGATGGTGAAGTCCACCAGCCGGCGCAGCAGCGCCACATCGCCGCGCGCCGCCGGCAGCTCGAAATGTCCGAAGCGCAGGAACGAGGGCGCCACCCGGCACACGATCGCCCCCGGCTCCGGCGCGGCGTGACCGTCGTAGAACATGTCGCGGATCACCGCATCGCCCGTGCCGACCAGGCACAGCGCACGCGTGGTCGGCACGCCGAGATGCGCCATGGCCTCGCTGCACAGGAACTCGCGGATCGACGAGCGCAGCACCGCGCGGCCATCGGCGAAGCGCGAATACGGCGTCGGCCCGGCGCCCTTGAGCTGCAACTCCTGGCGACGCCCGTCCACCGCGATGGCCTCGCCCAGCGAGATCGCCCGCCCATCGCCCAGCTGCCCGGCCCAATGGCCGAACTGATGCCCGCCATAGTTGGTGGCGAACGGCGCCATGCCCGGCGCCAGCGCATTGCCGCCGAACACCTGCGCAAAGCGCGGCTCGGCGATGTTCTCGGCCTGCAGGCCCAGCAGCGCGGCGACCTCCGGCGACCAGGCCAGCACGCGCGGCGCCGCCACCGGCGTCGGCGCGACCGAGGACCACAGCGCCCCTTCGACCTGACGCGCCTGCGGCCCCACGACCGGATCGCCCGGCAGCTCGGCGATGAATCGGTTGTCGAAGTTCAACTGCATGGAACCCGCCTCGCATTTGCGCCGTGTGGCTCCTGATATGGAGTCGACGCCGGCATAAAAAAGCTTCGCGGAGTGCTGTGACGGTGGACATACCTGGCCCACCGCCTCGACTCGACCAGGCGCAGCTCCTCTCGGCCCATCAGCCCACCTGGCTCATTCTGGACGGGAAAAGGTTGAGCGCGCCTCATGCCCCGCTGGGAGCCGCTCATGCTTCTGTGGGAGCCGCCATGGCGGCGATGGGGCTTTCCCGGTAAAGCCCCATCGCGACACGGGCATTGCTGGTAGAGCCTCATCGCCGCCATGGCGGCTCCCACGGTATGGAATTGGTGTTCCGAAAGAACTGATGGCACCTGCGCGTGCCCGCTAGCCATCCTGGCCTGCTCTCCGCAGCGCCCGAAGCGGGCGAGGCCACGAGGCGCCGCCGTCAGCATCCCCTCGGCAGGGAAAAGCCAAAAAAAACGCCGGGACAAGCCCGGCGTTTCTTCATGCGTGTTGACGCGGTGGGGGCTGGATTACAGCGCCTGCACCTGGTCGGCCTGCATGCCCTTCTGACCCTGCACGGCCACGAAGGTGACCTGCTGGCCTTCCTTCAGCGACTTGAAGCCGTTGCCCTGGATCGCGCGGAAATGCACGAACAGGTCCGGGCCGCTCTGCGGGGTGATGAAGCCGAAGCCCTTGGCATCGTTGAACCACTTGACGGTGCCGGTCTGACGATCGCTCATTTTTACTACTCCTGAAAACATGATGGGTAATCGCGGCGCCGGGATTCCGGGCCGAGACTGGGTTTGCAGGCGTAGGAAAAACGCAAACGATGTAGCCGATCTGTCGATCTACCGCATCAGGCTCACGAACCACGGTGACCCTGGCAAGCACAGTGGGCCGCACGATACGCAGGTTGCGGTGAAAAAGCCAACACAATCGCCGGCCGATCCAGGAAATTCGCCGGCCGGGCCCCGGCATTCCCACGCCCGATCGCTCAATAGCCCGCGAATTCCCTTTCAAAACAAACAGCTAGCCGGTAGCATACGCCGTCCGGCAGGTGCCCCAAGTCACCGCCGGTGGCGCCAGCGGATGCTGCGCTGCAGCAGTGCAGCCGGCGTTCGCGCCGGCTCCAGGCCTGGGATGGCCCTGTCCTGTGCGGGATCCTCCCTGCCCCCTCCTTCCCGTGACCGCCCGCGCCGCATGCCTGCGCGGGGGGACGCGTTTGTTCTCACTTCCTTGTCTTGAGCCATGGCCCTTTCCGCCACGATCCGCAAGGTCGAGCTGCAGATCAGCGACCTCGACCGCAACCACTACGCCAGCCACAGCCTGACCCTGGCCCAGCACCCCTCGGAGACCGACGAGCGCCTGGTGGCGCGCGTGCTGGCCTTCGTCCTGTATGCCGACGAACGCCTGGCCTTCGGCCGCGGCCTGAGCAACGAGGACGAGCCCGACCTGTGGCGCCGCGACTACAGCGGCCAGATCGAACAGTGGATCGAACTGGGCCAGCCCGACGAGAGCCGCCTGCGCAAGGCCGCCGGCCGCGCGCGCGAGGTGGTGGTGGTCGGCTACGCCGGGCACGCCGGCGATGTGTGGTGGCACAAGCACGCCGCCTCGCTGCGCCGCATGAAGCAGCTGACCGTGATCGACCTGCCGCAGGACGCGATCCGGGAACTGGCGGCCAGGCTCGTGCGCACCCTGCGCCTGGACGTGCTGATCCAGGACGGCGAAGTCCAGCTGATGGGCGACGATCTGCAGCTGGTGGTGGTCCCCATCGTCCGCCACGCGCCGCAGGACTGAAGGTGCCGGCCGGCTTCACCCACGATGTCCTGATCATCGGCGGCGGCGCGGCCGGGCTGATGTGCGCGGCCACCGCCGGCGCGCGCGGGCGCTCGGTGCTGGTGATCGAGCACGCCAACCGCGTGGGCAAGAAGATCCTGATGTCCGGCGGCGGACGCTGCAACTTCACCAACACCGGCACCTCGCCGGCCAACTATCTGTCGGACAACCCGCACTTCTGCCGCTCGGCGCTGGCGCGCTACACGCCGCGCGACTTCATCGCGCTGGTCGAGAAGCACCGCATCGCCTATCACGAGAAGGAGCTGGGCCAGCTGTTCTGCGACGACGCGTCCAAGCAGATCGTGGCCATGCTGGTCGCCGAATGCGAAGCGGCCGGCGTGCGCATCGCCACCGGCTGCGCTGTTGAGCGCGTGGTCGCGCGCGAGGGCGGCGGCTATGCGGTGCACACCGCGCAGGGCGTGTTCGCCGCGCCCTCGCTGGTGGTGGCCAGCGGCGGGCTGTCGATTCCTTCCATGGGCGCCAGCGGCTTCGGCTATGCGCTGGCGCGGCAGTTCGGCCACACGGTGCTGCCCACGCGCGCCGGGCTGGTGCCGTTGACCCTGAGCGGCCGCCCGCAGGAGCAGCTGGCCGACCTGGCCGGCGTGGCGCTGCCGGTGAGCGCGGCGGCCGGCAAGATCGCCTTCGACAACGCCATGCTGATCACCCATCGCGGCATCAGCGGCCCGGCGATCCTGCAGATCTCCTCGTACTGGCAGCCCGGCCAGCCGCTGCACCTGGACCTGCTGCCGGGGCAGGACGCGCTGGCCGTGCTGCAGGCGCAGCGGGCCGCGCGCCCCGCCGCCGAGCTGAAGACGGTGCTGGGCGATCTGTTGCCACGCCGCTTCGCCCAGCGCCTGTGCGAACACTGGCTGCCCAACCGGCCGATGAAGCAGTTCAACGAGCCGCAGCTGCGCCAGGCCGCGGAGCTGCTGCGCGCCTGGCCGCTGGTGGCCAGCGGCACCGAGGGCTATCGCACCGCCGAGGTCACGCTGGGCGGCGTGGACACGCGCGAAGTGTCGCAGGCCACGTTCGAATCCAGGCGCGCGCCCGGCCTGCACTTCATCGGCGAGGTGCTGGACGTCACCGGCTGGCTGGGCGGCTACAACTTCCAGTGGGCCTGGGCCAGCGGCCATGCCGCAGGCGAAGCGGTGTAGCGGAAGGTTGCAGGACGGCGCCTAGCCGTCATCGCCATCGCAGCTCACGTGTGACCCAGCGCCCGCGCTCAAGCGCAATCGATGCGGCACTGCAGCACGGCCTTCCCCAGGCCGCGTGGCATGATCGCGCGCACCGCAATACAGGCGTGGTGTTCCGTGCAGCATTCGATCAAGGGCAAGGCCACCTCGCTCGACATCGCGCACCTGGCCGGCGTGTCCCAGCCCACGGTCTCGCGCGCCCTGCGCGGCAGCCCGATGGTCAACGAGGACACCCGCCGGCGCATCCTGGCCATCGCCGAGCAGCTGCACTACAAGGTCGACAAGAACGCCTCCAACCTGCGCACCCAGCACACCGGGACGCTGGCGCTGCTGTTCTTCGAGGACCCGACGCCGGACGAATCGGCGATCAATCCGTTCTTCCTCTCGATGCTGGGCTCGATCACCCGCGCCTGCGCGCTGCATGGCTACGACCTGCTGATCTCTTTCCAGAACCTGTCCACCGACTGGCAGGCCGACTACGCCGACAGCAAGAAGGCCGATGGGCTGATCCTGCTCGGTTATGGCGACTACCTGCAGTCGCGCGTGCGGCTGGAGAAGCTGCAGCAGCAGGGCATCCGCTTCGTGCGCTGGGGCGCCGCGCTGCCCGGCCAGCCGGGCGTGTCGATCGGCTGCGACAACTTCCAGGGCGGGCACGACATGGCCGCGCACCTGATCGCCCAGGGGCGGCGGCGCATCGCCTTCCTCGGCCATGCCTCGGCGCACTACCCCGAATTCCAGGAGCGCCATCGTGGCGTCTGCGCCGCCCTAGACGCGGCGGGGCTGCAGCACGACGCCGCGCTGCAGGTGGACGCCGAGACCAGCGAACAGTCCGGCTACGACGCGGCGCGCACGCTGCTGGCGCGTGGCGTGGCCTTCGACGCGGTGTTCGGCGCCAGCGACCTGATCGCCATCGGCGCGATGAAGGCGCTGCGCGAGGCCGGCCTGCGCATCCCCGAGCAGGTGGCCGTGGCCGGCTTCGACGATATCCCGCTGGCGGGCTTCGTCACCCCCGCCCTGTCGACGGTACAGCAGGACACGCGCCAGGCCGGCATGCTGCTGGTGGATGCCCTGCTGCAGCAGCTGCACGGCCAGCCCGTGGACAGCCAGACCATCCCCGTCACGCTGGCGCTGCGCGGCTCCACCCACTGCGGCTGAAGCGCCGCGCAGGGGTCACCGCGGCTTGAGGCGCGCATGCGCGCCTTATTCAATCGCGCAGCCGGTGGCCCATGTCTTCGGCCAGGCGCTTGCGCAGGTCGGCGTTGGTCAGCGCACCGTCGTAGAACAGCACCCGGACGCCGTGCGCCGGCACCTCCAGCGCGAGGCGGTCCTCGATCCGCACCTGGCTGCCGTCGAAGCCATCGCGCCAGGTGCCGGCCTGCAGCAGCGTCTCCAGCCGCAGGGTCGAGGCCGTCTCGGCCTTGTTGAGCAGCACCAGCGCGGTCTGCGCCTGCCCGTCGTGCTCGTAGACTCGGTAGAAGGCGCCGGTGTCGCCCTTCAACAGCAGATTTAGCTGGAGCCCGCGCTGCAGGGCAATCGAATCGCGGCGCAGGTTGGCGATGCGCCTGAGGTTGCGGTAGATCGCGCTGTCGCCCGCGGCATCGATGCGCTGCTGGCCGTAGTAGTTGCGGTTGCCGGCATGCTCGGCCGCGCCACGCATGAAGCCGGTCTCCGAGCCGTAGTAGATCGCCGGGATGCCGCGCGCGGTGAACAGCCAGTTGTTGGCGTCGATGAAGCCCGCATCGCTGGCATCCAGCCGCGCCATGTCGTGGTTGTCGTAGAAGGTGACCAGGTCGTACGGGTTGGCGTACGGGCCGTCCTCCAGGTACAGCGTGCGTTCCAGGTCCTCGTAGCCACCGCCCTCCTTGCCGAACACCTTGGACAGCCTGGCCCGCTGCGGGAAGTCCAGCACGCTGTAGTGGCCGTTGCGCTCCAGCGTGTGGGCGGCGATGAAGGCCGCGTCGTAGTCGAAGGCCTCGCCGAACATGAAGAAGCCCGGGTGCCTGGCGCGGATGCGGTCGGCGAACTGCTTCCAGAAGCGGTGCGGCATCCAGCCGATCGTGTCCACGCGAAACGCCGCCGCGCCCTGCTCGATCCACTGCTCGTAGGCGCCGGCCAGATAGTCCAGCACCGCCGGGTTGTCCTCGGCCAGGTCCGAGAGCTGGGCCAGGCCGCCGCCGGTGTTGTAGAAAGCGTGCATCGGGTTGTGCTTCGGATCCAGCTGGGCCGGGTCCAGGTTCTGGTGGTCGGCCAGCTTGCGGCCGTCCTTGTCGAAGATCTGGCCGAACTTGGGCTGCGCCTTGGGCATCGAATACGCCGGCGAGCCGTGGTTGGCCACGATGTCCAGCACCACGTCCAGCTGCTGGCTCTTCATGGCGCGGGTGAAGCCGGCGAAATCCAGGCCCTTGCTGGGCAGGTGTTCGTCCAGCCTGTAGAAGTTCACGCCCCAGTAGCCGTGATAACCGGTCTTGCCCCGGTCGGTCATCGCGCTGCCCCAGCGGACCGGCTCGCCGCCGGTGAAGGCCTCATCCGGGTTGTCCACGATCGGCGTCACCCACACCGCGCCGAAGCCCATGTCATGGATGTAGCCGGCGTTGTCGACGATGCCTTTGAAGTCGCCGCCGAGGTAGCCGATGTTGTCGCTCTGCCCGGCCGGCGCCCCCGGCGTGGGCAGGTCGAAGGTGCGGTGCCGGCCGCCCTGGTCGCGATGATCGTTGGACGGATCGCCGTTGACGAAGCGGTCGGTCATCACGAAATAGATCGCCTTGCTGGCGAAGGGTTCGAGCGTGCCGTACAGCTCGTCGGCGCGCGCCGGCACGGCCAGGGACAGGGCCAACAGCGAAAGGCAGAACGTTCTCATGCGTGGGCTTCCGGACGGGCATCCCGCACGCGCAGCGTGCACAGGCCGGCCACCAAGAGGCTCAGGCCACCGACGGCCAGCGCGTTGATCGGCGCGCCGCCCAGCACGGTCTTGACCAGCAGGCCCAGGATCGAGGCGGCCACCAGCTGCGGGATGACGATGAAGAAATTGAAGATGCCCATGTACAGGCCCATCTTGCGCGCCGGCACGCTGTCGGACAGCAGCGCATAGGGCAGCGACAGGATCGAGGCCCAGGCGAAGCCCACGCCCACCATCGACAGCAGCAGCCAGTGCGGATCGCGGATCAGCAGGAACGACAGAAACCCCACTCCGCCCAGGCACAGATTGAGCAGATGGCTCCAGCGCAGCCCCAGCACCCGCACCATCTGCGGGATCACGATCGCGGCCAGCGCGGCGAAGCCGTTGTAGGCGGCGAACAGCACGCCCACCCAGTTGGCCCCGTCGTTGTAGGCGGCCGAAGTGGTGTCGCGCGTGCCGAAGTGCGTGGCGGTGACCGCATCGGTGGTGTAGATCCACATCGCGAACAGAGCGAACCAGGAGAAGAACTGCACCACCGCCAGCCGGCGCATGGTCGGCGGCATGTCCAGCAGATCGTCGACGATGGCCGCATACATGCCGCCGCGCACGCGGCCGCGCCCCAGCAGCAGGGCACCGAACACCGCCGCGCCGCCGCCCAGCACATACAGCTGCTTGTCCAGGCCCACCAGCGCGACCAGCGCGCAGCCGATCAGGCCCAGCACCAGCGCAGCGACGCCCAGGCGCAGACGCAGCGCGGGCGGGGCTGTCGATGGCGCCGGCGCGACCTCCGCCTCCGGCGCTTCGCGCTCGCCGGCCAGCTGGCCCGGCGGATCCTCGCGCGTGGTGAGCACGGTCCACAGGATGGTCAGCAGCAGCACTGCGCCACCGAAGTAGAACGCATAGCGCACGGTGTCCGGCACCTCCCCTGCACCGGCAGTGTTGGCCACGCCGGCCTGCGCCAGCAGCCACGGCAGCAGGCTGGCCACCACCGAGCCGATGCCGATGAAGAAGCTCTGCATCGCATAGCCCGAGGCGCGCTGACGGGTGGGCAGCAGGTCGCCGACGAAGGCGCGGAACGGCTCCATCGAGATGTTGATCGAGGCATCCAGCACCCACAGCAGGCCAGCCGCGATCCACAGCGCGGAAGAATTTGGCATGGCAAGCAGCGCCAGCGTGGTCAGCACGGCGCCGATCAGGAAGTAAGGCCGGCGTCGACCCAGCCGCGTCCAGGTGCGGTCGGACAGATAGCCGACGATGGGCTGCATCATCAGCCCGGTCAGAGGCGCAGCCAACCACAGCATCGGGATCTCGTCCACCGAGGCGCCCAGGGTGTGGAAGATGCGGCTGACGTTGGCGTTCTGCAGGGCGAAGCCGAACTGGATGCCCAGAAAGCCGAAGCACATGTTCCAGATCTGCCAGAACGACAGGGTGCGGGTTTGGCTCATGACGCGCGATCGATCCCCTTGCGACAACGCGCGGCCGTGTCGAATCACGGCCGCGGTTCGCCGGGCGACATGGTGACCGTTGCCGTCGCGCTTTCCATGCTGCAGTGCAACCAAGCGCGTGCATGGGCTGCGATGTCAAAGTCGTTGTCTTCGAATGCGTGCCACACGCCCGAAACACCTATTTTCAAGCGGTTTCAGCGATGCGCCGCATGATCGACGCACCCCGCGCGAAGCCCCTTTGTCGACTCACACATCGCAGCGCGCTGCATACGTATTCATGGCTTCGCCCCGTCGTTGCGCGAGGACGCGCCGGGTCATGCGTGGAATAGTGGCGCCCGCTTCGCCCAGGGCCGCTCGCGGCGCCCGGGCCGGATTACATCGGGGAACGGCAATGAACAACTGGTGGCGCGGCGCGGTGATCTATCAGGTCTACCCGCGCAGCTTCAAGGACACCAATGGCGATGGCGTGGGCGACCTGCCCGGCATCGTCGAAGGCCTGGACTACATCGCCAGCCTGGGCGTGGACGCGATCTGGATCTCGCCGTTCTTCAAGTCGCCCATGGCCGACTTCGGCTATGACATCGCCGACTACCGCGATGTCGATCCGCTGTTCGGCACGCTGGCCGACTTCGACGCCCTGCTGGCCAAGGCGCACGCGCTGGGCCTGAAGGTGATGATCGATCAGGTGCTGAGCCACTGCTCGGATCAGCACGCCTGGTTCCAGGAGAGCCGGCTGAGCCGCGACAACGCCAAGGCCGACTGGTACGTGTGGGCCGATCCCAAGGAGGACGGCACGCCGCCGAACAACTGGATGTCGCTGTTCGGCGGCGTGGCCTGGCGCTGGGAGCCGCGGCGCGAGCAGTACTACCTGCACAACTTCCTCGGCGCGCAGCCGGATCTGAACTTCCACAACCCGGCCGTGCAGCAGGCGACGCTGGACAATGTGCAGTTCTGGCTGGATCGCGGCGTGGACGGCATGCGCCTGGACGCGATCAACTTCTGCTTCCACGACGCGCAGCTGCGCGACAACCCGCCCAAGCCCAAGGACCAGCGCGTGGGCCGCGGCTTCAGCGCGGACAACCCCTACGCCTACCAGTATCACTACTACAACAACACCCGCCCGGAGATGCTGCCCTTCCTGGAGCGGCTGCGCGGGCTGATGGACCGCTATGCGGACGTGGCCGCGCTGGGCGAGATCTCCTCGGAGGATTCGCTGGCCACCACCGCCGAGTACACCGGTCGCAAGCGCCTGCACATGGGCTACAGCTTCGAGCTGCTGGTCGAGGACTTCAGCGCCGGCTACATCCGCGACACCGTCGCGCGGCTGGAGGCGGCGATGGACGATGGCTGGCCGTGCTGGGCCATCTCCAACCACGACGTGCCGCGCGCGGTCTCGCGCTGGGGCGGCGCGGGCGATGACGCCTTCGCCGCGCAGCTGGTGGCGCTGGTGTGCTCGCTGCGCGGCTCGGTGTGCCTGTATCAGGGCGAGGAACTGGGCCTGAGCGAGGCGCAGGTGCCCTTCGAGCTGCTGCAGGATCCCTACGGCAAGACCTTCTGGCCCAACTTCAAGGGCCGCGACGGTTGCCGCACGCCGCTGCCTTGGCGCGATGCCGACGCCGGCGGCTTCAGCAGCGGCAAACCTTGGCTGCCGGTGCCGGCCGAGCACCGCGCGCGTAGCATCGCCGCGCAGCAGGCCGATGCGGACTCGGTCCTGCAGCACGTGCGCCGCTTCCTGCGCTGGAGGCGCAGGCATCCGGCGCTGGTGCTGGGCACGATCGCCTTCCTGCAGACCGACGAGCCGGTGCTGGCCTTCCTGCGCGAACACGAAGACCAGCGCGTGCTGGTGGTGTTCAACCTCTCGGCCCAGGCGCAGCGCTGGACCCTGCCCGAAGGCCTTGCCGCCACCGCGCTGGGGGATCACGGCCTGCCGGGCACACGACTCGACGGACGCACGCTCGCCCTGCCCGCGCGCGGCAGCTGGTTCGGTGTCGTGGCGTGATCGAGCGTGATGTCGGCGGCTGCGCGGAATCGTTTCTGCGCTGCAGCACAGACGCCGGAAACCGCCGGAAAACCCTTGTTTCCAAGCCGTTTTCGGTCGCGCGAGCGAAGACGCAGGCTGCTGCATCGCCCGTCCGATGACGTCCTTGCAAGCGCACCGCCATGAATACGTATGCAGGCCCATGCACATCCGGGAACGCGCACTACCATGGCCGCCCATTCAAGCAAGGCGCTGTTTCGGGCCTTCGCGAATCGCCGGTGTCGAGGGGGACACCGGATCAACTCGAATGCAGTACCAACATTGACTGGAGGGGAAAATGTTGACTCCCAAGCGCAACCTGCTGTGCCTGTCCATCGCCGTGGCCATGAGCATGGCCACCGCCCAAGCCTGGGCCCAGAGCACGCCGGCCGACACCGAGGCCGATCCGGCCGCGGTCAAGACCGACGCCACCGACCTGGACCGGGTCAAGGTCACCGGCATCCGCCGCGGCATCGAGGGCGCGATCTCGGTCAAGAAGGACGCCACCTCGATCGTCGAGGCGATCTCGGCCGAGGACATCGGCAAGCTGCCCGACGTGAGCATCGCTGAGTCGCTGGCCCGCCTGCCCGGCCTGGCCGCGCAGCGCGTGGCCGGACGCGCGCAGGTGATCAGCGTGCGCGGCCTCTCGCCCGACTTCTCCACCACCCTGCTCAACGGCCGCGAGGTGGTGAGCACCGGCGACAACCGCAGCGTGGAGTTCGACCAGTATCCGTCCGAGCTGGTCAACGGCGTGACCGTGTACAAGACGCCCGACGCCGGCTTGGTCGGCCAGGGCCTGTCGGGTACGGTGGACATGCAGACCGTGCGCCCGCTGAGCTTCGGCGAGCGCGTGATCGCGCTCGGTGGCCGCTACCAGCGCAACTCGCTGGGCAAGGCGGCCAACGTCGATCCTTACGGCAACCGCTTCAGCGCCAGCTACATCGATCAGTTCTTCGACAAGACCCTGGGCCTGTCGATCGGCTATGCGCATACCGACACGCCGATCCAGGAGAACCAGGTCGGCCTGTACGAGCCGTGGAGCACGCAGAACACCGACAGTGGCAACCGCCCTGGCGTCGCGCCGGGCACCTACTTCTCCGACGGCATCAAGGCGCTGCGCCGCACCGGCAACTCCAAGCGCGACGGCGTGATGGCGACCCTGCAGTACCGCCCGTCCAACGCCTGGACCAGCACACTGGACGCCTTCCACACCGAGGCCGAGCAGGTCGATACCGCCAACCAGTTCGAGGTCAACCTCAGCAACTACAACGGCGGCTACGCCCCGGGCCTGAACATCGCCAACCCGCAGGTCAACGGCAACGACACCTTCACCGGCGGCACCGCCAGCGGCGTCTATCCGCTGGTGCGCGGCATGTACAACAAGCGCAAGGACAAGATCGACGCCTTCGGCTGGAACAACGCCTTCAACGTCGGCGCGGTCAAGGTCAACGCCGACCTCAACTACTCCAAGGCCACGCGCAAGGAGCTCAACCTGGAGAGCAATCTCCAGCTCACCCCGATGCCGCAGCTGGACACGGTCGGCCTGGCCTATCGCAACAACGACTTCTCGCAGATCTCGCCGGGGCTGAACTACTCCAACCCCGAGTCGCTGTTCATCACCAACACCATCTACGGCTCGGGCTACGGCAAGGTGCCGCAGGTGGAGGACGAGTTGAAGGGCGCGCGCCTGCAGGCCAGCTTGCCCATGCCGGAGGCGCTGAGCTGGTTCTCCGACCTGGACGTGGGCGTCAACTACGCCCGCCGCGAGAAGACCAAGCACCAGCCCGAAGGCAACATCAACCTGGGCCCGCAGGGCGACACCACAATCGCCCCCGACCTGCAGTACGCGCCGGTCAACCTGGGCTTCGCCGGCATCGGCTACATCCCGGCCTGGAACGTGCCTGGCGCGGTGGACCGCTACATGCAGTTCTCGCCCAACGAGGACGCCTCCTACCTGGTGTCCAAAGCCTGGACCGTGCTGGAGAAGATCACCACCGCCTGGATGCGCGCGGACATCGACACCCAGTGGGGCGAGGTGGGCGTGCGCGGCAACCTGGGCGTGCAGCTGCAGCACACCGACCAGTCCTCGCAGGCCAACTACTGGGACGGCTCGCAGCCGGCGGGCAGCGAAGTGCGCCCCATCGACGACGGCAAGACCTATAACGACTGGCTGCCCAGCCTCAACCTGGCCTTCCAGTTCCCTGCCGACCAGACCCTGCGCTTCGCCCTGGCCAAGCAGGTCGCGCGCCCGCGGGTGGACCAGATGCGCGCCTCGCTGGAGTTCGGCGTGGATACCTCCACCGGCAAGCCCGGCGCCAGCGGCGGCAATCCGATGCTCGATCCGTGGCGCGCCAATGCGCTGGACATCTCCTACGAGAAGTATTTCGGCGAGAAGGCCTATGTGGCCGCCGCGTTCTTCTACAAGGATCTCAAGAGCTACATCTACACCCAGACCCGCGACAACTACGACTTCAGCGACCTGGTCGCCGGCTACGTGCGTCCACCCGGCATGACCGTGCCGGTGCAGACCACCGGCACCTTCAGCGCGCCGTTCAACGGCAAGGGCGGCAAGCTGCGTGGCCTGGAGCTGACCGCTTCGTTGCCGCTGGACATGGTGTTCGCCCCGCTGGAGGGCTTCGGCATCCAGGCCAGCGCCACGTTCAACGACAGCGACGTCAAGATCAAGGATCCGGAGAGCGCCTCCAGCGTCGGCGACGGCGCGATCAGCCTGCCCGGCCTGTCCGATCGCGTGTACAACCTCACCGCCTACTTCGAGCGCAACGGCTTCGAGGCGCGCGTGAGCCAGCGCCGCCGCTCGGACTTCATCGGCGAGATCGGCAACTTCAACGGCAACCGCACCCTGCGCTACGTAGTCGGCGAGAACATCACCGACGCCCAGGTCAGCTACACCTTCGGCAGCGGCCGGCTGGACGGCCTGAGCCTGCTGCTGCAGGCCAGCAACCTCACCAACACCCCGTACCGCACCTACGCCGGCAGCAAGGACCGCCCGCTGGAGTACATCGAGTGGGGCCGCACCATCGTGCTGGGCGTGAACTACAAGTTCTGACCCGCTTCGCCTGAGAAGATGAAGCAAGGGCGCCGGATCGCATCCGGCGCCCTTTTTGTTGCTTGGATTGATGGAACGGCGCCCTTTTGCTGCTTCTCTCGACTGATGGACCGCAGCCCATTTTTTTTCGCTTCTCTCGACTGATCGATTGGCGCATGCGCGTGTCGAGCTTCTTGGGAGGGGTGGCGGGCCGGCAGGGCGCGGCGCCTCGGCTCGCTGATTCCTGGAAGGCCGGCGTCTGGATGGAAAAGGCCTGAGTGGGTTTCATGCTGCGCTGCGAGCAGCTGTCTCTCAGATCGCGGCCTCGTTGTAGAGCGGAGCTTGCTCCGCTGCTCTTCGTTCGGTTCGCAGGGAAAGCCCCAGCGGAGCAAGCTCCGCTCTACAAGTGGGAGCCGGCGAGCACCAAGCGCGCCGCCGCGGTCCATCTTTCGAGCCGAAGCCCATGCGCTCAACGCGCGAGGCAGCGGGCGGAGGCCGCGCCTAGCGAGGCAGGATGCCGAGCGCCTTAAGGCAGGGCAGGATGCCCTGACCGAGGGATAAGCGGCCTCCGCCCGCCGGACCGCTGCCCTTCCGAAGCAACAACACGCACGCACCACGGTCCATCGCAACGTGATCCCTGGCTCAGGGAAACAACATTCGCCTGCTCAAGTCCCCGGCCGCGCCACAACCTTGGGCTCGTGCACTTCCTCGCCCGGCTTGGCGCGGCCGGCCATCTCCGCGCCGGCGTCGGGCGCCAGCTTGCGCATGGCGATCACCGAGCTGGCCGAGATCAGGCCGATGGTGAGGAAGGCGAAGGTGAAGTTGATCGGCACCCCGGTCGGCTGACCGGTCGCCAGGCTGGCCAGGCTGAGCGCATAGCCGCCGACCGTCACGCCCAGGGCCAGCGAGATCTGCTGGATCATCGCCGCCAGGCTGGTCGCCTGCCCCATGCGCGCCTGATCCACTTCCGAATAGATGATCGCGTTGAGGCTGGTGAACTGCAGCGAGCGGAAACAGCCGCCGACCAGCAACAGCGTCACCATCAGCAGATACGGCGTCCCCGGGCGGAAGAAGCCATAAGTCGCCAGCATCAGCGACGCCGCCACCGCGTTGAACACCATCACCTTGCGGAAGCCATAGCGCTTGAGGATGCGCGCCGCCAGCGTCTTCATGAACATCGCACCGGCCGCCGAAGTAAAGGTGATCGCACCGGACTGCAACGGATTGAGGCCGAAGCCCAGCTGCAGCATCAGCGGCAGGAGGAACGGGATCGCGCCGATGCCGATGCGGAACACCGACCCGCCCAGCACGCCGATGCGATAGGTCGGCAGCTGCAGCAGGCTCAGATCGATCAGCGGATGCGCGACCCGGCGCGCATGCCACAGGTAGACGCCCATCACCGCCCCGCCCACCGCCACGCAGCCCAGCGCCAGGCCGATATTGACCATGTGCCGGCCCAGCGTGGCCAGCCCGAACATCGTCAGCGCCAGCCCGACGCCCGACAGCGCGAAGCCCGTCCAGTCCAGCGGCTGCACCGGCTCCTTGAGCAGCGGGATATGCCGCCACGCCAGCCACATGCCCAGCGCGCCGATCGGCAGATTGATCAGAAAGATGAAACGCCAGTGGCTGTAGGTGGTGATCAGACCACCCAACAGCGGGCCCAGGATCGGCCCCAGCAGCGCGGGGATGGTCAGCCAGCTCAGCGCCCGCACCAGCTCGGCCTTGGCCACGCTGCGCAGCAGCACCAGCCGCCCGACCGGCACCATCATCGCCCCGCCCATGCCCTGGACGAAGCGCGCGGCGACCATCCATTCCAGCGAGGTCGAGGCCGCGCAGCCCAGCGAGCCGAGCAGGAACACCGCGATGGCCGTCATGAAGGTCGGCCGCGCGCCGAAGCGGTCGGCGACCCAGCCGCTGATCGGGATGAACACCGCCAGCGCCAGCAGGTAGGTGGTCAGGGCCAGCTTCAGCGCCACCGGCTCCACGCCCAGATCCGTAGCGATCGCCGGCAGCGAGGTGGTGATCGCCGTGGAGTCCATGTTCTCGATGAACAAGGCGGTGGCGACGATCAGCGGCAGCAGGCGTTCGGGCTTCAATGGACCGGTGGGGCGACAGCGGGAGCGGTGATTTTCGCTCAAATGCCCTTGCTCGCGCGTGAGCCGCGGCCCGGCGGGCCCCAGGCCCGGCCCACTGACCGGCACTCGCCGACCTCAGACCTTGCCGTACCAGCGCGCGATCGCCGGCGACAGCCGATCGGTGAGATCGATGTCCAGGCTGCGATAGCCGTCCAGCACATCGCCCAGCGCCCGCCCGGCCGGCGTGTGGGCGATCAGGCCCTCGCGTTCCTCGACGCTGAGCTGGGCATCGGCCCAGTCGTGGAGCCGGTCGATCCGCGACAGGGCCGCCGCCCGCAGCCAGCCGTGCAGCGGCAGCACGCGATAGCCGCCCTGCGCCAGCTCGGCCACGTGCGTGGCCAGCGGCGCGGCCACGCCGCGGAACCACTCGGTCTGGCCGCCGGCCGCATCGCGGATGGTCAGCGGCATCGGGGCGCGATGGGCGCGCAGCGGCCCGCGCAGCCGCAGTTCCAGGTCGCGCGCATCGCGGACGGTCTCGGTCTCGATCAGCACGCCGCTGTGCAGGTCGAAGAACTCGAACCAGCGTGGATGCAGCGCGCCGATCCGCCCCAGCGGATCGCGCGAGAACCCGATCTTGCAGAAGTCCTCCCAGGCGCACGGAAAGACATAGGTGAAGCAGCGCCCGTCGATCCGGACCGCCGCCTCGGCGGCGCCGCTCATGACGCGGCGCGCTGCAAGGCAGCCTGCGCCGGCGCTTCGGCCGCCTCATCCGGCGCCGGCTCCCAGCCGAACACGCTGCGTCCGCCATAGCGGTGCGACTGGCGGCGCTCCTCTTCCAGGTACGCCGCCAGCGACGGACCTTCGGCCTTCGCCTCCAGCTGCCGCGCCTGCGCATCCAGGCGGCGGATCGCCTCGAGCTTTTCCTCATTGCCAAGCCGGGCCTGGCGCACGGCGGTCTTGAGCACGCCGATGGTGTGGTCCAGCACCTGGGTCGGCACCGGGAAGGGATGCCGGTCCTTGCCGCCATGGGCCAGCGAGAACCGCGCCGGATCGCTGAAGCGGCACGGCGTGCCGTGCAGCACCTCGGCAACCATCGCCAGCGAGCGCACGGTGCGCGCGCCCACGCCGGGCACCTGCAACAACGCGGTGAAGTCCTTCGGCCCCTGCTCGGCGGCCGCGGCCAGGCTGCCGTGCAGCCGGCGCAGGACGATGTCCTGCGCGCGCACATCGTGATGGTCCGGCAGCGACAGATGCGGCTGCGCGGCCGGATTCCAGGCCTGCGGATCGCGTGCCTCCGCCGCCGGATCGGCGAACAGGTCGCCGGTGACGGGCAAGGCGGCCTCGGTCCGCGCGCGGGCCACGTGCTTGGCCGTGGCCGCCGACGGCGTCGCCAGGCGTCCGTATTCGCGCGCGATCTCCTGCGGGCTCAGCGTCTGCAGCAGCGAGACCTGCGCCGCCCGCGCGCCGGCGGCGCGGCGATCGGCCAGGTTGACGATCGCACCCTGGCGCGGGCCCTCGATGGCCGCGTGCGGCGCATCGACGAAGTCCTTCAGCCCTTCGGACAGCCAGTGATAGCGACGCGCCTGCCTGCTGGCGGTGTTCATGCCCTGCTGCACCACCACCCACTGGCCGTCGTCGCCGACGATGAAGCCGTGCAGGTACAGGTCGAACCCGTCCTGCACCGCCGCGCTGTCCACCTTGGCCACAAGCCGGCTGGCGCGCGCCAGCGCCGCGCCGTCCACGCCGGTGCGCTCGCCCACCGCCAGCAGCTCGTCGGGCGTGGCGCGCGAATGCCGGCCGCGCCCGCCGCAGACATGGATGCCCAGCTCGCCCGACAGCGGCGTCAGCCCGCGCTTGAGCGCGCCGATCACGCTGGTGGTGATGCCGGAGGAATGCCAGTCCATGCCCATCACCGCGCCGAAGGACTGGAACCAGAACGGATGGGCCAGCCGCCGCAGCAGCTCGTCGCGCCCATAGGTGTGGACGATGGCCTGGCACATCACCGCACCCAGCCGGGTCATGCGCTGGCCCAGCCACGCCGGTACGCGCCCGCCATGCAGGGGAAGATCGGCGCTGCCGCCGCGTCGGGTCATGGAACCTGCCTCACCGCACCAGCCTGCCACGCGCCCATCTCAGCGCGTGAGACCGCTAAAGCAGCTCGGACACGAAGTACGCCACGAACGCCAGCAGCAGGAGGACACAGCCCGCATACGCGAGCCTGCTTGCGAGCGATGCGGGGCCGGTCATGACCTGTGCGTCGGGGAACGACAGGCTGATCGCACGCAGGGTGCTGAGAAACCCCGCCGTCGCGGCGATCACGCGCAGCCAGTCGTTGCGCAGCCAGGCATGCACCAGGGCCTCGATGCTTGCCTGATCCTGCAGCGCGCCGGGCGCGCCCTTGGCGATGGCCCAGAGCGCGGAATTCATGGGCCAGAACGACGCCACGGTGAAGACCAGCACGACCAGGATCGTCAGCGCCGATGCCAGCAGCCAGCGGCGGTAGCGCATCGGGGTACGCCAGCCGGCGAAGACCGCGATCCACGTGGCGACCAGCAGCAAGGCCGAGGGCGGAATGAAGAAATCACCGGTATTGACCGGATATGCGGCCCCGTAGGGCAACAGCCGCAACGAGGCCGGCGGCGCCGCGCTCCAGGCGCCCGCCAGGACCACCAGGTCGAAGACCTTGGCCCCCAGCAGGACACCCCACGCGATCGCCGCAAACCAGAGCGCGCCACGGACGATCCTTTGACGCCACGGCGAAGCGGGCACCACGCTCGGGCTGGACATGCACGGTCCTTCAGGCTGCGGTGACCGCATCGTACCGGCCCCGGCGGCCTCGGCATCGCCCGACGGTCGCCCCGCGGCCGCGCTACACGAAGCGCGGGATCGGCCCCAGCTGCGGCGTCTGATCGGGCAGATCGACCTCGGTCCTGTCCACGTAGCACCAGCCCCAGCCTTCGGGCGGGTCGTAGCCCTCGATGATGGGATGGCCTGTGGCGTGGAAATGCGCGCTGGCGTGGCGGTGCGGCGAATCGTCGCAGCAGCCCACGTGGCCGCAGATCCGGCACAGGCGCAGATGCACCCACGGGCTGCCGATGGCCAGGCAGTCCTCGCAGCCCTTGGCGCTGGGCGTGACCTCGGCGATGTCATCCAGATGCGTGCAACGGGACATGATGGCTCCTTCAGGGCTCTGCGGCAGGGCGCGGCTCCAGGGCCGCCAGGTATTGATGGATCTGCGCGACCACGGCCGCGCCCTCGCCCACCGCGGCGGCCACGCGCTTGACCGAACCGGCGCGCACATCGCCGATGGCGAACACGCCGGGCCGGTCGGTCTCCAGCAAGGCCGCGCCGTTGGCACCGGTGACCACGAAGCCGGCCGGGTCCAGCGTCACGCAGCCCTTGAGCCAATCGGTATTGGGGTCGGCGCCGATGAACAGGAACAGATACCGCAGCGAGCAACTGTGCGACTGGCCGCTCGTGCGATCGCGATAGGTCGCACCGGACAGCGCGCCCTGATCGTCGGCCTCCAGCGACAGCAGCTCGGTATTGGTGTGCAGCTCCACGTTGGGCAGCGCCTGGATGCGTTCGATCAGGTAGCTGGACATCGAGGCCTCCAGGCTCTGGCCGCGGATGACCAGATGCAGCTTCTTCACCTTCGGCGCCAGGTAGACCACCGCCTGCCCCGCCGAGTTGCCGCCGCCCAGCAGCGCGATTTCCTCGCCGGCGCACATGCGCGCCTCGATCGGGGAGGCCCAGTAGGACACGCCGCTGCCCTCGAAGCGCGCCAGCTGCGCGACCTCCGGCCGGCGATAGCGCGCCCCGGAGGCGACCACCACCGTGCGCGCCTGCACCACCTGGCCGTTGTCCAGGCTCAGCTGCAGCGGCGCATGCGGATCCTCGGCCTTGGCCTCGCACTGCAGCGTGCGCACATCCAGCGGCAGCGCCAGTTCCACGCCGAACTTCAGCGCCTGGTTGTAGGCGCGCCCGGCCAGCGCCTGGCCGGAGATGCCGGTGGGGAAGCCCAGATAGTTCTCGATGCGCGAAGACGCACCGGCCTGCCCGCCGATGGCGCGCTGCTCCAGCACCAGCACCGAGAGCCCCTCGGACGCCGCATAGACCGCCGTCGCCAGCCCCGCCGGCCCCGCGCCGACCACGACCACATCGTGGACCACCGCCGGATCCAGCTCCGGCGTCATGCCCAGGCAGCTGGCCGCGGCCAGGTTGGTCGGCCGCTTAAGCACGGTGCCGTTGGGGCAGATCATCAGCGGCAGTTCTTCGGCGTGGATGCCCAGGCGCTCGACCAGCGCCTGGCCCTGCGCATCCTGGGTCGCGTCCAGCAGTGTGTTGGGATAGCCGTTGCGGGTGAGGAAGCCCTGCAGCCGCACCAGCTCGGCCTCGCCCGGCTGGCCGACCAGCACCGAGCCGACCGCCTCGCTTTCGATCAGGCCCACGCGGCGCAGGATCAGCGCGCGCATCACGATTTCGCCCAGCTCGGCCGCGCCGATCAGCAGGGCGCGCAGATGCGCGGCATCCAGGGGCACGGCCGTACAGCCCTGCGCACCGGCCACGCCACCGGCCAGCGAACTGCGCCCGGCCAGCTGGCTGACCTCGCCGGTGAAGCTGCCCAGGCCGTGCTCGTGGATGACCTCCTCATGGCCCAACCCGTCGCGACGCGACACGACGATGCTCCCCTCCAGCACCAGCCAGACCGGCGCCGGGTGGTCGCCGACGGCAAACACCTCCTCGCCCGGCGCGAACCGCCGCAGCGGGCCGCTGGCGAACCGCCGCGCCGTGGCCAGCTGGGCCGCATCCAGCGCCGGGTACATCTGGTGATGCCGGGTATCGATCAGTGCCATGCGAATGCTCGGTGTCAAGGCGGCAGACCCCCGCCGCCGAACGCCCTTTCTACCATCTTGGGTCGATCCGGGACTGCATGCCCGCGCGGCGCGGCGGACCACGCAAGGCAAGCCCAAGGCCTGCCCCCATCATGGCGCCGGAAAATTCAAAAACCCTCTGTAGAGGCGGAGCTTGCTCCGCTGCCCTTCGGTCGGGTCACCGGGGACGGCCTAGCGGAGCAAGCTCCGCTCTACAAGGTGGATACCACGGCCAAAGCAGGACATCCCGCGGATGCGGGGCGTCTTCTTCGATCATGCCGATCGAAGAGGCCGGGGATGACGCGCCGGCTCAGTACACCAGCGTCTGGATCGCGTGCGCGGGGATCTCCACCTGGGTGGACGCCTCACCGACATAGAGGTTGTAGGTGATCGCCTGGTCGCTGGCGTTCATCACCACCGTCGCGAGCTTGTTGTCGGCATTGAGGAAGGCCGTGGTCGTCAGATTGCTGCGGCTGCTGGCGGCACTCACGCGCTGGGCCTGCGGGCGGATGAACTTGGAGAAATGGCCGATGTACCAGTACGGCGGGGTGTAGATCAGCTCGCCGGTGCGCGTGTCGGCCTGCAGCGGGGCGAAGCAGTAGTTGCCCACGTGGTTGGGACCGCCGTGCTCGTCCAGCAGGATGTTCCAGTCGGTCCAGGCCACCGCGCCGCCGTTGAAGTCGTGGATCATCGAGGCGCCATAGCGCTCACCGTGGGCCCAGTCCTGGATACGGTCGAAGTCGAACTTCTCGATCGAGGCCTCGGTCAGCAGCAGCGGCTTGTCCGGATAGGCGCGCGAGACGGCCGCGACGTTGTCGTACATCGGGTCGAACCCGGCCCAGGTCTCGTACCAGTGGAAGCCCATGCCCCAGGCGTACTTGGCCGCCTCCGGGTCGTCGAACAGCACGTTGGCGCGGTGGACCATCATGTCGCGGTTGTGGTCCCACACGATGATCTTCTTGTCGCCATAGCCGGCCTTGGCCATGGTCGGGCCCAGGTGGTCCTTGAGGAAGTCGCGCTCCTGCTCGGCCGAGAACTGCATCGACTCCCAGATCTGCAACGCCATCGGCTCGTTCTGGATGCTGATGCCCCAGATCGGGATGCCTTCCTTCTCGTAGGCCGCGACGAACTTGGTGTAGTAGTTGGCCCAGGCATCGGCGTACTCGGGCAGCAGGTGGCCGCCCTTGAGCATGCTCTTGTTGTCCTTCATGAAGGCCGGCGCGCTCCAGGGGCTTGCGAACATCGGCAGCGTGCCGCCGGCCGCGGCGATCGCCTGCTTGATCATCGGGATGCGGTACTTGCGGTCGTGCGCGATGGAGAAGGTCTTGAGGTCCTTGTCGCCTTCCTTGATGTAGGTGTAGCTGGCGCTGGAGAAGTCCGAGCTGTGGATGGTGGTGCGGGCCCAGCTGTAGCCGATGCCGGCGTCCGGGTCGTAGTAGGCCTTCATGAACTCGGCCTGCTTGGCCTTGCTCAGCTTGGCGTAGGTCTCGGCCGCCGCATCGGTGATCGCCCCGCCCACGCCCATCACGGTCTGGAAGCGCCGGGTCGGGTCGACGAAGATCGAGTTCTCGCGCTCGGTAAGGGCGTGGCCGGGCTGCAGGGCAGCCGCCTCGCTGCGCACCATCTGCGCGGGCGCGCCCGAGGCCGAGGTGTAGACCGTCACCGCGCCGCCGCTCGGCGTGTAGGCCGCGCTCGTGACCTCCGCCCCCTGCGCACCGGCCGCCGCCAGCAGCGCGCCCATCAGCGACACCCGCATCGTCTGTTTCATCGTGCCCTCCCAGGCGAATCGAAATCCCCGCAAGCATACGCGTCCCGGCCGGCGCGCCCTTCATCGAGCGCGCTCTTGGCGGTGCGCTCACTTGCGCGAGCGCAGCATCGCCTCACCCACTACAAGGACTTCCACCATGAGCACCCCTGCCCGCTCCGACCAGCTGATCGGCGACGATGTGGTCCGCACCCTGGCGCAGCAGCCGGACATCGAGGCCGGCGAGATCCTGGTCGAGATCCAGGACGGCCAGGTCACGCTGACCGGCAACGTGCCCGAGCGCGACATGAAGCAGCGCGCCGTGGCCTGTGTGCGCCAGATCGAGGGCGTGGTCGGCGTGCGCGACCTGATCCGCTACGACGACGGCAGCGCGTCCTTCGGACCGCCGGGCCGGGCCGTGCGGGATGGGGACCATGAAGGGGGTCCGGGATCGGCGGCGGAGGCTGATCTGCGCGAGGATGGCTGATAGATCCGGACAACCCCTCGGAAGCATGAGCTTCGCCCGATCCAGGGAGCACTGCGTCTGAGCGTCGGAACTTCGGTGGGGGCACGTCAGGTCATAGGGCTTCGGGTCGCAGGGGGTACTCGAACCCCCTGCCTCGCGCGCACCACGATCAGTGACAGGAAACTATCGACTTGAGGCCCCCTCCCTTTCGCCATAGGCGAAGGGGAGGGCTGGGGAGGGGTCGAGGCTTTCCCGGTCAAACCACCGCAAGCGAAGAGCAAAAGCACCCCACCCCGGCCCTCCCCTGCGCTGTCGCGCAAGGGAGGGGGCAGAGCGCTGCCCCATGCCTTCGAGTTGGAAGAAGGCCTGATCCATCCGCCGCAGCGCCTCGACACGGCCGGGCACGCGAAGCGCGGGCCAAGGATGGCCCGCGGCGGCGAGTCCGCCATGGAGGGCGGACCGAGCCGAGGAGCCGTGCCCGCCCGGGTCGAGGCCGCTTGCCGAAGGAGCGCTCACGGACCACAAGCGGCGTGGCGCACATTCACGCACTTCACCAAGTGGCCCGCATGCCCGCACCCCGGCGAGGGACAAAAAAAGAAGCCCCGCATCGCGGGGCTTCTTCCTGCCTGCACGCCTCAATCCTTGGCATGCCTCAGGCGACGCTTACTTCTGCTGCTTCAACCACGCCACCACCTGCGGACGGCGTTCGGCCTGCAGCTTGACCCGGGTCTGGATGCTGGTCATCACCGTCTCGGCCGCGCGGCGCGAGGTCGGGGCGATGTACTGGTCGGCATAGGCCTTGATCTTGTCCACCATCTTCAGATCGTCCGCACTGCTGCCCAGGCCCGGGTAGTAGCGCGCACGCGAGGTGGAATCGACCAGCGTGTCGACCTTCTCGCGATGGCTGACGGCAAAGTCGAACGCCAGGTCGGCATGCTCCTGGGACACCGCGCCGATCATGCTGGCGGCGTTGGTCGCCCCCGGCTCATCGGTCAGCGCCATGTCCAGCGCACGCTGGGCCAGCACCGGGTCCTTGGCGTAGGCCAGCAGCGAGTAGTACTGGTCGCGCACCATGGACGAGGTCTCCTTCTTGGCCATCGCGTGCAGCGTGTCCCAGGTGGCCGCGTCGGCATTGCGCGCGACGATGCCCAGCACCGTGCGGCGCAGATCCGGCGAGAGCGACTTCGGGTCGGCCTGGAAGGCCGCGAAGCGGCGGCGCGCCTCGGCGATCACCTGCGCATCGCCCATGTTGCTGAGCACGCCGATCAGGCTCGAACGCAGCTGCTTGACCCGCGCCGGATCGCCCGCGCGGTTATCCCAGCCCAGCTGCTGGAACTTGGGCGACAGGCGCGCGATGGCGTACTTGCGCCACGCCGCCTGCTGCTTGGCATCGCCGTCGAACAGCCCATCGACGCCGCCCAGCACGCCGGCCACCTGCAGCCACAGGTCAGGCGAGGCATCCAGCGGCACCTTGGCGGTCAGGTCCAGCTGGTCGGCGACCGGCTGCAGGCCGACGCTGGACAGCGCGCCGGCGTCCATGATCACGCCCAACTGGTCCACCACCGGCAGCGTGGAGAACTTGGCGCTGAGCGCCTGAAACATCGCCGGCGCATACAGCGTGCGGTAGTAACCCTTCTGCCCGGCGTTGATCACCACCGGCTGCTGGCAGCTCGGCAGCGTCACGCGGGCGCTGCCGTTCTGCACCAGCACGCGCGTTTCCTTGCCGTCGGCGCCGCGCAGGGTCACCGGCACGTTCCAGCGCAGCGGCGTCTTGTTGGGGCGGTCCAGCGTGAATTCGCCCTGCTCCAGGGTGACGGTGGTGCTGTTGCTGGCGCAGACCGCATTGGCCTTGATCAGCGGCACGCCCGGCTGCAGGGTGAAGTCGTGCGCGACCTGGATGAAGTCCTTGCCCGGCGCGGCCTTGTCGACCTCGCGCCACAGCTCGTCGGTGACCGCGTTGCCGTAGGCGTGGGCCTTGATGTAGCTGCGCACGCCGCTGCGCCAGTTGTCCGAGCCGACATAGTCCTCCAGCATGCCGATCACCGCCGAGCCCTTGCCGTAGGTGATGCCGTCGAAGGCCTGGCTGGCCTGCTCCACCGTGGCCACGTGCTGCACCACCGGGTGGGTGGTGGCGTAGGCGTCGCGGCCCATCGCGCCGCGGCTGGTGTAGGCCGCCTCGGTCTTGTCGATGTCCCATTCCGGATGCAGCTTGGCCGTGGTGCGGCCCTCCATCCAGGTGGCGAAGCCCTCGTTGAGCCACAGGTCGTCCCACCACGCCATGGTCACCAGGTCGCCGAACCACTGGTGGGCGATCTCGTGCGCGGCGGTGGTGAACACGCGCTGCTCATCGTTGACGTTGGACACGGCCGGGTCCAGCAGCAGCGAGTACTCGAAGGTGAAGATCGCGCCCCAGTTCTCCATCGCACTGAAGAACTGGCTCTGGCCGGGCGCGGCGATGTTGTCCAGCTTGGGCAGCGGATAGTTCACGCCGAAGTAGGCGTTGTATTCCTTCAGCACGTCGCGCCCGGACTCCAGCGCGAACTTGGCCTGGTCCACTTTGCCCTTCTGCGCGATCACGCCGATTTCGGTGCCGTTGGGCCCGGCCAGCGTGGCGCGGTCGAAGTCGCCCAGGCCGAAGAACAGCAGATAGGTCGACATCTTCGGCGTGGTGGCGAACACCACCTGCTTCATGCCGTTGCCGGCGTCCTTGGACGAGGCGACCGGCATGTTGCTCACCGCCATCTGCGCGGCCGGCACGGTCACGGCGAGGTCGAAGGTGGCCTTGAAGTCCGGCTCGTCCCAGGACGGGATGAAGCGGCGCGCATCGGAATTCTCGAACTGCGTGTACAGCGCGCGCTTCTGGCCGTCGGCGGTGGCGTAATCCAGCGCGAACAGGCCATTGGCCTGGGTATTGATGATGCCGCTGTAGTCGATGGACAGCACGTACTTGCCCGGCGCCAGCGTCTTGTCGAAGGCGAAGCTCGCCGTCTGCGCGTCGGCATCGGTGCTGACCTTGGCGGTGAGCGGCTTGCCCTTGCCCGCGCTGAGCGTGCTGGTGCCGAAGGTCAGGTTGGCCGCCTGCAGCACCAGGGTCTGGGTCGGCTCCAGCACCTGCACATCGATCCTGACCTTGCCATCGAAGGTCATCTTGTCCGCATGCGGGATGATCTGCACCGCGTAGTGGCTGGGGCGCGCCGTGCGCGGCAGCTGCGTGGTCACCTGCGCGGCGCTGTCGGCGACCTGCGCGGCGGGAGTGGCCGGGGTGGACTGGGCCGACGCCGCCAGGCTCGTGCCGGCCAGGGCCAGCGTGATGGCGGTCACCAGGGTCTTGCGCATGCGGATTCCTTGAAGTGGCTGGCGCGTCCCCGCGCCGAAGCCGCGGATGATCCTCTCCCGCGCCGGGCCCGGCGCCCCCCGAAAGTCATGTCGGTTCTGACAGGTTCCCGGACCATGCCGTCTGGTGCACCGCCGCATGTCTGGCCCGCCATCGTCCGGCGCCGCGCCGGTGTTAGCGTGCGCGCCGGACGCCCATCCCCGGCTTGAAAGGCCGCCTGCATGCCATCGTTCCGTCTTGCCCTGCGCTCACTGGCCCTCCTGCTGGCCATCGCCCCCGCCCTGCACGCCCGCGCAGCCGATGCGCCTGGCCTGGAAGTGCCCATCCGCGAGGTGGTGCTCAGCGACGGCGTGCGCCGCTACGCCGTGACGCTCACGGTGGATGGCGTCCCGATCGAGGCACAGCTGGATACCGGCTCCACCGGCCTGCGCATCCTGGCGCCCGCCCTGTCCGACAAGGCCGCCAGCGCGCCTGGGATGCCGGTGCGCTACGCGTACGGCTCCGGGGTCGAGCTGCAGGGGCGCAAGGTCTCGGCGCAGATCGGCTTCCCCGGCGGTGTCGTCGGCGAAGTCCCCTTCCAGCGCGTGGAAGCGGTCGCCTGCGTGCAACGCAAGCCGGACTGCCCCGCCACGCGCGTGCCGGCTGCGGCGTACCGCATCGGCGGCGACGGCCTGCCCGGGCAAGGCTTCATGGCGATCATCGGCACCGGCCTGCATGACGATGCGGTCCCCAACCCGCTCACCGCCCTGGGCGTGCAGCGCTGGATCGTCGAGCTGCCGCGCGGCCCGCGCCAGACCGGGCGCCTGATCCTGAACCCCTCGCCGGAAGACACCGCCCGCTTTCGCAGCGTCAGGTTCATCGACGGCACCAACCAGGTGCCCGCCTGCCTGATCCGGCGTGACGCCCCGGCGCGCTTTTGCGGGCCGACGATGATCGATACCGGCGCCAGCGGCCTGCGCATCCAAGGCGCGCAAGCCGACGCCCTCTGGCCGAACGGCACGCCCGCGGACATTTCCCTCGGCGACGACCGAGGCGACGCCGCCGTCTTCCCCGTCACCATCGGCCTGCGCGAACAGGCCAGCGGCATGTTCGCCGCGCCCTACCGCGGCGGCAGCCGCACGATCACCCTCAACCTCGGCCTGGCCCCGTTCTTCCACTGGCGGGTGCTATTCGACGCCCAGGCCCGCACGCTCGGCGTGGCGGAGCGTTAGGCGCAAGGCATACCACGCGCAGCGTTCCGGTTACCGCGCGCCCGCTTCTGGCGATCCATAGCCTGCCTGCTTCTCCCGATCCATGGCGTGCCTATGTCTCGCGATTAACGGAAGCCGGCCTCCCCACAGCCCACCTTTTCGTAATCCCCGCAATCGTGAATGGGGATGCCTCCTTAAGGCCGCTGATCGACCATGGCCCGCAGACGCCGGAGGACGATGCCGGCCCGCCCGGAATCCGTGATCAGTCCAGGCAGCGCATTCACAAACGCCGGATTGCTCACCAGGCGGGCAAAGACCTCGGAGACGGTGCGGCGCAACTCCGACGGTGCTGCTGCCATCTCGGCAGCAAGTTCATCGCGTCCATCGACCACATTCAACACGTCCTCCAGATCGTGGCTGGCGAGAAAATCGCCTCCACCGCGTGTCGCGAAGGCCTCGAGCTTGGTCGCGACGAACGCCACTGCGGTCACCAGCCTGATGGAAAGGTGGCTGCTGACCCGCGCCGCACGCGCGGTCTCCACCGCGTAGCCGTACCAACGGTTGGAAAAACCCAGCACGCCCGGATCGACCGGCATCAGATCGAAGATCAGTCCCGTTGCACGATGAACCCAGCGGCAGACCACACCGCTCTCCATCTCTCTGATGAAGCCTTGCGCCTCCACGCGCGCCTCGAGGCGCCGGAATCCGGACCACTCCAGATCGACCACGGCATCCACGTCGTACGTCGCGCGCACGCGCTCTGCCAACGGGTCGGAAACCAGCAGGCCGACCACCGCGCCTCCAAGAAAGACGACCTGCTCGCGCAGATCGCCCAAGGCCTCCGCGATGACCCGCAACCGCGGAAGATTAGGATCGTCCTCAGGCCGCATCGCTCAGACCCAGACGCTGTTCCAGGTACTTCGCGGCCAGCGCGCGCTCGCGCGCGCGCCCGGCGCGCAAGGCATCCTGAAGCGCGAGGAGTTCGTGCAGGGCGGGATCCGCCAGAGCAGCCACGGGAGCACTGGCCGATAAGGGCGACAGCCCCGGCCCCTTGGACGTGCCCTCGGCGCTTGGCCAGACGGGTGCCTCGCCCGGCACGCTGGCGATGTCCCTCGAGAGCGGCAGCGCACCGAACGACGTGGGAATGCCGCGCTTGATGGCGCCTACCGTCGCCGGGAAGGCATAGCGCACCCCGTGCACCGCAAACTCGTACAGCGCGGTCCGCACGGTTTCCCACTCACCACGTCCCTTCTCCAGTGCCAGTCCGGAGGCAGCGGCACGCTTGACGCTGCGATGCACCTGAGAGGCGCTCATCTGCAGCGCCTCGCCCAAGGAGGCATACGTCCACAGCCGGCCGGCTTGCGCGACCTGCTTGTACAGCACGAGAAGATCCTGCGACTTGAGCTCCATCGGCGAGCGACTCATTCCATATTCCGGAATATGGAATATTGACCATAAGCCGTTGTTTTGCAAGCCCAGCTCCGGCAAACGGACCGAGCAGCACGTCGTACCCGCCTCTCCACCCCGGTTCATCGCCATGTGGTCTCCTTCCCTTACAGCCCACTTGTCGTCATCCCCGCGAAAGCGGAGCCTTCCTGCCCTGCCCCATTCCCTTGAGGCTCAGTGCATCCGTCCGCGTTCGTCGGCCTGCGCCACCGGACCCACCGCGTAAACCGCATGCGCCTCGCGCACCCGCGTGGGCGCTGCCTCACGCAGCGGCTGATGCTCGACCTGCCGCAGCAACATGCGCACTTCATCGACCGCAGCGCAGAGCGTGTCAGCCACATCGGGCGATGCATGCCCAGCCCGCCCGCTCGCATCGCAAACCGCCACCACCTTGGCATGGGCCGAGGCAGTCTCGATCAGCAGGTTGAGCCGGTCGATCTGCGCCAGCGTGATGCGGAAGGCAGCGCCTGCCGCATCCGGCACTTCATCATCAGCGGACGGAACATCAGCCGTATCGCCAGGGCACCGCGCCGGCCACGACAATGCCTCCAGCACCTGCCCCACCTGATCGGCCAACAGCTCCAGGCAGAACGCCACCTCGCCCATGCGCACCCCACGCCCGGCCGCGTCCTCTTCCGCCTGCGTGCGCGGCGCCAACAGCCGGGCCAGAAACCTGACGTGATCGCTCAAGCGCGCCAACCGCACCTGGCCCTCCACCGGCAGGAAATAGCCGGGGCCGTCTTCATCGTCCAACTGCGCGTACGACATCGGTGCCTCCTCGTTCCATGCAGGGAGCCGCCCGCCGAAAACGGCGGATGGGAAGTCGGGAGGCTAGAAACCGCTAACAGCCGGCGGGCTTATTCCCCTTGCGGGTGTTGTATTCGCCGCCCTCCCGACGCAGGCATCGCGTCGGTTGCGCCTGCAAAACATGCAGGCACAAAAAACCCACCGGTTTGTCGGAGGTGGGTACCGCTGTTAGGGGAGTTTCTAGGCTCCGTACAGCAAGACTGCTACTGAATTTTCGACGCGTCAAGATAATGCGAGATCAGATCAAGGAGCGCCGATCAACGGTCGCAATCGCCAAATGCTGTGCAGCTCAATACCAGATCACCGCATCCAATCCAGCGGCATCTGGCTCCACCTCAGCCGGCAGCGAATGGGCCACCCCATCGCGGATCCGCTCAGCCGTCCACAGCGCAGCCAGCGCATCGAGCACGTCGTCCGTCTTGGCCTCACGCGGCGGAACGGCTTGCAGCAGAGCCGAAATCGCCACCTCGCCAAACACAGCGGCAAGCAATGCGCTTCTGGCGGCAACGCCAGCAGGCGTGCGCTTGCTGGCGACGACACCCTGCCCCGCGCCACCGGCCAGCGCCGCGAACGACACCTCCGGATGCACCTCGCGCACCACGCGACGCGCCTGCGGGTCACTGCGCAGCAGCTCGTCCCATTCGCGGATCTTGGACAGGATGGCGAACGACTGAGCCCCAAAACCAACGACCGTCGATCGCGCGGTGGCGCCGCGACGCCTCCGGCTGGGTCTGCGCATCCAGGATCCCGCGCACCGGCGTCGAGAAGAGGCTGCAGGCGCGGCGACCGCCAACGAAACGCCGGGCCTCGCGCTCGGCCGGCCTGCCGCCGTGCTCGGACAGGCCAATCGGCACGTCCACCGCGATCACCGCGGCCTCGCAGTGCGCATCAACCAGCGCACCTGCATTGCCGTGGACACGCCACGCCAGGCCACCCTGCCCCCGCCACACCGCGATCCAGCCGGACCGGGCCCCGTCCACCCCGATGCACTGATCCATTCGCTGCTTCCTCCTCCGCCCGGCAAGCCGGCAGGCTCTTCTATACTGCAACGACGATTGCAGGCAAGGCACCACAACATGGACGGGGAACTCGAGCAACTGCAGGCCGAGCTGCGCCGCTTCGCCGCAGAGCGGGATTGGGGGCAGTTCCATTCGCCGAAGAACCTGGCGGCGTCGCTATCCATTGAGGCCGCCGAAGTGCTGGAGCACTTCCAGTGGCTGACCGACGCGCAGAGCAGCGCCCTGGACGACGAGCAGCGTCAACAGGTCGGCCACGAAATCGCCGACGTCCTGCTCTACCTGCTGCAGCTGGCCGACAAGCTGGGCATCGATCCCCTGGCCGCCGCCCGCGACAAACTGGCGATCAACGCCGCCAAGTACCCGGTCGACCTGGCCAAGGGCACCAGCAGGAAATACACCAAACTCTAAAGAGCGGCCGTCCAAGGAGGACTCGCTGGCGTGATCGTCTACCAGGCAACCAAACGTACTTTCCTGCACGATACCGATCATGCGCAGATCGAAGACGTGGTCGAACGGGCCTTCGTCCAGCGCGCAGGACGCTACGCATCCGATTCCGAATTCAGGTCCTGGCGCCATTCGCTTGCCGCCATGGCCCGCGTGCTGCGCGACAGCGAGATCCCGGACGATATCGGCATCGGGATCGAGTTCGGCATCCCGCAGACCTCCAAGCGCATCGACTTCATCGTGTCCGGCAAGGCCGACGACGGCACGCCGCACCTGGTCATCGTCGAACTCAAGCAGTGGTCCAGCTCTCAGGTCAGCGAGAAGGACGGGATCATCGTCGCCAATCGCGGTGGCCGGGCCGAAACCGAAGGCCCCCACCCCAGCTACCAGGCCTGGTCCTACGCCGCCCTGCTCAACGGCTTCAACGAGGCCATCTACGAATCAGGCACCGAGCTGTGTCCCTGTGCCTACCTGCACAACTACAAGGACGACGGGGTCATCCGCGACGCCCGCTATGCCGCCTACCTGGACAAGGCGCCGGTCTTCCTCGATGGCGCCGAGGAGCTAGCCAAACTGCGCGGCTTCATCAAACAGCACGTCAGGAAGGGCGACAACGGCGAACTGCTCTACAGCATTGAGAACGGCCGCATCCGCCCCTCGAAGATGCTGGCCGACAGCGTCGCCAAGATGCTCAAGGGCAACGAGGAGTTCGTGCTGGTGGACGACCAGAAGGTGGTCCATGAAACCTGCCTGGCAAAGGCCGCGCAGGCCAGCGATGCCCGCAAGCAGGTGGTCATCGTCAAGGGCGGCCCGGGCACCGGCAAATCCGTGGTGGCCATCAATCTGCTGGTCAACCTGACCAAGCGCGGCCAGCTCACCAAGTACGTGTCCAAGAACGCGGCGCCGCGCGAGGTCTACAAGCAGAAGCTGGCCGGTCACCTGCGCCAGGTGGAGATCGTCAATCTGTTCGCCGGCTCCGGCGGCTTTCATGACAGCCGGCCCAACGTCTTCGACACTCTGGTCGTCGACGAGGCGCACCGCCTCAACGAGAAGAGCGGCCTGTACGGCAACCTCGGCCAGAACCAGGTAATGGAGCTGATCCGCAGTGCCCGCTGCACCATCTTCTTTGCCGACGACGACCAGCTGGTGACCTTGTCGGACATCGGCCGCATCGCCGAGCTGGAGCGCTGGGCGCAGGCCGCCGGCGCGGAGGTGACCCGGCTGGAACTGGCCTCCCAGTTCCGCTGCGCCGGCTCGGACGGCTACATCGCCTGGCTGGACAACTTCCTGGGCATCCGGCAGACGGCCAACACCGATTTAGACCGCAACAGTTTCGACTTCCGCATCGTCGACTCCCCGGTCGAGCTGCACGACCTGATCCGCGAGAAGAACAAACTCAACAACAAGGCCCGCGTCGTCGCCGGCTACTGCTGGGACTGGAAGAGCAAGAAGGACCTCAAGGCCTGGGACATCGAGATCCCTGAATACGGCTATCGCTCCCAGTGGAATCTCGACAAGGACGGCAGCCTCTGGATCATCGCCCCGAACTCGGTCGAACAGGTCGGCTGCATCCACACCTGCCAGGGTCTGGAGTTGGACTACGTCGGCGTGATCATCGGCCCGGATCTGCGCTGGATCGATGGCGAGCCAACGGTTTTCCCGGAATCACGCTCCCGTATGGACCGTTCTGTGCGAGGCTGGAAAACCCTGATGAAGAAAGATCCAAACGCAACGCGCGAACGACTAGAGCAGATCGTGCGGAATACATACAAGACGCTGATGAGTCGGGGGATGAAAGGGTGTTATGTACACATAACTGATCTGGCCGAGCGCGGCGCATGACCGCTTTCGACCCTAAGCAGCCGTCCGGCAGCGGTGTGCCAAAACCGGCCATTCGCCCAGCGCGAAGCCGTCGGGCAGAAATGCAAAGGGTGGCGGGTCCGGCCTAAGACTCCGCGAGAGCCGCGATCGGCGTCAGAGCCCCGCTGAGGATGCTCGGATCAGCAGCTATTCGAAACTCTGCTCGCCTTCCCTATCGCGCTTGCTCTCATGTTCGATCCAGCGTTCCAGTTCGGGCAGCATGTCGGTGACCCATTGTCGAACCTCGCCTCCGAAATTGTCACCCAGCGTTATGATAGCTGCGCGACGCCGAATCAGGATATCGGCGAGCGAGCCGCTCCAGCTGCGCGGATGCAGCCGCGACCAGATATCACCGAGAAACGCCCGCTTGTCTCGCGCGTGGCCCAATATTTCTAGGAAAAGCGTGGAGACACCATTCTCCTCTTCGCCCTGCCGCCGCTTGAACATAGAGATGCTCTTGCCAAGCAGCGGATAGCGCCGATCCGGATCGATATTCGCCCACTGAACAAGCGTCTCGGCGCCGACATCTTCCACCGGCGTGCCAGACCCGAAGTCCCCCGCAAACAGTCCTCGATTCTTCGGCCGGAGCTCAGGAAGCAGGAATTCGTCGAGAGCGATGAGGGGATGCGTTTCGAAGAGCGCCTTCAAGACATAACCAAGATCGTAGGACGAGAGATAGACGGTCTCCAGCCCCACCCGGACCCGCGCGCAGATCTCGCGCAGCGTCGCCGCACCATCAGGTCCGGCGCAGCAGACCCGAATGACGGTATACAGCCCAAGATCGCGAAGCGAATGCTTCTTCCCGAAGTCGGCGCGCAGCAGCAGCTCACGGCCGACGGCAATCAAGGATGGAGCGCGTTGTCGGCCCTCCCCCCGATCGCGGTAGAAGTGCATGTGAAGGATATCGAGCGCGATCTCCACGCCGTCGGCGAGACTGGCGATGTCGGTGAGCAGCGGCCCAAGCGCGTCGGGTGGAGAATCGCCGACGCTGCCATTGGCGATGCTGTGAAAAGTCCGCGCCGACAGGACGCCACGTTTAATCGCACGCCGAAGCCGCGCAATGCCCTGGGTATCGATAGCAACACACGCCTGAAGATAGGTCAGGCTCGCGGCGAGATCGGGATTCTCGATCACATCCTCCAGCGCGGCGTCGGCGAAGGCCGAATCCCTGGCGTTTGCGCCATGGATGAACCCGCCGAGCACCGTCGCACTCCGGCTGTCCACATCGGCGGCAGAAAAGAGGCTCAGCAGTTCCCGCCACATCGCATCAAGATCGGCGGCGCTATCCGACAGGCCGCTGCCGCACTCGTAGGCGCGCTGCGGATGTTGTTCGACGAGCAGTTCGGCGATGAAGGTAGCGCGCGTCTCCGGGTCATGCGCGAGCGCTGTTCCGATCTCCTTCGCGAGCTGGGAGGCACGCTCATACGGCTTCATGACATCGCCGTCGTCGGCATCACCGTCAGCGACATCCCAACCGAAACTGCTGCGCCCCAGTACCACCGCACGTGCCTGATGGAGAAGATCGGTGGGTCTCAGGCGCTCGATGAGCGCGGTGAGACGCGCGCGCACCTCGTCAGGCATAGCGTCGCCCTCGAAACGCAGTGCTGTGCGGAAGCCGATCCACCCCTCGATCCAGGGCCGCTCGAAAGAGAAGCGGGTCGCTGCCCGTTCGAGCGCATCGTGACAGGCGCCGAAACGCCACAGCTCCCTTACGCTATGGGCAAGGTGGTCACGGGCGTTTTCGATGATTGGCGAAAGCTCGACCGCCAAGTCGACCGCGCCGTTGTACCAGGCCCAGATGTCGCCATAGGTCGGCGGGTGCCAGCCATAGTCGCGTGACCGGGCGCCGAAGTCGAAGTCGCTGGATGAACTGAAATGATGTGCCTTCAGCAGCGCATCGAGGGCGACGCCGGCGCAGCGCATCAAAGCCGGATCACCAGATTGCGCGAACCGGCGCACAAGCGATCGCCGCTGGTCCGGCAAAGCCTTGGTGCCGGACAGATGCAGGTGAAACAGCTCGGCGAACATGTCCGATGCCGAGTTGTTGTTGTGATTGGGCGGTTCGGCGGAAAGGAACCGGGCAAGCAATGTCGCCGCGCGGTCGAATAGCGGTGGATCGTAAGCGAGGAGCTTGATCAACCGTATCCACTGCCATCGGTCGCTCGACTGCGGATCGAGTATCTCGGTGCCGCGCGGCCCAGCCACGTCTCGCTCGATCCTTGCGAGCACTGCATCGGGCGCGACCGGAGCGATATTGGTGATGATCTGGAGGCCGTCTTCGCCCAACGCCGGGAGATCGCCAAGAAGACCGTCGGCACCGAGCCAGCGCTCGACCGCGGCCCGTGCCTCGGCGCTGTCGTGCAGATAGCCGAGGCGGCGCGAAAGGGACTTCTGCATCCGCGCCGTGAGCGACGCGCAGAAGCGATCGAAATCGGCCGGGGGCATGCGTTCGAGGGCGAACCCGGCGAGCGGGTTGGCGATCGCGTGCGGCAGGATCGCGCGCCACCGTCCTCGTAGCTGCGCGATCCCGCGCTGACGAAGCGTGTTCAGTGCCGCATAAATCGTCGCCACGGAAGCGCCGCGAATAGCAGCAACCCGCGCAAGTTCGCCGCTTTCCGACGTGTCTTCGCCATCGATCGAATAGAGCAGCGCAAGGTCTTCGGCGGCGGAAAGGAGATCCCGGTCGGGCTCGTTGCGCTGGTGAAAAATCCGCTCGAAGAGGTCACGGCTCTTGAGCTTTCCCAGGGTCTCGCCTTTCCCGAGTGTTTCGGCGAGGGCGCGCGCCACCCGGAAATTGCCGTCGCTGAACTCCGATATCGTGCGCCGATCCACCTGCGTCACATTGGGGAAGGTCTTTTCCAGCCACAGTTCCACCATTTCGGGCGATGCTGATTGCAGGCGAAAGACCTCGGTACGCTCGGGCTCATCGTCGCGAACATCATATTCGACCGTGAGGAGGCTGACCTGGCTCCCCGCTTCCGAACAGATGCGGGCAAGTTCGCTGTGCGTCGCCGGATTGCAGTTATCGACGATCAGGATCGCACGTTGCCGTGCGATAACTAGCTGGCGCGCCATGTCCCGGGAAGTCGGGTCAGTCTCGACCGAATAGTCGGTATAAACGGCAAGCCCCGGGTCCAGCGGCGCCTCGCCGACACCATCCTCGAACAGTGCCTGCACGAGACGAGTCTTTCCGAGACCGGACAAGCCGATCAACCGGATACATTGGCGAGCTTTGGCCAGAGAGATGCGAAGACGGGCGATACCCTCGCCGATGGTGAGTTGCTCGCGGGCGCTCGTTCGCTCATCAGTTAGGCAAGCCTTGTCATTGAAGAGATAGGGCGTCTCCTCCCTCACGCCGACGCCGCACCAATCGCCGATGCTGCTCCAGCCCGACATACCGATGCCGAGCCGCGTGCGGACCCAGGCGGCAATCCCGGGATAGTGATTGACCCATGTAGCCAGCCGGTCGCGATCGTAGAAGTCGCTATGCAACTGCCCGGCCTCAGGCAGATCGTCGAGCTGCGCCCGGATCGCATCGCGACGATCGCTCAGCGGCTTGTCTGCGAACGACCCTTGCGCGCTGACGATGATGTAGGCACCCGAGCGAGCGGCGAGTTCGGCGATGACCGGCCGTAGTACGCCGCCAGGACGCATCTCATTGCGGATTGCGCTCGCCGGCATGTCGGGCTTCTTTACCTGAAACCCTGTGTGCTGGCTCGGCACAAAATCCGGCATCAGCAGTGCGGACGGGCACTCGACCCGAACATCAAGCCCGCCATCGGCCGCATCCTGATTACCGCCAGCGGTTACCGACGAACTGGGGCAACCCTGCGCCCGCAATTCAGCCAAAGCGAGACGTGCGACGAGTGTTCGCAGATCGGCGTCATTGAGGTCGGCGACTTGTGCGCCAACAATTTCGAACATAGTTCTCGCCCCTTTCATCAAGTATAGGAGAGCATGCAGGAGAACAAAAAGCGGTCAAGCGATAGTTGGTCCACCACGGCCGCGACGAACTGCCAGTTGTTCCATCGCCACTAATGATGCCCGCGACTGGCCTGCTGAGCTGGCGCTCCAGCGCCAGTGGCCAGGCACGAGCAAGAACTCGCGCGATCCGGCGGAGAGGCTGTTGGTCGCCATCTGCGCGATTTCTTCTAGGTGCGAAGCACCTGAATCGTCTTGAGATTCTTTAGCGCCGCGTTATCCAGTCCGCTCGTGAAGAAAAAGCGTTTGCCTTTCACGTCGCCGAAGAACTTCTTGAACCAATCGACGGTGACGTCGGCATCGGCACCGCCGGTGGTGCTGCCTATGCTATTTCCTCGAGAATGATCGGCGGCCTCGAAAGGGCCACCCTGAACGAATGTCCATTCAGCACGATTTGCGGCACGAAAGCAGCCAGTGTAGTTCCAGCCCAGTTCTTGCCTTTTCCCGTAGGTCGCCTTGGCGATAGCCGAATGTCAGCTATTGGCCGAAAGCGGGCCTCGGGTGGTCGACTTTGTCTGGCTCACCGGTCCAGACTGAGGCGGAGACGCAGCGGCATCGGCTCACCCAACAACCTCGCTGTTCCGTTGCGACTGCCAGGACAGAGCCCAACAAAGGCCGCTGGATTTGTCGTAGCAAGGCGCGTGGATGATCGGAGATGATGCCGCTCGTGCCCAGTGACGTGCAGCTGGCTGGAGTCTTCGTGCGAGGGCCTCGCGCGGGGACAGCAGCTGGCCGCAGCATCAGGCGGCAGGCACACTCATCGGCTTGACGGAGTACAGAGGCTACATGGAAATCACAGAGACGCCCACGCATGAACAAATCCAGGTCCTTCAAGGCAGGCTAAGCCGCGACCGCGGAGCGCCCATCGCGGACGTATATGGTGCTCTGGTCGCAGTGCAATTGATGGCCGTCGAGGCTGGCGTGCCCGTTGGAATCGCTTCGATCAGCCAGTACGGCACAGAGGCTGAGCTGTACAAGCTGTACGTCGTGCCTGAGTACCGACGCTGCCGCGTCGGCAAAGCACTGTTCCAGGGAGCTTTGCATTGGATGCAACGACATGGCCTGTTGGTGCTAAACATCGAAATGATTGGTGAAAGCTATCGCTTCTGGAAGACGGTGACCCAAGGCATGCAGGTCACACCGCTCGGCCAAGAAAAGTTTTTTATTACCCTGCAAGAAGAAGGCCAGGATCTGGTGCCATCATCCTCAACGAGTGCCGACCCCCATGGCCGATAATGAGCAAGCCATTGCCGACATCTTCAATGACTACATGCGCGAGCGCTGTCAGGAACAAGGTCAACCCTTTCAGGCGTTTGGTTTGGGCGGACAGGACCGGGACGCTGCCGACTACCTGATAGCTGGTGCGCACGGTTTCGCCCTTATCGAATTCAAGCATTCGGAGTCGGCGATCACGAGCGAAGGCAAAAAGCCACGCCGCAAGAACCTTTGCCTTTTGCTGCAGCAAGATGATTCGATGCGGACGCTCCATGACCTGTGCCACTTCATCGCTTGGGAAGACAGGGGGACAGGCGATATTCGCTGTGCTCCTTACCGGACCCAGGTGTGCAATCAGCATGTGTTTGCAGAGTGCGCGGGGCTCCGGCGGAAGCTACCGCTCAAGCACAAGCAGCTCGATGCTACGCAGTACTGCAACGAGTTTTTGCGCCCTCCGCCGCATCGTTACGCGACCAAAAAGGAGTTCGAACGGTATTTGCGGTGGCTCATGAAGGATGCGAGCGGCTCTGAGAACGAGACCGTGCAACTTATGGCCAGGGCACCAATGGGGTGCGCGACCGTTCGCTTTGAGTCGGTGGATGCGGCGTATCGATGGATGCAGGATCGCTTGGACTTCAGCAGCGGGATGCGGCCGGCGTGATGGTGACCGAAGTCGGCCCCTATTAGCGTCTGCGCGCCTACGTGCACTTGATGGATTAGTCCGTTTTCAAGGTCGAGCAGAGGTCGGTGGATGGCGCCGGCGATTCGGGGTTCGGTGGCGATTCTGAGCGGCCTCAAGCCACTCCTGTCAGCAACCGCGCTCATCTTGGCTGGCAGCATGACCCGCGAGCGTGCCGAGCAGCGATCGGTGCCGGCATCATCGACCTGACTGCGCTCGGCACTACCTCCATCAGCATCCGGATCTGGTCGCACGCATGCAGCACAACTGGCCGCTAGCGCCTGCAGAACACAGTGCGGTCTAGGGCGGCGGTGCCAAGGGGTACATCGACTATCCTGAGTATGCGCCTGCCTGACAGATAGGCTTGAACACGTTAACGGTGTCGCCAGCTGAAACATCAGTCCTAACAAGTTTTGGCCCCTCGCAATACCGATTCGGCGGTTTCACGCAATTCGGGCTTGAACTGCAAAGACGGCAGCGACGCAGCCTTCATCCCCAGCTCACGTGTTGCAATTGCGTTGCATGGTCGCAGTGAGGCGCGGGCGCTCAAGCGGGGCGGGCAAAGTTTGCCGTTCGCGAATATCGAATTTGCTATCCCCCGAAACACCAAACCCCGCTTGCGCGGGGCTTGGCATGGGCAAGGGCGCTGAAAGGCCCCTCACCCCAGCCCTCTCCCGCATGCGGGAGAGGGGCACAGCGTGCGATCAGGCAAACGGATCCTGCAGCACCATCGTATGGTCGCGGTCCGGGCCGGTGGAGACGATGCTGATCGGGCAGCCGGCCAGTTCCTCCAGCGCGCGCAGGTAGGCGCGGGCGGCGGCGGGCAGCTTCTCCCACTCGGTGATGCCGTGGGTGGTCTCGTTCCAGCCGGGGAACTCCAGGTAGACCGGGGTGCAGTCTTCCCAGCCCTGCGCGTCCAGCGGGGCGTACTCGGTGCGCTTGCCGTTGTACTCATACGCAATGCAGACCTTCAGCTTCTCCATGCCGTCCAGCACGTCGAGCTTAGTGATGCACAGGCCGGAGATGCCGTTGATGGCCACGGCGCGCTTGAGCGCGACGATGTCCATCCAGCCGCAGCGGCGCGGGCGGCCGGTGGAGGCGCCGTACTCGGCACCGCGGTCGCGGATGCCCTGGCCCACTTCGTCGTCCAGTTCGGTCGGGAACGGGCCGCCGCCCACGCGCGTGGCATAGGCCTTGGCGATGCCCAGCACGTAGTCGATGTCCTGCGCGCCCACGCCGGTGCCGGCCAGTGCGCCACCGATGGTGGTGTTGGAGCTGGTGACATAGGGATAGGTGCCGTGGTCGATGTCCAGCAGCGCGCCCTGCGCGCCCTCGAACAGCACGCGCTTGCCCTGCTTGCGCAGGTCGTGGCAGATGCCGGCCACATCCGACTTCATCGGCTGCACGTACTCGCCGAAGGCCAGCGCTTCGTCATAGGTCTTCTGGAAGTCGACCGCTTCCACGCCCAGGTACTTGGTCAGCACGAAGTTGTGGTAATCCAGCGCGGTGCGCAGCAGTTCTTCCAGCTGCTTGGGGTAATGCAGGTCGGCGATACGGATGCCGCGGCGCGCCACCTTGTCTTCGTAGGCCGGGCCGATGCCGCGGCCGGTGGTGCCGATGGCCTTGCCGCCGGCGGCCTTCTCGCGGGCCTGATCCAGGGCGATGTGGTACGGCATGATCAGCGGCGCGGCCGGCGAGATCTTCAGGCGGCTGCGCACTTCCACGCCGGCCGTTTCCAGCTCGTCGATCTCCTTGATCAGCGCGGCCGGGCTGATCACCACGCCGTTGCCGATCAGGCACAGCGCGTCCTGGCGCAGGATGCCGGACGGGATGAGGTGCAGCACGGTCTTCTTGCCGTTGATGACCAGGGTATGGCCGGCGTTGTGGCCGCCCTGGAAGCGCACGACGGCGCCGATCTCTTCGGTGAGCAGATCGACGATCTTGCCCTTGCCTTCATCGCCCCACTGGGCGCCCAACACCACCACTGACTGACCCATGACGGGTACTCCTGTTTTGTTGCGGCCATCGGGGCCGCGGACTTGGGCCGTGCGGTCTGGAGCATGAGGCGCGTGTATGTCAGCCGCCATCGGGGCGGGCCGCACGCGCATCACCACATCCAGGACACGGAAAAAGCCGGAAGGGTGTGCTTCTGGTGGGAAGCGCCCGGCCGGCTTTTGTGCATTATCCGGGTTTTGGGGGACGGGGGCCACCTTGGGGTGGTTGGGGGTGTTCAGATTTGCGAGGCCGGGGGGCGCGGGGATCAGCGGAGGAGCGAAGTCGCTGGATTCCCGCGTTCGCGGGAATGACGATTGGAAGGTGACGCTTCGGCTGGTGCGGAAGCCCCGGGCAAAACGAAACGGGGCGCCTTGAAGGCGCCCCGCTCCACTTCGCATCGATCGGCCGATTAGCGATCGGACTTCATGTACTGCAGGAAGGGGTCGTTCTTGTCCAGCACGATCACCGCGTTGCCGTCGGCGAAGGAGTGACGGTAGGCCTCCAGGCTGCGGTAGAAGGCGTAGAAGCCCGGGTCGGCCGCCGACGCCTTGGCGTACAGCTGCGCGGCCTGGGCATCGCCCTCGCCGCGCAGGCGCTGGGCGTCGCGCTCGGCCTCGGCCGCGATGACCGTGGCCTGGCGGTCGGCCTCGGCGCGGATGGTGCGGGCCTGCTCCTCGCCCTCGGCACGCAGCGCGCTGGCAACCTGCTGGCGCTGGGCGCGCATGCGGTCGTAGACCTCGCCCAGCACCTTGCTGTCCTGCGGCAGGTCGATCTGCTTGAGGCGGATGTCCACCAGCTGCATGCCCAGGTTCTTGATCGCCGCGTTGATGGAGACCAGCTGCCTGGCGATGATCTCGCTGCGGTCGCCGGACACCAGCTGGGTCAGCGTGCGCGAGTTGATCTCGTTGCGCAGCGAGTTGGTCACGATCGGCGCCAGGCGGGCGTTGGCGTTGCGCTGGTCGCCGCCGGTGGCGCGGTAGTAGGCGCGCACATCGGAGATGTAGCCGATGGCGAAGAAGTCCACCGACACGTCCTTCTGCTCGGAGGTGAAGTAGCGCTCCGGCGCGGTCTCCAGGATCTGGAAGCGGCGATCGAACACCCGCGCGGTCTCCACCAGCGGCAGCTTGAAGTGCAGGCCCGGCTTGACGTCGGCGCGCACCACGCGGCCCAGGTTGAGCACCATCGCGGTCTGGTCCTCGCGCACGATGAACACCGAGCCCATCAGCGCCAGCAGGGCGGCCACGATCACGGCCACGGTCACGGAAGTCTTCATGGGCGGCCCTCCTCGCGGCCGGTGGGTCGCGGCGGGCGCAGCGGGTCGGTCGGCGTCGACGAGGCGCTGTCGCTGCCGCCCGCGCTCTGCACCGCCGGCAGCAGCGTGTCGGTCGGCAGGCGCGGCAGGGTCGAGGCCGGCGGCAGCGCCTTGGCCTGGGCGTTGGCGTCCATCGGCACGTAGATCAGCTGGCGGCCATCGCCGCCAACCACCTTGCGGTTATGGCCCAGCACCTGTTCGACCGTCTCCAGCCACAGGCGCTTACGGGTGGTCTCCGGCGCGGCGGCGTACTGCTGCTGCAGCAGGCTGAAGCGATCGGCGTCACCCTGCGCGTTGGCGATGGCGGCCTCCTTGTAGCCCTCGGCGGCGGTGCGGGTGCGCGCGGCCTCGCCCCGGGCCTCGGGCACCACGCGCGCGGCGTAGGCCTGGGCCTCGTTGACCAGGCGCTCGCGGCTCTGCTGGGCGCTGTTGACGTCGTCGAAGGCCGGCTTGACCTCGTTGGGCGGGCGCGCGTTGGGCAGGGTCAGGTCGGTCACGACCATGCCGGTGTGGTAGGCGTCCAGCGCCGCCTGCAGGCGCTCCTTGGCGGCCGAGGCCAGCGGGCCGCGCTTGTTGAGCACGTCCTCCAGCGAGGCGCGACCGGCCTGCTCGCGCACCGCGCTCTGCGCGGCCTGCTGCAGCACCTGGTCGGCATCCTGGGTGCCGTAGAGGTACTGGCGCGGGTCGTTGATGCGGTACTGCACGTTGAGGGTGACGTTGACGATGTTCTCATCGTTGGTCAGCACGGGCATTTCCTGCAGGCCCCAGGTGCCGATGGTGGTCACCTGCACGTTGCGCACGGTTTCGATGGGCCAGGGCCACTTGAAGTTGGGGCCGGGCTGCATGATTCGCGCGAACTGGCCGAAGCGCAGCACCACGCCGCGCTCCTGCTCGCCCACCAGCTGGAAGCTGCTGAAGGCCAGCAGCAGCACGAAGAACACCAGCACCCAGCGCAGCGGGCCACCGCCGCCGGCGCCGAAGATAGCGCGCAGGCGCGCCAGGATCTGGTCCAGGCCGCCGCCCTGTCCCGGCTTCCAGGAATTGCGCCCCCCGCCCGGCCCGCTGCCGCTTCCGTTGTTTCCCGAACCGCTACCAGGGGTATTCCAGGCCATGCCAACTCCGAATTGATGAGACGCAGCGGGCCCGATGTGGCGGGGGCACGGCGCCGGCCGATTCTACCCGCTTGCCCCGGGGCTGCCCGCTGACAGGGGCGTCATGGCGACGAAGCGCCGCGATGACAAGGTCTAGCAAACCTGAACACTGCCCGCGCGGCCGGGCGCCAGACCACGCACCGCCCACGGCCGCGCTGGTACTTCTACGCCGCTCAGTCCGGAACCGCCCGATGTCGACCCCCATCGAAGACTACGCCATGCTCGGCAACTGCCGCAGCGCCGCCCTGGTGACCCGCGCCGGCTCGATCGACTGGCTCTGTCTGCCGCGGTTCGACTCCGACGCCGTCTTCGCCGCCCTGCTCGGCACACCCGAGCACGGCCGCTGGCTGCTCTGCCCGGCCGACGAGTCCGCCCGCAGCCAGCGCAGCTATCGCGACGGCAGCCTGGTGCTGGACACGATCTTCGAGACCGACAGCGGGCAGCTGCTGGTCACCGACTTCATGGTCGCCAGCCACAACGGCGAGGTGCACAACCACCTGGTGCGCCGGGTCGAGGCGCTGCGCGGGCGGGTGCCGATGCGCACCGAGCTGGTGATGCGCTTCGGCTATGGCCTGATCGTGCCGTGGGTGACCCAGCAGGACGACGGCCTGCGCGCGGTCGCCGGCCCCGACCAGCTGCTGTTGCGCACGCCGCTGACCATCGACAGCCATGACATGGTCTCCACGGCCGAGTTCACGCTCGAGCCAGGCCAGAGCACGTGGTTCGTGCTCAGCCACGGCGCCTCGCATCTGGAGCAGCCGCCGGCGCTGGAGGTGGAAGAGGCGCTGCAGACCACGCTGAGCTTCTGGGAGGACTGGTCCTCGCGCTGCGCCGATGCCGGGCGCTGGAGCGCGCAGGTCAAGCGCTCGCTGGTCGTGCTCAAGGGCCTGAGCTATCTGCCCACCGGCGCCATCGTGGCCGCGCCGACCGCCTCGCTGCCCGAGTCTCTGGGCGGCGAGCGCAACTGGGACTACCGCTACTGCTGGCTGCGCGACAGCAGCTTCACCCTGCTGGCGCTGACCAACGCCGGCTATCGTGAGGAGGCCGCGGCCTTCCGCGACTGGGTCAAGCGCGCGGTGGCCGGCACCCCGGGCCAGCTGCAGGCGCTGTACGGCGTGGGCGGCGAGCGGCGCCTGCCCGAGTGGGTGGCCGACTGGCTGCCCGGCTATGGCGATTCGCGCCCGGTCAACCTGGGCAACGCGGCGGCCAAGCAGTTCCAGCTGGACGTGTATGGCGAGTTGATCGGCATGCTCGAGGCTGCGCGCCTGCGCGGCATGGAATCGGGCGAGTCGGGCATCGAGCTGGAGCGCGCCTTCCTGATCGAGCTGGAACAGCGCTGGCACGACCCGGACGAGGGCATCTGGGAGGTGCGCTCGGGCCGGCGCCACTTCACCCACTCCAAGCTGATGGCCTGGCGCGCCTTCGACCTGGCCGCGCAGAACGAGGCCAGTTACTGCGAGGAAGATCGCGCCCGCTGGCGCGAACAGGCCACGCAGGTCCATGCCGACATCCTGGCCAACGCCCTGCATCCGGATGGCTACTTCGTGCAGAGCTACGGCGGCGAAGCGCTGGACGCGGCGCTGCTGCTGATGCCGCTGACCGGCTTCCTGCCGCCGGACGATCCGCGGCTGGTGGCCACGGTCGAGGCGATCCGCGACCGCCTCACCGTCGACGGCCTGGTCCAGCGCTACGCCACCGAGCAAGCCGGCGACGGCCTGCCCGACGGCGAAGGCACCTTCCTTGCCTGCAGCTTCTGGCTGGTCGAGGCGCTGGCGATCATCGGCCACACCGACCAGGCGCTCGAGCGTTACACCGCCTTGCTCGCGCTGTGCAACGACGTGGGCCTGCTGGCCGAGGAATACGACCCGCGTGGCCGGCGCATGCTCGGCAACTTCCCGCAGGGCTATTCGCACGTGGCCCTGGTCAACGCCGCCTACCGCCTCAACAACCTCCACGACATCCAGCGCACCAGCACGGAGATCCACGCATGAGCGACACCACCTCTCCCGGCGTCACCGCCGAAGCCCTGGCCCCGCCCTGCATCCTGGTGCTGTTCGGCGCCCGCGGCGACTTGGCCCAGCGCCTGGTGCTGCCGGCGCTGTACAACCTCAAGCGCGCCGGCCAGCTGGACGAGCGCTTCGCCATCCTCGGCTTCGACCACGGCGATGTCAGCGAGGCGGCGTGGCGCCGCAAGATCGGCGATGCGCTGCGCGCGCAGGCGGCCTCGCGCGGCGGCGAGTTCCAGGCCGAGAGCATCGATGAGGACACCTGGCGCTGGCTCTCAAAGCGCATGTTCTACCAGCGCGGCGATTTCACCTCGGCCGAGGACTACCGCCTGCTGGGCAAGCGCCTGGAGGAGATCGACCCCAAGCACGACACGCAGGGCAATGTGCTGTTCTACCTGGCCACCGCGCCGCGCTTCTTCGGCACGGCGGTGACCGAACTGGGCCGCGCCGGGCTGGTCAAGCAGACCGAGGGCGGCCCGTGGCGCCGGGTGATCGTCGAAAAGCCCTTCGGCCATGACCTGGAAAGCGCGCGCGCGCTCAATGCGCAGATCGCCGACGTGCTCGAGGAGGACCAGGTCTTCCGCATCGACCACTTCCTGGGCAAGGAGACGGTGCAGAACATCCAGGCCTTCCGCTTCGCCAACGGCCTGTTCGAGCCGGTCTGGAACCGCGACCGCATCGACCACGTGCAGATCACCGCGGCCGAGACCATCGGCGTGGAGGGTCGCGGCAGCTTCTACGAGCCCACCGGCGCGCTGCGCGACATGGTGCCCAACCACCTGTTCCAGCTGCTGGCGATGGTGGCGATGGAGCCGCCTTCCGACTTCACCCCCAAGGCGATGCTGCGCCGACGCTCGGAGGTGATCGAGGCCGTGCGTCCGCTGGCGCCCGAGGACGTGGTGCGCGGCCAGTACGCCGCCGGCAGTATCAACGGCAGCAACGTGCCGGGATACCGCGAGGAGGACACCACCTCGGACACCTCCGAGACCGAGACCTATGTGGCGATGAAGCTGGCCATCGACACCTGGCGCTGGGCCGGCGTGCCGTTCTACCTGCGCACCGGCAAGCGCCTGCGCACGCGCACCACCGAAGTGGCGATCCGCTTCAAGCCCGCGCCGCTGGCGCCTTTCCGGCATACGGCCATCGGCGGCTATGGCCCTGACTGGCTGGTCCTGCATATCCAGCCGGACGAAGGCATCTCGCTGCAGTTCGACGTCAAGCGGCCGGGCTATCCGGTGGCGCTGGCGCCCGTGCGGATGGATTTCCGCTATCGCGACTGGTTCCCGCAGCAGAACACGGTGGGCTACGAGCGCCTGCTGCACGACTGCATGCGCGGCGAGGCGGCGCTGTTCCAGGATGCGACCATGGTCGATGCGGCCTGGCGCATCGTGCAGCCGGTGCTGGACGCCTGGGCCCGGCAACCGGCGACCGAATTCCCCAACTACGTCGCCGGCAGCGAAGGGCCGACCGCCGCCGATGCGCTGCTGGCGCTGGACGGCGGACGCACCTGGCGCGCGCTGACGCCCGGGCGCACGCGCCCGCCGCAGCGCGCCCGCACGCAGGCCGCGGACAAGCCCGCAGGCAAGGTTGGCAAGGCCGCTGCCGCGCCGGCAACGAAAAGCGCCAAGCCGGCGGTGAAGAAGGCACCTGCTAAGCCCGCCGGACGCAAAGCCGTAAAGAAGACGGTCAAGCCGGCCGCGAAACGCGCGCCACGTCGTTGAGACAGGGGTGAGTGGAACGGCGTGAGGAATGAGCGGAAGCCAACGCATCGGGTGAATCAAGCGACGCCTGCTGTTCGCAGTCGCTTCTGCTCACTGCTCACGCCTCTCCGCGCACGCCTCGCATGAACTCCACCGCCATGCCCTTCCCCAAGACCCTCATCGTGATGGGCGTGTCCGCCTCCGGCAAGACCACCGTGTCCAGGCTGCTCGGCCTGGCGCTGGACTACCGGGTGCTCGACGCCGACGACCTGCATCCGCAGGCCAATATCGACAAGATGCGCCAGGGCATCGCGCTCACCGACGACGACCGCGCGCCCTGGCTGCGCAGCGTCGCCGCCTGGATCGCCGAGCAGCGGGCGCAGGGCGTGGGCGTGGTGGTGGCCTGCTCGGCCCTCAAGCGTGCCTATCGCGACGTGCTGCGCGACGGCGACGCGCAGGCGGTGTTCGTCTGGCTGGACGTGGCGCGCCAGCAGCTCGATCAGCGTATCGCCCAGCGTCCCGGCCACTTCATGCCCGCCAGCCTGCTCGGCAGCCAGCTCGACACGCTCGAGCCCCCTGACGCGGATGAGCGCGCGGTGCACGTGGTGCCGGACGCCGTGGTCGCGCACACCGTGGACGACGTGCTCGCCAAGCTGAAAGCGCTGCACTAACCGCCGCGAACAAAGCCTCAACCGTCGTTCCCGCGAAAGCGGGAACCCATGGACACTGCGCGGCCTGGACGAAAGTCCCTGGATCCCCGCGTTCGCGGGGATGACGACTGTTGGGTTCACAGCGACCCTGCGCACGCATCTCCATATCGTCGTTCCCGCGAAAGCGGGAACCCATGGACACTGCGCGACCTGGACGAAGGTCCCTGGATCCCCGCGTTCGCGGGGATGACGACTGTTAGGTTCACAGCGCGAACCCGCGCGCAATCTTCCTATGGTCGTTCCCGCGGAGGCGGGAACCCAGGGACGTTGCGCGATCTGGACGAAAGTCCCTGGATCCCCGCGTTCGCGGGGATGACGACTGTTGGGTTCGCAGCGAGAGCCCGCGCGCGAATCTTCCTATCGTCGTTCCCGCGAAAGCGGGAACCCATGGACACTGCGCGACCTGGGCGGAAGTCCCTGGATCCCCGCGTTCGCGGGGATGACGACTGTTAGGTCACAGCGAACCTGCGCGCGAATCTGCCTACCGTCGTTCCCGCGAAAGCGGGAACCCAGCGACTTTCAAGCGCGACGCACGAGGCCGCGTCACCGCTTCCCGGAAAACCAAAGTCCCCTCACCCGCCCTGATCACTCAATCCTCGGGCCAGCGAATCTCAGGCTTCTTTGGCGCGTCCTGACGCACCGCCGGCACCGCATCCACGGCCGCCCACACCTTGAGCGCATCGACCGTGGCGGCCACATCGTGCACGCGCACCAGCATCGCGCCGCGCTGCACGGCGATCAGGTGCGCGGCCACCGAACCCGCCGCGCGCTGCGCCGGCGCCTCGCGCCCGGTCAGCTCGCCGATGCTGCGCTTGCGCGACATCCCGGCCAGCACCGGCACGCCCAGTTCGGTGAAGCGCTGCAGCTGCGCCAGCAGCGCGAGGTTGTGCGCGGTGGTCTTGCCGAAGCCGAAGCCGGGATCGACGATCAGCTGACGCCGATCGATGCCGCTCATCTCGGCGGCGAAGATGCGCTCGGCCAGGAAGCGATGCACCTGCCCGACCACATCGTCGTACTCCGGCGCCTCCTGCATCGACTGCGGCTCCCCCAGCATGTGCATCAGCACGACCGGCACGCGCAGCTGCGCGGCGGCCTCGAGCGCACCGTCGGCGCGCAGTGCACGGATGTCGTTGATCATGCCCGCGCCCGCGGCCACCGCCGCGCGCATCACCTCGGGCTTGAAGGTGTCAATGCTGATCGGCAGCGTGGTCCGCTCGACCAGCGCCTCGATCACCGGCACCACGCGGCGCAGTTCCTCCTCCACCGGCACGGCCTGCGCGCCGGGGCGCGTGGATTCGCCGCCGATGTCCAGGATGTCCGCGCCCTCCTCGGCCAGCTTCAGGCCGTGGGCCACCGCCGCCGCCAGCGTGTCGTGCGCGCCGCCGTCGGAGAACGAGTCCGGCGTGACGTTGACGATGCCCATCACCCGCGGCCGATCCAGGCGCAGCACGCGGCCGTTGCAGTCCAGCTGAGGCGAGGTGTCGAACATGGGCGCGCTCCGGCGAGTCTGGGCGAGCGCGCATGATACGCGTCAGCCGCCGCGGCGCTTCTTCTTCTGGCTGCTCATGAACACGCCCAGCACCGCGCCCAGGCCGATGCCGATCGCCAGGCCCACGCCGAGGTCGTGCATGGCCAGGCCGAAGCCCGCCCCCAGCGCCACGCCCAGCGCGATGCCCACGCCCAGGCTCCATCCATTGCTGTCGAAGATCGTGCGCACGCGCCCCTCGTGATCGGTCGGTGGTGACAAAGCAAAAGGCCGGGACTGATCCCGGCCTTTCGATGACTTCTGCGCCAGGCCCTCAGGTCTGCGCAGCGGGGCCGGCGATCGGCGGCAGGGGCCGCTTGCTGCCGCCACCGCGGTCGTTGTTGTCGTTGTTGGTCTTGCTCCAGCCCGCCGGCGGCGGCGGATCGCGGCCTTCCATGATCGCGTCGATCTGCGGCGCATCGATGGTCTCGTACTGCAGCAGCAGCTTGGCCATCGTGTGCAGCTTGTCCAGGTTGTCGGTCAGGATCTTGGTGGTGCGCTGGTAGGCGTTGTCCAGGATCCCGCGCACGACCTCGTCGATCTTGCGCGCCGTGGCGTCGGAGACGTTCTTGTGCTGGGTCACCGAACGACCCAGGAACACCTCGTCCTCCTCCTCGCCGTAGGCGATCGGGCCCATCTCGTCGCTCAGGCCCCATTTGGTGACCATGTTGCGGGCCATCTTGGTGGCGCGCTCGATGTCGTTGGACGCGCCGGTGGTGACCTTGTCGGTGCCGAAGATCAGTTCCTCTGCGACGCGGCCGCCGTACAGTGAGCACAGCTGCGACTCGATCGCGGTGCGGTTGTAGCTGTACTTGTCGCCCTCGGGCAGGTACATGGTCACGCCCAGCGCGCGACCGCGCGGGATGATGGTGACCTTGTAGACCGGGTCGTGCTCGGGCACGACGCGGCCGACGATGGCGTGGCCGGCCTCGTGATAAGCCGTCAGCGTCTTCTCGTCCTCGCTCATGGCCATCGAGCGGCGCTCGGCGCCCATCAGGATCTTGTCGCGGGCGCGGTCGAAGTGGTCCATGCGGACCTCCTTCTCGTTGCCGCGCGCGGCGAACAGCGCCGCCTCGTTGCACAGGTTGGCCAGGTCCGCGCCGGAGAAGCCCGGCGTACCGCGCGCGACGATCATCGCATCGACGTCGTCGGCCAGCGGCAGCTTGCGCATGTGGACCTTGAGGATCTGCTCGCGGCCCTTGACGTCCGGCAGGCCGACCACGACCTGGCGGTCGAAGCGACCCGGGCGCAGCAGCGCCGGATCCAGCACGTCGGGACGGTTGGTCGCGGCGATGATGATCACGCCCTCACCGCCCTCGAAGCCGTCCATCTCCACCAGCAGCTGGTTGAGGGTCTGCTCGCGCTCGTCGTGACCGCCGCCCAGGCCGGCGCCGCGATGGCGGCCGACCGCGTCGATCTCGTCGATGAAGATGATGCACGGGGCGTGCTTCTTGGCCTGCTCGAACATGTCGCGCACGCGGCTGGCACCGACGCCAACGAACATTTCCACGAAGTCCGAACCGGAGATCGAGAAGAACGGCACCTTGGCCTCGCCGGCGATGGCCTTGGCCAGCAGCGTCTTGCCGGTGCCGGGCTGGCCGACCATCAGCACGCCGCGCGGGATCTTGCCGCCGACCTTCTGGAACTTGGTCGGGTCGCGCAGGAACTCGACCAGCTCGCCCACTTCCTCCTTGGCCTCGTCGCAGCCGGCGACGTCGGCGAAGGTCACCTTGACCTGGTCCTCGCCCTGCAGCTTGGCGCGCGACTTGCCGAAGGACATCGCGCCCTTGGCCCCGCCGCCACCGCCCTGCATCTGGCGCATGATGAAGATCCAGAAGCCGATGATCAGCAGCACCGGCAGGAAGTTGAGCAGGATCGCGGCCAGCGAGATGCCGCTGTCCGGCTCCTGCTGGCTGATGTTCACGCCCTTGGCGATCAGCACGTTGACCAGGCTCTCGTCGGTCGGGCCGAACACCAGGCCCTGGGTGCCGTCGGTGCGCTTGTAGCTGATCGCGTTGGTCTTCTGGTCGCCCTTGTTGGTGAACTCCACCGAGCTGATCTGCCCGTTGTTCACGTCGTTGACGAACTGGGTGTAGGTGAGCTGGTTGCTGCCCGGCCCCGCGCCCGGGCGCGGGGAGAAGCTCTGGAACACCACCATGAGCACCACCGCCACTACGACCCACAGCAGCAGATTCTTGGTCAAGTCGTTCATCCTCATGGCCTTGGGTGGTCCTCTGGCACTACACGTTAAAGCGAAATTGTCCGACCGGCCCGCTTGTCCGGTTCACTTGGGCTGGGCACGCTTGCCCTGCCCCAGTGCATACACTTCCGGCGACCGCTTGCGCGAGGCGTCCGGCTTACGAATGACGACCTTGTCATACCGCTTGCGCAGGTCGCGGATGTAATCGTCGAAGCCCACGCCCTGGAACAGCTTGATCAGGAACGCGCCGCCGGTGCGCAGATGGTGGTCGGCGAAATCCATCGCCAGTTCCGCCAGATGCATCGCCCGCGGCTGGTCCACCGCATCCACACCGCTTTTATTGGGGGCCATGTCGGAAAGCACAAGGTCGACCTGCGCCCCGCCCAGCATGGCTTCCAGCTGGGATAACACGGCCTGCTCCCTGAAGTCCCCGTGAAGGAACTCCACCCCCGCCAGGGAGGGCATGTCCAGGATGTCCATCGCCACGACCCGGCCGTTGTCGCCCATGGCCTGGCGCACGTACTGCGACCAGCCGCCGGGCGCGGCGCCCAGATCGACCACGGTCATGCCCGGCTTGAGCAGCCGGTCGCGTTCGATCAGCTCCTCCAGCTTGTAGGCGGCGCGGGAACGCAGCCCCTCGGCCTGCGCCTTTTTGACGTAGGGGTCGGAGAAGTGTTCCTTGAGCCAGCGCTGGCTGCTTTGACTGCGTTTGGCCATGGGGACGGCGGTTTGCGCGGCGCGCACGCCCGCGTGATCGGGATGGAAAACAGGGGGCCATGATACGCTGATCGCCCTCCACCACCCCCAAGTGCCTTGCATGTCCGTTGTCCTGACCGCCGCCCAGAACCGTTTCCTGCGCGGGCAGGCGCATGGGCTGAAGGCCTTGCTGCAGACCGGCGGAAAGGGGCTGACCGAGGCGTTCTACGCCGAGCTGGACGAGGTGCTCGAGCGCCACGAGCTGGTCAAGGTGAAGATCGCCGCCACGGACCGCGAGGTGCGCGACGCGATGATCGACAGCGTCGTCCAGCGCACCGGCGCCGCCCTGGTCCAGCGCATCGGCCACGTGGCCGTGCTGTACCGCCCCAGCCGCGACAAGCGCACGATCGTCCTGCCGCGGGCCTGAAGTCCCCCTTTCGGCGCGCCGTTCCCCGCCGGTCCCGCGCCCAGCCCAGACGGGAGCCGCCATGCAACTGAGCCACGAACGTCCCGATTACGCCTACAGCCTGCGCGCGGCCGACGGCACCAGCGCCACGGTCAACGACCGGGTGCTGCGGGCCAGCTTCATCCTCACCCCCGACTCCCTGCAGACCGACTGGCCCGTCGCCGACGCCGCCGCGCTGGAGGTGGCCGCGCTGCAGCCGCTGCTGGCGCTGAACCCGGAGATCGTCCTGTTGGGCACCGGCAGCCGGCAGATCTTCCCCTCGGCCGAGGTCATGGCCGCCTGCCTGACCCGCGGCATCGGCCTGGAAGTCATGGCCAACGCCGCCGCGGCGCGCACCTACCACATCCTGGCCGGCGAAGGCCGGCGCGTGGCGGCCGGGTTCATCCTCGGCGGTTGAGGCACGCTCCCGTGGCGGACACGAAGAAGGCCGGCAATGCCGGCCTTTGCTTTTACGCAGTGCGGAGCCGGAGCGCGGACGTCGCCGACTACGCGCGACCCGACCGCGCGCAGCCCGCACCTGTAGAGCGGAGCTTGCTCCGCTGGGGCCTTCCCACAAACCGAACGAAGAGCAGCGGAGCAAGCTCCGCTCTACAGGCAGGTCGCGAGGCTTTGAGGAGACAGGCCGGCACAGAGCCTCACCGGCAAAGAGTCTCAACTGCCCCGGTGTGGTCCCGCGCGATTACTTGGGCGGCAGGTAACCCAGCGGGTCGACCGGCTTGCCGTTGTAGCGGATCTCGAAGTGCAGCATGTCGCGCGAGGCGCCGCTGCGGCCCATTTCGGCGATCTGCTGGCCGGACTTGACCCGCTGCCCCTCGTTGACCAGGCGCTTGCGGTTGTGGCCGTAGGCCGACAGCCAGGCCTCGGAGTGCTTGACGATGATCAGCTCGCCGTACCCGACCAGGCCGGCGCCGGAGTACACGACCACGCCATCGGCGGTGGCCCGCACCGCATCGCCCGCGTTGCCGGCGATGTCCACGCCCTGGTTGGAGGCATCGCCGGGCACGAAGCGCCCGACGATCTGGCCATCGGCCGGCCAGCGCCAGGCGATATCGCTCTTGACCGGCGGCGGCGCGGCGACCGGCGTCGGCGTGGCACCGGCGGGCGCGGACGTGGCGGGACGCCCGGTGGCCACCGTGGTGCCCGGACGCGCGCCATTGGAGGGGAACAGCCGCAGCGACTGGCCCGGGTAGATGGTGTAAGGCGCGGACAGGCCGTTCCACGCGGCCAGATCGGCCGGCGCGATGCCGTTGTCGGTGGCGATGCGGTACAGCGTCTGGCCGCGCTGCACGGTGACGCTCTTGCCGTACTGCGGCTTGGAGACGACCGCGCGCGGCGCGCTGGTCCCGCCGCCGACGCCAGGGCGCGAAGCAGGGCCGGAGGTGCGGGTGACGGTGCTGCTGCACGCGGCCAGCGCCAGCGCCGTGCCCATCAGCAGCGCCAGTGGCGCCACGCGTCGTGTCGGGCCAAGCCCCAGGTCCATGCCGAATCTCATCCGTTCTTTGCCCTCCACGCCAGCCAAGCCAAGACACCGAGCAGCAGCACGCTGGCGATCCAGCCGACCGGTTCGATCCAGCGGCGCAGGGCCGCTTCGGCCCGTGCCCCGCCCAGACGCAATGCCAGGGCGATGAGGAACACGCGTTTGCCTCGTCCGACCACCATGCTGGCAATGAACGGTAGCAGCGGCACTCCGACGATGCCTGAGGCCCACGTAAATATCTTCAGCGGGATGGGCGTGAACCCGGCCAGCACCAGCAGCCAGAACGCGCGCCACGGCGACTGCGCCACCAGCTCGCGCAGATGCGCGACCTGGCCATCGACCGCCGCGCGCCAGCCCAGCGCATCGATCAGCGGCTGCACCGCCGCGTAGGCGAAATGCCCCAGCGCGTAGCCCACCAGCGCGCCCAGCAGCGAACCGCCCAGGCTGATGCCGGCGAAGGAGAACGCACGCTTGGGCTGGGCCAGCGCCATCGGCGCCAGCATCACTTCCGGCGGCACCGGGAAGAAGATCGCCTCGATGAAGCTCAGGCCGAACAGCAGCCGCGGCGCGTGCCGGTTCCGCGACCAGGCGATGGCGCGGGCGTAGAGCGGACCGAACAGCTGCATCAGTCGAGGGTTCCAGACAGCAGGGGGACGAACATCACCGGCGCCAGCGTGGCCTGCTGCAGCTGGCCGTCCGCATCGCGGGTGACCTGCACCAGCGACTGCGAGGCGCTGCCGCCCACCGGAGCCACCAGCACGCCGCCAGGCGCGAGCTGATCGATCAGCGCGTCCACCAGCGCCGGGCCGGCGGCGGTGACGATGATGGCATCGAAGGGACCCTGCTCGGGCCAGCCGACGCGGCCGTCGTCATGCTTGCTGCGCACGTTCATGCCGAGCTGGCGCAGGCGCTTGCGCGCCAGGCGCAGCAGGTCGCCGATGCGCTCGACGGTGTAGACCTCCAGCCCCAGCGCCGCCAGCACCGCGGCCTGGTAGCCCGAGCCCGTGCCTACTTCGAGCACGGTCCTGGGGCTGCGCCCGGTCAGCAGCAGCTCGGTCATGCGCGCCACCACCCAGGGCTGGGAGATGGTCTGGCTGTGGCCGATCGGCAGCGCGGTGTCCTCGTAGGCGCGCGTGGCGAGCGCCTCGTCGACGAACAGGTGGCGCGGCACGGTCCCGATCGCGTTGAGCACGCGCTCGTCGACGATGCCGCCCTCGCGCAGGCGCTGGACCAGGCGGTCGCGCACGCGCTGCGAGGTCATGCCGGAGCCGGCCGCCTCGGCCGCCGGCACGCGCAGGCGTGGGGTCATGCCGCCGGCTCCAGGCCCGCGCTGAGCCCGCTGACCCAGCCGGACACGGTCTCCAGGGCCTGGTAGCGGGTCAGATCGACGTGGATCGGCGTGATCGAGATGGCGCCGCTGCGCACGGCGTGGAAGTCGGTGCCCACGCCGGCGTCCTGTTCCGGACCGGCCGGGCCGATCCAGTAGACCGTGCCGCCGCGCGGGTCGTTCTGCGGCAGGCAGGCCTCCGAGCGGTGGCGGTTGCCCAGGCGCGTGACCTCGTAGCCGCGGATGCGCTCCCACGGCAGGTCCGGCACGTTGACGTTGAGGATGGTATTGGCCGGCAGCGGATCGGCCGCCAGCCGCGCCACGATGTCCACCGCGGCGCGCGCGGCGGTCTCGAAGTGGCGAGCCTGATGATCCTGCGTGACCAGCGAGACGGCGACCGCCGGCAGGCCGAGGAAGCGCCCTTCCATCGCCGCCGACACGGTGCCCGAATAGATCACATCGTCGCCCAGGTTAGCGGCGTTGTTGATGCCCGACACGACGATGTCCGGATCGAAGTCCAGCATGCCGGTCAGCGCCAGATGCACGCAGTCGGTGGGCGTGCCGTTGACACGGATGGTGTGCGTGTCCAGCTGGCGCACGCGGATGGGCAGGTCCAGCGTCAGCGAGTTGCTGGCGCCGGAACGGTCGCGATCGGGCGCCACCACCCAGACTTCATGACCGGCGTCACGCAGGCCCTCGGCGAGAATGCGGATTCCGGGGGCGTCGACACCGTCGTCGTTTGAGACCAATACGCGCATGGGGTTCCTTCTTGGTGCGCATCGGATGATACCGGATCGATCCGCGCGCTTCGCCCTTGCGCGACGCGCCCGGCCACGTACCCTGCCTGCATGAGCGACGCGCGCGACGACGACGACAGCGACCTGTTCCGCACGGCCATCGGCCCGGTGCGGCGCCTGGACGACGCGCCGACGCCGCCGCGCGGGCCGCGCCCACGCCCGGCCGCACGTATGGCCCAGGCCGACGAGCGCGCGGCGATGAGCGAATTCCGCCAGGCGCTGGAGGCCATGCCGATCGGCGCGGGCGATGTGCTGGCGCATCGCGTCGAGGCGCTGCCGGTGACCGTGTTCAACCGGCTCAAGCGCGGTCAGTTCTCCGTCCAGGACGAGCTGGATCTGCATGGTGCCACCGCGGGCCAGGCCGAGACGGCGCTGCGCCTGTTCCTGCGCAATGCCCAGCGCAGCGGCAGCGCCTGCGTGCGCATCATCCACGGCAAGGGCCTGGGCTCGGAGGCGGAGATCCCGGTGCTGAAGAACGTGGTGGACCGCGTGCTGCGCCAGCGCAGCGACGTGCTGGCCTTCCATTCCGCGCCGCCCGCGCAGGGCGGCACCGGCGCGGTGCTGGTGCTACTGGCGGCGCGCTGAAGCGCCAAACGCAAGCATGACGTGTCGATCTGCCGCCCGCCCGCACGTCGTGCGGGATGGACCGACAACACAGACCGACGCCGCGAGGAATCGCCCCCACCCCAAAGCGGCAAAGGCAAAGCGCGTCGTGCCCGCGAAGGCAGAAACCCGCGGTCTTCGACTTGCCACGCACGAGTCGCCGGGTCCGCGCTTTGGCGGGAACGACCGATGGGGCGCCAGCCACTTCACATCGAGGATTTCCCATGCTTCCGACGATCACCGCCTTCGAACGCTCGCCCGATCGCGGGCGCGGCCTGGCCCGCGACATGCGCGTGCGCTGGGCGCTGGAGGAAGTCGGCCAGCCCTACGCGGTGCGCCTGCTGTCCTTCGAAGCGATGCGACAGCCGACGCACCGGGCGCGCCATCCCTTCGGCCAGATTCCCACCTATGAACAGGACGGGCTAGTGCTGTTCGAATCCGGCGCGATCGTGCTGCACATCGCCCAGACCCATCCCGGCCTGCTGCCCGAGGCTCCCGACGCCAGGCTGCGCGCGGTGTCGTGGATGTTCGCCGCGCTCAACACGATCGAGCCACCGGTGTTCGAGCGCGCGCTATGCGTGGTCCTGGAGCGGCAGACGCCGTGGTTCGCCGAACGTCTGGAGACGCTGGACAAGCGCGTGCGCCAGCGCCTGGGCGAGCTGTCCCTTCATCTGGGCCAAAGCCCGTGGCTCGACGGCGAGTTCAGCGCCGGCGATCTGCTGATGCTCAGCGTGCTGCTGCGGCTGCAGGGCTCGACGCTGCTGGAGGAACATCCCAACCTGCTCCACTACCTGGCGCGCGGCACCGCGCGGCCGGCGTTCAAGCGCGCCTTCCAGGCGCAGGCGGAGGTCTTCCTGCAGGCGCAGCAGGCCGATGCGCAGGCCAGCCCGGGACCGCGCGGCGACGCGTGATGCGCCGCACGGTCGCTTCGCTCAGACGATGCGGTTCGCCTCGCGCACGGCGCCCAGTTCGTGCAGCAGCGCGGTGGCGTAGCTGCCGGGCGCCAGGCCGAAGCGCAGTTCGAGCGTATCGGCGTCGTGCCAATACCACTGCAGCTCATCGGCGCGTTGGCGCAGGGCGCGGCGCTCCTGCTTCAAGCGCGCGTCCTCCAGGCCGGCGCGCAGCGCGGGGCCGTCGCCTTCGCCGAGCACCTGCGCCTCCAGCGCGGCGCAGGCGCCTTCCACGCGCGGCGCGCCCTCGCCCCACAGCGGGCCGCTGGGATGGATGTCGAAGGCCGCCAGGCGCTCGGCCAGCGCCGCGCTCCACGGCTCCGGCCCGAACACGCTGCGGCTGCCGGCCAGCATCCAGACCTCGCCGTCCAGGCCGCGCTCCCAGCTGCCATCGAGCACGCGCGCGGTCAGCACGCGGTTGAACAGCTCCGAGCGCGCCGCCGACAGCAGCAGCGAGCGCTGCTCGCGCCTGACGTGCTTCTTCGGGGCGCGCGCGCCGGCGGCGGATTCCTGCGCGGGACCGGCATGTCCGAACATTTCCAGGGCCTGGGCAACATTGCCGCCGCCGCGGCCGAAGCGCTGCTCGCCGAACCAGTTGGGCAGCCCACGCGCGGCGATCTCGCCCAGGCGTTGCTCGATCGCCTCGCGCTCGCCGCGCACATGGCGCAGCACCAGCGTGAAGCGATTGCCCTCCAGCGCGCCGCGCGGCAGCTTGCGGTTGTGCCAGGCGGATTCGACGACTTCCAGGTTGGGCGTGGCCAGCGTGGCCAGATCGGGCGCCACGCGCTTGGGCAGGTGCACGCTGAAGCGCTGGGTGGTGACCGCGTGGCGGTCCTTCAGCCCGGCGTAGCCGATGCCGACCTCGCCGATGCCGGCCCAGCGCGCCAGCGTGCGCGCCACCTCGGCCGTGTTGAGGCCGCGCTTGCGCAGCGTCAGCAGCAGGTGCTCGCCCTCGCCGTGCGGCGCGAAGGCGTCGCATTCGTCGACCTGGAAATCCTCAGGCTGGGTGCGGAACACCGCCTCCAGCACCGGCGGCCCGAAGGCAAGGGGAAGCGATGATGTCTCGGTCATAGGGCCTTGCATTCTCGTAGCGCCGAGCTTGCTCGGCTGGGGCTTGCTCGCCCGATTCCGTAGAGCCGAGCTTGCTCGGCTGGGGCTTTCCCGGGAAGGCCTCAGCCGAGCAAGCTCGGCTCTACAACCCGTCGGTCGAATTAGGCCTGCACCAGCAGCACCACGGCCTGCGCGGCGATGCCTTCGCCGCGCCCGGTGAAGCCCAGCTTCTCGGTCGTGGTGGCCTTGACGCTGACCGCGTCGGCGGCCACGCCCAGCACCTGCGCCAGATGCGTGCACATGGCCAGCGCGTGCGGGCCGACCTTGGGCCGCTCGCACATCACGGTCACATCGGCGTTGCCCACCTGCCAGCCGCGCGCGCGCGCCAGGCCGGCGCAGTGCTCGAGGAACTGGGTGCTGTCGGCGCCTTCCCAGCGCGGATCGGTCGGCGGGAAGTGGCGGCCGATGTCGCCCAGCGCCAGCGCGCCGAGGATGGCGTCGCACAGCGCATGGATCACCACATCGCCATCGCTGTGCGCGAGCACGCCGCGACTGTGCTCCACGCGTACGCCGCCCAGCATCACGTGGTCGCCATCGGGCGCGAAGGCGTGGACGTCGAAGCCCTGGCCGATGCGGATGGGCAAGGCGGGACCGGGGGAAGCAGAAGCCTGCTCCGTTCGATGATCCTGCTGTTGCTGTTGCTGTGGCATCTGCACCCGCTCCTCCCGGGTCACCGGTCCCCGGTCTCCGGTCCCGGCTCCCACGATGTAGGCGAACCGGTCCAGATCCCCCGGCGTGGTGATCTTGAAGTTGGTGTCGTTGCCCTCGACCAGCAGCGGGCGCAGGCCCTGGCGCTCCATGGCCATCGATTCGTCGGTGACCTCGATGCCGGCACCGGCGGCCTCGTCCAGGGCGCGGGTCAGCTGCAGGCGGCGGAACATCTGCGGGGTCAGCGCGCGCCACAGGCGCTCGCGCGGCTCGGTGGCGTCCACGCCACCGTCGTCGCCCGCGCGCTTGAGCGTATCGCGCACCGGCGCGGCCAGCAGCGCGCCGACCGGGTCTTCGCGGCCGCGTTCGATCAGCCGCTCCAGATCGGCATCGGCCAGATTGGGCCGGGCCGCGTCGTGGACCAGCACGAAGTCGTCGGCGCGCACGTGCTCGGGCAGCGCCTGCAGTGCGGCCAGCACCGAGGCCGCGCGCGTGCCGCCGCCGACGCAGGCCAGCACCGGCTTGCCGCCGAAGGCGGTCCAGCCCGGCCACCATGGGTCATCGGCCGACACGGCCACCACCGCACCCTCGACCAGCGGATGGCCCAGCAGCGCGGCCAGGGTCCAGGCCAGCACCGACTGCCCGCCGACTTCCAGATACTGCTTGGGCACTTCGCCGCCGAAGCGCGTGCCGCGGCCGGCCGCGGGAATCACCACCCAGATCCCACGCATCAATTGCCCTCTGCCTGCACGGCGTCTTCTTCGGAGATCTGCGCCGGCTCGCTGGCGGCAGGCGCCGACGGGGGCGCGGGCAACGCATCGCCCTGCGCCGGCGCGGTGTCGACCACGCGGTAGAACTTCTCGCCGGGCTTGATCATGCCCAGCTCGCTGCGCGCGCGTTCTTCCACTGCGGCCTCGCCGGACTTGAGATCCTCGACCTCGGCGGCCAGCGCCGCGTTGCGCTCGCGCAGGCCCTCGTTCTCGCGGGTCTGGCTGGCCACCTGCGCCTTCATGGCGATCACCTCGCCCGAACTGCCGCGTCCGAACCACAGGTGGTACTGCAGGAAGGCCAGCAGTCCCACCAGCACCAGCAGCAGCCAGCGCCACTTGGCCATGTCAGCCCCCGCGTACGGGGTGGAAGCGGCGCCGGCCCATCACGCGCACCCTCAGCGCTTGAGCGACACGAACGCGTTGCGACCGGCGTAGCGCGCGGCCGAACCCAGCGCCTCTTCGATGCGCAGCAGCTGGTTGTACTTGGCCACGCGGTCCGAGCGGGACAGCGAGCCGGTCTTGATCTGCGTGGCGGTGGTGGCCACGGCGATGTCGGCGATGGTGGTGTCCTCGGTCTCGCCCGAGCGGTGCGAGACGATCGCCGCGTAGCCGGCGTGGTGGGCCATGGCGATGGCTTCCAGCGTCTCGGTCAGCGTGCCGATCTGGTTGACCTTGATCAGGATGGCGTTGGCCGTGTGCGACTCGATGCCTTCCTTGAAGATCTTCGGATTGGTGACGAACAGATCGTCGCCGACCAGCTGCACCGTCTTGCCCAGGCGCTCGGTCAGCTGCTTCCAGCCGGTCCAGTCGTCCTCGGCCATGCCGTCCTCGATGGTGATGATCGGGTACTGGGCGACCCAGTCGGCGAGGAAATCGACGAACTGCTCGGAGGTCAGGCGCTTGTTCTCGCCCACCAGGTTGTACTTGCCGTTGTCGTGGAACTCGCTGGAGGCCACGTCCAGGCCCAGCAGGATGTCCTCGCCGGCGGTGTAGCCGGCCTTGCCGATGGCCTCCAGGATGGAGTCCAGCGCCTCGACGTTGCTGCGGAAGTCCGGGGCGAAGCCGCCCTCGTCGCCCACCGCGGTGCTCAGGCCGTGGCCCTTGAGCACGCTCTTGAGGGCGTGGAAGATCTCGGTGCCGGCGCGCAGCGACTCGGAAAACGAGGCGAAGCCGGCGGGCAAGACCATAAACTCCTGGAAGTCGACGTTGTTGTCGGCGTGGGCGCCGCCGTTGATGATGTTCATCATCGGCAGCGGCAGGGTCGGCTGCCAGTCGGCCGGATGCTCGCTGGTGTCGGCCAGGTAGCGCCACAGCGGCTTGCCTTCGGAGGCGGCCACGGCATGGGCGTTGGCCAGCGACACGCCCAGCAGCGCGTTGGCGCCCAGGCGGCCCTTGTTCTCGGTGCCGTCCAGATCGATCAGGCGGCGGTCCAGGCCTTCCTGGTCGACCGCATCGAAGCCGGTCAGCGCGTTGGCGATGGCGGTGTTGACGTGCTCGACCGCCTTGCGCACGCCCTTGCCCAGGTAGCGGGTCTTGTCGCCATCGCGCAGCTCCACCGCCTCCCTGGCGCCGGTCGAGGCGCCGGAGGGCACGGCCGCACGGCCAAAGGAACCATCGGTGAGCGTGACTTCCGCCTCCAGCGTGGGGTTGCCACGGGAGTCGAGGATTTCGCGGGCGTGGATCTTGGCGATGTTGGTCATGGGATCTGGTTGGGCTCTATCGATCGGATGAGGGACGAGGGGAGTGGCCTGGGGCCCAGGGCCGCAGACCAGGCATGGCCACGTGCGTCTGCCAGGCGGCGACGCGCGCGTTCGAGCTAGGGGCGATTGTAGAAGGTGCCGCCGCGCGGCGGTTGATCGGCCGACGCGCCTGGGCGGCGACCGCTGGACTGGCACCGCAATGGCGGGTGACGGCGACGGCACGCGCGCCGCAGGCCAGGCGGCTCAGGCCGGCGAACCCGCGCGACGGGGGCGCACCGGGCGGCATCAGGCCTTGACGCCGTCTTCCAGGAAGCCGTTCTTCTTGGTGATCGAATCCAGCGCCAGCAGGGTCTCCAGCAGCGCCTCCATCTTGTCCAGCGGCCAGGCGTTGGGGCCGTCGGACAGCGCGTGGGCCGGGTCGGGATGGGTCTCGGCGAACAGGCCGGCCACGCCCACGGCCACCGCCGCGCGCGCCAGCACCGGCACGAACTCGCGCTGGCCGCCCGAGCTGGTGCCCTGCCCGCCCGGCAGCTGCACCGAATGGGTCGCATCGAACACCACCGGGCAGCCGGTGTCGCGCATCACCGACAGCGAGCGCATGTCGCTGACCAGGTTGTTGTAGCCGAAGGACGCGCCGCGCTCGCACACTAGGATGTCCTGGTTGCCGGTCGACTTGGCCTTCTCCACCACCGGCTTCATGTCCCAGGGCGAGAGGAACTGTCCCTTCTTGATGTTCACCGGGCGGCCGGCGGCGCACACATTGCGGATGAAGTCGGTCTGGCGCACCAGGAAGGCCGGGGTCTGCAGCACGTCGACGACCGCGGCGACCTCGTTCATCGGCGTGTATTCGTGCACGTCGGTCAGCACGGGAACGCCGATCTGCCGCTTCACGGCCTCCAGCACCTTGAGGCCCTCTTCCAGGCCGGGGCCGCGGAAGGACGTGCCCGAGGTGCGGTTGGCCTTGTCGAAGCTGGACTTGAAGATGAAGTTCATCCCCAGCTTGCCGGTGATCTCCTTCAGCTTGCCGGCCACGTCCAGCTGCAGCTGCATCGACTCGATCACGCAGGGGCCGGCGATCAGGAACAGCGGCTGGTCCAGGCCAACCTCGAATCCACAGAGTTTCATTGGGAATCTCGTTTGATGTGAGAGGAAGCGGGAACGAGTGGAGAGGAACGAGACTCGAGTCCGAGCGACGAGCTCTGGCTCGTTCCTCGTTCCTGGTCGCTCGTTCCTGCCTTCACGCCCTGGCTTCTTTGAGCAGCTTGCCGCCGGCCTTGCGCTCGCGCGCGGCGCGGATGAAGCCGACGAACAGCGGATGACCCTCGCGCGGGGTGGACAGGAACTCCGGGTGCGCCTGGCAGGCCAGGTACCACGGGTGCTTGTCGCGCGGCAGCTCGACCATCTCCACCAGCGTGTCGTCCATCGACTTGGCGCTGATCACCAGGCCAGCGTCCTCGAGCTGGGTGCGATAGCGGTTGTTGAACTCGTAGCGATGGCGATGACGCTCGGCCACAACGTCGCTGCCGTACAGCTCGCGGGCGAGCGTGCCGGGCTTGAGGCGCTGCTCCTGCAGCCCCAGGCGCATGGTGCCGCCCAGGTCGGAGCGCTCGTCGCGCTTTTCCACATCGCCCGAGGCGGTACGCCATTCGGTGATCAGGCCGATCACCGGATGCGGGGACTGCTTGTCGTTCTCGGTGCTGTTGGCGCCGGCCAGGCCGCAGACATGGCGCGCGTAGTCCACCACCGCCGCCTGCATGCCGTAGCAGATGCCGAAGTACGGCACGCCGTGTTCGCGCGCGTACTGCGCGGTCAGCACCTTGCCCTCGAAGCCGCGATCGCCGAAGCCGCCCGGCACCAGGATGCCGTCCACGCCGTCCAGGTCGGCGGTGCCGGCCTCGATGTCCTGCGATTCGAGCCACTTGAGGTTCACGCGCGTGCGCTGGCGCAGGCCGCCGTGCTTGAGCGCCTCGCCGACCGACTTGTAGGCGTCCTTGTGGTCCACGTACTTGCCGACCACCGCGATGGTGACCTCGTCCAGCGGGTTGACCGTCGCATCGACCGCGGCCTCCCACTCGCGCAGGTCGGCCTCCTGCCTGGCCGGCAGCTTCAGGCGGTCGACCACGAACTGGTCCAGCCCCTGCTCCTTCAGCCCCAGCGGGATCTTGTAGAGCACATCGACGTCGCGCAGGCTGATCACCGCGCGCTCGGAGACGTTGGTGAACAGCGCGATCTTGCGGCGCTCGCCGTCCGGGATCTCCTGCTCGGAGCGGCACAGCAGCACGTCGGGCTGGATGCCGATCGAGCGCAGCTCCTTGACCGAGTGCTGGGTCGGCTTGGTCTTCAGTTCGCCGGCGGCGGCGATGTAGGGCACCAGGGTCAGGTGCATGAAGACAGCCTTCTCCTGGCCGCGCTCGGTGCGGATCTGGCGGATCGCCTCCAGGAACGGCAGCGACTCGATGTCGCCCACCGTGCCGCCGATCTCGATCAGGCCCACGTCGAAGCCGGCCACGGCCTCGTCGATGCTGCGCTTGATCTCGTCGGTGATGTGCGGGATGACCTGCACGGTCGCGCCCAGGTAGTCGCCGCGGCGCTCCTTGCGGATGACGTTCTCGTAGATGCGCCCGGTGGTGACCGAGTTCTTGCGGCTCAGGCGCGTGCGCACGAAGCGCTCGTAGTGGCCCAGGTCCAGGTCGGTCTCGGCGCCGTCGTCGGTGACGTAGACCTCACCGTGCTGGAACGGGCTCATCGTGCCCGGGTCGACGTTGATGTAGGGGTCCAGCTTCATCATCGTGACCTTCAGGCCACGCGCTTCGAGAATGGACGCGAGCGAGGCGGCGGCGATGCCCTTGCCAAGCGAGGACACCACGCCGCCGGTCACGAAAATCAGGGGAGTCATGGATCTGAGGGCTCCAGGAAAGCCATAGTCTACCGGCACCGAACCGGACGGCCAAACCTCGCGAGCGAAAAAGGCCTTTCCGATCCGCGTGCGCGGTTACAAAAACGCCCGCGCCCCGACGGGCGGGGCGCGGGCGGACGGCGGAAAGGGAAGGATCAGCGCTTGCGGGCTTCCTCTTCCTCTTCTTCGCTCGGGGCCGGGGCGTGCTGGTCCTGGCCCTTCATGCGGGCCTCGTTGGCGGCACGGCGCGCGGCGCGCTTCTCGGCCTCGCTGCGGGTGTCCTCGGGCTTGGCCGCGGCGCTGGCCTTGCCTTCGACCTGGGGCGCGGCGGACTGGGCCAGCGCCACGGCGGCGGAGGACAGCGCGGCGACGGCGCCGGCGAGCAACAGGACGGTGCGGGTTTTCATGGGGCCTCCTGTGAGGTTCCTTCAAGGTGCGTCGCCGCGCGAAGGCGCAGCTGGACGACGCGACAAGGCTACGCCGGGCTTGTTCAGCCAGGCCTGAATGCGGCGGACGGCCGGCTAGGCCTGGTTTGCGGCGATTTCGTCCAGGCGCGCGCGCAGGGCCCGCACCTGATTGGCGTCGGTGCGCCAGTAGCCGCCCTCGAGCCCGGGCAGATCGCTACTGCCCTGCCCGGCCTGGAAGGCCTTGGCCGAGGCATGGACCTCGCCCACCCCGGTGCGGCGCACCAGCTCGGCCACGTTGTCCGGCGTCAGGCCGGCGCCGGCCATCACCGACAGCCGCCCGGCCGCCTGCGCGCGGGCGGCGGCGATGGACGCCGCGCCCTGCGGGGCGCCGGCGGCCTGGCCCGAGGTCAGCACGCGCTCGCAGCCCAGGGCGATGATCTGCTCCAGGGCGCGCCGCGGGTCGCGCACGCTGTCGAAGGCGCGGTGGAAGGTCACGCCCAGCGGCCCGGCCGCGGCGACCAGGGAGGCGCAGCCTTCCGTGTCGATCTCGCCCCCGGCGGTCAGCGCGCCGATCACCACGCCGTCGCAGCCCAGGCGCACGCACAGGGCGATATCGCGACGCATCGCCTCCCACTCGGCCGGCGAATAGACGAAATCGCCGCCGCGCGGGCGGATCAGCACGTACAGCGGGATCGACAGCCGCTCGCGCGCCAGCGCCAGGGTGCCGTAGGACGGCGTGCAGCCGCCCTCGCCCAGGTTCTCGCACAGTTCGACCCGGTCCGCGCCGCCGGCCTGGGCGGCCAGGGCCGATTCCAGCGCGTTGGCCGCGATCTCCAGCTTCACCCGCTCGGCCATGCCGCTCAGGTCTGCTCGGTGCTGTAGATCGACGGCGACGGCAGCAGCGCGTCCTGCCTGGCCGCATCGCAGACCGCGTAGACGAAGCCCTTGTGCAGCGCGAACGCGCCGACCTCGCCGTGCTTGTTCAGCGCCAGGAAGCACACCTGCAGCGTCTTGCTGGCCTCCGGGCGCTTGGCGACCACCCGTTCGATGGCTTCGCGGCAGGCCTCGGCCGGGCTGCGGCCCTGGCGCATCAGCTCGACCACCAGGAAGCTGGCGGCGTTGCGGATCATCTCCTCGCCCACGCCCGAGGCGGTGGCACCGCCGACGTCGTTGTCCACGTACAGGCCGGCGCCGATGATCGGGCTATCGCCGACCCGGCCGCGCATCTTCCAGGCCATGCCGCTGGTGGTGCAGGCACCGGCCAGCTTGCCGCTGGCGTCGATGGCCAGCATGCCGATGGTGTCGTGATTTTCCTTGTTGCCGGGCAGGCCGCGGCGCTCGACGTTGATCTCCGGCGCGTACTTGGAGGTCTTGAGCCATTCCTTCCAGGCCTTCTCGGCCTCGGGCGTGCGCAGGTCGCGCACGGTGAAGCCTTGTTCGACCGCGAACTGCTGCGCGCCGGCGCCGACCAGCATCACGTGCGGGGTCTTTTCCATGACCAGGCGCGCCACCGAGATGGGGTGATCGATGCCTTCGATCGCCGCGACCGAGCCGCAGCTGCCGTCGCCCTTCATGATGCTGGCGTCCAGGGTCACGTGGCCGTCGCGGTCGGGATAGCCGCAGCGCCCGACCGTGGAATTGCACTGCCCGGTCTCGGCCCAGCGCGCGCCGGCCTCGACCGCGTCGATCGCGCTGCCGCCCTTGCCCAGCACCGCCCAGGCGGCCTGGTTGGCCGGCACGCCGAAGTCCCAGGTCGACACCACCTTGGCGCCGCTGGCGCCGGTCTGGGCCAGGCCGCGCGGCAGCGCCGCCGCGCCGGCAACCAGAAGCGAGGACTGCAGGAAGGTGCGGCGGGTGGACATGGCAGGGCTCCGTCGTGGGGTCGGTGGGGTCAGAAGAGGTCGGGCTGGGCCGCGCACCAGGCGGCGGCACCGATGATGCCCAGTTGTCCGTGCGCGATGCACGCCACCGGCACCTGCCGCAGCGCGCTGGACAGCACGCCCTTGTCGTGGAAGCGGCGCATGAAGCCGCCGGCCTCCAGGTGCTGGCCCAGATGGCCGGCCAGGCCGCCGGCCAGGTACACCGAGCGCGCGCAGAAGGTGATCGCCAGGTCCCCGGCCAGGCTGCCCAGCCACTGGCAGAACAGGTCCAGGCACTCGACCGCCAGCGCGTCGCGCCGGTCCTCGGCCGCGGCCACCAGCTCGGCGGGCGTGGCGAACGCCGGCGTGGCGCCGCGCAGTTCGCACAGGGCGGTGTAGAGGTGCAGCAAGCCGGTGCCGGACAGCGCGCGCTCGTTGTCCACGTGGCCGAACCGGCGCTGCAGCACGCGCACCACGTCCAGCTCCAGGTCCGTGGCCGCGGCCAGCGCGGCGTGCCCGGCCTCGCTGGGCCAGACGACGAAGCCCGCCGGGCCCTGCATCGCCAGCGCCGCGCCCAGCCCGGTGCCGGGCCCCAGCAGCAGCGCGGGAAACTGCACGCCGGTGGCCGGCTCGCCGGTCAGCGGCCGGATCTGGTCGAGGGCCACGTGCGGCAAGGCCCAGGCCAGGGCCTGGAAGTCGTTGATCAGGTGCAGCCGCTGCAGGCCGGCCTGGCGCTGGGTGTCGGCCAGCGACACCGGCCAGGGCAGGTTGGCGTTGAGCAGCGTATCGCCCTGCAGCAGGCCGGCGATGGCGACTACGGCGGCTGTCGGGCAGGCCTCTTCCGCGGCACGCAGTTCCTCGGCGAAGCGCAGCAGCACGGCGGCCAGGCTGGGGAAATCGGCGCCGGCATAGCGCCGGTGCAGCCGCAGCCGCGGCGCGTGCCCGGGCGCAAGCTCGACCAGGCCCAGACGGGCGTAGGTGCCGCCGACGTCGGCGGCGATCAGCTGTTGGATTCCGGCCTGGCCGGGGGCGCCCGCTGTCTCACGGGCGGCGACTTGCACCACTGACAATCTCCTCACCGATGGCGCGCGTCGCACCCGCTGGCGGGCGATTGTATCGGCAAGCGTGGCCCGCCCACGCCTCCGCAGCGCCCACAGCCGGGGCAAAGCCGCGCGAACGTGCAAATCCAGACCCCAGACCGCACACTTGCCGCCCTTCGTGGCACCCACACGACCTGATCGAGTTCAATGAATACCCGCTACAACGCTGCCGATATCGAAGTCCTCTCCGGCCTGGACCCGGTCAAGCGCCGGCCCGGCATGTACACCGACACCTCGCGCCCCAATCACCTGGCGCAGGAAGTCATCGACAACTCGGTGGACGAGGCGCTGGGCGGCCATGCCAGGACCGTGGAGGTCACCCTGTACAAGGACGGCAGCGTCGAGGTGGCCGACGACGGCCGCGGCATGCCGGTGGACATCCACCCGGAGGAGAAGATCCCCGGCGTCGAGCTGATCCTCACCCGCCTGCACGCCGGCGGCAAGTTCAGCAACAAGAACTACACCTTCTCCGGCGGCCTGCACGGCGTGGGCGTGAGCGTGGTCAACGCGCTGTCCACGCTGGTGGAGATCCACATCAAGCGCGAGGGTGCCGAGCACCGCATCACCTTCCGCGACGGCGACCGCGCCAGCCCGCTGGAGGTGGTCGGCACGGTCGGCAAGAAGAACACCGGCACGCGCCTGCGCTTCTGGCCCGACCCGAAGTACTTCGACACGCCCAAGATCAACGTGCGCGCCCTGCGCCACCTGCTGCGCGCCAAGGCCGTGCTGTGCCCGGGCCTAACGGTCAAGCTGTTCGACGAGGCCACCGGCGAGCAGGACAGCTGGCACTACGAGGACGGCCTGCGCGACTACCTCAAGGGCGAGCTGGCCGGGCGCGAGCTGCTGCCGGCCGAGCTGTTCGTCGGCGTGCTGAAGAAGGACACCGAGGTGGTGGACTGGGCCGTGGCCTGGGTGCCGGAAGGCGAGCTGGTGCAGGAGAGCTACGTCAACCTGATCCCCACCGCCCAGCACGGCACCCACGTCAACGGCCTGCGCTCGGGCCTGACCGATGCGCTGCGCGAGTTCTGCGACTTCCGCAACCTGCTGCCGCGCGGGATCAAGCTGGCGCCGGAGGACGTGTGGGACCGGGTCGCCTTCGTGCTCAGCCTGAAGATGACCGACCCGCAGTTCTCCGGCCAGACCAAGGAGCGCCTGTCCTCGCGCCAGGCCGCAGGCTTCATCGAGGGCGCCGCGCACGACGCCTTCAGCCTGTGGCTCAACCAGCATGTCGAGACCGGCCTGCAGATCGCCCAGATCGCCATCGACCGCGCCAGCGCGCGGCTGAAGACCGAGAAGCAGATCGTCCGCAAGAAGGTCACTTCCGGCCCCGCCCTGCCCGGCAAGCTGGCCGACTGCATCAGCCAGGACCTCTCGCGCACCGAGCTGTTCCTGGTGGAAGGCGACTCGGCCGGCGGCAGCGCCAAGCAGGCGCGCGACAAGGACTTCCAGGCGATCATGCCGCTGCGCGGCAAGATCCTGAACACCTGGGAAGTGGCCTCCGGCAGCGTGCTGGCCTCCGAGGAAGTGCACAACCTGGCCATCGCCATCGGCTGCGACCCGGGCAAGGACGACATCTCCGGCCTGCGCTACGGCAAGGTGGTGATCCTGGCCGACGCCGACTCCGACGGCCTGCACATCGCCACCCTGCTCTCGGCCCTGTTCCTCAAGCATTTCCCGGCGCTGGTCGCCGCCGGCCACGTATTCGTGGCGATGCCGCCGCTGTTCCGCGTGGACGTGGGCAAGCAGGTGTTCTACGCGCTGGACGAGGAGGAGAAGCGCCTGCTGCTGGAAAAGATCGCGCGCGAGAAGCTCAAGGGCCAGGTCAACGTGACCCGCTTCAAGGGCCTGGGCGAGATGAATCCCTCGCAGCTGCGCGAATCGACCATCCATCCCGACACCCGCCGCCTGGTCCAGCTGACCGTGGACGACGCCGAGCAGACCACCGGCCTGATGGACATGCTGCTGGCCAAGAAGCGGGCTTCGGACAGGAAGGCCTGGCTCGAAACCAAGGGCGATCTGGCGTCGCTGGAAGTGTGATCCTGGCGATTCACTTTTATCAGCCGTAGCGACGGCCCGGACGCCGCTACGCCGGAAACATCCGCGCGACGTGGCTGGAGACGAAGGGAGACCTGGCCTCGCTGGAAGTCTGAGCGCAGCTGTGCGCGTTGAGAAGTGAGGCGTGAGCCAAAGCGGACGCTCCCGCTCACTGCTCTCCACGCACGCCTCGCTTCTCGCCCCGGCCGGCGTCGGCTAGACTGGCCGACGTTTGTCCAAGCCAAGGTTCCCCCCCGATGACCGCGCCCCTCGCCTATCGCCGCATCCTGCTGAAACTCTCCGGGGAGGCGCTGATGGGATCTGAGGACTACGGCATCGATCCAAAGGTGATCGGCCGCATCGCCCGCGAGATCATCGAGGCGCGCGATGCGGGCGCCGAGGTCGCGCTGGTGATCGGCGGCGGCAACATCTTCCGCGGCGCCGGCCTGGCCGCCGGCGGCATGGACCGGGTCACCGGCGACCAGATGGGCATGCTGGCCACGGTCATCAACGCGCTGGCCATGCAGGACGCGCTGGAAAAGCTCGGCGCCAAGGTGCGCGTGATGAGCGCGCTGAAGATCAACGACGTGTGCGAGGACTACATCCGCCGCCGCGCCGTGCGCCACCTGGAAAAGGGCCGCATCGCGATCTTCGCCGCCGGCACCGGCAACCCCTTCTTCACCACCGACTCGGGCGCGGCGCTGCGCGCGATCGAGATCGAGGCCGATCTGCTGCTCAAGGCGACCAAGGTCGACGGCGTCTACGACAAGGACCCGCGCAAGTTCCCCGACGCCAAGCGTTTCGACACGCTGACCTACGACGAGGTGATCCGCCGCGGCCTGGAGGTGATGGATACCGCCGCCTTCGCCCTGTGCCGCGACAGCGCCGTGCCGCTGCGCATCTACGACCTGTCGGTGCCGGGCAACCTGATGAACATCCTGCGCGGCGAGAACATCGGCACGCTGGTGGAAGGCCGGGGCTGAGGCGATTGAGAAGAATGAGCGCAGAGAAGTGAGCGGAAGCCTGCAGCCCGCCGCTTTCGCTCACTCCTCACTCCACTCCTCTACGCGCACTTCTCGCTCTTGCGCGGTCACTTCGTGATCCTGTAATTGTGTCCGCGCCCCGCCGGCCTCACCCTGCCGCCCCATGGCGCACTCCCACTCCCACGATCACGCAGACCACGGCCATGACCACGCCGGTCATGACCATGGCCACGCGCACGGCGCCGCCGCCGGTGGCGCGCACGACCACGACAGCGGCACCCGCGGCTACGCGGTGGCGATGCTGGTCAACCTGGCCTATACCGCCCTGGAGGCCGGCTACGGTTTCCACACCAATTCGCTGGCGCTGCTGAGCGACGCGCTGCACAACCTCGGCGATGTCCTCGGCCTGGCCCTGGCCTGGGCGGCGGCGGCCATGGCGCGCCGTCAGCCCACCGCCAGCCACACCTATGGCTGGGGCAAGGCCACCCTGCTGGCGCCGCTGGCCAACGCGATCGTGCTGATGGTGTTCTCCGGCGGCCTGGCCTGGGAGGCGATCCGCCGCTTCAGCGAGCCGCCCTCGATCCCCGCCATCCCGGTGATGGTGGTGGCCGCGATCGGCATCGCCGTCAATCTGGGCGCGGGCTGGCTGCTGCACAGCGGGCATGGCCACAGCCACGGCGGCAGCGACCTCAACCGCCGCGGCGCGGTGCTGCACCTGATGGCCGATGCGGCGGTGTCGCTGGCCGCGGTCCTGGCGGGCCTGGGCATGTGGTGGCTGGGCTGGGAATGGCTGGACCCGACCACTGCCCTGGTGATCAGCGTGGTGATCGCGATCGGCACCTACGGCCTGCTGCGCGAGAGCTTCGCCGCGGCCATGGACGCGGTGCCCGGGCACATCGACCAGGCCGCCGTGGAGGCCTTCCTGGCCTCGCGCCCCGGCGTTACCGCGGTGCACCACCTGCATATCTGGCCGCTGGGCGCAGGGCAGACCGCGCTGACCGCGCACGTGGTGCGGCCCGAGGCGCAGGACGAGGACGCCTTCATCGAGGCCACCGCCAGCGCACTGGCCGAGCGCTTCGGCATCGGCCACGCCACCTTGCAGCTCGAGCGCGGCCAGGCCTGCCAGCAGCCCTGCCGCCCCGCCGGCGGCGAAGCGGCATCGGCGCCGCATCACCACTGAGCCCAAGTCCGGCCAGTGCCGGCTTTGACCTATAATCCCGGGTTTGACGAATCCCAGGACCCGACGATGCTGAACGACATCAAGAACGACGCGCAGGCGCGCATGAACAAGAGCGTCGAGTCGCTGCGCCAGGCCCTGACCAAGCTGCGCACCGGTCGCGCCACCCCGGCCCTGGTCGATCATCTGAAGGTCAACTACTACGGCTCGGACATGCCGCTGTCGCAGGTGGCCACCGTGTCGGTGGCCGATGCGCGCTCGCTGACCATCACCCCGTGGGAGAAGCAGATGGTCTCGGCCGTGGAGAAGGCCATCCTGGCCTCCGACCTGGGCCTGACGCCCAACACCGCCGGCACGGTCATCCGCATCAACATCCCGGCCCTGACCGAGGAGCGCCGCCGCGACCTGTCCAAGGTCGTGCACAGCGAAGGCGAGGACACCAAGGTCGCCATCCGCAATGTGCGCCGCGACGCCAACCAGCAGGTCAAGGACCTGCTCAAGGACAAGCAGATCACCGAGGACGAGGTGCGCCGCAGCGAGGACGAGATCCAGAAGCTCACCGACAAGGCGATCAAGGACGTCGACGAGGTGGTCAAGGCCAAGGAGCAGGAACTGATGGCCGTCTGAGCGGGTCACACCGCCCTCATGACCGCCATGCCGCCCGCCCTGCCCCGCGCCCAGCCGCGCCACCTGGCCATCATCATGGATGGCAACGGCCGCTGGGCGCAGCGCCGCCATCGCCCGCGCATGATCGGCCACCGCGCCGGCGCGCGCGCGGTCAACCTGTGCATCGACTTCTGCCTGGAGCGCGGCATCGAGGCGCTGACCCTGTTCGCCTTCTCCAGCGAGAACTGGGGCCGCCCGGCCGAGGAGGTGAGTGCGCTGATGAAGCTGTTCATGGGCGCGCTGGAGCGCGAGGTCGATGAGCTGCACCGCCGCGGCGTGCGCATCCGCTTCATCGGCCAGCGCGCGCGGTTCGCACCGGCGATCGTGGCGCGCATGGCCGCGGCCGAGGCGCAGACCGCCGCCAACACCGCGCTGACCCTGGCGATCGCCGCCAGCTACGGCGGTCGCCAGGACCTGACCGACGCGGCGCGCGCCCTGGCCGTGGAGGTAGCGGCCGGCCGGCTGCGGCCGGAAGACATCGACGAGGCCAGCCTGGATGCGCGCGTGGCGCTGGCCGACCTGCCGCCGCCGGACCTGTTCATCCGCACCGGCGGCGACCACCGCATCAGCAACTTCCTGCTGTGGCAGCTGGCCTATACCGAACTGTGGTTCACCGAGACCCTGTGGCCCGACCTGGATGCCGGCGTACTGCAAGCCGCCCTGGACGATTTCGCCCAGCGCGAGCGCCGCTTCGGCCTGACCGGTGAGCAGGTCGCCACACAGGGAGCTCCCGCATGACCCGCGTCCGCGTGATCGCCGCGCTGGTGATGGCGCCGCTGGCGATCGCCGCCATCGTGCTGCTGCCCACGCCGTGGCTGGCCGCGCTGGCCGCCGCGCTGTTCCTGATCGGCCTGTGGGAATGGCTGAAGCTGGCCGAGGTGGACGACACCCTGGCGCGCACCGTGCTGGTCCTGCTCAACCTGGCGCTGATGGTGCTGCTGACCTGGGCCAGCCGCGCGCCGAGCGGGCTTTCGCCGGCGCTGTTCCAGCTGGTGTCGCTGGTCGGCGTGGCGTGGTGGGTGCTGGCGCTGCTGTGGCTGCGCTTCTACGCCTTCGCCTCGGACCACCGGACCTGGGCGCGGCTGTTCAAGCTGGCCGCCGGCACGCTGGCGGTGGTGCCGGCCTGGTGCGCGCTGTGCCTGATCCACTCCAACAGCTTCGACCCGAAAGCCGGCATGAGCGGCCATCTGTGGCTGCTGACCGCCCTGGCGCTGGTCTGGGCCGCCGACAGCGGCGCCTATTTCGCCGGGCGCGCCTTCGGCAAGCACAAGCTGGCCCCGCGCATCAGCCCCAACAAGACCATCGAGGGCCTGGCCGGCGGGCTGATCGGCGGCGTGGTCATCGGCCTGCTCGGCGGCTGGCTGGCGGGCGTGTCGCTGGCGCAGATGCCGGCGCTGGCCCTGGTGTGCGTGGTGACCGTGCTGTTCTCGGTGGCCGGCGACCTGTTCGAGAGCCTGCTCAAGCGACATGTCGGGGCCAAGGATTCCGGCCACCTGATCCCCGGCCACGGCGGCGTGCTGGACCGCATCGACGGCGTGATCGCCGCGCTGCCGGTGTTCCTGATCGGCCGCGAGCTGCTGGGGTTCTAAGCCGATGGATGCGCCTGTTCCCTTCTCGCGTCGCGTCGCCGTGCTCGGCGCCACCGGCTCGATCGGCAGCTCCGCGCTGGACGTGATCGCCCGGCACCCGGACCAGCTGCGCGCGACCGTGCTGGCGGCCGGCAGCAATGTCCCGGCGCTGGTCGCGCTGTGCCGCAGCCACCGTCCCGACCATGCCGTGATCGCCGATCCGGCCCGCTACGCCGAGCTGCGCGACGCGCTGGCCGACGCCGGCCTGTCCGCCATCCAGGCGCATGCCGGCGAGGCGGCGCTGGACGCGCTGGTGGCCGGTCAGGCCTGCGACACGGTCGTGGCCGCCATCGTCGGCGCCGCCGGGCTGTCCTCCACCCTGGCCGCCGCGCGCGCCGGCAAGCGCCTGCTGCTGGCCAACAAGGAATCGCTGGTGCTGGCCGGCGCCCTGGTGATCGCCGCGGCGCAGGCCTCCGGCGCGGACATCGTGCCGATCGACAGCGAACACAACGCCATCTTCCAGTGCCTGGGCTCGCGCCAGGCCGGGGCGCAGGTGCGCCGGATCATCCTGACCGCCTCGGGCGGGCCGTTCCGCGGGCGCAGCCGCGCCTCGCTGGAGACGGTCACCGTGGCCCAGGCCGTGGCCCATCCCAAGTGGTCGATGGGGCCGAAGATCTCGGTGGATTCGGCCACGCTGATGAACAAGGGCCTGGAGCTGATCGAGGCCGCGCACCTGTTCGACGTCGGCCGCGAGCGGCTGGACGTGCTGGTACACCCGCAGAGCCTGGTGCATTCGCTGGTGGACTTCATCGACGGCTCGACTCTGGCCCAGCTGGGCCTGCCGGACATGCGCACCGCCCTGTCGGTCGGCCTGGGCTGGCCGCAGCGGCTGGAATCGGGCGTGGGCGGGCTGGACCTGCTGGCGCACGGCCGGCTGGACTTCGAGGCACCGGACATGGAGGCCTTCCCCTGCCTGCGGCTGGCCTGGGAGGCCCTGGCGGCCGGCGGCGCGGCGCCGGCGGTGCTCAACGCGGCCAACGAATCGGCCGTTTCAGCCTTTCTTCAGGGCCGGATCGGTTTCCTAGCGATCCCTGCATTGGTCGAGGATGCCCTCGCCGCCCATGCGCATGCCCCGGCCGAGACGCTGGAGGCGCTGCTGGCGGCCGATGGCCTCGCGCGGCGCTTCAGCCAGGACTGGATCCACCGCACCACAGGCCACGCCGTTTCCGCATGAGTGATATCGCAGGCTCCATCTGGTGGCTGATCGTCGCACTCGGCGTGCTGGTCACCTTCCATGAATTCGGCCATTACTGGGTCGCGCGCCGTTGCGGCGTGGGCGTGCTGCGCTTCTCGGTGGGCTTCGGCAAGCCGCTGTGGTCGCGCCGCGACCGCCACGGCACCGAGTTCGCCATCGCGCCGATCCCGCTGGGCGGCTACGTCAAGATGCTGGACGAGCGCGAGGCCGACGTGCCCGCCGAGCGCCTGCACGAGGCCTTCAACCGCAAGCCGGTCGGCCAGCGCATCGCCATCGTCGCGGCCGGGCCGATCGCTAACCTGATCCTGTGCGTGGCCCTGCTGTGGGCCATGTTCGTGATCGGCAAGGAGGATTTCGCCCCGGTGGTCGGCCACGTGGCCGGCATCGCCCAGCAGTCCGGCCTGCGCCCGGGCGACCGCATCCTGGACGTGGACGGTCGCAGCACCCCGACCGCGACCGAGGCCACGATCGAGCTGACCGGCGCGGCGATGGACGGGCGCGACGCGCGCGCCCGGGTCGAGGACGCGGCGGGCAATACGCTGGAACGCACGGTCTACACCTCGCGCGTGCCGGCCGGCTTCAACGAGCAGGACGTGGCCGGGACGCTGGGCCTGCGCTGGCAGTTCCTGGTCGATCCGGCGCAGGTGCGCGCGGTCGCGGCCGATTCGCCCGCCGCCGGCGTGCTGCAGGTCGGCGACCTGATCACCGCCATCGACGGCGAGCCGGTGCAGCAGGCCGCCGACCTGCGTCCGCTGGTGCAGACCCTGGGCGCGCGCGGCGGCGAGGTCATGATCGAGGTCGAACGCGAGGGCAGCCGCCTGGCCCTGCCGCTGCGGCCGCGGCAGATGACCGACCCGGCCAGCGGCGCGCATTACTGGGGTCTGGGCATCTCCCTGGGCCGCGACACCGCCCCGGCCTACGACGCGCTGCAGCGCTACGGGCCGCTGCAGGCGATCCCCGCCGCCCTGCGCCAGACCTGGCAGCTGGCCTCCGATTCGCTGGGCATGATCCGGCGCATGGTGACCGGCCACGCCTCGCTGCAGGGCGTTTCCGGGCCGATCACCATCGCCAAGGTGGCCAATGCCTCGGCCGAACGCGGCCTGACCTGGTTCCTGCAGTTCCTGGCCCTGCTCTCGCTGAGCCTGGCCATCGTCAACCTGCTGCCGATCCCGGTCTTGGACGGCGGACACCTGCTGTATTACCTTATCGAGTTGGTCAAGGGCAGCCCGCTCAGCGAGCGGGCCATGGCTGCGGGCCAGTTCGTGGGCCTGGCCTTCCTGGCTGGCCTGATGGGGCTGGCGCTGTACAACGATATCCTGCGCCCGGTGATCTGATGCCCTCCACTACCTCTTCCATGGCCGCGTCGCGGCCCGGCCCCGCACGGGGTCACTCCAAAACCAGTTTTTCGACGGATGTGATGATGACGCGACTCCCGACCCGCCGCCTGCTCGCCCTTGCCCTGGCTTCGGCCATCGCGGCACCGGCCTGGGCCCAGTCGACCGGCACGGTGCCGCCGTTCGGCTCGCAGCAGCAGCCGTCCGCGCCGGCCTTCGGCACGCAGCCGGCCGCCCCGGCCTCGGCCTCGGACTTCGTGGCCAGCGACATCCGCGTGGACGGGGTGCAGCGCATCTCCAGCGGCACGGTGCTGACCTACCTGCCGATCGAGCGCGGCGACACGGTGACCCAGGCCAAGATCGGCGAGGCGATCCGCGCGCTGTACAAGACCGGCTTCTTCGAGAACGTGCAGCTCTCGCGCCAGGGCTCGATCCTGGTGGTCACGCTGAAGGAGCGTCCGGCGATCAACAAGCTGACGCTGACCGGCAACAAGGACATCAAGACCGAGGACCTGACCAAAGGCCTGAACGACATCGGCCTGTCCGAGGGCGGCACCTTCGACCGCCTGGCGCTGGACCGCGTCACCCAGGAGCTGGTGCGCCAGTACAACAACCGCGGCAAGTACAACGTCCAGATCACCCCGACGGTCAGCCCGCTGGACCGCAACCGCGTGGACGTGACCATCGCGATCAAGGAAGGCAAGGCGGCCAAGATCCGCCACATCAACCTGATCGGCACCGAGAAGTTCCCGCAGGAAGACATCCGCGAGGGCTGGGAGTCGCAGGAACACAACTGGCTGTCCTGGTACAAGCGCGACGACCAGTACTCCAAGGAAAAGCTCTCCGGCGACATCGAGAAGCTCAACTCCTGGTACCTGGACCGCGGCTACGTGGATTTCAGCCTGGATTCGACCCAGGTCGCGATCAGCCCGGACAAGAAGGACATGTTCATCACCGGCGGGGTGACCGAGGGCGAGCAGTACACCGTCTCGGACGTCAAGGTCAGCGGCGACACGATCCTGCCGCAGGAGCGCGTGGAGAAGATGGTGCTGGTGCGCAAGGGCCAGATCTTCTCGCGCCGCCTGCTGGAGATGACCTCCGACGGCATCACCGCCACGTTGGGCAACATCGGCTACGCCTTCGCCCAGGTCAATCCGATCCCGACCATCGACCGCGACAAGCGCACGGTCGGCATCAACTTCCAGGTCGTGCCGGGCCCGCGCGTCAACGTGCGCCGCATCGAGTTCAAGGGCAACAGCCGCACCGCCGACGAGGTGCTGCGCCGCGAGATGCGCCAGTTCGAAGGCGCCTGGTACTCGCAGGCGGCGATCGACCGTTCCAAGATCCGCCTGCAGCGCCTGGGCTATTTCGAGACCGTGGACGTGCAGACCCAGCCGGTGCCGGGCACGCGCGATCAGGTGGACGTGATCTACAACGTCAAGGAAACCACCTCGGGCAGCTTCGTGTTCGGCCTGGGCTATTCGCAGCTGTCCGGCATCACCACCTCGGTGCAGCTGTCGCAGAACAACTTCCTGGGCGGCGGCAACCGCGTATCGGTCGAGGCCTCGCGCAGCGACTACCTGAGCCGCTACTCGTTCTCCTTCACCAACCCGTACTTCACCGACGACGGCGTGTCGCTGGGCTACAACCTGTCCTACAGCGACCTGGACTACTCGGACTACAACACCGCCGCGTACTCCTCGCGTAACGTCGCCGCGCAGACGATCCTGGGCATCCCGCTGAGCGAGAGCGACAGCATCTCGGTCATGTTCGGCGTCGACTCGACCCAGGTCAGCACCTACGACAACTACACCCCGCAGGCCATCGTCGACTACGTCAAGGCGCTGGGCAGCCGCACCTTCCACGCCTGGCGCACCCAGGTCGGCTGGGCGCGCGATACGCGCAACGACTACTGGATGCCCACCCGCGGCACCTATCAGCGCGTCTCGGCGGAAATCACCCTGCCCGGCTCGACCGTGGAGTACTACAAGCTCAACTACGAGTTCTCCAAGTACTGGCCGCTCAGCCCGGCCTTCGTGCTGCGCACCGGTGGTGAGATCGGCTACGGCAACAGTTACGGCAGCGACACCTCGCGCGTGATCTGCAAGGACCCGGCCACCGACGTCGCCGTGGCGTGCGGCACGGCCGGCGCGGTCGCGGAGACCTTCACCGCCACCGGCCTGCCGTTCTACGAGAACTTCTACGCCGGCGGCGTGCGCTCGGTGCGCGGCTTCGAGGACAACACCCTGGGCCCGCGTTCGGAACCGACCGCCTACTACAACCGCGGCCAGCCGCTGGGTGGTTCGCTCAAGACGATCGGCCAGATCGAGATGCTGTTCCCGAAGCTGTTCGATTCCAACGCCGCGCGCATCTCGGCCTTCATCGACGTGGGCAACGTGTTCAACGGCTACGACAACTTCCACGCCAACGACCTGCGCGCCTCCACGGGCGTGGCGCTGCTGTGGCGCGCGCCGGTGGGCCCGATCTCGATCAGCTACGCCTTCCCGCTCAAGACCCAGCCGGGCGATGAGATCGAGCGCCTGCAGTTCACCTTCGGCGGCTCGTTCTAAGCGCCACGCGTCGACCCTCGCTGGCACAGGCAAAGGCCCGGCTCGACCGGGCCTTCGCTTGTGCGGTGCGGGTCCGGGGTAAAATGCCGCCGATGACCACTCCTTCTTCCCAGACGGCTGGCGCCCTGGCCGAGCGCTTCGGCCTGGAACTGCATGGCGATGGCGACACCGTCGTGACCGGCGTGGCGACGCTGGCCGGCGCGCAGCCCGGGCAGCTGGCCTTCCTGGCCAATCCGCGCTACGCCGACCTGCTGGCCTCCACGCAGGCCTCGGTGGTGATCGTCGGCCGCGATCACGTCGAGGGCGTGCGCGGCGTGGCGCTGGTGGCCAAGGATCCGCATGCGGCTTTCGCCAAGGTCTCCGAGCTGTTCGAGCCGACCTATCCGCGCGCGCCCGGCATTCACCCCAGCGCGGTGATCGAGCCTTCCGCGCGCATCGCCGCCAGCGCCAGCATCGGCGCGCATGTCTACATCGGCGCCAACAGCGTGGTCGGCGAGCGCTGCATCGTCGGCCCGGGTTGCGTGATCGGCGAGGACTGCAGCCTGGAAGAAGGCTGCGAGCTCGTCGCCCGCGTCACCCTGGTGGTGCGCGTGCGCCTGGGTCGACGCGTGCGCGTGCATCCCGGCGCCGTGCTCGGCGCGCAGGGCTTCGGCCTGGCGATGGAGGCCGGGCGCTGGCTCAACGTGCCGCAGCTGGGCGGCGTGGTGATCGGCGACGATTGCGAGATCGGCGCCAACACCTGTATCGATCGCGGCGCGCTGGAAGACACCGTGCTGGCCGAGGATGTGCGGGTGGACAACCTCATCCAGATCGCCCACAACGTGCAGGTCGGCGCGCACACCGCCATGGCCGCGCAGGTGGGTATCGCAGGGAGCGCGAAGATCGGCCAGTACTGCATGCTGGCCGGCAAGGTCGGCGTGGCCGGCCACCTGGAGATCGGCGACAAAGTCACCGTGCTGGCCATGTCCATGGTCGCAGGTCCCGTGACCGAGCCGGGCACCTACGCCTCTTCCCTTCCCATCACCGATGTCCGCACCTGGCGCAAGAACGCGGCGCGTTTCCGCCAGCTCGATGCGCTCGCCCGCCGGATTCCCTCCGGCAAGGACACCCAAGAAGCACCATGACGATGAACCTGGAACTGCCGCTCACCATCGAAACCATCCAGCGCCTGCTGCCGCATCGCTATCCGTTCCTGCTGGTGGACCGGGTGACCGAACTCGAGCCGGACACGCGCATCAAGGCCTACAAGAACGTCACCTTCAACGAGCCGTTCTTCATGGGGCACTTCCCCGAGCGCTCGGTGATGCCGGGCGTGCTGATCATCGAGGCGCTGGCCCAGGCCGGCGGCCTGATCACCCAGATCGCCAACGGCGAGGCCGCCGCGTGCAAGCTGTTCTACCTGGTCAAGGTGGAGAACGTGAAGTTCAGCGCGCCGGTGGTGCCGGGCGACCGCCTGGAGATGGAGGTCACCATCAAGCGCAAGATCCGCAACATGGCCGTGTACGAGGGCATCGCGCGCGTGGACGGCAAGCAGGTCGCCTGCGCCGAGATGCTGTGCGCCGAGGTCGACAAGGGCAAGGGAGATTGAGCCGATGGCGCAGACCCTGATCCACCCTTCGGCCGTGGTCGACCCGGGCGCCAGGCTCGGCGTCGGCGTGCAGGTCGGTGCGTTCAGCCTGATCGGCGCCGATGTGGAAGTGGGCGATGGCAGCATCGTCGGCCCGCACTGCTCGATCACCGGCCCGACCCGCATCGGCCGCGAGAACCATTTCGTCGGCCATGTCGCCGTGGGCGGACCGCCGCAGGACAAGAAGTTCGCCGGCGAGCGCACCGAACTGGTGATCGGCGACCGCAACGTGTTCCGCGAGTTCGTCACGCTCAACCGCGGCACCGTCACCGGCACCACCGTCACCCGCATCGGCGATGACAACTGGATGCTGGCCTATACCCACGTGGCGCACGACTGCCATGTCGGCAACCACTGCGTGTTCTCCAACAACACCACCCTAGCCGGGCATGTGACGGTCGAGGACTGGGTGATCTTCAGCGGCTTCTCCGGCGCGCATCAGTTCTGCCGCGTCGGCGCGCACGCCTTCATCGGCATGGGCGCACTGGTCGGCGGCGATGTCGCCCCGTTCACCATGTTCGCCGCCGACGATCATGGCCGCCCGCGCGGCATCAACAGCGAAGGCCTCAAGCGCCGCGGCTTCGATGCCGAGCGTATCGCCGCGATCAAGCGCGCCTACCGCACGCTGTACGTGGCCGGCCTGCCGCTGGCCGAGGCCCAGGCGCAGCTGGCCGAGCAGGCCAAGGACAGCAGCGATGTGCAGGCCATGCTCGACTTCATCGCCCACGGCGAGCGCCGCCTGGTGCGTTGAGCGGTGCACGCCTGATGCCTACGACGGCCGGCTCCTCGCGCACCCTGGCCGAGCTGATGGCAGGTCCGCAGGGCGCACGCGCGCCGCGTATCGCGCTGGTGGCCGGCGAGGCCTCCGGCGATGCGCTCGGCGCCGGATTGATCGCACAGCTGCGCCACCGCCATCCCGAGGCCCGCTTCGCCGGCATCGGCGGTCCGGGCATGCGCGCGGCCGGGCTGGATGCGTGGTTCGACGCCAGCGAACTGGCGGTGATGGGCCTGACCGAGGTCCTGCGCCATCTGCCGCGCCTGCTGCGCCTGCGCAAGTCGCTGCGCCAGCAGCTGCTGGACTGGCAGCCGGACGTGTTCATCGGCATCGATGCGCCGGATTTCAATCTGGGCATGGAGCGCTGGCTCAAGCAGCGCGGCGTGCCCACCGTGCATTACGTCAGCCCCTCGGTCTGGGCCTGGCGCGAGAAGCGCGCCGACCGGATCGGCCGCAGCGCCGACCTGGTGCTGTGCCTGTTCCCGATGGAACCGGACATCTACGCGCGCCATGGCGTGGATGCGCGCTATGTCGGCCATCCCATGGCCGATGCGCTGCCGCTGCAGCCCGATCGCGAGGCCGCGCGCGCGGCGCTGGGACTGGGCACGCGGCCGGTGCTGGCGGTGCTGCCCGGCAGCCGCATGGGCGAGGTCGGCCGTCTGGCGCAGGACTTCATCGATGCCGCCCTGCGCGTGGCCGAGCAGGTGCCTGGCCTGCAGGTGCTGATTCCGGCCGCCAACCCGGCCGTGCACGCCGTGCTGGAGCCGCTGCTGGCCGCCACGCCCTTCCGCTCGCCGCGTCCGCGCCTGCTCGATGGCCAGGCGCGCGAGGCGATGGTCGCCAGCGACGTGGTGCTGCTGGCCTCGGGCACGGCCACGCTGGAGGCGATGCTGGCCAAGCGCGCGATGGTGGTGGGCTACAAGGTCGCCCCGGCCTCGGCCTGGCTGGCGCGCAGGCTGCGTCTGCTGAAGGTCAAGCGCTTCGCCCTGCCCAACATCCTGGCCGGTGAGGACCTCGCGCCCGAGCTGATGCAGGAAGACTGCACGCCTGACCGGCTGGCCGCGGCCGTGCTGGCGTGGTTCGCGCATCCCGAGGCGGTCGCCGCGCTGCAGGGACGCTATCTGGAGCTGCACGCCCTGCTGCGCCAGGACGCCTCGGCGCGCGCGGCGGATGCGGTGGATGAACTCCTCCGGGACCGGGGACCCGGGACCCGGGACCCGGAGCAGCAGGCATGAGCGCGATCGATCCGCTAGCGCCCGTCCACGGGTCCCCGGTCCCCGGTCCCGAGTCCCGGCTGCTCGTCGCCGGCGTCGACGAGGCCGGGCGCGGGCCGCTGGCCGGGCCGCTGACGGTGGCGACGGTGGTGTTCGACCCGGCGCGGCCGCGCATCAACGGGCTGGACGACTCCAAGCAACTCACCGCCGCCAAGCGCGAGCTGTTCTACGGCCGCATCACCGAGCGTGCGCTGGCCTGGCACGTGGTGGTGCTGGAGGTGCCCGACATCGACCGGCTCAACATCTACCAGGCCACGATGCTCGGCATGCGCCTGGCGGTGGAAGCGGTGGCGCACGTGGCCGGCGTGGCCCATATCGACGGCAACCGCGTGCCCGCCGGCCTGCCCTGCCCCGGCCATGCGCTGATCGGCGGCGACGGCCGCGACCGGGCGATCATGGCCGCCTCGATCCTGGCCAAGGTCACCCGCGACCGGATGATGCGCGAGCTGCACCAGACCCATCCCGAATACGGGTTCGCCGTGCACAAGGGCTACGGCACGCCCGCGCACCTGGCCGCGCTCGACGCGCACGGCCCCTGCCCGCAGCACCGTCACAGCTTCGCGCCGGTGCGCGAGGCCGCCGCGCGCCGGGCCGGGCTGGGACAGGTCGCATTGTTCTAGGCCTTTGGGCCTGAACGCGTAGAGGCCGGCCCGCGCCGACCCGCGGGCCTGTCAAGCCTGCCCCGCGCAGGCCGGCTTGCGTACACTGACCCCGATGTCTTCCCGCTTCATCCACCTGCACCTGCACACCGAATTCTCGCTGGCGGATTCGACCATCCGCGTGCCCGAGAAACCGGACGAGGGCCTGCCGTCCAAGGCCAAGCGGCCCAACCTGGTCAGCCGCGCGGTCGAACTGCAGGCCCCGGCGCTGGCGGTGACCGACCGCAACAACCTGTTCGCGCTGGTGAAGTTCTACAACGCCTGCGAAAAGGTCGGCATGAAGGCCATCGCCGGCGCCGACGTCAGCGTGATCGAGGAAGACGGCACGCCGTGGCCGATCACCCTGCTGTGCCGCGACCACGGCGGCTACCTGACCCTGTCGCGCCTGCTCACGCGCGCCTGGCTGGAGGGACATCGCACCGACGGGGTGGCGATCGATCCGGCCTGGCTGCGCGAGGACACCTCGGGCCTGTTCGGCATCATCGGCCGCAACAGCCAGGCCGGGCGCCTGGCCGCCAGCGGCCGCCACGACCTGGCCGAGCAGCACATCGCCGACTGGCAGCGCGCCTTCGACGACAGCCTGCACCTGGAGCTGACCCGCACCCAGCGCGAGGGCGAGGAGGCGTTCAACGCCTTCGCCCTGCACGCGGCCGCCGCGCGCGGGCTGCCGGTGATCGCCAGCAACGACGTGCGCTTCCTCACGCCCGAGGGCTTCGATGCGCACGAGGCGCGCGTGTGCATCGCCTCCGGGCGCGTGCTGGACGATCCCAAGCGCCCGCGCGAGTACAGCCGCGAGCAATACCTCAAGTCCGCCGAGCAGATGGCCGAGCTGTTCGCCGACGTGCCCGACGCGATCGACAACACCTGGGCGCTGGCGCAGCGCTGCAACATCGAGCTCAAGCTCGGCACCTACTTCCTGCCGGCCTACCCGGTGCCGGACGAGGAGACGCTGGACAGTTGGATCCGTAGCGAGTCGCGCCGCGGCCTGGACGCGCGCCTGGAGAAGAATCCGCTGGCGCCGGGCAAGACGCGCCAGGACTACGTGGACCGGCTCGAATTCGAGCTGGACACCATCATCAAGATGGGCTTCCCCGGCTACTTCCTGATCGTGGCCGACTTCATCCAGTGGGGCAAGAACCAGGGCATCCCGATCGGCCCGGGTCGCGGTTCGGGCGCCGGCTCGCTGGTGGCCTGGGCGCTGCAGATCACCGATCTGGATCCGCTGCCGTACAACCTGCTGTTCGAGCGTTTCCTCAACCCCGAACGCGTGTCGATGCCCGACTTCGACATCGACTTCTGCATGGACCGGCGCGATGAGGTGATCGACTACGTCGCGCGCAAGTACGGCCGCGACCGGGTCAGCCAGATCATCACCTACGGCACCATGGCGGCCAAGGCGGTGGTGCGCGACTGCGGGCGCGTGCTGGGCTTCCCGTACGGCTTCGTCGATGGCGTGGCCAAGCTGATTCCCAACATCCTGGGCATCACGCTCAAGGACGCGATGGGCGAAGGCAAGGACAGCGAGATGGCCTCGGCCGAGCTGATCCAGCGCTACGGCAGCGAAGACGACGTGCGCGACCTGATCGACCTGGCGCGCCAGCTAGAAGACCTCACCCGCAACGCCGGCAAGCACGCCGGCGGCGTGGTCATCGCGCCCTCGCCGCTGAGCGATTTCAGCCCGCTGTTCGCCGAACACGACGAGGGCACGCGCGGCAAGAACCCGGTCACCCAGTTCGACAAGAACGACGTGGAAGCCGTGGGCCTGGTGAAGTTCGACTTCCTCGGCCTGCGCACGCTGACCATCATCGACTGGGCGGTCAAGGCGATCAACGCGCGCCATGCGCGCGCCGGGATCGAGCCGGTGGACATCGCGGCGCTGCCGCTGGACGACGTGCCCACCTATCGCGACATCTTCGCCGCGGCCAACACCGGTGCGGTGTTCCAGTTCGAATCCTCGGGCATGCGGCGCATGCTCAAGGACGCCCGGCCGGACCGCTTCGAGGACCTGATCGCGTTGGTGTCGCTGTACCGCCCCGGCCCGATGGACCTGATCCCGGACTTCATCGCGCGCAAGCACGGCCAGCAGGAGTTCGAGTACCCCGATCCGCGCACGGTGGACATGCTGCAGGACACCTACGGGATCATGGTGTACCAGGAGCAGGTCATGCAGATGGCGCAGATCGTCGGCGGCTACTCGCTGGGCGGCGCCGACCTGCTGCGCCGCGCGATGGGCAAGAAGGTGCCGGCCGAGATGGCCAAGCACCGCGAGATCTTCCGCGAGGGCGCCGCCAAGGGAGGCGTGGATCAGGCCAAGGCCGACGAGATCTTCGACCTGATGGAGAAGTTCGCCGGCTACGGCTTCAACAAGTCGCACGCGGCGGCCTATGCGCTGGTCAGCTACCAGACCGCCTGGCTCAAGCGGCACTACCCGGCCGAGTTCATGGCCGCCACGCTGTCCTCGGACATGGACAACACCGACAAGGTGGTGGGCTTCCTGGCCGACGCGCGCGGCCTGTCGCTGGAGATCCTGCCGCCGGAGGTGAACCACTCGGACTTCATGTTCGTGGCCACCGATGCGACCACCATCCGCTACGGCCTGGGCGCGATCAAGGGCGTGGGCCAGGGCGCGTGCGAGGCGATCGTGGCCGAGCGCCAGCGCGGCGGCCCGTACCGCGACCTGCTGGATTTCTGCAAGCGCACCGAGGCCGCGCGCCTGAACCGCCGCACGCTGGAGGCGATGATCAACGCCGGCGCGCTGGACGAGCTGGGCAAGAACCGCGCCTCGCTGATGCTGCAGGTACCCGAGGTGATGAAGGCCATCGACCAGCTGGCGCGCAACCGCAACGCCGGCATCGTGGACATGTTCGGCTCCAGCGCCGGCGGCGATGACATCCACATCGAGCTGCCCGAATGCGACGAGGCGCCGCTGGCGCACAAGCTGGCGGCCGAGCGCGACACGCTGGGCTTCTACCTGTCCGGCCATCCGATGGATCCCTACCGCGAGGATCTGCGCGCCCTGGTCGGCAACGACCTGGGCAGCCTGGACACGATCTGGTCCAGCCAGTCCGGCGGCGGTGGCGGCGGCGAGCGCAAGTGGCGCCCCGGCGTGGTCGCGGTGCTGGCCGGCAAGGTGGTCGCCGTGCGGCAGAAGGGCGACAGCCAGAGCTTCATCACCCTGGAGGACGGTCGCGGCCGCCTGGAGTGCAGCGCCTTCTCCGATGCGATGGCCGAGTTCGGCCAGCTGCTGACCCGCGACCGCATCCTGGTGGTCAAGGGCGAGCTGCGCGAGGACGAGTTCAACGGCGGCTACAGCCTGCGCCTGCGCCAGGTCTGGGACTACGCCCAGCTGGTCCAGGCCACGCAGAAGCTGTCGGTGCGCCTGGACCTGCGCGTGCCCGGCGTGCTGCAGCGCATCGAGGCCCTGCTCGACCAGCATCGCCCCGGGCGTACCTCGCTGCGCCTGGACCTGCTGCTGCCGGGCGGGGTGGCCGGCATGGTCGAGATCAACGGCAGCCAGTCGGTGAGCGTCGATGCCGACCTGATGGGCACCCTGCGCGAGCTGCCCGGCGTGCGCACCGTGAAGATGGCCGTCGGCCACCGCCCCTGGGCGCACTAGGCCCGCGCGCCGCACCACACCCCCCGGTACGGGGCCTTGTGCCCGCATCGGCTAAACTCCCCCGCTTTACGGCTCACCGCTTGCCGATGAATCCCAACTACCTCGATTTCGAACAGCCCATCGCCGATCTGGAAGCCAAGATTCAGGAGCTGCGCAGCGCCAGCGCCGGTCCGGCGGTCAATGTCGATGCCGAAGTGCGCGCCCTGCAGACCAAGCTGCGCACGCGCACCGCGCAGATCTTCCGCGACCTGACCCCGTGGCAGGTCAGCCAGCTCTCGCGCCATCCGGCCCGGCCCTACACGCTGGACTACATCAAGGTGTTCTGCGACGAGTTCCAGGAACTGGCCGGCGATCGCGCCTTCGCCGACGACAAGGCCATCGTCGGCGGCCTGGCCCGCATCGACGGGCGCCCGGTGATGCTGATCGGCCACCAGAAGGGCCGCGCCACCAAGGAAAAGATCATGCGCAACTTCGGCATGCCCAAGCCGGAGGGGTATCGCAAGGCGCTGCGCCTGATGAAGATGGCCGAACGCTTCGGCCTGCCGGTCCTCACCCTGATCGACACCGCCGGCGCCTGGCCCGGCATCGACGCCGAGGAGCGCGGCCAGTCCGAGGCCATCGCCCGCAATCTGATGGAGATGGCCGAGCTGAAGGTGCCGATCGTGTGCACGGTGATCGGCGAAGGCGGCTCGGGCGGCGCGCTGGCCATCGGCGTGGGCGATCGCACGATCATGCTCGAGTACAGCACCTATTCGGTCATCACCCCGGAAGGCTGCGCCTCGATCCTGTGGAAGGACGCGGGCAAGGCCAAGGACGCGGCCGAGCAGCTGGGCCTGACCGCCAGGCGCCTGCGCGAGCTGGGCCTGGTGGACAAGGTCGTGCGCGAACCCACCGGCGGCGCCCACCGCAACCCGCGTGCCATGGCCACGCGCCTGAAGGCCGTGCTGCTGGGCGAACTGGATGCCCTGGCCGACGTGCCGGTGGACACCCTGCTGCAGCGCCGCTACGAGCGCCTGCGCGGCTACGGCGCCTACGAGGCGGCCTGAGCAGCGCGGCGCGCGCCGCACGATCGACGCAAACGAAGACGCCGGGCACTGCCCGGCGTCTTGCGTTGTAACCCTAGGCGCGGCCTTCAGTGCTGCGCGGTCGCGCTGCCGTCGCCGATCTTGGAGGTCTGGTACAGCGCCAGGCCGATGCGCTTGATCAGGCCCAGCTGCTGTTCCAGCCACCAGGCGTGGTCTTCCTCGGTATCGCGCAGCTGCGCCAGCAGCATGTCGCGGCTGACGTAGTCGCCCTTCTCCTCGCACAGCTTCATGCCGGCGGCCAGGTCGGCGCGCACCTTGTACTCGGTCTGCAGATCGGCCTCGAGCATCTCCACCACGGTCTTGCCGGGGGTGAACGGATGCGGGCGCATGTCCGGGTCGCCTTCCAGGAACAGGATGCGGCGCAGGATCGCGTCGGCGTGCTCGGTCTCCTCTTCCATCTCGTGGCCGATGCGCTCGTACAGCCGCTGCAGGCCCTGGTCCTCGTAGCGGCGCGAATGCAGGAAGTACTGATCGCGGGCGGCAAGCTCGCCGCGCAGCAGGTCGATCAGGCAGGCGATGACCTCGGGATGGCCTTTCATGGCGGAACCTCGTGACTGGAACGGCCGCCATGGTCGCGCATCGGCGCGGACGATGTCTTAAACGGAATCACTTTCACTCGCAGCCCGCGCCGATGCCGTCCCGGCTTCACACAATCCGGGCATGCTGTGCGCGGGCCAGCCTCCCCCTGCTGGCCGGAACCGCCCCGAATGATCCGCTGGCTGCGTCGTGTCCTGCTGTCCCTGCTGGTGCTGTGCCTGCTGCTGGCGCTGGTCGCCTGGCTGTTGCTGCGCGGCAGCCTGGCCACGCTGGACGGACAGCGCCGGATCGCCGGCCTGTCGGGCCCGGCGAGCATCAGCCGCGACGCGCTGGGCACGGTGACCATCGAGGCCGACAACCCGGCCGATGCGGCACGCGCGCTCGGCTACGTCCATGCGCAGGAGCGCTATTTCGAGATGGACCTGATGCGACGGACCTCGGCCGGCGAGCTGGCCGCGCTGTTCGGCGCCCGCGCCCTGCCGCTGGACCGGCGCCATCGCCTGCACCGCATGCGCGCCCGCGCCGAGGCCGGCCTGGATGCCTTCGCCGGCGACCATCGCGCCGAACTGGACGCCTACACCGCCGGGGTCAACGCAGGCCTGGCCGCGCTGCGCGTGCGGCCCTGGCCCTACCTGCTGCTGCGCCAGCGGCCGCAGCCGTGGACCGCGGCCGATGCCGTGCTCACCGGCGATGCGATGTACTTCGACCTGCAGGACGCCGACGACGCCCGCGCCCTGTCGCTGTGGAAGCTGCAGCAGCGCCTGTCGCCGGCCCTGTTCGCCCTGCTCGGCCACGACGGCAGCCACTGGGACGCGCCCCTGCAGGGCGCGCCGCGCGAGGATGCGGTGCTGCCTGGCGCCGATGTCGTGGACCTGCGCACCCTGCCGGCCGCCGCGTCGGCCGGCGCTGGCGGCGAAGCGCTGGCCCCGGGCAGCAACAACTTCGCCGTGGCCGCGGCCCACACCGCCGATGGCCGCGCCATCGTCGCCGACGACATGCACCTGGCCCTGCGCGCGCCCAACCTCTGGTTCCGCGTACGCCTGCGCTACGCCGATCCGCGCGCGCCGGGCGGCCGCGTGGACGTGACCGGCTTCAGCCTGCCGGGGCTGCCGGCGGTGATCGTGGGCAGCAACACGCACGTGGCCTGGGGCTTCACCAACGGCTTTGCCGACACCGCCGACCTGTTCCGCATCACGCCCTGCGCCGCCACGCCCGCGCCCGGCTGCGCGCCGGTGCGCGTGTACCGCGAGACGCTCACCGTGGCCGGCGCCGCGTCGCAGACCCTCGAAGTGCGCCAGAGCGCCTACGGTCCGCTGGTCGAGGACCTGCCCGGCGGCCAGGCACTGGCGCTGCGCTGGGTCGGGCACCTGCCCTGCGCGCTCAACCTGGGCCTGGACGACTTCGCCCGCGCCGGCGATCTGGACGACGCGCTGCGCATGGCCGGGCACGTCGCCGTGCCCGCGCAGAACCTGCTGCTCGCCGACGCCGGCGGCCGCATCGCCTGGCGCCTGCTCGGGCCGCTGCCGCAGCGCACGCCCGGCTGCGAGGCCAGCGCCCTGATGCTGCCCAGCGCCTCGGCCGCGTTCGATGCGCAGGGCCGGCCCGCCGCGCCCTGCCCGGCCTGGCCGATCTCCACCCAGCTGGTCGAGCCGCTCGCCGATCCGGCCGATGGCCGGTTGTGGACGGCCAACAACCGCGTCGCCGACGGCCCGCTGCTGTCGGTGCTGGGCGATGGCGGCTATGTGCTCGGCGCCCGCGCGCGACAGATCCGCAACGACCTGCAGCGGCTCGAACGCGCCGACGAGCGCAGCCTGCTGGCCGTGCAGCTGGACGATCGCGCCGTGTTCCTGCAGCGCTGGTGGGCGCTGCTGCAACGCGAAGCCCAGGGCGCGCCGCCCTCGTCGGCGCTGGCGGCGCTGGCCAAGGCGGCCGGCCACTGGGACGGCCGGGCGAGCGCGGATTCGGTCAGCTTCCCCCTGGTGCGGCGCTGGCGTCTGGCCGTGCAGGACCGCATTGCCGAGGGCCTGGTGGCGCCGGCCGGCGTGACGCTCGACCGGCCGCCAGCCGCGCTGTTCCCGCAGCTGGAAGGCGTGGTCTGGCCGCTGCTGGAGCAGCGACCCGCGCACCTGCTCCCGCGCCGCTACGCCTGCGCGGCGGACCAGCAAGGGGCTGCTTGCGAGGACGCCGCCGGCTGGTCGCGTCTGCTGGAGGACGCCGCCGACGAGACGCGCCGCGAACTGACCGCCATCGGCCCCCTGGCCAAGCGCACCTGGGGCGAGCAGAACACGGCGGCGATCTGTCACCCGCTGGCGGCGGCGCTGCCCGCGCGCTTCAAGTCCTGGCTGTGCATGCCGCCGGACCGCCTGCCCGGCGCCGGGGACATGCCGCGCGTGCAGGCGCCAGCCTTCGGCGCGTCCGAGCGCATGGTGGTCTCGCCGGGCCACGAGGCCGACGGCTTCGTGCACATGCCCGGCGGGCAGAGCGGTCATCCGATGTCGCCCTTCTGGGGCGCGGGCCATGCCGACTGGGTCCAGGGGCGGGCCACACCGTTCCTGCCCGGTCCGGCGCAGCACACGTTGCAACTGGTGCCGGCGCGCTGACGCGTGCTCAGTGCAGGCTGACTTCCTCGTTCAGCGCCGCCATCAGGCCGCTGAACTGATAGGGCTTGGGCAAAAAGCGCACCCCGCGCGGCATCTCCGGCAGGCTGGCCTGCGGGTAGCCCGAGGTCAGCACCACCGCGATCTGCGGGTACTCGCGTGCCACCATCTCCACCAGCTGCACGCCGGACATGCCCAGCGGCATCAGCACGTCGCTCATCACCACGTCGAAGCCGCCGTCGCGGATCAGCAGGTCCAGCGCCTCGCCGGCACTGCCGGCCGTCACCACGTCCACCTGGTACATCGACAGCCCGTCCTGCACCACGCGCAGCAGTTCGGCGTTGTCATCCACCATCAGTACTCGCAGGCGCTTGCCCATCCGGTCGAGTCCTCTCGGTTGCAGACGACGCGCTGTCCGGGTTGCCGCGCCGCCTCGTGACTGTCGGGGCGGATCATGGCGAGACCGATGCCAAGACCGCGTGTGCGTGCCGTGCACACCATGCATACGCAAAAGCCGTCGGAGAAGGGCCGTCGCACACACATGGCTTCGACCATGCTGACCGCCGGGACAGCCCGGTGAAGCATCGCCTGCCGGGCGTTCAGCGGCGATCCTTAGGCTCTTGAAGGTCGATTCCCTTGCCTTCTCCCCCATGAAGATCCATCGCTCGACCCCATTGCGACTGACCGCGGCTGCGCTACTGGGCGCGTTCGCCCTGCCCGCGCTGGCCGATGAACCGTCCAGCTGCACGGCGCGCGCCAAGCCCGGCGACAACCTGCAGCAGGCCATCGACGCGCTGCCGACCGGCGACGCGCCGGTGACGCTTTGCCTGGCGGCGGGCGAGTATCCGCTCAAGGGCCTGGTCTCGATCCAGCGCGACCACCTCACCCTGCGCGGCGCCGGCCCGACCACCGTCCTGCGCATGGCGCCCGACGTGCAGCAGCCCCTGCTGGTCGTGGGCGACTACCAGCAGCAGGTGCCGCGCCGCCCGATCACCGGCGTCACCATCGCCGACCTGAGCCTGATCGGCGCCAAGGACGTCGAGCACGAGTTCATGCCCGAGCGTCCCTACTTGAGCAACAGCGCGGTGGTGGTGCGCAACGGCCACGACGTGCGCCTGACCGGCCTGCATGCCAGCCAGTGCCGCAGCGCCTGCCTGCTGACCGAACAGGGCAGTCGCGACATCACCCTGGACCACAACGACGTCTCCGGCGCGGTCTGGGACGGGGTGTCCTTCAACAGCACCTCCAAGGTCACCATGACCGACAACCGCGTGCACGACAACGTCGCCGCCGGGATCACCGCCGAGGAGCTGCGCGATAGCCAGATCCGCGACAACGTGCTGTCGAACAACGGCAGCCAGGGCGCCTACCTGTCCAATTCCTCGGGCAACTTGTTCGCCGGCAACACCTTCAGCGGCAACCACGGCGCGGGCGTGTTCCTGACCTGCGCGATCCGCTTCCGCAACGCCGATGGCAGCACCCAGTGCTGGGACAACAGCGTCAGCCAGAACAACGTCTTCGACGCCAACCACTTCGACAAGGACCCGTTCACCTACACCATCGGCGTGGACAAGTCGGCCAACTGCACCAGCGCGAGCTTCAAGCCGAACATCTGGAAGGCCAGCAACCAGGCCAGCGCCTCGGGCGTGGACATGGACCCGCAGCGCTACGGCTATTGCGTGCGGCACGAGCCGTAGGCGGATCTGGTTGCCGAAGCGGCGGCCGCCGTTCGCTTCGCAAACCCGACGCTCGTCATCCCCTCGAACGCGGGGATCAAGGGACTTTCGTGCGGATCGCGCAACGTCCATGGGTTCCCGCTTTCGCGGGAACGACGATAGAGAGAGTTGGGCAATGCGCGGCATGACGCGTGCGGCATCACAACGTAAGACACCCACCTTCGCCGATTCGGCGATCGTCCCGCGCCGCAAACTCAACACCCGTCATCCCCGCGAACGCGGGGATCCAGGGACTTTCGTGCAGATCGCGCGACGTCCGTGGGTTCCCGCTTTCGCGGGAACGACGGTTTACAGGACTGCCTCAACGGCTGCGGAAGACGCACTGCATGCGGCTCGACCCGCCCACATCACAGCGCCTGCGCATGCACCCCCGCGATCGCGCGACCGGACGGGTCGGCGGCCGCGGCGAAGCTCGCGTCCCAGGCGATCGCCGCCGGCGAGGAGCAGGCGATCGACTTGCCGCCCGGCACGGTCTCGGCCGCCGCGGTGGACGGGAAGGCCTGCTCGAACAGGGTGCGGTAGTAGTAGGCCTCCTTGGTCTGCGGGGGGTTCACCGGGAAGCGCTTGTCGGCCGCGGCCAGCTCGCGGTCGGTGACCTGGGCCTCGGCATGCGCCTTGAGCCCGTCGATCCAGCCATAGCCCACGCCATCGCTGAACTGCTCCTTCTGCCGCCACAGGATCGAATCGGGCAGATAGCCGGCGAAGGCCTCGCGCAGCACCGCCTTCTCGATGCGCTTCCTGCCGTCGGCGCCGACCGTGATCATCTTGTGCGCGGCATCCATGCGCATGGCCACGTCCATGAACTCGCGGTCCAGGAATGGCACGCGCGGCTCCACGCCCCAGGCCATCATCGACTTGTTGGCGCGCAGGCAGTCGTAGTTGTACAGCGCGTCCAGCTTGCGGATGAGTTCTTCATGGAACTCACGCGCGTTGGGCGCCTTGTGGAAGTACAGATAGCCGCCGAAGATCTCGTCGCTGCCCTCGCCCGAGAGCACCATCTTGACCCCCATCGCCTTGATCCGCCGGGCCAGCAGGAACATCGGCGTGGACGCGCGGATGGTGGTGACGTCGTAGGTCTCGATGTGGCGGATCACCTCGGGCAGCGCGTCCAGGCCTTCCTCGAAGGTGTACTCGAAGCCGTGGTGCACCGTGCCCAGCGATTCGGCGGCGACCTTGGCCGCGGCCAGGTCGGGCGAACCGCTCAGGCCGATGGCGAAGGAATGCAGGCGCGGCCACCACGCCTCGGTCCGGTCGCCGTCTTCGATGCGGTGACGCGCATAGCGCGCGGCCACCGCGGCCACCAGCGAGGAATCCAGGCCGCCGGAGAGCAGTACGCCGTAGGGCACGTCGGTCATCAGCTGGCGGTGCACGGCGCGTTCGAACGCCTCGCGCAGCTCGGTCAGCGTGACCTCGACGCCCTCCACCGCCGCGTAGTCGCGCCAGGGGCGCTTGTAGTACTGCTTGAGCTCGCCGGTGGCGCTGTCGTACCAGTGGCCCGGCGGGAACTGCGCCACATCGGCGCACTGCTCGGACAGCGACTTCATCTCCGAGGCCACGCGCAGGCGCCCCTGGCTGTCATGGCCCCAGTACAGCGGGCACACGCCGATGGTGTCGCGGGCGATGATCACCCGGCCGGCGGCGCGGTCCCACAGCGCGAAGGCGAAGATGCCGTTGAGGCGGTTGAGGAAGGATTCGACGTTGTCCTCGCGGTAGAGGGCGTTGATGACCTCGCAGTCCGAGCCGGTCTGGAAGGCGTAGGGCTGCTGGAGCTCGGCCTTGAGTTCGCGGTGGTTGTAGATCTCGCCGTTGACCGCCAGGGCCAGCTCGCCGTCCTCGCTCAGCAGCGGCTGCGAGCCGCCGGCCGGATCGACGATGGCCAGGCGCTCGTGCACCAGGATGGCGCCGTCGTCGACGTAGACGCCGCTCCAGTCCGGGCCGCGATGGCGCTGACGCTGCGAGCACTCCAGCGCTTGCCGGCGCAGCGCGCCCAGATCATCGCCGGGTTGCAGACCGAAGATGCCGAAGATCGAACACATGGGAAAACTCCTGAAAAACCTGACGTGGGGTAAGTGGCGCTTCTATTTGGATCCCCGGCCACGGATGGCCAGGCCTTTCGCAGAGGGACCTGCACATGTATAAAAAAACCCGCATCGGCCGATGCGGGTTTTCTGGTTCCTCAGGCGTTCGTCGTTGTTGCTTTGCCTAGTCGCAGACCCGCATCGGTCGCGCACGATTATTCGCGCGCAGATTGCGGTTGTTGTTGTTCGCGACGTTGGCCAGGACGGACGGCATGGGGCGACGTTAACCCGGCTTCCGCGCGCGGCGCAACCCTTTCAGCGGCAACGAAACCACCCGCCGACAGGCGCCGACGGCGCGCGGCCGACGCGTCGCCCACACCGCCCGGGGCGGCATGGCCGGCTAGTCCTGCGCCACCAGCAGTCGCTCGACCAGGGCCAGGTACAGGGCCGGCAGCCGCTCCAGATCGGCCACGCGCACGTGCTCGTCGACCTGATGGATGGTGGCGTTGACCGGGCCGACCTCGATGCACTGCGCGCCCAGCGGTGCGATGAAGCGCGCATCCGAGGTACCGCCGCCCGTGCTTTCCTCCGGCGGCGCGCCGGCGAATTCGCCCAGAACCTCGCGCGCGACCCGCCGCAGGCGGCCCTCCGGCGTGTAGAACGGCTCGCCGCTGCGATGCCAGCCCAGCGTGTATTCCAGGCCGTGACGGTCGAGCAGCGCGGTGATCTCGGCCTCCAGCCTGGGCGCATCCCAGTGCGGGGTGTAGCGCAGGTTGAACTGCATGCGCAGCTCGCCCGGGATCACGTTGCTGGCGCCGGTGCCGGCATGCAGGTTGGAGACCTGCAGGCTGGTCGGCGGGAAGCTCTCGTAGCCATCGTCCCAGTGCCGCGCGGTCAGCTCGGCCAGCGCCGCTGCGGCCTGGTGGATCGGGTTGCGCGCCTTGTGCGGATAGGCCACATGGCCCTGCACGCCCTTGACCACCAGCGTGCCGGTCAGGCTGCCGCGACGGCCCACGCGCAGCAGATCGCCCAGGATCTCGGTCGAGGACGGCTCGCCGGTGATGCACCAGTCGATGCGCTGGCCACGCTCGGCGAACAGCCTGGCGACATGGCGCACGCCATCGATGGCATCGCCCTCCTCGTCGCTGGTCACCAGCACGGCCAGGGTGCCGACATGGTCGGGGTGCGCGGCCACGTACTGCTCGGCGGCGACCACGAACGCGGCCACGCTGCCCTTCATGTCGGCGGTGCCCCGACCGTAAAGATTGCCTTCGCGCACCTGCGGGGCGAAGGGATCGCTGGTCCACGCCTCCAGCGGGCCCGGCGGCACCACGTCGGTATGGCCCAGCAGCACCAGCACCGGCGCGCCGCTGCCGTGGGTGGCCCACAGGTTGTCGACCTGGCCCAGGCGCAGATGTTCGCAGGTGAATCCCGCCGCCTGCAGGCGCGCGGCGATCAAGGCCTGGCAACCGGCATCCTCGGGCGTAACCGAGGCGCGCGAGACCAGTTCGCAGGTCAGCGCTAGGACATCATTCATGGAAAAGCGGATCGGCTGAGCGGGCGACAAGGATACGACGACCCCCGCCCCCGTAGAGCGGAGCTTGCTCCGCTGCTCTTCGGTCAGGATCCCCGCAAGAGTTCCAGCGGCCAGATCAGCGGGAAAGCCCTAGCGGAGCAAGCTCCGCTCTACGCGATCCCGAAGCGTGCCTTGAAGCCGTTGTCGGAGAAGCCCTGACTCAGCGTGCCATCGTGGGTGATCACCACCGGCCGCCGGATCAGCTGCGGATGCTCGCGCAGCAGCAGCTTCCATTCGGCCTCGCTGCCGGGCGACTTGCGGTTCTCGGGCAGCTGCCGCCAGGTGGTCGAGGACTTGTTGACCAGCGCGTCGAAGCCACCGGCCTTGCCCGCCCATTCCACCAGCGTCTCGGGCGAAGGCTTGTGCTCGCGATAGTCGACGAAGGTGTAGGCCACCCCGAAGCGATCCAGCCACTTGCTGGCCTTCTTGCAGGTGTCGCAGTTCTTCAGTCCGTAGAGCGTCGTGGTCATGCAGGCGTGTCTCACAAGTCCTTGGGGCTTGCGAGGACGCCGCGTCAGCGCAACGGGTGCGGCGCGACGCCCTCGTTGGTCATCTTCACCGGCAGGATGTGGCCCTGGGCATCGAAGACCATGCGGTCGATGGCGACCTGACGATGATTGCCATCGTGGTCGCCCAGCGGGTGACGATGGTAGACGATGTACCAAGTGTCGTCCTGGCCGCGGAAAATGGAATTGTGGCCCGCGCCCGTGCCGATCTTCGGATCCTGCTGCAGGATCTTGCCGATGCGCTTGAACGGCCCCAGCGGCGAGTCGCCGATGGCATAGGCCACCGCGTAGTCCGGCCCGGTCCAGCCGCCCTCGGACCACAGGAAGTAGTACTTGCCGCCGCGCTTGAACATCAGCGGACCTTCGACGTACTCCGGCGCCGGGGTGATCTCCTTGAACACCGTGCCGTCGTCCATCGGCCGCACGCCGGTGAAGTCGTCCTTCAGGCGGACGATGTTGGCGTGCTTCCAGCCGCCGTAGATCATGTACCAGGTGCCGTCGTCGTCCTTGAACACGAACTGGTCGATCGGCTGGGCGCCGTTGTGGAACTGCCCGATGAGCGGCTTGCCGATCAGGTCGCGGTACGGGCCCGCGGGCGCGTCGGCCACGGCCACGCCGATGCCGCCGACTTCGGCATCGCTCTTGATGTCGTTGGCGGCGAAGAAGAAGTAGTAGCGCCCGCGGTTCTCCACCACGGCCGGCGCCCACATCGCCTCGCGCGCCCAGGACACCGCATCGATCTTCAGCACACCCGGATGCCGGGTCCAGGTCACCAGGTCCGGCGAGGAGAACGCATCGAAGTCAGTCTGCTGCGCGTACGGCAGCGAACTGGTCGGGTAGATCCAGTAGGTCTTGTCGAAGACCGCCGCCTCGGGGTCCGCGTACCAACCCGGGAAGATGGGATTGCCGGCACGCGCCTTGGCGGCCGGCTCCGCGGCCCAGGCGCCAGACATGCCCGCGACCATCACCAACCCCAGCGCCGCCACCTTCCAGCCCCGATCCCGCATGCTCCGCTCCCGCCGCAATAGCCCAGCACCGAGTCTAGGCGGCACTGGATCGATCCAAAACAAGACCAAAGTCAAACGCGAACCGCAGGCTAGACAGGCATGGAGTCGTTGTTCAGCAGCCTTGCATCAAGGCAGTACAGACCCGCGGGCTCACAGCAGCCGTTCGGACACCACCCGGAACGCCACACGCGGCAACCGGAACGCCAGCCCCTTCTCCAGCCTGACGCCCATGTCCTGCAGCCGCGGACACGCCAGCGTGCCGGTCAGCCGCAGCGGTTGCAGCGTGCCCAGATCCACCGGCAGCGCGATGCGGGTGCTGGCCCAGCGCCCGTCGCAGGTGCGAGCGATCGCCTCGTCCTGGCAGGTGAGAAACCGCAGCAGCGTCTCGCGCGTGCCGAGCGCCGGCTGCCACTGGGCATCGTCCCAGTGATCGGCGGGCTGCCACTGCATCCGCAGCGCCGGCGCACTGCCCTGCCCTGGATCGATCCGCGTGCTGCCGCCGCCATCGCCTCGCAGCGCATGGACGAAGCGGGCGGCCAGGTGCGGCTGCATGGCATCGCTCCAGGCGCGCGCGCCGGCGACGTAGGCGACCTGGTCCATCGTGTTGCGATCGAACAGCACCACCGGCGTCGCGGCCGGGTCGTCTTCGCGGCGCAGGTACCAGCGCCAGTTGCTCTGCAGCGGCGAGGGCAGCAGCGTGCGCAGCGGCCCGGCCAGTGCGGGACCGAAATGGCCGTGGCGATAGCTGAGGATGGTGTACGGCGTGCGCCCCTGATGGACGACATAGGTGTGCCCGGGCGGCGCCGGCGGCGCGGCGCGCACGTCGACCCACCAGCTCAGATAGATCACCTCGCGCACATCGCTGACCAGCGTCGGCAGCGGCCAGCGGCGCGTCAGCGCGCGCCGCCATCGGGTCCAGCCGGGGGCGTGCAGCAGACGCGGCAGCGCGCGCCCGTAGCAGGCGGCGGACGGATGCCGGTATGCCGCGGCCTGCGCGAGGTCCGGCACCGCGGCGCTCAGTCCGCCAATCCGCGCAGCAGGTCGTTGACGCTGGTCTTGGCGCGGGTCTTCTCGTCGACCTGCTTGACGATCACCGCGGCGTACAGCGAATGCGTGCCGTCCTTGGCCGGCAGGGAGCCGGACACGACCACGCTGCCCGGCGGCACGTAGCCGTAGCTCACCTCGCCGGTGGCGCGGTTGTAGATACGCGTGGACTGGCTGAGAAACACGCCCATGCCGATCACGCTGTGGTGGCCGACCACCACGCCTTCGACCACCTCGGCGCGGGCGCCGATGAAGCAGTGGTCCTCGATGATGGTGGGCGAGGCCTGCAGCGGTTCGAGCACGCCGCCGATGCCGGCGCCGCCGGACAGATGGCAGTGCTTGCCGATCTGCGCGCACGAGCCCACCGTGGCCCAGGTGTCGACCATCGTGCCCTCGCCCACGTAGGCGCCGATGTTGGTGAAGCTGGGCATCAGCACCACGTCCTTGCCGAAGTAGGTGCCGCGCCGCGCCACCGCGCCGGGCACCACGCGCACGCCGCCGGCCTTGAACTGCGCCGCGTCGTAGCCGGCGAAGCGCGCCTCGACCTTGTCCCAGAACGGCGCCGGCTCGGCCTCGATCACGCGCATGTCGTTGACGCGGAAGTACAGCAGCACCGCCTTCTTCAGCCACTCGTTGACCTGCCAGCCGCCCTCGGCCAGCGGCTCGGCCACGCGCAGCGCACCGGATTCCAGCCCGTCGATGGCCGCGTACACGGCCGGGCGCACCTGCGCCTGGATCTCGTCGGCGGTGAGTTCGGCGCGGCGCGCGAAGGCGTCTTCCAGGGTGGACTTGAGGGTTTCGAGATCGACGGCGGACATGGGGCGTGGGGTTCCTGCAGGCAGAGGGTGAGGGAGATCAGGCGGCCGCTTCCAGGCAGCTGGCCAAGGCCTGGCGCAGGGATTCGCGCTCGGCGTCGGTCAGCGGCTGGTCGCCTTCGTCGCTGAGGTGGAACAGGTCTTCGGCGCGCTCGCCGAAGGTGGCGATGCGCGCATCGTGCACGCGCAGATGCTGGCGGCGCAGCACCTGCGCGACCTGGGCCAGCAGGCCCGGCCGGTCGGGCGCGACCAGGTCCAGCACCGTGTAGCGGCCATCGAGCGTGCTGCCGAACTCGAAGCGCGGCGGGAAGCGGAAATGCCGCAGCTGGCGCGGCACGGTGCGCTGGGCCACGCGCACCTGGTCCAGCGCGCCGGCCAGCGCGCGACGCAGCGCATCGGCCAGGTGCCCGGGATCGTCGCTGGCATAGGTGTCGGCCGGCAGCACCTCGAAGGAGTCGAACACCGTCCCGTGCGGCCCCACCAGCACGCGCGCCTGGTGGATGGCGAAGCCCTGCTTGTCCAGCGTGGCCAGGATCGCGGCGAACAGGCCGTCGCGGTCGGGCGAGTGCACGAACACCTCCATCGCCCGGGTGTTGTCGTCGATCAGGCGCACCTGCACCAGCGTCTGGCCGTGGCGCACGTCCACCAGCGCCGCCGCCTGCCAGGCCAGCTGTTCGGGGCGGAAGCGCAGGAAGCTCTCATCGGGCATCTCGGCGAACTGGCGCGCGATGGTGTCGGCGTCGAAGCCCTGCGCCAGCAGCAGCGCACGGGTCGCCTCGCGGCCTTCCTCCACGCGCTGGCCGGCGGCCATCGGCTGCTCCAGGCCCTCGCGCAGCACACGACGCGTGGCGAAGTACAGGTCGGCCAGCAGCCGGTCCTTCCACGCGTTCCACAGCTTGGGGCTGGTGCCGGCGATGTCGGCGCAGGTCAGCAGGTAGAGATAGTCCAGATGCTCGCGGTCGCCGACCAATGTGGCGAAGCGGTGGATCACCTCCGGATCGGCGATGTCCTGCTTCTGCGCGGTCACCGACATGCGCAGGTGCTGCTCGACCAGCCAGGCCACCAGGTCGGTGTCGGCCTCGCTGAGCCCGTGCGCCGCGCAGAAGTCGCGCGCATCGGCCGAGCCCAGCTCGGAATGATCGCCGCCGCGGCCCTTGCCGATGTCATGGAACAGCCCGGCCAGCAGCAGCAGCTCGGGCTTGCGCAGGCGCGGCCAGACTTCGTGGGCGATGGAGAAGCGCTCGTCGGCGCGGCCGTTGGCGAACGCCGCCAGATTGCGCAACACCATCAGCGTGTGCTGATCGACCGTGTACACGTGGAACAGGTCAAACTGCATGCGCCCGGACACCTGGGCGAAGGCCGGCAGCCACTGCCCCAGCACGCCCAGGCGGGCCATGCGCGCCAGCGTGTCGACCGCGCGCGGGCCGCGCAGCAGCGCCATGAACTGCGCCCGCTGCTCGGCGCTGGCGCGTGCATACGCCGGCAGCGTCGGCAGCGCCTCGGCCAGCGCGCGCGCGGTCTGCGAATGCAGGCCGCGGACCTCGGCCTGCGCGGCCCAGGTGGCGAACAGCGCGAACACCGCGCCGACGTCGGCCGGCCAGTGCGGATCGCGCGCGGCCAGGTAGTTGCGACGCAGCTCGAAGTCCGCATCCAGCGCCTGCGGCGTGCCCTCGCCTTCGAACTGCTCCTCGAAGCGCTGCAGCAGGCGATCGCCGATGCGGCGCACGATCGCCGCGCTGCGGTAGAAGGCCTGCATCATCTGCTCCACGCCCAGGCTGCCGGGCGCGTCCCGGTAGCCCAGGCGCGTGGCCAGCGCCTTCTGGTAATCGAAGCGCAGGCGCTCCTCCGGCCGGCCGGCGACCAGGTGCAGCCCGTAGCGCAGCCGGCCCAGGACGCGGCGCTCGCGCGCCAGCGCGGCGGCCTCGTCCGGGCCCAGCTGATCCATGCCCACCAGCGACTCCAGGTCGCGCACGCCGAAGGTGCGCAGCGCCATCCAGCCCAGCGTGTGCAGGTCGCGCAGGCCGCCCGGGCCGTCCTTGATATCCGGCTCCAGATTGTCCGAGGTGTCGCCGAAGCGCGCGTGGCGCTGGGCCATCTCCTGACGCTTGACCTGGAAGAACTCGCGCGGCGGCCACACCTGCCGGGGCGACACGGCCTCGGCCAGGGCCTTGCGCGCGGCCTCGTCGGCGATCAGCGGGCGCGCCTCGAGCAGCGCGGTGGCCACGGTCTGATCCTGCGCCGCCTCGCTGCACTGCGCCGGCGAGCGCACCGCGTGGCTGAGCTTCAGGCCGGTGTCCCAGACCAGCGCCAGGCAGCGGGCGAGCGCGTCGTGGTGCAGCTGCTGGGCCTCGGGTTCGCCCAGCACCAGCACGTCCACGTCCGACTGCGGAAACAGTTCGCCGCGCCCGTAGCCGCCGACCGCGAACAGCGACAGCCCGCTCTCGGCCGGCAGGCAGCGCCGCCAGGCCTCGCGCAGCAGGTGGTCGACCGCGCGCGCGCGCAGCGCCAGCACGTGGTCGATGCGGTCAAGATCCTCGTAGCGGCGCGCCAGCTTCTCGTCGGTGGCCGCCAGCGCGGCGCGGGCCTGTTGCGACCAGACGCCATCGGTGGCCGGATCGGCCTGCGCCGGCGCGCGCGCCGCGCCGCTGGCAACCGGCGGGGCGGTCACAGGTCGTTGTCGTCGCCTGGCAGGCGGGTGAGGATCTCCACGCCGTCCTCGGTCACCGCCACGGTGTGCTCCCACTGCGCCGACAGCTTGCGGTCCTTGGTCACCACGGTCCAGCCGTCCGGCAGGGTCTTGGTGTAGCGCGTGCCCTCGTTGATCATCGGCTCGATGGTGAAGGTCATGCCGGGCTTGAGCACCACGCCATCGCCGGGACGGCCGTAATGCAGCACCTGCGGCTCGTCGTGGTAGACCTGCCCGATGCCGTGACCGCAGTACTCGCGCACCACGCTGAAACGCTCGGATTCGGCGTACTGCTGGATCGCATGGCCCACATCGCCCAGCGTCGCGCCCGGCTTGACCGCGCGGATGCCGCGGAACATCGCCTCGCGGGTGGTCTCGACCAGACGCTTGGCCATCACCGACGGGGTGCCGACGTAGTACATGCGGCTGGTATCGCCGTGCCAGCCATCCTTGATGACGGTCACGTCGATATTGACGATGTCGCCTTCCTTGAGGACCTTTCCCTCGCTCGGGATGCCGTGGCAGATCACGTTGTTGACCGAGGTGCACACCGTGGCCGGGAAGCCGCGGTAGCCGACATTGGCCGGGATCGCGCCCTGCACGTGGACGATGTGGTCGTGGCAGATGCGGTCCAGCTCGGCGGTGGTCACGCCCGGCTTCACGTGCGGGGCGACCACTTGCAGCACTTCGGCGGCCAGGCGGCCGGCCACGCGCATCTTCTCCAGGTCGGCGGCGGATTTCAGTTGGATGCTCATGCGCCCATTATCGCCGATTGCGCCCGCATCTGAACGGGCAGGTCCGGTCTCGCGGCCGGGAAACGGCGCCCGCCCGCAGTGGGGCCAGGCCCTCGCACCCACCGACCGGGAGACTCCGACCGCGCATCTCGATGACGGTTACGCGCCGCCACCGAAGGCCCCGCCCCCGTTAGTAACGGACCACAAGACGCCGCCTACTAGGACGCAAGTCTCAGATTTGCATGAATATTTTTTTGTATTCAGCCCAGGTCAGCACTGTTCGTAAGGTCACTTTCTTTAAACCCGAGCCGGCCAAGGCGCCGGTACTTGTGGTCCCAAGGACCGGGAGAGACTCCATGCGTCACCTGCTTTCCAACACCCTCGCCGTTGCCCTGCTGGCCGCTTGCGGCATCGCCCAGGCGGCAGATACCACCACCTTCAACGTCAAGCTGGTGGTGACCAAGTCCTGCACCATCACGGCCGCCGCCGCGACCGACGTGGACTTCGGCACGCAGGCCTCCACGGTGACCGCCAACGTCGACAACGCCGGCAGCCTGACGGTCCGCTGCACGCCGCTGACCCCGTACGCCATCGCGCTCAACGCGGGCGCCAACGCCGCCACCGCCGGGGATGTGACCACGCGCCGGATGAAGCACACCGACGCCACCGTCACCACCAACAACTATGTCGGCTACCAGCTCTACGCCGACCTGAGCCGCACGACCGTGTGGGGCGGCACCACCGGCACCAACACGCTGGCCAGCACGGGCCTGGGCATCAATCAGGTCTATCCGGTCTACGGCCGGATCAACAACCTGGCGGCCAACAATCCCGCCCCGGGCTCGTATCAGGACACCGTGACCGCCACGATCATCTACTGAAGGAGCGATATGGGGAAAACCCAGGATGCGCGTGCAAAACACAGGAGAGGGCTAATCAGATGGACCTGGATAGCGTTGATCACCACGCTGGGCAACACGGCCTTTGCCACGAGTCTGCAGGTTTCTCCCACCTCGATCACCCTCACCCCGGCACGCAATGCCGACGCGCTGTGGCTGAGCAACACCGGGACCGAGCCGGTCCACGTCCAGCTGCGCGTGTTCCGCTGGACCCAGTCCGGCGGCACTGAGTCGCTGGATGCCACCCAGGAGGTGATCGCCAGCCCGCCGATGCAGACCATCGCCCCCGGCGCGCGCCAGCTGGTCCGGCTGATCCGTCCGGACCGCTCGCCCGTCGCCGCCCAGGCCAGCTACCGCGTCCTCGTCGACGAATTGCCCAACGGCAATGCGCGACAGGGGCTGCAGCTGGTGCTGCGCTACTCGGTGCCGGTGTTCGTGCAGCCGGGCGATGCGGCGCCGCAGCCGGTCTTGGCCGCCACGGTGGTGGCCGCCGCCGATGGCGCCAGCGCGCTGGAAGTGCGCAACACCGGCACTGGCCACGCGCAACTGGCCGACCTGGGCATGGTCCAGGCAAGCGGGCCGGACACTGTGCTGCTGCCCGGCCTGGTGGGCTATGTGCTGCCAGGTCAGACGATGCGCTGGACGCTCCCGGGCGCCGCCGGCCGCTACGTCGGCGCGCATTTCAAAGCCAGGATCAACGGTGAAGCCGAGAAGCGTCCACTGCCGCTCGTGCCGCCCTCCCGCTGAAGGCTGGTCTGCCGCACTGGCGCGGGCTGCGCTGCTGGCCCTGCTGATCGCCCCGCCGGTCGCGGCCTTCGACCTGGCGCCGCCGCCCGCCGCGCCGATGGCCGATCCGCGCTACGACCAGGTGCTGTACCTGCAGGTGAGCCTCAACCAGACCGACACGGGCAAGATCGAGCGCTTCGAGCTGCGCCGCGGGCGCCTGCATGGGTCCGTGCAGACCCTGCGCGCGATCGGCTTCCGCCTGGACGGGCGCGCGCCCGAGGAGGTGCTCGCCCTGGATGCGCTGCCCGAGGTCGCGGTGCGCTACGAGCCCGAGGTCCAGCGCCTGTTCTTCGATGCGCCGCTGTCCGCGCTGAAGCTGGACACCACCGTGCTCGCGCCCGAGCAGGAGCCCGCCCCGCAGGCCACCTCCTCGCCGGGGGCGCTACTCAACTACGACCTCTACGCCAATCGCACTGCCGACCAGACCAATCTGGCCGCCACCGTCGAACTGCGCGCCTTCGGCATCGGCCAGGGTGTGCTCAGCACCACCTCGGTCATGCGCCTCTACGAGGGCCAGGGCACCCACGGCTGGCGGGTCGAACCGACGCGCCTGGACACCCACTGGCAGCTGGACCTGCCGGACCGGGCGCTGACCCTGCAGCTGGGAGATTTCTACAGCGACGCCCTGGACTGGACGCGCTCGATCCGCATGGCCGGCGTCCAGCTTGGGCGCAACTACGGACTGCAGCCGTATCGCGTGACCACGCCCCTGCCGGCCTTCCTCGGCGACGCCGCAGTGCCCTCGCAGGTGGAGCTGTATGTCGATGGCCTGCGCCAGTACAGCGGCCAGGTCGCCGCCGGGCCGTTCCAGCTTTCCACCCTGCCCGGCATCAACGGCACCGGCAACGCGCAGGTGGTGGTCACCGATGCCTTCGGCCAGGTGCGCACGCTGGATTTCTCCTTCTACGGCACCCAGGAGCTGCTGGCCAAGGGCCTGTCCGAGGGCGGCGTGGGGGTGGGCGTGCTGCGCGAGGACTACGGCCTGCGCTCGTTCCGCTATGGCAACACCGTGGTGGGCACCGGGACGTTCCGCTACGGCGTCAGCGATGGCTTCACCGTCGAGGGTCACGCCGAGCATGGCGGCAACATCAGCAACGCCGGCGCGGGCGGACTGTGGCTGCTGGGCGGCGCCGGCGTGCTGTCGGCCTCCTACGCGCGCAGCCGCCGCGGCGATGAGGCAGGCGGCCAGACCGCGATCGAGCACACCTGGAACAACGGCACCTTCAACCTGGCCATCGGCACCCAGCGCACGCATGGGCGCTATCGCGATATCGGCAGCCTGCAGGGCAGCATCCCGGTCAGCGCCAGCGACCACGCGATCTTCGGCGTCTCCCTGCCCCGCTTCGGTTCGCTCAGCGCCAGCTACGTGCGACTGCGCAACGAGGACGAACCCAGCCTGCGCTATGCGGGCCTGTTCTGGTCGCAGACCTTCGGCGAGGACTGGTCGGCCAACCTGTCGGTGAACCAGAACCTGGACGACGCCTCCGACCGCAGCCTCTATCTGTCGGCCTCGCTGGCGCTGGACGGGCTGCGCCGGGCCTCGGTCTCGACCCAGCGCAACGGCAACCTCAACACCCAGGTCGTCGAGGCCTCCCGGGCCGTTCCCGGCGACGGCGGCCCCAACGGGCTGGGCTGGCGCGTGCAGGCCCGCAGCGGGACCGACGGCACCGGCGGTCTGGCCGAACTGGGCTGGCAGAACGATGTCGGCCGCTACGGCCTGGGCGCGGCCAGCCAGGGCGGCACCACCTACGGCTATGCCAGCGCCAGTGGCAGCCTGGCCTGGCTGGGCGGCGGCGTGCTGGCCGCGCGTTCGGTCGACAACGCCTTCGGCGTGGTCTCCACCGGACGACCGCACATCCCGGTCCGGCTGGAGAACCGCCTGATCGGCCAGACCAACGACGACGGCCTGCTGCTGGTTACCCCGCTGCAGCCCTGGCAGCGCAACCGGGTCTCGATCGACATCCTCGACCTGCCCGCCGACCTGCGCGTGGACGAGGTGGAACGCGTGGTCACCCCGCGCGCCGGCGCCGGCCTGAAGGTGCCCTTCGCCATCACCCAGGTCCGCGCCGCCACGCTGGTCCTGCGCGATCCGGCCGGCCAGCCGCTCGCGGTGGGCAGCACGGTGACGCCGGTCGGCGCGAAGGAGCCGGCCGCCTTCGTCGGCCACGACGGCGAGACCTACCTCGACAACCTGCAGCTCAGGAACCGTCTGAGGATCGGCACCGAATCGGGCACCTGCGTGGTGAGTTTCGACTATCCCGCCCAGGTCGCCTCCGCCCGGATCCCACGCATCGGGCCATTGACCTGCGCCCCGGAGACCCGCCAATGAGCCGACGCCTGCCGTGCTGCCTGCTGCTGGCCCTGCTGGCGCTGTGGGCCTGGTCGCCGAGCGCACGCGCGGCGACGGTGTGCACCGCCACCACGCCGACGGTGCTGGCCTTCGGCAATGTCTCGGCCACACAGACCACCGATACCGTCACCTCGTTCGCCGTGACCTGCAGCACCGCCGCGCTGGCCGTGCTGAGCAATACCAAGGTGCGGCTGTGCGTGGGCCTGGGCCCGGGCAGCATCGATACCTCGCTCTCGCCGCGCCGGATGCGCAGCGCCGCGGGCGACACGCTCAACTACCAGCTCTATCTGGACCCGGCCCGCAGCCAGATCTGGGGCGCGCTGGGCAATGCGGTCAACGCCGTGCTGGTGCTGGACTTCGACTACGCGGTTCCGTTGATCATCGGCGGCTCGCAGGCGCAGACCGTGACGATCTATGGCCGGATTCCGGCCAACCAGGCGCTGGCGGCCGGCAGCTACGGCAGCACCTTCGCCGGCGCCAGCACCGTGCTGACCTATGCGGCCAACACGCCGCTGCTGGGCGCCGCGGCGAGCTTCCCGGCCGCCTGCAATGTCGCCGGCGCGACGACGACCAACGACGCCTTCCCCTTCGTCGTGTCCGCCAACGTGCCGGGACAGTGCTACGCCTACAGCGCCAGCGACCTGGACTTCGGCAGCGTCGCGGGCTTCATCGCCGCCAATGTCGACCAGACCTCCGCCATCGGCCTGACCTGCACGCGACGCACGGCCTGGCAGCTGGGCCTGGACAATGGCAGCAACGCCCTGCTGGGCCAGCGGCGCATGCGCCAGGGCGCGACCAGCCAGTACGTCAACTACGACCTCTACCTCGACCCCGCGCGCAGCCAACGCTGGGGCAACACCCTGAACACCGACACCCTGCAGGGCACCGGGGCCGGCACTCCCCAGACCACCACCGTCTACGGCCGCGTGCCGTCCGGGCAGAGCGCGGCCGCCGGCAGTTACAGCGACACCATCACCGTGACCATCACCTACTGACGCGCAAGGTCAGAACCGACCCGCGCAGGTGACGCCAGGGCGCGCTCCTTGTGCGCGCGGTCTCATAAAACGCCCTGCGATGCGACCTCATGCGCCATGCCGGAGTTGGCACGCCGCCTGCATGACTCCGGGCAGACCGGGCATCTCGCCCCGTCCACCTCCCCCGGAACCCCCATGCGCCTGTCCTCCTCCCGCCGTCTGCTGCTGCTCGTCATCCTGATCGCCGCCGCCCCGCTGCTGGCCTGACCCGCGCTGGGGCGCGATTTGCGCCCACCTGCACCCGCCGGCTATAATCCGCCGGCTGTGAAAGGCCGCCTGGCCTTGTAGAGACCGCCCACGCCGGGCGTCACCGGCGAATACACACCTGCTGCCACAGCCCGTGCCGGGGTGCCTTCCTTCCAGGAGGGTTCGGCCACGGACGCCGCAGGGAGGCCCAACCCCGGAACCATCAGTGCCGCATCCCAAACGCGCGGCCGGTTCCACTGCCTTGGAGTTTTTCACGATGTCCCAGATCACCATGCGCCAGATGCTGGAAGCCGGCGTGCACTTCGGTCACCAGACCCGCTACTGGAACCCGAAGATGGCCCCGTACATTTTCGGTGCCCGCGGCAAGATCCACATCATCAACCTGGAAAAGACCCTGCCGCTGTTCGTTGACGCGATGAACTTCATCAGCGCCATCGCCCAGAAGCGCGGCACCATCCTGTTCGTGGGCACCAAGCGTTCGGCCCGCGAAGCCATCAAGGAAGAAGCCGAGCGTTGCGGCATGCCGTACATGACCCAGCGCTGGCTGGGCGGCTCGCTGACCAACTTCGCCACCGTGAAGAAGTCGGTCGCCCGCCTGAAGGAGCTGGAAGCGGCCGAGACCGACGGCACCTTCGAGAAGCTGGTCAAGCACGAAGTGCTGGGCCTGCGCCGCGAGCGCGACAAGCTGCAGGCCTCGCTGGGCGGCATCAAGGAGATGAACCGTCTGCCCGACGCCCTGTTCGTCATCGACATCGGCCATGAGGACATCGCCATCAAGGAAGCCAAGAAGCTCGGCATCCCGGTGGTCGCCGTGGTCGACTCGAACTACGACCCGGCCCTGGTCGACTACGCCATCCCGGGCAACGACGACGCCATCCGCGCCGTGCAGCTGTACGCCCGCGCCGCCGCCGACGCTGTGCTGGAAGGCAAGGCCGCCGCGCCGAACTCGGCCACCGTGCGCGAGGAAGAGTTCAGCGAAGGCAACGCCGAGGCCAAGCCGGCCCGTCGTGGCCGCAAGAGCGACGAAGCCGCCGCCTAAGGCGTCACGGCCGTGCAACGCCGGCGCGCCACTGTGCGCCGGCTCAGGGCGGCGGGGCGCAGGCTCCGCCGCTGTCGCTTCAAGGACCGGCGCTTGCGCCGTCCACCCCATTCCCAACTGAGGTCATCACCGTGGAAATCACCGCTTCCCTGGTCAAGGAACTGCGCGAGCGCACCGGCGCCGGCATGATGGAGTGCAAGAAGGCGCTCACTGAGAACGAAGGCAACATCGACACCGCCGCCGAGTGGCTGCGCAAGTCCGGCCTGGCCAAGGCCGACAAGAAGGCCGACCGCGTCACCGCCGAAGGCCGCATCGCCGCGGCGCAGGACGGCGGCAAGGCCGTGCTGGTCGAGATCAACTCCGAGACCGACTTCGTCGCCAAGGACAGCAACTTCGTCGCCTTCACCGACGCCGTCGCCCAGGCCGCCCTGGCCTCCGGCGCCGCCGATGTGGACGCGCTGAAGTCGGCCAAGCTGCCTTCCGGCGAGACCGTCGAGGAGTCCCGCGCCGCCGCCATCGCCAAGCTGGGCGAGAACATGCAGATCCGTCGCCTGGTCGCCGTCGACAGCGCCAACAACGTGGCCGCCTACGTCCACGGCGGCAAGATCGGCGTGCTGGTCGAGGTCAAGGGCGGCGACGCCGACCTGGCCCGTGGCCTGGCCATGCATGTGGCCGCGATGAACCCGCCGTACAACAAGGCCAGCGACGTGCCGGCCGACTTCGTGGCCAAGGAAAAGGAAATCGAGCTGGCCAAGATGTCCGAGAAGGACAAGTCCAAGCCGGCCGAGATCCTGGAAAAGATCATCAGCGGCAAGATCAACAAGATCGTCAGCGAAGTGACCCTGTACGGCCAGCCCTACGTGCTGGACACCAACCAGACCGTCGAGCAGGCCCTCAAGGCCGCCGGCGCCGAAGTGGTCGGCTTCAAGCGTCTGGCCGTGGGCGAAGGCATCGAGAAGGTGGTGGAAGACTACGCCGCCGAAGTGATGAAGCAGGCCGGCCTGGCCTGATCGCCACACGCTCCAAAGCAACATCCGAAAGGCCGCGGATACCGCGGCCTTTCGCTTTTTTGGCCCCTGTAGAGCGGAGCTTGCTCCGCTGGGCCTTCCCCACGAACCGAACGGGGAGCAGCGGAGCAAGCTCCGCTCTACAAGGCGACCGCGACTGGACCGGAAGAGACAGTTGCTCCAGCCAGGCAAGTTTCCGCAAGGCGGGATTTCCACCGGGCCGCCTCGCCTGTCCGGGAACCTCAGCCGAGGCGAATCTTCAGCCGAACGCCGCCTCCAGCGCATCGGCGAGGCGTTCGACGGCGACGACTTCCATGCCCTTGATCGCGCTGGACTTGGGCGCGTTGCCCTTGGGCACGATGGCGCGCTTGAAGCCGTGGGTGGCGGCCTCGCGCAGGCGGTCCTCGCCGTTGGGCACCGGGCGGATCTCGCCGGACAGGCCGACCTCGCCGAAGGCGATCGTCTTCTCGGCCAGCGGCGTGTCGCGCAGGGACGAGAGCACCGCCAGCAGCGCCGGCAGGTCGGCCGCGGTCTCCTGCACGCGAATGCCGCCGACCACGTTGATGAAGACGTCCTGGTCGCCGACCACGATCCCGCCATGGCGATGCAGCACCGCCAGCAGCATCGCCAGGCGGTTGCCTTCCAGGCCCACGGCGACGCGGCGTGGGTTGGACAGCGGCGAGGCATCGACCAGCGCCTGCACTTCCACCAGCAGCGGGCGCGTGCCCTCGCGGGTGACCATCACGCAGCTACCGGGCTGGCGGGTGCTGCCGCCGGACAGGAAGATCGCCGACGGGTTGGGCACCTCCTTCAGGCCCTTGTCGCCCATGGCGAACACGCCCAGCTCGTTGACCGCGCCGAAGCGGTTCTTGAACGCGCGCAGCACGCGGAAACGGCTGCCCGATTCGCCCTCGAAGTACAGCACCGCATCGACCATGTGCTCGAGCACGCGCGGACCGGCGATGCCGCCTTCCTTGGTGACGTGGCCGACCAGGAACACCGCCGTGCCGGTCTCCTTGGCATAGCGCACCAGGCGCGCGGCGCTCTCGCGCACCTGGCTGACCGAACCGGGCGCGGCGGTCAGCGATTCGGTCCATAGCGTCTGCACCGAGTCGGCCACGATCAGCTTCGGGCGCGCGGTCGAGGCGTGCTGGAGGATGGATTCGATCCCGGTCTCGGCCAGCGCATGCAGGCCGTCCAGCGGCAGGTCCAGGCGCACGGCGCGGCCGGCGACCTGGGCCAGCGATTCCTCGCCGGTGACGTACAGCACCGGCAGGGTGGCGGCCATCCGCGCCAGCGCCTGCAGCAGCAGGGTCGACTTGCCGATGCCCGGATCGCCGCCGACCAGCACCACCGCGCCCTCGACCAGGCCACCGCCAAGCACGCGGTCGAACTCGCCGATACCGGTGGACACGCGCACGTCCTCGCTGCTGCGCACGTCCTTGAGCGCGGTGATCTTCGGCGCCTCGGTCTTGCCGGCCCAGCCGGTGCGGCGCGCGGCCGCCGGCGCGGCGCCGGCGGCCGGCTCCAGCACGACCTGGCCCAGGCTGTTCCAGGCGTGGCATTCGGTGCACTGGCCCTGCCACTTGCTGTATTCGGCGCCGCATTCGCCGCAGACATAGGCGGTGCGGGCCTTGGAGGCGGCCTTGGCCATGGAGCGTTCCCTGGAGAAAAAACCGGGCGCCACTGTAGCCGGGCGGCGTCTCGGCCGACGAGACCGGCGCGGGCCGGCACGGCGCGCTTTCCACGTACCTTAGCCCGTGAAGCCTTCTCCAAGCCGCCTACCCGTGAGCCGTCTCCGCCTGCCCCGTGGCCCGCTGCGCACCCTGCTGCTCCTGCTGCCGCCGATGCTGCTGGCGGTCTGCGGCTGCGTGTACGTCGCCCTGAGCCTGCCGCGGAACGCCAATCACGTGCTGGACCCGGATGCGTACTTCACCGGCCCGGGTCTGGCGCTGGCGCGGGCGGTGGACCACCTGGACGCGCATCGCATCGACCGGCTAGTCCGCGAACAGGGCCTCGACCCGAACACCGTCTTCGATCGCAGCGGCCGTCCGCTGCTGGCCTGGCCGGTGCTCACCGCCAACCCGAAGGGGCTGAAGCTGCTGCTCGACGCCGGCGCCTCGCCGAATGTGCGCGGCCAGGCCGGCACCGCCGCGGCGTTCGAGTCGGCGCTGGTGCCGGCGGCCGAACGGTCCGATCCCGACTACCTGACCGAACTGCTGTTGCGCGGCGGTGACCCCAACACGCGCAACACCGAGGGCCAGCCGCTGCTCTACGTGGCCTTCAAACACGGCCGCTGGGCCAACGTGCAGCACCTGATCCTGTCCGGCGCCAACCAGGACACCGTCCTGGACGGCGCCGACCACTACGACACCGTGCTGAGCTGGTACGCGCGCAGCGGCCGCTTCGATCGGCTGTACTGGCTGCTGGAACACGGCGGCGACCCGACCCTGCGCATGCACGACCTGGAGGGCGCGCGCCTGCTGGGCACCGCGCAGTCCAACGACGGGCGCATGCCCATCGTGGAGGACGCCTTCTACCGCGACGTGCCCGAGGCCATGCGCGACTGGCAGCGCGCCTGCCAGGCCTGGCTTCTGGACAAGGGCATCGGCCGCCCGCCGATGCCGCCGGCCCTGCGCCCGCGCCGGCGCGATCCGCTGCCTTCCGACCAGGAAGCGGGACCGGGCAGCATCGCGCTGTAGCCCGCATCGCGCGGCTTGCCTGCGGACGGCGCGCGATCGACGGACCGGCGCATGCCGCACTCGATGCGCCAGCCGCTGCACCGCAACCGCACGTGGTCCGCGCGTCGCCGCGACGCACCCTGCGTGGCACCATCCCCGGATGGCCTCACCGACCGACCTGCTGGCCGCCCTGCCCGCCCCCACGCCCGAGGCCGCGCCGTGGGTGGCGCTGAGCGGCGGGCTGGATTCCACCGCACTGCTGCACGCGCTGGCCGCTACCTGGCCCGGCCGCGTGCGCGCCGTCCATGTGCATCACGGCCTGCATGCCGACGCCGATGCCTGGGAAGCCCACTGCGTGGCGCTGTGCGCGCGGCTGCAGGTGCCGCTGCGGGTCGAACGCGTCGGGGTCGAACGCGCCGGCGAGGGACTGGAAGCCGCCGCACGCCGCGCGCGCCACGCGGCCTTCGCCCGCGTCCTGCGACCCGGCGACCTGCTGGTCGCCGCCCACCACCGCGACGATCAGGCCGAGACCTTTCTGCTGCGCGCGCTGCGCGCCTCGGGGCCCGAAGGCCTGGCGGCGATGCGGGCGCTGCGCCCGTTCGCGGAAGGGCAGCTATGGCGGCCCTGGCTGGACCTGCCGCACAGCGCGATCCTGGCCTACGCCCAGGCCCACGACCTGCGCTGGGTCGAAGACCCCAGCAATGCCGATGCCGCGCTGGATCGCAACTTTCTGCGCCACCACGTGCTGCCGCTGCTGCGCCAGCGCTGGCCGCACGCCGACGCCGCCCTGGCGCGCAGCGCCGCGCTGAGCGCGCAGGCCGACGCGCTGTTGCAGCAGCTGGACCAGGACGCGCTGGACCGCGCGCGCGCCGACGATGCGCAGCTGCTGTCGGTCCCCGCGCTGCGGGCGCTGTCGCCCGAACTGCGCGCGCGCGCCGTGCGCCGCTGGATCGCCACGCTGGGCCTGCCACCGCTGCCTGCGCAGGGCATCGTCCAGCTGGAGAGCAGCCTGCTCGATGCCGGGCACGATGCGCAGGCGCGCTTCGACTGGGGCGATGCGCGCCTGCAGCGCTGGCGCGACCTGCTGCACGCCGGGCGCGCAACGCCGCCGCTGCCCCGCGCATGGCGCACGCACTGGCGCGGCGATGCGCCGCTGGCATTGCCCGGCGGCGGCGAACTCCGGCTGCAAGGCGCGGCGTTCGAGGCCCCGGTGCAGGTCGGCGCGCGCCAGGGCGGCGAACGCATCCAGTTGCCTGGGCGGACGCATTCGCACGCGCTCAAGCACGCGCTGCAGGCGGCCGGCATTCCGCCGTGGCAGCGCGCGCAGCTGCCGCTGCTGCGTGACGCCGAGGGCCGCGTACTGGCGATGGGCGACCGCCTCCTGTCCGGCCCATTCCAGGCCTGGCTTGAGGCCCAAAACGCCCGATTGCACTGGACACCGCCGGGCCGCGTTTGATTGACCCTTCGCAGCATGGCCCCCACACTTTGCCCATGGCTAACAAACCCACCGCCGACGCCTCGCCCGTGGCGCATTTCGAGCAATCGCTGGACGAGCTGGAGCAGCTGGTCGCGCGCATGGAACAGGGCGACCTGAGCCTGGAAGAGTCCCTGGCCGCCTACGAACGCGGCGTCGGCCTGTATCGCAGCTGCCGCACCGCGCTGGAGCAGGCCGAGCTGCGCGTGCGCCTGCTCACCGACCCGGACCGCCCCGAGACCGCCGAGCCCTTCGCGCCGCTGCCCGATGGGCAGTGAGACTGCGTTCGCGCGCTGGGCACAGCGCGTCGAAGCGGCGCTGGAGGCCGCGCTGCCCGCGCCCGATCTCGCCCCGCAGCGCCTGCACGCGGCGATGCGTCACGCCGTGCTCGGCGGCGGCAAGCGCATGCGCCCGCTGCTGGTGTACGCGGCCGGCACGCTGACCGGCGCCGATGAAGCCACGCTCGATGCGCCCGCCGCAGCGGTGGAACTGATCCACGCCTATTCCCTGGTGCACGACGACCTGCCGGCGATGGACGACGACGCGATGCGCCGCGGCCGCCCGACCGTCCACGTCGCCTTCGACGAAGCCACCGCGATCCTGGCCGGCGACGCGCTGCAGACACGCGCCTTCGAAGTGCTCGCCGACGCGCACGCCGAACCCTCGCTGCGCGTGGCCTGGCTGCAGACCCTGGCCCAGGCCAGCGGCGTGGCCGGCATGTGCGGCGGCCAGGCGCTGGACATCGACGCCACCGGCCAGCAGCAATCGCTGGCCGCGCTGCAGCGCATGCACGCGCTCAAGACCGGCGCCCTGATCCGCGCCAGCGTGCGGCTGGGCGCGCTGGCCGGCGGCGCGGACGCGGCCACGCTGCAGCGCCTGGACCGCTTCGCCGACGCGCTCGGCCTGGCCTTCCAGGTGCGCGACGACATCCTCGACGTCGAAGCCAGCTCCGAGACCCTCGGCAAGACCGCAGGCAAGGACGCCGCCCAGGACAAGTCCACCTATCCCGCTCTGCTCGGCATGGACGGCGCCAAGGTCAGGCTGGACGACCTGGCCGCGCAGATGCGCGACCTGCTCGCCCCCTTCGCCGAACGCGCCGATGCACTGGCCGCGCTGGGCGAGCTGACGGTGCGGCGCGGGCATTGAGTCTTTAAGCCGGCCTCCTTGAGGACACGCTACCGTCCGTCTCCACGCGGGCCAGGCGGGTGGCGTCAGGCCAGCAATCCCTCCATCCCGCGCACACTGCCGCTGCCGGGAAACACCACGGTCTCCAGCTTGCCCTGGTCCACGCGCAGGTGACCGGCCAGCACCGCCTTGAACAGGGCGCGCATGTCGGTGGTGACGCGCAGGTCGCGGCCTTCGTTGAGGGCGCGCTGGGACAGGCCGGGCCAGTCGCCGGCGATGCGGCCGCCGCGCACCGCGCCGCCGGCCAGCAGGGCCAGGCCGCCCGTGCCATGGTCGGTGCCGCCTGTACCGTTGACCTTGGCGGTGCGGCCGAATTCGGTCACCACCACCACGACGGTCCTGGCCCAGATGTCCGGGGCGCCGTCGTGGAAGGCGCGCAATCCGTTGTCCAGTTCGGACAGCTTGTTCTTCAGGATCGCCGCCTCGGCGGCGTGGGTGTCCCAGCCGGAATCCTCGACGAAGCCGATGCGCGGCCCGGCGGGCTGGGACATGAAGCGCGCCGCCGCGGCAGTGGCCGCCGCCATGCGTCCCTTGCCGGCGCCTTCACCGCCGCCTTCGCCTGCGCCCTGGGTCGCCCACGCGCGCTGGAAACTGTCGGCCAGCGCGGGATCGCGCGCGTACAAATCCTGCAGCCGCTGCAGCAGGATGGGATTGACCTCCTCGGGCAGCGGCGGCGACCAAGTGGACGCATCGCCGGGGCCGCGCATGATCAGCGGCATCACGCTGGTGATCGAAAGCGCCTCGGTGCCGGCCATCGCGCCGGCGCAGCGGTTGAGCCAGCCGGTGTTGGCGCCGCTCGGTCGGGCGCTGCCGTTCTCCAGGCAGTCCTGCGCCTCGAAGTGCGAGCGCTGCTGGTAAGGCGGTGCGATCGCCACTACCGGCAGCAGCTGCCGCTGCCCGTAGAGCTGGTGCGCGAAGACCAGCGAAGGATGCAGCCCGAACTGGCCGTCCAGCTTCAGCGTATCGCCCGGCGCCATGTCGCCGCGCAGGCTGCGATAGCTGGGGTCGTCGCTGGGCACCAGGACATGCAGGCCGTCCAGCCCGCCGCGCAGCAGCACCACCAGCAGGCGCGTGTCATCGGCGCGCTGCGCGGCCAGGCCGATGGACGGCCACAGCGTCAGCGTGGTCATCGCGCCAGCGGCGCCAAGGAAGGCGCGTCGGGTGAGTTTCATGCGTGGCCTCTCAGCAGGATCGTGGTGCTTGGGGTTGATGACAGGTCCGACCTCGACGTCCATGGATTCCCGCTTGCGCGGGAATGACGATCGGACCTTTCGCGGAAGACAGTTCAGACATACACGCCGAAGGGCGAGATCAGGACTAGGCCCGCCACTGGAAAGCGGGGCTGGCGAACAGCAGCGCCAGACCGTCGCGTGGCGACTCGGCGCGCCTGAGCGTGGTCACGGTGTCGGCATCGAGCGTGTCGGCGAACACGGTCTGCGCGGTGCGCAGCGGATCGAGCCGTTCCTCGGGGACGGCCTCGGCCAGCGCCTGCGCGCTCTGCACGCGCTTCCACAGGGCATCCGGGCCGCTCCACTGCGCCGCGTCGTCCTCGAAGCCGGCCGGCGAGCGCGGGGTGAAGGGCGGCTGCCCCATGCGACCGAGCAGCGTGGCCAGCGCCTGCGGCCGGCGATCGTCCAGCGCACCGCCGGCGCGCAGCGCCGAGACCAGGTAGTCGTCGGGCGTCTTGAACTTGCGCGCCTGCGCATCCCAGGCCGCCGGGTGGCGGACCAGCGCGGTGTACACGGCCGCCAGATCGCCGTCGGTCCGGGCCCAGGCCTGGCACATCGCCTCGATCACCGTCGGCGGCGGCGTGTCGCGGATCAGATGCCGGGCGATCTTGCCCGACACGTGCCGCGCCGTGGCCGGATGCACGGCCAGATCGGCCAAGATCGCGCGGCCCTGGGCCATACCCGGCTGCGCATAGCGCTTGCCCATCACCGTGCGCGCGCCCGGCGCGTGTGCCGCGGGTCGGAATGCGAACGCACCCTCCACGCCGCCGCGGCGGAAGTCCTGCGGGCCCGGCACGCCCCAGCCGGTGATGGCCTTGGCGAACTCGGTCACATCGGCCTGCGTGTAACCGCCGTTGGCACCGACGGTGTGCAGCTCGAGGATCTCGCGGGCGAGGTTCTCGTTGAGGCCGGGCGTCTTGTCCGGGTCGCGCCGGCGCACCCGCTGGGCCAGCATCGAGTCCGCGCCGACCGACCTGCCGTTGTCCAGGAAGCGCAGCATCGCCGGGTGCGTCTCCACCGCCAGCAGCAGCTGGCCGAACTGGCCGGTGACGTGCGGGCGGATGGCCTCGCGCTCCATCGGCGCGGCATAGGGCGCGGCCACGCGCTTGTCCACCGACACGGCGAAGTGGTTGGACCAGAAGCGCACCATGCGCTCGACGAAGCTGGCCTGGCTGTCCACCGCCACCTGGTAGCGCGCCGTCAGTTCGCGCAGCTGGCCCTGACGCAGCGCCTTGGCCAGCGCCTTGGGCGCGTCGCCGCCCTCGCGCTTGGCCACACGCCGGGCCTGCTGCAGGGCGATGTCCTGCTGCAGGTAATCGATGCTGCCCGGCAGCGCGGCCAGGGCCGCGGGCATGGGCGCCGGGCGCAGTTGGGCCAGCAGCCAGCCCTGCGGATCATCGAGGCCGGCCAGTTCGCCCGGGCGGGCGCCCAGGCCGAAACGGTTGGCCGCACTGGCGGCGTGTTCGCGGGTCATCGGCAGCGCGCTCGTGGCGAAGGTCAAGCAGGACAACGCCCCAGCTCGGTCCCGGTTGACCGTCGCGCCAGCCGATTCAGCGACCGCTGGGTCGCCGACCAGCGGTCCGTTCCAGCTATCACGGCGTAAGGCGGAGCCAGGCGGTCCATGCGATCACTGCGGAGTGAGTAGGCGTGCGGACATCGCCGACCAGCCCCGACCCGAAGGCATTGAGCAAGCGCTCTGCCCCCTCCCTTTCGCCGTAGGCGAAGGGGAGGGCCGGGGTGGGGTGCTTTTGCTTTTGCTCTTGCTTCGGTGGCTTGCCCGGGAAAGCCCCGACCCCTCCCCATCCCTCCCCTGCGCTGCGCGCAAGGGAGGGGGCCTCAAGTCGATCATTTCCCTTCACTGGTCGCGTTGTGCGCGAGGAGGGGTTTGAACGCCCGCAGACCGAAGCCTCGTGACCTGAAGCGCGAGGCAGCGGGCCGGTGGGCGGTGGCCGCGACGAGCGAGGCAGGAAGCCGAGCGCCCGAATCAGGGCAGGATGCCCTGATTGAGGGAAGAGCGGACGCCGCCCGCCGGACCGCTGCCCCTCCGAGGCAAGAACGCTCAACTGCAACGCGATCATGGAAGCGCGAGAAGAACCTGCTCTTGGTGCTCCGAGCGAAAGTCCCTGGATTCCCGCTTTCGCGGGAAAGACGTTGGAGGGGCTGTTTAAGGCAGGACAGATGCCGTGACCCAGACGAAGTGCCACTACCCGTCGGACCGCTGTCTCTTTGAAGTTCAGACGTGCCCGCACGTCGCGCGCCCAACTCAGCAAGAAGCAAAAAGCCCGGCCAGAGCCGGGCTTTTTTAGTTCACCGCAAGCGCACGCCTACTTGATGAAGCGGAAAGCGAACGGATACCGATAGGCCTCGCCGTTGTTGGACTTGATCGCGGCGATGATGATGAACACCAGCGCGGCGATGCCCACCAGCAGCATCAGCGGGCCGGTGACGATGAAGCCGATGCCCAGCGTGACCAGACCGATGAGGGTCAGCACCAGCATGATGATGGCCACGGTGATGTTGAAGTTCAGCGCCTCCTTGGCCTGGTCGGCGGCGAAGGGCAGCGTGTCCTTCTTGATCTGCCAGATGATCAGCGGGCCGATCACGCAGCCCAGACTGGCCAGCCAGCCGGAGGTCAGCAGGCCGCCGAGCAGCGCCGAGAGATGGGCGAACAGCGCCCACTGCCGGTCCTCGGCCGAGGGCGTGCCCGGCGGGGGCGGCGGCGGTGCGGTGACGTTCTCGAATTCGTTCATGCGCGTTTCTCGCAGGTCCAGGGTGGAAGGAAGCCGGCCGGCGATGTGCGCCGGTACCTGCGCAGCTTACGTGGCCTGAGGCCGGGTGCGGCCATCCAGCCCGGCCAGCGTGTCGTCCCAGTCCCCGTCCGACGCATCGTCCTCGTCGCGATAGCGCGCGGCGATCTGCAGCACCTCGGTCTCGATCTCAAAGAACGCGTCCAGCACCACCGGGTCGAAGGTCGTACCGCGCAGCTCGAGCATCATGGCCTTGGCGCGCTCGTGCGGGAACGGATCCTTGTAGCAGCGCCGGCTGATCAGCGCGTCGTAGATGTCGGCCACGGCCATGATCCGGCCCGACAGCGGGATCTCCTGGCCCTTCAGCCCGGCCGGATAGCCGCTGCCGTCCCATTTCTCGTGGTGGGTGGCGGCGATGTCGCCGGCGATCTGCAGGAAGTTGTCGCCCTCGATCCGCCCGGACGTGCTCAGGATGATCTGGCGGCCGTATTCGGCGTGGCGGCGCATGATCACCAGCTCCTCCGGCGTCAGCGCGCCGGGCTTGAGCAGGATGTGGTCGGGCACACCGACCTTGCCGATGTCGTGCAGCGGCGCGGACAGGAACAGCAGGTCGATGTACTCCCGCGTCAGGATGTCGGTGTAGTGGCCGCTGCGCTGCAGGTGCCGGGCCACGGCGCGCACGTAGTGCTGGGTGCGCTTGATGTGCGCGCCGGTCTCCGGGTCGCGCGTCTCGGCCACCGCGGCCATCGACTCGATCGTGACCTGGCGGGCGTTCTCCAGCTGCCGGCGCCAGCGCTGCGCGCGGCGATGCTGGGTCACCAGACGCGCGCCGCAACACAGCGCCAGCAGCAGGCCCAGGGTCAGCAGCGCCGCGCCGGTCGGCAGGTACACCCCGGTGCGCGCGAACACCGCCGCCGCCAACGCCAGCAAGCCCGCAGCCAGCAGCGCGGCCAGCGCCGCCAGCAGCGCCAGCCCGCGCCCAGCAGCAAACAGCCAGGCCAGCAGCAGCGCGCCCAGCACGCTGCTCAGCAGCGCCGCGCCCGTGCCCCAACTCGGCACGCGCACTGCGTTGCCGTCCATCAAATTCTGCGCCAGCACCGCCTGCAGCTTGACGCCGGAGAAGTCGCGATCCAGCGCGGTGCGATGCAGATCGTTGAGCCCGACGGCGGAGGAGCCGATGAACACGATCCGGCCGCGCAGGTCCTGGCCGCGCGCATGTCCGGCCAGCACGTCCACCGCCGGAATGCTGGTGTATTGGGCCGGCCCGCCGTTGAAGCGCAGCCTGGCCTGGCCGGCCGCATCGATCGGCACGCGGTGCGTGCCCAGGCGCAGCGACAGGCCGTCGCGATCCTGTTCGATCTGGCCGCTGCGCACGCCCAGCGCCTGCATGGTCGCGGCCAGCGCCAGGCTGGCGTGCACCACGCCGCGATGGGCGATCAGCAGCGGCGCGCGCCGCAGCTGGCCATCGTCGTCGGCGCGGATGTTGACGAAGCCCGCCGTGCGCGTGCGCGCAGCGATCGGCGCCACGTTGTCCAGCACGCCAGGCGCCTGCGGCAGCTGCAGCCGGTCCAGGCGCCCCTCGAAGCCCACCCCGGGCCGCACCGGCCCGGCGCCCTCGGTGGCATGGTCGAAGTAGAAATAGCGCGCGCCGATCACCGCGTGCCGCGCCATCACCTGGGCCAGGTAGCCATCGTTGTCCAGCAGCCCGGCCGGGACGCCGGCGAAGGACACGTCCAGGTCGAAGTCGCGCTTGAAGGTCTGCTGGATGTCGGTCAGCGAGGTGCGATCGGGCTCGGGCAGCAGGATGTCCAGCGCGATCGCCGACGGGTGCTCGGCCGCGACGCGCTCGATCAGGGTGGCCAGGCGATAGCGCGGCCACGGCCACTGTCCCACCGCCGCCAGGCTGACCTCGTCGATGTCCACCACCACCGTGTCCGGCGCCTGCACACCGGAGGCGGCATGGACCAGCAGCCCGTCCAGCAGCGCGCGGTCCAGCCGCGCCGCCGGCGCGTCCTTCCACAGGCTGCTGGCGACCACGAGCACCGCCACCAGCATGGCCAGCAGCAGGGCCCCCAGCCGCCGACGGGGCGAGGATTCGGTCAGGGCGGGCGCGAGCTGCATGGTCGGCGCGCGTCTAGAGCACGAAGATCTCGGCGCGCCGGTTGCGCTGTTCCGGCACCCCCGGCCGGGTCGGCACCAGCGGCACCTTGTCGCCGAACCAGCGCACTTCCACCGGCAGGTCCGGATCGATCTGCTTGAGCAGCCTGGCCACGGCGCGGGCGCGCTGCTCGGACAGGTCCATGTTGTACTTGGCCGAGCCGGCCGAGTCGGCATAGCCGAACACCGTGACCTCGGTCGGCAGGCGTCCGCGCACCACCTCCAGCACGCCGGGCAGCTGCTTCTTCGATTCCGGCGTCAGCTCCATGCTGTCGAACCTGAAGTTCAGCACGAAGCTGCGCGGCGGCGTGGGCTGGGCGTCCAGCAGCGCGCGATGGGCCTGCTCGAACGCCGCCTGGTCCTGGCCGCGCGGCGCGCCCGGCCGGGCCTTGGCATCGCCGACGCTGACCGTGGCGTAGGCCTGCTCGATGCGCTGCTGGCCCTGTGCGGTGGACACCACCAGTGCGCCGACCTTTCCGTCGTGATCCGGCAGCAACGTCACCCGGGTCGGCGTGGACGCGCAGGCGCCCAGACCGAGGGCGGCACACAGCACGGCGACCCGCACCCAGGCGTGGCGCATCGAACACGTCATGGCGTTCAGTTCGCCTCGATCAGCAGGCGGGTGCCGCGCACGCCGACCGTGGCGGTGGGCGTGTCGATCTTGACCGCCTCCGGCTTGAGCTTGCCGATCTTGCCGGACTCGTAGATCGCCGAGCCCTTGCCCAGATAGAGCGAGAAGGAGAACGCGTCGTCCTTGGGCTCGAACAGGTAGTCGCGCACCAGCACGTCGGCGCCCGAGCCCAGCGTGAGCAGCGTGCCGTCGCGGAAGACGATCGAGGCCGTCGCACCGGGCGCGGCGATCAGGCGGTCGGACACCAGCAGCTGCGTGCCGCCGCTCGCCTCGACGCTACCGGAGGCGCGCACGACTTTGACACTGCCTTCCACGCGCTTGACCAGCGCCACGTGCGCATCGGCCGCCAGCGCAGTCGTCGAAAGGCCTAGCAGCCAGCCGAAGGCCAGCAGGCAGAGAAGTCGCTTCATGTTGTCCCCCTGTCCGGGCCGACCAGGTGCGGTCGAAGCCTCGGTCACGCCGATCCGGCGTTGGCGACATTGCACGTCAGCGATGTGATGGGCAAGTGATTTCTGGCGATCCGGCCAGGATCGCCCTGTTCACGTGCGAACGCGGCGCTTACTGGCTCCCGGCGACCGTCATTTTGCCCACCAGCAGCGAGCCCATCGCGATGTGCGAGCGCGGGTCGATGTCACTACCCACAGCCTCGATGGCCGCGAAGATGTCCTTGAGGTTGCCAGCCACGGTCACGTTGTCGACCGGGTAGGCGATCTGACCGTTCTCGATCCAGAACCCGCCGGCGCCGCGCGAGTAATCGCCGGTGACGCCGTTGACGCCCTGCCCCATCAGCTCGGTCACCAGCAAGCCGGTGCCCATCTCGCGCAGCAGGGACGGCAGGTCGCCGGCATTGCTGGATACGATGAGGTTGTGCACGCCGCCTGCGTTGCCGGTGCTGCTCAGGCCCAACTTGCGCGCCGAATAGCTGCCCAGCACGTAACGCTGCAGCACCCCATGGGCGACCAGCGGCGAATCGACCGTGGCCACGCCTTCGGCATCGAAGCTGCCCGACCGCAGGCCGCCGCGCAGCAGCGGCCGCTCCTCGATCGAGAACCAGTCCGGGAAGACCTGCGTGCCGGCGCGATCGAGCAGGAAGCTGGCCTTGCGATACAGCGCGCCGCCGCTGACCGCGCCGAGCAGATGCCCGATCAGCGAACGCGCGACCTCGGCGCTGTACAGCACCGGATACTGGCCGGTGGCCAGGTCGCGCGGCGCCAGGCGCGCCACGGTGCGCTGCGCGGCGCGCAGGCCGACGGCCTCCGGCGCCTGCAGCCGCTCGCGCGCCAGCGCGGTGGTGTACCAGCCGTCGCGCTGCATGCCTTCGCCGGTGCCGGCGATCAGGGCGCAACTGATCGAATGATGCGTGCCGCGCTCGCGCCCGATGAAGCCGTGCGAATTGGCGTACACCGACAGCCCGTAGCCGCTGCCCACCGAGGCGCCATCGGAATTGCTGATGCGCGCATCGGCCTGCCGCCCGGCCGCCTCGCAGGCCAGCGCCAGGTCGATGGCCGTATCGGCGTCCAGTTCCCACGGATGCCAGGTGTCCAGGTCCGGGAAGGCCGTGGCCATGCGCGCGGCGTCGGCCAGGCCGGCGGCCGCATCGTCCTCGGTGTAGCGCGCGATGGCGCAGGCCTGCTCGACCGTGGCGGCCAGGCTGTCCTCGCGCAGGTCGGCGGTGCTGGCGCTGCCCTTGCGCTGGCCAAAGTAGACGGTCACGCCGATGGCGCGGTCCTGGGTGGATTCGACCGTCTCCACCTCGCCCAGGCGCACGTTGACGTTCAGGCCGCGATCCTCGCTGCAGCTGACCTCTGCCTGGCTGGCGCCGCGCGCGCGGGCCATGTCCAGCAGGCGCTCGGACAGGCGCGCCAGATGGTCCAGGCGCGCGTTGCTGTCGTCATGCACGGGGGAAGCGATGGCGTTCAATGGCTTATCCTATTGATTGGATTTCGATTGATCCGGCGCGCTGCGCGCGCCGACTCGTGGAGAAGTGTGAGATGCGCGGACGCGATCCGGAAACCGGTGAGTTCTACGGCCCCAGCCGCACCCAGCAGCGGCAGGACGCGCTGGAGGTGCGCGCCCTGGCCGAACAGCTGGTGGCGCTGCCGGCCGCGCGCCTGGCCCAGCTGCCGATGAGCGAGGAGCTGGCCGACCACGTGCGCGACACGCAGAAGGTCACCTCGCACATCGCGCACAAGCGCCAGCTGCAGTACCTGGCCAAGCAGATGCGCAAGGAGGACGACGCTACCCTGGAGGCGATCCGCGATGCGCTGGACGCCGGCGGCGACGCCGCGCGCCGTGAAACCGGCCTGATGCACCAGGCCGAAAGCTGGCGCGAGCGCCTGCTGGACGACCCCGAGGCGCTGACCCAGCTGGTCGATGCCTTCCCCGACGCGGACCGCCAGCGCCTGCGCCAGCTGGTGCGCAACGTCGCCGAGGAGCGCAAGAAGAACAAGCCGCCGGCGTCCTACCGCGAGCTGTATCGCGAGATCCGCGGCCTGATCGACGCGCAGCAGGGGCCAGAGGCCGGGGACCAGGGCCCAGAGTAAGCGCCGCTCCCTTCGCGCGTGCTGCAGCGACTCGCCGGCAACGCCGTGTCGTAGCGAGACCTTCACTGATTTGCTAGACCGCTTTTCACTGGCCCCTGGCCCCTAGCCTCTGGCCCCCGCCTCCCCGTCCCTCACGCCTGCGTGCCGCCCACGGTCAACCCGTCGATCAGCAGGGACGGCTGGCCCACGCCCACCGGCACGCTCTGGCCATCCTTGCCGCACACGCCCACGCCGGCGTCCAGCGCCAGGTCGTTGCCGACCATGCGCACCTTCTGCATCGTCTCCGGGCCGTTGCCGATCAGCGTGGCGCCCTTGACCGGCGCGGTGATCTTGCCGTCCTCGATCAGGTAGGCCTCGGTCGCCGAGAACACGTACTTGCCGCTGGTGATGTCGACCTGGCCGCCGCCGAAGTTGACCGCATACAGGCCCTTCTTGACCGAACGGATCATCTCCTCCGGCTCGTGCTGGCCGGCGAGCATGTAGGTGTTGGTCATGCGCGGCATCGGCAGGTGGGCGAAGGATTCGCGGCGGCCGTTGCCGGTCGGCGCCATGCCCATCAGGCGCGCGTTGAGGCTGTCCTGCATGTAGCCGACCAGCACGCCGTCCTCGATCAGCGTGGTGCACTGGGTCGGCTGGCCCTCGTCGTCGATGTTGAGCGAGCCGCGCCGGCCTTCCAGCGTGCCATCGTCGACGATGGTCACGCCGCGCGAGGCGACCTGCTGGCCGATGCGTCCGGCGTAGACGCTGGTGCCCTTGCGGTTGAAGTCGCCTTCCAGACCGTGGCCGACAGCCTCGTGCAGCAGCACGCCCGGCCAGCCCGAGGCCAGCACCACCGGCATCACCCCGGCCGGTGCGTCGACCGCCTCCAGGTTGACCAGCGCCTGACGCAGCGCCTCGCGCGCGAACTCCTCCGGCTTGCCGTCGGCCAGCAGCTGCGCATAGGAATAGCGTCCGCCGTAGCCGGCATAGCCGGACTCGCGGCGGCCGTTCTGCTCGACGATCACCTGGATGTTCAGCCGCACCAGCGGGCGCACGTCCGAGGCGAGCACGCCGTCGCTGCGTGCCACCAGCACGGTGTCCACGCCGCCGGACAGGCTCACGCTGACCTGCTGCACGCGCGGATCGGCCGCGCGCAGCAGCCGGTCGACCGCACGCAGCGCGGCGACCTTGGCGTCGTTGTCCATCGCATCGACCGGATCCTCCGGCGCGTACAGCGCCCGGCCGGTGCCGCGCACCAGGGCGCGCGGGGAGTGGCTGGCGCCGTCGCGCGCGATCGCCCGCGCCGAGCCGGCGGCGGTCAGCAGCGCGGCCGCGTTGATGTCGTCCGAATAGGCGAAGCCGGTCTTCTCGCCGGAGATCGCGCGCACGCCGACGCCCTGCTCGATCGAATGCGCACCGTCCTTGACGATACCGTCCTCCACCGTCCAGCTCTCGCGCCGGGTGTGCTGGAAATACAGGTCGCCGAAATCGATGCCCGGTCCGAGCAGCGTGCCGAAGGCACGGTCCAGTCCTGTCTGGTCCAGGCCTGCGGGCAGCAGCAGGCGCGATTCGGCGAGGGCGATGGCAGATGAGGTCATGGCAGCAATGATCGGGGTGTGGGGGGCGATTGCAAGCCGCGCGCTTACGGCGTGGGCGTGGGCGCGGTTGGCGTGGGCGCCGGTGCGGGCGCGGCTTCGTTGTGTTCGGTCACCTGCACGTCCGGATCCTTCCAGGGGCCGGTGACGTGGTAGGTCTTGGCGCCGACCTCGCTCAGCGGCTTGCGCAGCACGGCGTTGGCCGCCGCGCCCACCGCCGCGCCGACCGGGCCGCCGGCGACGGCGCCGACCACGGTGAGCAGGTTGCCCGAGCGCGGCAGCACGTGGATGGTCTGGTCGAAGGTCTGCGCCTTCAGGTCGGTGCTGCCGGTGATGCGGATCTCGGCCGCCGAGCCGTTGATGACCGTGTCGTCGGTCCTGGCCTGGCCGCCGCCCAGATCCACTTCGCCCTTGACCTGGTTGAAGGCCAGCCCCTTGGAGAAGAAGTCGCGGAAATCCAGCATCAGCCGCTTGGGCAGCTGGGTCAGACTGAACAAGGACAGCACGCGGCCGGCGCCGGGTTCGACCTCCAGCAGCGCGCCGTCGTGGATGTCGAAGCGCGCACTGCCGTCCAGCCCGGCCAGGGTGAAGCCGGCAGGACTCGAGGGCCAGGCCAGATCCAGGCCGACCTTGCCGTGGCCACCGCGCACCCGGCCGGTGAAGCCCAGCCCGTCCATCAGGGTGCCGACATCGTCGCTGTCGACCTGCACCTGCAGATGCGTGCGTGCGCTGCGCCCGCGCCCGGTCCAGTCGCCGGTGATGTCGATCTTCTGCTGCGGCGCGCGCATCTGCAGGGTGTCGATGTGCAGGCCGGCCGGCAGCTTGCGCGTGCGCAGCGTGGTCTGGCCCAGCTTGGCGTCGCCGAAGCGCAGATCGCCGATCTGCAGCGACAGCGGCGGCAGCGCGGTGGGGTCCAGATCGTCCTCGACCGGGGTCGAGCCGTCGGGTGAGGTCGCCGGCCGGGTCGCCGCGGTGGCCGGGTCCGGCGCTGGCATGGCCGAGGTCCAGTACAGCCGGTCGAGCTGGCCTTCGATCGTGGCATTGGCGTCGTCGGGCACGTGCACATGGCCGGCCAGCGCATCGCCCGAGAGCCTGACGTCCAGCGCGGCGCGGGCCGGGCTGAGCTGCACGCGGGTGTTGGGGAAGGCGGCGCCGATCAGCAGCAGCTTCTGCGCGGTCAGGTCGATGCCACGCAGCGCCAGCGGCTGGCTGTTCGCCGGCGGCGGCGGCGGCGCGCCGGCCTGCGGGCTGGTCAGCGGCGCGGCGGCCGCGCCGGCCTTGACCAGCGGATCGTCGGCCGGCGCGCTGCCCGAGGCGCGCGCCACCGCGATCCAGCCGGCCGCATCCAGCACCGGCGCGGTGCCGCCCACGCTCAGGCCACTGGCCGGGACCGGCTGGGAAATGCTCGCGCGGCCCAGGTCCACGCGCACGCCGGTCGCGCCCGCGCGCGGCTGCGCGCGCAGCGCCATCAGCCTGCCGAAGCTGACATCCACCCGGCCCTGCTCCAGCGGCATCTGCACCGCCACGGTGGCCGGCAGCGCGCGCGCGGCCGGCTTGTCCAGCGGCGCTGGCAGCTTGAGCGCGGTGCCGGTCAGGTCGGACTGCGCGGTGACGGTCACCGGCGGATCGCCGCCGCCCTGCGCGGGCGCCCCCACGCCGACGTCGATGGTCCACGGCGAGCGGCCCTGCATGTAACTGTTCAACCAGTTCAGCTCGGGCACGCGGGCGAGCAGCTCGGCCGCGGTCAGCGGTGCGGCCAGGCGTGCCTCGAACACATGCGCCGCGTCCTGCACCGCATCGCCGGCACGCAGCGCCAGCTGCGCCGGCGCGCCGGCGCGCACCGCGTCCAGCTGCGGCGCGTCGAAGCCGCCCTGCGAGAACGTCGCCGTCCCGCGCACCTCGGTGAAGGCCAGGTCGTAGGTGCTGTCGGCCACCTGCGCGCGGTCCAGCTGCACCTGGCCGCTGACCTCGGGCTGCGCGCCGCCACGCAGCGGCAGGGTCATGCCGAACTGCACCTTGGCCGGGCCGGACACGCTCAGGCCCTTCATCGCCTCGCCGTAGCGCTGTTGCAGCGGGCTGTGGCGCAGCAGCGAAAGCAGGCGCGCGGCATCGTCGCCACCCTCGGCCTCGATCTTGAGCACGCTCTCATGCCAGTCGGCGATACCACCCTGCAGGCGCAAGACCGGCACCTCGCCCAGGCGGCCCTTGCCCTCCAGCGAGAACCCATTGCCGAGGAAGCGCACGTGCGCGTCCAGCTCGGTCATGTCCGGCCAGTCGGGCTGGAAGCGGATGCGCCCCTGCTCGATGTCGGCCTGCGCATCGAAGATGCCCTGCTGATGCACGAACGGCCAGTCGTCCAGATCGCCCCCGACCAGGCCCGTGCCGTTGCGCACCATGCCGCCCTGCATCGCCCGATCCAGCCATTCCAGCGCCGGCTTGGACATCAGGTGGCGCACCCAGAAGCCGCGCGCGGCCGGCACCGGCGTGTCGTGCACCTGGGCGGCGACGTTGAGCCAGGGTCGCGTGCCATCGTTCTGGAACCACACCTCACCGCGCGCGGTCACGCCGAAGTCCGGCCCGTCCACCACCAGCGACGGCGTGCCGGCCTTCCAGCCCTCGCCCTCGCGCCAGGCCGCCAGCGTGCCGTGCAGCGTGGCCGGATGGACCACGCCGAAGCCGGCCGGCCAGTCGAACTTGAACGGCAGCTTCGGGTCCAGCACCAGCGCCAGGCCCTGCGCATCGCCGGTGAGCGACCCGCCCAGGCCCGACAGCCCCGGCGCATGCCCGACCGGCGCGAACGCCAGGCCATCGACCCGCGCCTGCAGGCGCAGCGGCCCCTGCAGGGCGCCGGCGGCGTTGACCTGGGACAGGCCGACCTGCGGACGGGCCTGGCGCAGCCAATCGCGCAGGCCGGGCGCAATGCGATCGTGCAGCGCCAGCACCTGCAGCAGCGGCTCGGCCTGCAGCGCGTCGACCAGCAGCGCCGAGCGCGCACCGCCGGCCAGGGTCAGCCCGCGCACGCCCTGCCCGGCGCCGACCTTGCCCAGCGTGAGCTGCGGCACGTCCAGTCGCCAGCCGTCCGGCTGCACCTGCACGCGCGCCAGCCCGCGCACCTGGTCGAAGGCCACCTCGCCACGACGGTCATTCGCGCCCAGCCGGACCTGGCGCAGGTCCAGGTCGAACTGCGCCTGCTGCAGGCGCTTGGCCTTCAGGCGCGCCCAGGCCCGCACCTCGCCCTGGCCGCCCTGCAGGCGCAGGCCCGCCAGGTTGGACAGCGCCGGCCAGTCGGCCAGGCGCAAGGCCCTGGCTTCCAGATAGGCGCGCCCGTCGCCCCGCTCGCGGTCGAACAGCAGGGCCAGGTCGATCGGGGTGCCGCCCACACGCTCGCGCAGCCGCGCCCCGGCGTGCACGTCGCGGCCCTGCACGCGCAGGCGCAGGTCCACGTGCGGCAACTGCAGGTCCAGGCCCAGCGACGGCGCGATCACGCGCAGACGGCCATCGACCACCTGCAGCTCGCCCAGGCCATTGAGCGCATCGAAGGGATCGCCTCGGGTCTGCTGTCCCGGGAAGCCGCGGATCGACCAGCTGCCGTCGTCGGCGCGCTCGGCCTCCAGCGCCAGATTGCGCAGACGCAGCTCGGTGAAGGCCCGGCCCGGCAGCAGGCCGGCATACAGCGAGACCAGCAGCTCGGCCTGACCGATATCCACGCCCTCGCCCGGCCCCTTGGGCCCCACATGCAGGCCGTCGAACTGCAGCAGCGGGCCGCGCCGCGTCCAGGCCGTGTGCAGCGCTTCGAAACTGATCGAGCGGCCGGCCTGCTGGCTCAGCCAGGCCGCCACCTGATCGGGATGCCGCTGCGCCAGCGGCAGCAGCTGACTGAGCACGCCCAGCACCAGCGCGACCAGCACCAGCCCACCGGCCAGCGCATACCACGCCAACCGGCGCAGCACGCGCAGGCGATGGTGAAAGGCAAGCGGCATCAGGGGGAAGCCGGGATCAGGGAAGACGGGAGGCAACCACAGACACGCCGGGACGCGGTACCCACGAACGGAAGGATCGAGCGCGTGCGCGCCCGAACCCGCGAGCCCATGCCGGACGCCGGCCGAACCCGCAACTCCCTCTGGCCCAACCTGCTCTGCCTGGTCCCGGCGACCCGATCCCGGGTCGCGGCCTCAGAGCAGCACGACATCAAACTGTTCCTGCAGATACTCGGCATCGGCCTGGAGCCGGATCGACTTGCCCAGGAATTCCTCCAGCTCGGCCACCGCCTGGGACTCCTCGTCGGTGATGCGCGCGACCACCTTGGGCGAGGCGATCACCAGCAGGCGCGCGGCCTCAAACTGGCGCGTGGCGCGGGTGATCTCGCGGAAGATCTCGTAGGTCACCGTCTCGGCCGTCTTGACCATGCCGCGGCCGCCGCAGGCGCCGCAGGGCTCGGAGAGCTGGCGCGCCAGGCTGTCGACGGTGCGCTTGCGCGTCATTTCCACCAGGCCCAGCGGGGAGAAGTCGTACACCGTGGTCTTGGCGTGGTCGCGCGCCAGGCCCTTCTCCAGCGTGCGCAGCACCTGGCGCTTGTGCTCGGCATCGGACATGTCGATGAAGTCGATGATGATGATGCCGCCGAGGTTGCGCAGCCGCAGCTGCCGGGCCACCGCCTGCGCCGCCTCCAGGTTGGTGCGGTAGACGGTCTCCTCCAGATTGCGCTGGCCCAGGAACGAGCCGGTGTTGACGTCGATGGTCGTCATCGCCTCGGTCTGGTCGATGACCAGATAGCCACCGGACTTCAGCGGCACCTGCTTGTCCAGGGCGCGGCCGATCTCGTCCTCGACCCCGTACAGGTCGAAGATCGGCCGGTCGCCCGAGTACAGCTCCAGCTTTTCCGCCAGCGGCGGCATGTACTTGGCCACGAACGCCTGCAGGCGCTCGTAGGTCTCGCGCGAGTCCACCTTGACCCGCTCCACGTCCTTGCGGATCAGGTCGCGGACCGCGCGCAGCGGCAGGCTGAGGTCTTCGTAGAGCAGCGCGCGCGGGGCCATCTCGCCGACCCGACGGTTGATCACGTTCCACACGCGCGACAGATAGGCCACGTCCTCGGCCAGCGCCTCGGCCGGCTGGCCCTCGGCATTGGTGCGCACGATGTAGCCCATGTGGCCGTGCTGGGCGGCCAGATCGCTCACCAGGCCCTTGAGCCGGGCGCGCTCGGCCTCGTCCTCGATCCGCGCCGACACCCCGATCACCTTGGACTGCGGCATCAGCACCAGATAGCGCGACGGGATCGAGATCTGCGTGGTCAGGCGTGCGCCCTTGGTGCCGATCGGGTCCTTGACCACCTGCACCACCACGTCCTGGCCGTCGCGCACCAGCTCGTGGATCGCCGCCGGCGCGGCGGGCGGCAGCGGCACCTCTTCGCCCGCCGCCACCGCGGCCGGCGGCGCCGCGCGCACGATGTCGCTGGCGTGCAGGAAGGCCGCACGGTCGTGGCCGATCTCGACGAAGGCGGCCTGCATGCCCGGCATCACCCGCTGGATCTGGCCCTTGTAGATGTTGCCGACGATCCCGCGGCGCCAGCCACGCTCGATGTGCAGCTCCTGCAGCATCCCGTTTTCGATCACCGCCACCCGCGTTTCCCGCGGGGTGACGTTGACCAGGATCTCCTCCGACATCAAAGCACTCCGAATTGCGTGAGCAGGTTCGCCGTCGCATGCAGCGGCAATCCCATTACACCCGAATGACTGCCGGAAAGGTGGGCGATGAAGGCCTCGCCGCGCCCCTGGATCGCGTAGGCGCCGGCCTTGCCCATCGGCTCGCCGCTGCGCACGTAGTCGGCGATGGCCTGCGCGCTCAGCGCGGCGAAGCGCACCTGCGACAGGTCCAGCACCTGCGCCTGACGCCGCGCCGTCATCACCGCCACCGCGCTGGCCACCGTATGGGTGCGCCCGGACAGCCGCGCCAGCATTGCCTCGGCATCGGCCGCATCGGCCGGCTTGCCGAACACCACATCGTCCAGGATCACCTCGGTATCGGCGCCCAGGACGATCGCATCCTCGCGCTCACGCACCAGTTCCAGGCCGGCCCGCGCCTTCTGCAGGGCCACGCGACGTACATAGTCCATCGCGGCCTCGCCAGGCTGGCGCTGTTCGGGGATGTCCAGGGACAGGGGCTCGAATGCCAGCCCGAGGCGGGCCAGCAGCTCGGCGCGCCGCGGGGATTGGGAGGCGAGGAACAGCATCGCCCAAGGATAACCCGCGCCTCGAAACTGAACGGGAGGCCGCACCCCTCCGGCGCCCGCAAACCCCATCGCGGCCGACGGCCCGTTCATCTTCCCGCAACGACACTCCACCCACTTTCATCGAGGAACCACAACGATGCGCACCCACCGCCTCCGCCCGCTGCTGATCGCACTGGCCTTCGCCCTTGGAGCTCCCGCCATGACCGCTTCCGCGCAGACCGCCGCTGCCGGCTACGCCCTGCCCGCCGACGGCACGCTGCTGTCGATCTCCTCCCAGGCCGAAGCCAGCCGCGCGCCCGACATCGCCACGATCTCGGCCGGCGTGGTGACCCAGGCCGCCGATGGCAACACCGCCATGCGCCAGAACGCCACCCAGATGACCCAGGTCATGGCCGCCATCCGCAAGGCGGGCATCGCCGAGCGCGACATCCAGACCAGCGGCGTGATGCTCAACCCCCAGTACAACTACCGCGACAACGAAGCGCCCAAGATCACCGGCTACCAGGCCACCAACACGGTCAGCCTGAAGGTGCGCAAGATCGCCGACCTGGGCCAGGTGCTGGACGCGCTGGCCGCCCAGGGCGCCAACGAGATCAACGGACCGACCTTCGAGATCGACCAGCCCGAACCGGTCTACGACCAGGCCCGCCTGGACGCGCTGAAGAAGGCCCAGGCCCGCGCCGAGACCTATGCCAAGGGCCTGGGCCTGAAGGTGCGCCGCATCGTCAGCATCTCCGAATCCGGCAGCGGCGGCGCGCCCCGCCCGGTGATGATGATGGCCCGCGCCGCCAAGGCCGACGCCACGCCCGTCTCGCCCGGCGAAACCACGCTCAGCGTGAGCATCGAGGTGGTGTTCGAGCTGGGGCGCTGATCCTTCTTCATCAACAGGTGAGAACAAGGGCCGCAGAAATGCGGCCCTTTCACATCCTGTCGACATTTCGAAACAAAAGAGGCGAAATTCGCGAAAAAACAACGAACGTGAACAAACACGGCAAATGTTGACGGTGTCCGCAAAGAATTAATTTTTCGTGACTTCGAAGGCGAGCAACGCTAAATTCCGGTTAACCGTGTGCGCATTGATGCCGTACGAGACACATGGGACTCAGTACTTAATTGGTAGTCAGGAGAGAGACAGTGACCTTACCTTCGAACCGCATGCGCGCGATCCACCGCAGCGCGCTTAGCGTTGCCCTTGCCATGGCTTTCAGCTCAGGCGCCCTTGCTCAGAGCACCACGGGCAGCGTCTATGGCTCCGTCGCTGGAGAACCAGGATTGACCGTGCAGGTCCAGAGCGACTCTGGCATCACGCGCACCGCGACCATCGATTCCAACGGCCGTTACTCGATCGGCTCGCTGCCGGTCGGCACGTACACCATCACGCTGCGTCGCGGCGATCAGGTCGTTGACCAGCGCAAGAATGTGCTCATCAAGGTGAGCAGCGGTACCGACGTTTCCTTTGGCGGCGGAGCGGGCACCGGCGGCGCCACCGATCTGGGTACCGTGGTCGTCACTGGCACCAGCGCGCCCAAGATCGACGTCACCTCGGTCGATTCGCGCACGGTCTTCACGACCCAGGACCTGCAACGTCTGCCGATCGGGCGCAGCGCAGAAGCCATCGCGCTGCTGTCCCCTGGAACCGTCGCAGGCAGCGGATACTTTGGTCAAGGCAATACCGTGTCCTTCGGCGGCGCCGGCGTCTCCGAGAATGCTTACTACATCAACGGCTTCAGCACCGGTAACCCGCTGAGCAATATCGGCGGTGTCGGCCTGCCCTACGGCGTCATCGACCAGCAGGAAATGTACCTGGGCGGCTATAGCGCACGCTACGGCCGTTCCAACGGCGGCGTCATCAGCCAGGTCGGTAGGAGCGGTACCAACGATTGGCATTTCGGTGGTTCCGTCATTTACCAGCCCAAGTCGTTGGGCGCTGCACCCAAGAGTACCTACTACCCCAACAGGACGCTGCCTACGCAGGCCGGAACCGGTACGCAGTACGAGTGGGAAGATCCTTCCGTCCCCGGCACGATTTATCGTGAGCGCCGCGACGACGAGACCGGCGTGAACACCTACAGCCTGTATGCGGGCGGTCCGCTGATCCAGGATCGTCTGTTCATTTTCCTGGCCGGCGAGCAGGAAAAGACCGAGGGCAAGTCCACGCGGAATATCACTACTGTCGGCGCGGATGGCAACGGTTATCAGACCCATTACGACTACAGCAATCCCAAGGTCTACGGCAAGATCAACTGGAATATCAACGACAACAACACCCTTGAGTACACCTTCATCAAGGATAACGATCGTAGGAGCGGTACTAACTACTCGTACGACTACAGCACCCTCGAAGCTGGTGGCCCCAATGGATCGTTCGCTGATACCACCAAGGTCGACTACCGCTACGACATCTTCAAGTACACCGGCTACCTGACAGACGATCTCACGCTGAACGCCTTGTGGGGCCGGAGCCGTCGCACCAACCAGCTCTACAATGCCAGCAACAGCAAGCTGCTGCCGCTGATCAGCTCCCCCAATCTGCAGAATCCGGCCCTCAACGGCGGAAATCCGATTGGCAATGGGAATGTGTCGTCCGCCGCGACCGACGGCGCGGACAAAACCCGTGGCCTGCGTGCGGATCTCGAGTGGCGCATCGGCGACCATACGTTGACCGCTGGTATCGACAACATGAACTTCGTGGCAAAGAACGAAGGACAGTCGATGGACGGCAACGGCGAGCGCTGGATTTATGGCAAGGCAGGCTCCGGTACGGCCAACGTAAACCCGGGCCTCGGCGTCGGCCCTGCTGGCGGCAACGGCTACTTCGTGTATCGCTACATCTTCAGCACCGCGACCGACATGGGCGTCGACCAGAAGGCCTACTTCTTGGAAGATCGTTGGCAGGTGACTGACAACTGGCTGCTGTCGCTCGGCCTTCGCAACGACAAGTTCACCAACACCAACAGCGCTGGTGAAAGCTACGTCGACAGCGGCAACCAGTGGGCTCCGCGCCTCGGCGCCAGCTGGGACGTGTTCGGTGATTCATCGCTGAAGGTCTACGCCAACCTCGGCCGCTATTACCTTGCCCTGCCGAACAGTGTCGCGATTCGTGGCGCTTCCTCGTCTCTATTCACCCGCGAGTACTTCACCTACTCCGGTATCGACAGCAACGGCATCCCGACCGGACGGACGGCAATCCCCCTTATCGACGACGGCCACCTGTGTGCGGGTACCGCCAACGCTGTTTCGTCGAACGGAGAATGCGGTCAGGCACCCGATGCTAAAGCCTTCGCTGCAGGCGATCTGCGCTCGATGTACCAAGACGAGCTGATCCTCGGCTTCGACAAGACGCTGGGTGAAAGCTGGGCGACCGGTGCAAAGGTGATGTACCGCAAGTTGCAAACGGCGATCGACGACATCTGCGATCCGGACCGCATGGTGACCAAGCTGGAAGCCAACGGTGTCGATCCCGACTCGGTCATCATTCCGGGTTGCGTGATGTTCAATCCGGGCTATAGCAACGACTTCAGTCTCGCCAACGTCGACGGGGGCCGTACCTCGCTGACGATGAGCAAGGAAGATTGGGGCTTTAACAAGAAGGCCAAGCGCAACTACTTCGCCGTCAACATGTACCTCGAGCATCCGTTCGATGGCAAGTGGCAGGGACGCATCGACTACACTTGGTCGCGCAACTTCGGCAACACCGAAGGTCAGCTGAAGTCTGACATCGGCCAGACCGACGTTTCCAAGACACAGGACTGGGACGCGGCTGCCATCATGGCCTACTCAGGCGGCTACCTGGCCAACGATCGCCGTCACCAGTTGAAGGCGTTCGGTGCCTACCAGATCGCACCGGAGTGGATGGCTTCGGCCACCCTCCGCGTGTATTCAGGCACGCCGAAGTCCTGCCTGGGTCTGTTCAGCGTCAACGGCATTGACGAAAACAGCGGCCCGGGTCCTGGAACCGCTGACCCGATCGGTTATGGCGCTTCGTATCACACCTGCGCTGGCGAACCCTCGCCTCCGGGCAAGGCCGGTCGTACGCCGTGGACCGAACTGCTGGATCTCGGACTGCAGTACCGTCCGAACTTCAGTGACGGCAAGCTGGCCCTGACCCTCCAGGTCTTCAATGCCCTGAACCAGCAGCGTGCGATCCAGACCGATGCCTCCTTCGGCAATGATTCGCCGTACACGGTTTCGAACACCTATGATATGCCGCTGTACTACCAGCAGCCGCGCTATGTGCAGTTCTCCGCTTCTTATGACTTCTAAGAAGTGATCCCCCGGATCGGCTGAAACACTGGTCCAAGCACCAATGCAACTTAACCCCGGCCTCTGCGAAGAGGCCGGGGTTTTGTTTGCGAAGATGCCAGTCTCGTTTTTGAGCCCGGAAACCCAGCCCCCATTGCAAGCATCATGCGCCCGGCGCACAGTCCAAGAGCGCGCGCCGTCAAAGGATGCCTAACCCCCCTGCCTGCGCCCGCACGTTTCCACTGAAGCATGTCCCGACAACGGAGGTGGTCCATGGTTCGTACGCTCCCTTATGGCCCGGAAGGGCGAGTCAATGTGGCGCGCATCAGCGGCATCGCCGCGGCGATGCTGGTGCACGCGCTGGCCTTCATGCTGCTGCTGATCCCGGCGACGCTGCCGCCGCTGGCGGTGCCAGCACGGGATACGCGACCGGAAGTGGTGCTGATCACCAAGCCGATCGAAGCCCCGATCACCCCGCCGTCCAGGCCTACCCCGACGCGCCCCGCGCCGACCCAGCGCACGATGCCGGCCCCGACGCCGATCACGGTGTCACGGCCGGTCGATGTGCCCGTCGCGGCCACGCAGGCCATGGCGGATCCTGCGCCGGCCACGGTAGCCGAGCCGACCGCGGTGGACACCGGCGCGACCCAGGCGCCCTCCGGCCCGCTGGCCTCGGCCACGCTGTCCTACGTGCATGCGCCGGCGCCGGCCTATCCGCGCAGCGCGATCGCCAGCCACGCGGAGGGCACCGTGATCCTGCGCGTGCTGGTCGACGTGGATGGCACGCCGCTGGAGGCGACCATCGAGACCAGCAGCGGCAATCGCGACCTGGACCGGGCCGCGCGGATGCAGGTGCTCAAGGCGTGGAAGTTCCAGCCGGCCATGCAGGACGGCCACGCGGTACAGGCCTACGGCCGGGTTCCTGTGGACTTCAGCCTGCGCTGATCGTCCGTGCGGCATCCGCCGAATGCCACGGCGCCGGCGATCTTCGCCGGCGCCTGTCGGCCCACCACCGGCTAACCGGATCAGGCGCGGTGGTAGGGATGATTGGCCAGCATGGCCGCGGCGCGATAGAGCTGCTCGGCAACGAGCAGCCTGGCCAGCATGTGCGGCAGGGTCAGCGGGCCGAGCGACCAGGTCTCGTGCGCGGCGGCGAGCACGTCCGGCGAATGCCCTTCCGGGCCCCCGATCAGGAAGGCCAAGTCGCGGCCCTGCCCGCGCCAGTGCTCCAGGCGCTGGGCCAGCTGCTCGGAAGAATGCTGTTTCCCCGTCACTTCCAGCGCGACGATGTGCGCGCCCTTGGGCAGGGCGGCCAGCACGCGCTGGCCTTCGTCCTCGATGGCGCGCTGGGCGTCGCGATGCTTGCCGCGCAGCCCGGGCGCGACCTCGACCAGTTCGAACGGCAGCCAGTGCGACAGGCGCTTTTGGTATTCGGCGAATCCCTGCGCCACCCAGGCGGGCGCGCGCTCACCGGTGGCGATCAGGCGGGCCTTCATGGTTCGGGCGAGCTGTGAATGGAGAGGAGTGGGAAGTGAGCGAAGATGGAAGGAGGATCGAGCAGCTTCATTCGCTCCTGATCATCCTTCCGCACTCACTCCTGCTCTTCAGGCGGCTGATCGCCGACGGTCCACAGGCGCTCCAGCGCGTAGAACTCGCGCACGCGCGGCAGCATGACGTGGACGATCACATCGCCCAGGTCCACCAGCACCCATTCGGCCTCGCGCTCGCCTTCCACGCCCAGCGGCATCACGTCGAGCTTCTTGGCGAACTTCACCACTTCGTCGGCGATCGACTTCACGTGCCGGGTCGAGGTGCCCGAGGCGATGATCAGGAAGTCGGCGACGCTGGACTTGCCACGCACGTCGATCTCGACGACATCCTTGGCCTTGAGCTCGTTGACGGCATCGTGGACGGTGGCGAGCAGCACCGGCAGGGCCGGGGGCGGGCTGGGCAGACGGGTCTTGATGACTTGGGCTTGGCTGGACAAAAGAAGCACTTGGAGGGGCCGGACAGGCGGCGATTATAGCCCCGCCACCCCGTACAGGCCGTGGGCACGGATGAACGCGGCGACGGGCGGCGGCACCAGCGCCTGCCAGTCGCCGCCCGCGGCGATCCGCCGCCGGACCTCGCTGGCCGACTCCAGCTGCAGCGGCTGGCGCAGGCGCAGGACCTGACCGGCCGGCGCGGCGTGCAGCGCCGCCGGGTCCTGCACCCAGCGCGCCTGCACCTGCGCCGCAAGCGCGGCCGGCAGCTCGCCCAGTCCGCTGCCGGCGCGTTCGGCGACCACCAGGTGGGCCAGGGCGAACAGCTCCTGCCAGCGATGCCAGCCCGGCAGCCCCAAGAAGCTGTCGGCGCCGAGCAGCAGGACCAGAGGCGCCTGCGGGCCCAGCTCGTCGCGCAGGCTGCGCAAGGTGTCGACGGTGTAGGAATGCCCGGGCCGATCCAGCTCGCGCCGGTCCACGCGCAGCGCCGGCAGGCCGGCAACCGCCGCCTGCAGCATCGCCAGGCGCTGCGGCGCGTTGGCGCCGGGCGGCGGGCGATGTGGCGGATCGGCCGCCGGCACCAGCGTCACCGGCGCCGCCAGCGCGGCCGCGGCCAGCTGGGCGATGGCCAGATGGCCGTTGTGGAAGGGGTCGAAGGTGCCGCCGTAGTAGATGTGAAGCCGGGATTGGGGATTCGGGAGTCGGGATTCGGGAGAAGCAAGCGCATCTGCGCCGTTCGCGGGCTGCCCCTGCCGCGCTCCCGCGGAGGCGAGCCCAGAATCACGCATTCCCGGCAAAGCATCGGGCACCGCAGATTCAATCGGCCCGCGCTCTTCCCGATTCCCGAATCCCGAATCCCGAATCCCGCCCCTCTTCACGCCACCAACCGCACCGCCGCCGCGTCGGCGATCGCCAGCAGCAGGCGCTCCAGGGCGACCCAGGCGTCGCCATCGCCGCGGCCCTTGGCGATGCGGTCGATGCGCGAGGCCTGCGCGACGAAGCGCTCCCAGCGCGCGGCGCTGGCATGGCGCTGCAGGGCGCGCTTGAACGGCGCCTGCCGGCTCTCCCAGATGCCCTGCCCCTTCATCTCGGCGGCTAGGTTGCCGCCGCGCTCGGCCACCTTGGCTAGCTGCGCGGTGCTGAGCAGGTTGCGGATGATCATCGGCATCAGCGCCGCCACGGCCTCGCCCTCGGCGCGCAGGCCGGCGAGCATGCGCGAGGCCTGGGCGGCATGGCCCGAGAGGGTGGTCTCGATCAGGCGGAACACGTCGAAGCGCGCCGCATCGGCCACCAGCGATTCCATCGTCGCCAGGTCCAGCGTGCGCCCGGCGGCCAGCAGGACTAGCTTGTCGATCTCCTGCGCGGCGGCCAGCAGATTGCCTTCCACGCGCTCGACCAGCAGGGCGATGGCGTCGCGCTCGGCGCGCAGGCCGCGCGCGCGCAGCCGCGCCTGCACCCAGCCGGACAGTTCGTGCGGCTTGATCGCCCAGGCCACCGACAGCACGCCGATGCGCTCGATCGCGTCGGCCCACTTGCCGCGATGGGCCTTGCTCCACTCGCCGGCGGTGACCAGCAGGATCACATCGCTTGGCGGCCGCGCGCAGAAGGCGCTGATGACCTCGGCGCCCTCCTTGCCCGGCTTGCCGGTCGGCAGGCGCACCTCGACGATGCGGCGGGCGCTGAACAGGCTGGGAGCGTCGAAGCTGGCCTGCAGGCCGGCCCAGTCGATGTCGCGGCCTTCGACGTCGAAGACTTCGCGCTCGGCGATGCCCAGCGCGCGCGCGCGCTGGCGCACCGCGTCGGCGGCCTCCAGCACCAGCAGGGTTTCCGGGCCGGCGATCAGGTAGGCCGGCGCCAGCTCGCCCTCGGCGCTCTGGGCGACCAACCGGTCCGGCGCCAGTTCCATCAGGGTGCGGGCGGGACCGGCGAGCGCACCGTTGCGCCACCGGGGCGGCCGACGCCGCGCACCACGCTGTCGATGCGGCGCAGGATCGAGGCGGACATGTCGCGGCGCAGCTCGTCGGCGAGGATCTCGCGCTCGGAGGTGGCACCGGTCAGGTTGGTCGCCTCGGCGACGTAGTCGCGCGAGAGCTCGACCACCTGCTGCGGCACCAGCTCGCTGCCGTCGGCGCGCAGGAAGCGGAACACCACCGCGTAGCGCAGGCTGTATTCCTGGGCGCGGCCCTGCTCGTCCAGCGCGATCGGGCGGTCGCCCCAGCGCTCGGACATGATGTCCAGGGTGGCGACCTTGGCCTTGGGATCGTCGGCCGGGATGGCCCCGGCGGCCTTCAGGCCGACCGAGAGATCGCGCGCCAGCGGGCTGTACTGGTCGGTGGCCGAGACCTTCACCGGGCCCAGGTCGGACGGCAGCGCGATCTTGCTGCGCAGGTGGAAACCGCAGGCGCTCAGCACGGACACGAGCAGGGACAAGGCCAGCAGGCGCAGCATCGGGGTCACATTCATGGACGGAAGTCTGGACGAGGCGCGCGCAAGCGGCAACCGGACGGGCGAGCCTGCACGATCCCGCGTGAACAGCGCTTGAGACCTCATCCCACCACCAGGTTGACGATCTTGCCCGGCACCACGATCACCTTGCGCAGGGTCGTGCCCTCCAGGAACTTGGCGGTATTGGGCTCGGCCTTGGCCAGCGCCTCGATTTGGTCGCGCGGCGCGTCGGCCGCCACCTCGATCGTGCCGCGCAGCTTGCCGTTGACCTGCACGGCCAGGGTCACCGAATCGCGCACCATGGCCGCCGCGTCGGCCTGCGGGAAGGCGAGGTCCTCCAGCAGGGTCTCGCCATGGCCCAGCAGCTGCCACAGCGCGTGGCTGGAATGCGGGGTGATCGGGTTGAGCAGCAGCACCGCGGCCTCCAGCGCCTCCTGGCGCACGGCGCGGCCCGGGTCGCTGGCATCGTCGAACTTGGACAGGGCATTGGACAGCTCCATCACCGCAGCGATGGCGGTATTAAAGCCGTGGCGCTTGCCGTAGTCGTCGCCGACCTTGGCGATGGTCTCGTGGGTCTTGCGGCGCAGCGCCTTCTGCTCGGCGTTCAGCGCGGCTACGTCCAGCGCCGGCGCCGTGCCGGCGTCGGCATGGCGCTGCACCTGGGTCCACAGGCGGCGCAGGAAGCGCGACATGCCTTCCACGCCGGCCTCGTTCCATTCCAGCGACTGCTCGGGCGGCGCGGCGAACATCGAGAACAGGCGCACGGTGTCGGCGCCGAACTTGTCCACCATCGCCTGCGGGTCCACGCCGTTGTTCTTCGACTTGGACATCTTCTCCACGCCGCCGATCTGCACCGGCAGGCCGTCGGCGGCGAGCGTGGCGCCGACGATGCGGCCGCGCTCGTCGCGCTGCACGTCCACCAGGGCCGGATTGATCCAGTCCTTCGAGCCGTCCGGGTTCTCGCGGTAGTAGGTCTCGGCGATCACCATGCCCTGGGTCAGCAGGTTGGTGGCCGGCTCATCGCTGTCGACCATGCGCGCGTCGCGCATGAGCTTGTGATAGAAGCGGAAATACATCAGGTGCAGGATCGCGTGCTCGATGCCGCCGACGTACATGTCCGCCGGCATCCAGTAGTTGGCGCGCTTGTCCACCATCGTGGCCGCGCCCGGGCTGGTGTAGCGGGCCACGTACCAGCTGGACTCCATGAAGGTGTCGAAGGTGTCGGTCTCGCGCTCGGCCGCCCCGCCGCAGTCCGGGCAGGTGGTCTTGCGCCATTCCGGGTCGGCCTTCAGCGGCGACTTCACCCCGTCCAGGGTCACGTTCTCCGGCAGCAGCACCGGCAGCTGGTCGTCGGGCACCGGCACCGCACCGCAACGCGGGCAGTGGATCACCGGGATCGGGCAGCCCCAGTAGCGCTGGCGGCTCACGCCCCAGTCGCGCAGCCGGTAGTTGATCCGGCGCTGGCCCTGGCCCTTGCGCTCGAAGCGCTCGGCCAGCGCCTCGAAGGCGCCGCGGAAATCCAGGCCGTCGAACTCGGCCGAGTTGATCAGCTGGAACTCGCGGGTCTTGTCCGAGTACCAGTCGCGCCATTCGGTGGGGTCGTAGCTGGCCTCGGCCTCGTTGCGCGGCTCCTTCAGCTCGATCACCTGCACGATCGGCAGGCCGTACTTGGTGGCGAACTCGAAGTCGCGCTGGTCGTGGCCGGGCACGGCCATCACCGCGCCGGTGCCGTAGCCCATCAGCACGAAGTTGGCCACCCACACCGGCACGGTCTGGCCGGTGATCGGATGGACCGCCTTCAGGCCGGTGTCCATGCCGCGCTTTTCCTGCGTCTCCAGCTCGGCCTCGGACACGCCGCCCAGCTTGAGCTGCTCCAGGAACGCGGCCAGCTCGGGGTTGTCCGCCGCGGCCTTGAGCGCCAGCGGATGCTCGCCGGCGATGGACACGAAGGTCACGCCCATCAGCGTGTCCGGACGCGTGGTGAACACCGTCAGCGGCTCATGCCCGCCCTCGACGTTGAACTGGATCTCCAGGCCTTCCGAGCGCCCGATCCAGTTGCGCTGCATGATCTTGACCGACTCGGGCCAGCCTTCCAGCGTGTCCAGGCCGTCCAGCAGCTCCTGGGCGTAGTCGGTGATGCGCAGGAACCACTGCGGGATCTCGCGCTTCTCCACCAGCGCGCCGGAGCGCCAGCCGCGGCCGTCGATGACCTGCTCGTTGGCCAGCACGGTCTGGTCCACCGGGTCCCAGTTCACCACCGAGGCCTTGCGATAGGCCAGGCCCTTGCGCAGCAGGCGGGTGAACATGCGCTGCTCGTGCACGTAGTACTCCGGCGCGCAGGTGGCGAATTCGCGCGTCCAGTCGATGGCATAGCCCAGCGACTTGAGCTGCTCGCGCATGTGCGCGATGTTGGCGTAGGTCCACTTGGCCGGCGCGGTCTTGTTCTTGATCGCGGCGTTCTCGGCCGGCAGGCCGAACGCGTCCCAGCCCATCGGCTGCAGCACGTTGTGCCCGGTCATGCGCTTGTAGCGGCTGATGACGTCGGAGATGGTGTAGTTGCGCACGTGGCCCATGTGCAGCGCGCCGGACGGATACGGCAGCATGGACAGGCAGTAATACTTGGGCTTGTCGGACGTCTCGTTGACCTCGAACGCCCTGGTCGCATTCCAGAACTGTTGCGCGGAGGTTTCGACCCGCTTGGGGTCGTAGGCGTGGGTTTCGGGAACGGCGGACATGGTCGGGGACGTGGCGGCGAGCGGCTGCAAAGCCGCAAAGCCTACCGCAGCGCACCACCGGGCGCACCCGCGCGGTACGCCGGCGGCGCGGCGCTCAGCCGCGCAATGTCGCGGTCAGCGGCCGATCCGGGCCGCTGACGGCCGCCAGGCCGCACCAGCCCAGCCAGGCCAGGATCGCTACGCGCTGGGACAGGCCATCGGGCAGCACCGCCGGCAGCACCAGCGCGAACAGCACCGCAAGCCCGGCCAGCAGCGGGCCGCCCCGCACCATCCCGCGCCAGGCCGGATCGCCGCGCAATCCGCCGGCCAGCAGCAGCGACGAGGCCAGCGCCGTGGACCACCACAGGCCCCAGGCGGTGGCATGCAGCAGGGTTTGCGTACCCTCCAGCCGCACCGGGTCGAGCCGGAACACGCCCATCGCCACGAAGCCCAGCGTGGACAGGAACATCAGCTGCGCGCCGATGCGCTGCCTCCAGCCGGCGTGCAGCGGCAGGCGCAGGCGCAGCGCCACGGCGACCACCGCGCACAAGGCGCCGGGCAACACGAAACCGAACAGGTTGAACGCCGCCGCGCCGGGAATCTCCTGCGCGCCCAGTAGCGCCACCGGATGGACCGACTGCACATAGCCCGGCAGCGCCGCGCCGAAGCCCAGCAGTGCGCCGACCCACAGCGCGGCCGCGGCCGGCACGCACCCGCGCCACCAGCGTCGCCGGACCCGGCCGATCACGCGGCGGCGCACTTGGCCGCGTCGAAGGCGGCAGGAAGGCAGGAAGGTGTACACATGCGCCGGCAAGGCTAGCGGCCGCGCCGCCCCTGTCAATGGCGGCCGGCCGCGCCTTGTATCCTCCCCGCCCCGGCTCCATCTGTGCCCCCATTGCCGTCGCAAGGAATCTCCATGTCCGCCCAGCCGCACGTTTTCGACGCCACCACCGACACCTTCGAGGCCGACGTCCTGCAGCAATCGCTGCAGGTGCCGATCATCGTCGACTTCTGGGCGACCTGGTGCGGCCCGTGCAAGACGCTGGGGCCGATCCTGGAAAAGCTCGCCGCCGAGTACAACGGCGCCTTCAAGGTGGCCAAGGTCGATGTCGACCAGGAGCAGCAGCTGGCCGCGATGTTCCAGGTGCGCTCGGTGCCGACCATGGTCGTGTTCAAGGAAGGCCAGGTGCTGGGCGCCATCCCCGGCGCGCTGCCCGAGGGTGAGCTGCGCAAGGTGCTCGAGCAGATCGGCGTGCAGCCGGCCGCCAACGAAGAGGCGGAGCAGGCCGAAGCCGCGCCGCTGTCGCCGGCCGAACAGGTCGCCGCACTGCGTGAGGCGATCGCCGCCGAGCACGACAAGGACGAGCTCAAGCTGGATCTGGCGCTGGCCCTGCTGAGCACCGGCGAGGCGGCCGAGGCCGAGACCCTGCTCGATGCGCTGCCGGCCAACCTGTCCACCGATGAGCGCGCGGTCAAGGCGCGGGCGCGGCTGGGCTTCGCCGCCCAGCTCAAGGACGCGCCGGCCCCGCAGGCGCTCGAGGCGGCCCTGGCCCAGGACGAGGGCGACCTGCGCGCGCGCCACCTGCTGGGCGTGCACAAGCTGGTGGCCGGCGATGCCGAGGGCGCGCTGGAGCAGTTCATCGAACTGCTGCGCCGCGACCGCGCCTGGGAGGACGGGCTGGCGAAGAAGTCGCTGATCGACGCCTTCCGCGTGATCGAGGACGAGGACCTGGTCGGCCGCTACCGCCGCAAGATGTCGGCGCTGTTGTTCTGATCGGCAGCGGCCCTGGGGCGGATCGCCGGAGCCGTGCTCAGAAGAATCGGGGTGGGAGCCGCCATGGCGGCCCACCTGTAGAGCGGAGCTTGCTCCGCTGCTTTTCGTTCGGATCGTGGGGAAGGCCCCAGCGGAGCAAGCTCCGCTCTACAGGTGAGCGCTAAGACTTGAGGAGACAGTTGCTCCCACCTTGGTTTTCACTTCGCCTTGTGTCGGGTCGCGCTCCATACCCATCCGTATGTTAGCCTCGCCTCCCGCCCCGATCCCGCTGCCCGGCTGTCATGAAACCGTCCACGCTGCGCCATGGCCTGAACCTGTGGCCGCCGTTCCTGTTCACCGGCATCCACGTGGCCGCGATCGCGCCGGACTGGCGCCAGGCGCGGGTCGAGCTGCGCATGCGGCCGTGGAACCGCAACTACGTCGGCTCCCATTTCGGCGGCAGCCTGTTCGCCATGACCGACCCGTTCTGGATGCTGCTGATGATGCATACGCTGGGGCGCGACTATTACGTGTGGGACAAGGCCGGGGAGATCGAGTTCGTCAAACCGGGGCGCGGCAAGGTCACGGCGCAGTTCCGCATCACCGATGAGGCGCTGGCCCAGGTGCGCGCGGCCACCGCGGGCGGGCAGAAGTCGCTGCCCTGGTTCGAGGTCGATGTGACCGATGCGGACGGCGAGGTCGTGGCGCGCGTGCGCAAGCAGCTCTATGTGCGGCTCAAGCCGGCCGCACGCCCGCCCGCCGCCCCTGCTGCCGACTGACGCGAACGCCCGGCCGGGCGGGGGGTAAGCGGCGCTGCACCGTTACAATGCGCGCATGTCGACCCCCGCCCCCCGCCCTTCCCTGCAGAGCCTGTTCCTGACCGGCCTGCTCACCCTGCTGCCGATCTGGCTGACGTGGGTGGTGATCAAGTTCGTCTTCGTGCTGTTGTCCGATGCCAGCCGGCCGCTGATCGAGCCCCTGGCCCAGCAGATCGCCCGCGACTTCCCTGTGGCCGCGCCCTGGTTCACCGGCGCCTGGGTCCAAGCCGTGATCGCCCTGGTCGCCACCGTGCTGCTGATCCTGCTGGTCGGCGTGCTCACCCGCCGCGTGATCGGGCAGAAGCTGCTGCAGTGGTTCGAGGCGCTGATCCGGCGCGTGCCGCTGGCCAGCACCATCTACACCGGCGCGCGCCAGCTGCTGGACATGCTGCAGACCAAGCCGGGCAGCACCCAGCGCGTGGTGCTGATCGACTTCCCGCACCGGGACATGAAGACTGTTGGGCTGGTGACGCGGGTCATGCGCGAGGAAGGCACCGGCCGCGAGCTGGCGGCCGTCTATGTGCCGACCACGCCCAATCCCACCGGCGGCTATCTGGAGATCGTCCCGGTGGACCAGCTCACTCCCACCGACTGGACGGTCGACCAGGCCATGAGCTTCATCATCTCCGGTGGCGCGATCGCACCGGACTCGATGCCGTTCACCCGGCGCGGCGATCGCCTGGCGTGAGTGCGCCGCCGCGCACGCTGGATGACCGCGCGGTGCGGCTGTTCATCGGGCTGGCGGCCTTCCTGTGCGTCAACGCGGTGCTGGCCGAGTTCATCGGGGTCAAGATCTTCGCGCTGGAGGACACGCTCGGCATCGCGCCGCTGCAGTGGAATCTGTTCGGGCAGACCGGCTCGCTGAGTTTCACCGTTGGCACGCTGCTGTGGCCGTTCGTGTTCGTGCTGACCGATACCATCAACGAGTTCTTCGGCACCCGCGGCGTGCGCTTCGTCTCGTGGGTGGCGGTGGCGCTGATCGTGTACGGCTTCCTGTTCGCCTATGCCGCCATCCAGGTCGCGCCCGCCGGCTGGTGGGTGGGCGCCGCGCAGAGCCAGGGCGTGCCGGACTATCAGGCGGCCTTCGCCGCGATCTTCGGCCAGGGGCTGTGGTCGATCGGCGGCTCGATCGTGGCCTTCCTGCTGGGCCAGGTGATCGACGTGGCGGTGTTCCACCACATCCGCCGCCGCACCGGCGAAAAATACGTCTGGCTGCGCGCCACCGGCTCGACCGCCGTCTCGCAGCTGGTCGACAGCTTCGTGGTGCTCTACATCGCCTTCGTGCTTGGGCCCCAGCATTGGCCCATGTCCCGCTTCCTGGCCATCAGCACCGTCAACTACGGCTACAAGATGCTCGCCGCCGTAGCGATGATCCCGCTGCTGTACCTGATGCGCCACGCCATCCGGGCCTACCTGGGCCACGCCCTGGAAGAGCGCCTTCGGCTGGAAGCGGCGAGCAACTAGCCGCTCGCTCGGCTCCCGCTTTAGCGGTAAATGTTTGAAAGCTAACGATTATTGCGACGCCTGACATTTGTTGCAGGCGCCGCACACTTTCATGAAATTTCGGTTAATCTGAGTTAACAGTTGCGTCAGAAAGCAGCTGTTCAGCTTGGCCGCGCGTGGGGGAACACTCGCCGGCCATTCCTTCAGACAATCTTGAGAGAGAGCCAGATGAGCAACATAAGGGGAATTCGCCCGCTTTCGCGGACGATCAAGCGCAGCGCGTTGAGCATTGCACTGGGCATGTGCGTCGCCGGCGGGGTCCAGGCGCAGAGCACCAGCGGCAGCATCTATGGCAAGGCCGACAGCGGCCAGACCATCACCATCGTCAGCGACACCGGTCTGACCCGGACCGTCACTGCCGAAGCGAACGGCAGCTTCTCCATCGCCTCCCTTCCCGCGGGCGCCTACAAGGTCACCTCGGGCGGCCAGACCCGCGACGTCCTTGTCAAGGTCAACTCCGGCGCACAGGTGGATTTCACCGCAGCGCAGAACCTGGACAAGGTGACCGTGGTCGGGCGCGCCCCGATCAACGAAATCGACGTGTCCCAGACCGACACACGCACCGTGTTCACGGCACAGGAGCTGCAGCGCATCTCGGTGGGCCGCGACATCAACAGCGTCGCGCTGCTCGCCCCCGGCGTCATCAACTCGACCTCCTACAACAGCACGTCGTCCAACGTGGGCAGCTTCGGCGGCGCCGCGGCCTCGGAGAACGCGTACTACATCAACGGTTTTCCGGTCACCAACCCGCTGACCGCGATCGGTTCGACGCAGCTTCCGTTTGACGCCATCGCGCAGCAGCAGGTGCTGACCGGCGGCTACGGTGCGGAATATGGTCGCAGCACCGGCGGCGTGATCAGCATCATCACCAAGCGCGGCACCAATGAATGGCATGGCGGTGTCTATGCCATCTACACGCCGCAGTCCCTGCGCGCCAAGGCCAAGGACATCTACTACCCGGACACGGGCTACTGGAGCGCCGAGAACCACTACCCGGCGTACAACACCACGCCGCAGAACTGGACCGACGGCAAGCTCTACAAGCTCAACAGCAAGAACACGTCGAACAACTTCACCTACGGCATCTGGGCAGGCGGCCCGCTGATCAAGGATCGGCTGTTCATCTATGCCGATGCCGAACGCACCGAGATCGACAGTGCGTCTTCCCGCATCACCGGCAACCTGCAGGGCAAGACCGCGTCGGGTGCCTCGGCCATCTCTGCGTCCAATCGCGCCCAGGGCTGGGGAGAGTACGAGTACACCTACCCGCGCTGGGTGACCAAGATCGACTGGAACATCACGGACAACCACATCCTCGAGTTGACCGGTGTCCAGGACAACAGCAAGACCGACGCCAGCTACTACGGGTATGACTACGACAAGCTGCAGCACGATGATGTGCTGTACGCCACCAGCAAGCCCGAGACCAAGACCCGGCTGTATGTCGGCAAGTACACCGGCTACCTGACCGATGCCCTGAGCGTGTCGGCGATGTATGGCGAGCAGCACATCGACATCTATCCCAATCCGATGGCCGGCTACGATCCGAGCGTGATCTACGCCGATCTGTCGTCCTCGGTTGTGCCCGCGCAGTACGCCTCGATCTCCAACCCGCAGAAGTACGGTCCGACCTACGACTATGTCGGTGCGGACGACACCAAGGCCTATCGCTTCGACGTGAACTACACGCTGGGCGACCACGAACTGCGCGCGGGCTACGATTACTTCGAAGCCGTCTCCTTCCGTGGCGACAACGTGGTGGGCCCGAGCGGCTACTACTGGACCTACAGCCGGTCCAACAACCCGGCTGCCGCCATCGACGCCAGCCACTACGTGGGCTCGCCTGCTTCCGGCGGCGGTTTCGGCACCACCGGCTACTACGTCGGCAAGAGCTACTACGCTCACGGCGGCGAGACGACGGTCAAGCAGAAGGCCTACTACCTGGAAGACCGCTGGCACGTCACCGAGAACCTGCTGCTGTCGCTGGGCCTGCGCAACGACGGCTTCACCAACTACAACGGCGATGGCGAGCCCTACCTGAAGCAGGAGAACAACTGGGCTCCGCGCATCGGCTTCAGCTGGGACGTCAACGGGGACTCCACGTTCAAGATCTACGGCAACGCTGGCCGCTACCACCTGGCCGTGCCGAACAACGTCTCGGTGCGCGGCTCCAACCCCTCGCTGAGCTCGACCCAGTACTACACCTACACCGGGATCGCGGCCGATGGCACCCCGACGGGTCTGCGGGCCATCCCGTATACCCGCGCCAACAGCCCGTACAACTGCCCGGATGGCAGCTTCTCTTCCAACGTCGAATGCGGCGAGAAGAAGGATCCGCGGACCATCGCGGCAGTGGGCCTGAAGGCGCACTACCAGGACGAGTACATCCTTGGCTTCGATCGCCAGGAAGACGAGACCTTCTCCTGGGGCCTGAAGGGCACCTACCGCGAGCTGAAGAGCGCTATCGACGACATCTGCCCGGATGCCTGCTACATCTTCAACGCCGGCGACAACTCGGCCACGTTCTACGTGGACGACGGCACGGGCAATCTGGTCAAGCAGAAGACCGACTTCGTCGAGGTGTTCGGCACGCCGTTCCCGAAGCTCAAGCGCAAGTACGGCGCGCTGGATTCCTACGTCCAGTGGCAGGGTGACAACTACTTCGCCCGCCTGACCTACACCCTGTCGCACAACTGGGGCAACGCGGAAGGACAGCTGAACTCGTCCACCGACACCGGCAACGGTGGCCAGGCGGACGTGTCGGTGACCCAGGACTGGGACCTGCCGGAGCTGATGGTCGGCAAGAACGGCAGCCTGCCGAACAACCGCACCCACCAGCTGAAGGTGATCGGCTCGTACAGCTTCAACGACGAGTGGAGCGCGGGTGGTTCCATCGTGATCCAGAGTGGTCGCCCGAAGAGCTGCACCAGCTACTGGCCCTATGCGAAGACCGGTCTGTACAACGGTGCCTACTACGCTTATTGCGGCGTCCCGGGTGCCACCTCCGCGTCGAACAATCCCGCCAATGCGGCACCGATGAGCGACAGCTACTACTTCTCGCCGCGTGGCGCGGCTGGCGAGACGCCCTGGACGTCGAGCTTTAACGTCAACGTGGCCTACACGCCGCGCTGGCTGGAAGGCCTGACCCTGCAGGCTGATGTGCTCAATCTGTTCAACACGCAGGATGCCTCCGCGTACTACGAGCGCTCGGCAAGCAGCCGCACGACCGCGCACCCGCAGTACGGCCGCGTGCTGTACTACACCAGCCCGCGCGCCGTTCGCCTCACCGCCCGCTACGATTTCTGATCACTGGCAGGCAACAGAGCGTCACGTAACGGACCGGCTCCGCAAGGGGCCGGTCTTTTTTTTTTGGCTCTTTAGTTCACAAGGTGGCTATCTGCGCGCCGGCGGCACCTGACGGTGAGCCTGTTGAATAACCCAAACGCCCCGAGCCCCATGCCACCGACAGGCGCATCGTGCGGCTGGATCCGGAGCCCGCGCCCCCCAGTCAGGAAGGCGCCGCCGTGGCTCGCTAGAATGCCCGCCATGAAGCCTGTCCTGATTCCGGCGCTGGTGGCGCTGGTCACTGCGCTGCCCGGTGCCGCGCATTCGCCCACCATCGCCTCGCCCCGCGGGGCCTCATCGGCCCTGCCGGCACCCGCCCTGCCTGCCGCCCCCGACGCGCCGCCCTCGCTGGCTGCGCTGGCGCCGGATGCCGATCCGCAGGTGCTGGCGCTGGGCCTGTCGGCGATGCAGTGCGCCCAGGCCCACGGGACCGGGGCGAATGCGCAGCGGCTGGCGGTGATCGACTACAGCCGCTCCTCGCTGACGCCGCGGCTGTGGGTATTCGATCTGGCCAGGCACAAGCTGCTGTACAAGGAGCTGGTGGCGCACGGCCAGGGCTCGGGCGGCGATGTGCCGACCACCTTCTCCAACGCCGACGGCACGCACGCCTCCAGCCTGGGGCTGTTCGTCACGCGCGACACCTACCAGGGCAAGAACGGTTATTCCCTGCGCATGCAGGGCCTGGACGCGGGCTTCAACGACGCGGCCATGAGCCGCGCGATCGTGATGCACGGCGCGCCCTACGTCAGCGCCGAGGCCGGCAGGAAGCTGGGCCGCCTGGGCCGCAGCTGGGGCTGCCCGGCGGTACGCGCGGCGATGGCCAAGCCGATCATCGATGTGATGAAGGACGGCCAGTTCGTGTTCTCCTACTACCCGCAGCAGGCCTGGCTGACCCGCTCGTCGCTGGCCCAGTGCGCGATGGCGCGCCTGCAGCGCGCGCCCAAGGCCGATCACGGCACCGCGATCGCCGCGCGCTAGGCTGATCGCCACTTCGGACGGCCAGGAGGCCACGATGCGGCGCTATGCCAAGGTGTTGGGTCTGATCGCGCTGGTGCCGCTGCTGGCGCTGGCGGCGGTGCCGTTCTGGGGAGACAGACAGTCGCGGCCGATCGATACGGCCGCGGCCGATCTCAAGCCTGGGCAATGGGTGTGGGCCGGCGATGACAAGAGCGCCGGGCCGATGGCGGTGATCGTCAGCCTGACCGAACAGCGCGCCTATGTGTATCGCAACGGCATCCTGATGGCCTGGAGCACGGTGAGCACCGGCAAGGCCGGCTACGAGACGCCGACCGGTGTGTTCACCATCCTGCAGAAGGACAAGGACCACCGCTCCAACAAGTACAACAGCGCGCCGATGCCCTACCAGCAGCGGCTGACCTGGGACGGGGTGGCGCTGCACGCCGGTGGCCTGCCCGGCTACCCCGAATCGCACGGCTGCGTGCACCTGCCGACCGGCTTCGCGCAGAAGCTGTTCGATGCCTCGACCATGGGCATGGTCGTGGTCGTGGCCGAAGCGGGACATTCGGCCGCCGATCTGGTCCACCCCGGCGCACTCAGCCCGATCGACCCGTCCACCGGCAAGGACGTGGACATGCCCCTGCTGGAGGACGGCCAGCCCTGGCGCTGGGACCCGTCGCGCGCGAGCAAGGGCCCGTTGTCGGTGGTGCTCAGCCGCACCGACCGGATCCTGTTCGTCTACCGCGACGGGGTGGAGATCGGACGCACGCGCATCAAGCTGGGCGGCCCGGACCTGCGCAGCGGCACGCACGCCTATGTGGTCAAGGCCGGCTATGTGCCGCCGGCCGCCGGCAGCGTGACGCCGACGACGCCGATGCCCGAATGGATCGGCATCGGCGTGCCCGGCAGCGAGGACGACGCCGGCGCGCCGCTGCCCGAGGACCTGGCCCGACAGGTGGTGATCCCCGAGGCGTTCAAGGCCCAGGTGCTGCCGCTGGTGCAGCCGGGCACCGTGCTGGTGGCCACCGATGCCAGCGTGCTGCCGCGCACCACCGGCGTGCATCTGCAGGTGATCGACGCCGATCCGCCGGAACGCTGATGCGGGCGACGGGCTTCGCGTCGAAACGCAAGGCCCACGCCAGGCACTAATGCGATGCGGGCTTGAGCCGCGCCTCGCACAGCCCCTTGGGCGTCCAGTCCTGGACCACGGTCGTGGCCGGCTGCGTGGCGTCGTGCAGGATCAGCACCAGCCCGCGGCGCAGCCGATCGCCGGTGGCCATCAGCGCCATCGGCGGGCCGCCCGGAATGATCCGTCCGGTGTCGCCCGGCCGGTCCAGGACGATGCCCTGCGGCGTCTCCAGGCAGGTCTCGCCGCTGAGCGTGAACCAGGCTTCCGGCCCGGAGTGCACATGGGTGCGCGAGACCATGCCGGGCGTGAACACCGCCTCCATGTACTGCGCCGCATAGGCGTGGCGCGGATCGACCGGCAGCGGCCCGATGCTGGCGCGATGCGTCGCCCCGGCCGGCGGCGTCCAGTCCTTGCCGGCGATGGTCATCAGCCAGACCTCGTCCAGCGATTCGAGCACCAGACCGTTGGGCGAGCGCGCTACCTCGGCGCTGGCGCGGTCGGGGAAGCGGTCGATCTGCCAGTACGGCGGCTGCGGCAGGGGGTCGACCGGTTGCTCGCCGATGATCCAGCACCCGACCTCACCGGTGCGCTCGGCCACGGGCCGGCAGCCCTGCGGCGGCATGGGATGCGCCATGGGGGTTGGCGCGGCGGCCGGGGCCGGCATGCTCACCGCCAGCCAGACCGCCAGCGCGGCGCCGATGCCTGTCACTCGCATGCGCTGCCTCGTCTCATCAAAGGTCTCCCACGACAACGCGCGGGACCATCAGACAAGGCCAGCGCGCGCGATCAGACCCGCAGCCCGCCGTAGCGCGCCATGCCGGCGGCCAGCACGAAGATCAGCGCGATCAGCCCAAGCTGGAAACGGATCGCCCCGCGCACCCGGGCGGTCTCGGCCGGCGACGGCAGGAAGGCGGCATCGCTGGTCAGCGCGCGTCGCCAGCGCAGGAAGCGCAGCGTCGGCCACAGCGACACCAGCGCGGCCAGGACGAAGCAGCCCAGTTTGGCGTGGAACCAGGGGTTGTGCAGATAGAAGTCGGCGCCCTTGATGCCGCCGAACACCCGCCACAGGCCCGCCCCCAGCAGCAGCCCGGCCGTCAGCCCATAGCCCCGATCCAGCCGCAGCAGCCGGCCGACGCCGGCCGCGTCCAGCGGCTGCGACAGCAGCACCGATTCGGCCACGAGCATGGCGATCAGGCCGAAAAGCAGCAGGTGATGCAGGGCGGCGAGCGCGAAGTCCATCCACATGGCGGCAGCTTCCGGCGGAGTCGGCCGATACTGGACGCCGCCGGCCACCCCAGGCAGTGCCGGTTGTCACCAAATGCACGCGTCGCGGCGCTCGCGGCAGGTCAGCGCAGGTCGCCGATGATCACCTGGGCGGCATTGTGGCCGGGCGCGCCGGTGACCCCGCCGCCGGGATGGGTGCCGGCACCGCACAGATAGAGACCGGGAATCGCGCCGCGATAGTCCGCCTGCCCCAGCGCCGGGCGCGCGGCGAACAGCTGGTTGAGCGTCAGCGCGCCATGGAAGATGTCGCCGCCGATCAGGCCGAAGTCGCGCTCCAGATCCAGCGGGCTCTTGATCTGCCGGCCCAGGACCGAGGCGGCGAAGCCCGGCGCGTAGCGCTCGACCGTGGCGATCATCAGGTCGGCCACTTCCTCGCGATGGTCGTCCCAGCTGCGGCCGTCGGGCAGCTGCGGGGCGACGTGCTGGCAGAACAGGCTGGCCACATGACAGCCGGGCGGTGCCAGCGTGTCGTCCAGGGTCGAGGGGATCAGCAGTTCGACGATCGGCGCGCGCGCCCAGCCGTGCGCCCGCGCGTCGAGGTAGGCGCGGTCCATGTAGTCCAGCGACGGCGCCAGGATGATGCCGGCGGTGAGGTGATCGCCCTCGCCGGGCAGCGCGCTGAAGGAAGGCAGCCGCGCCAGGGCGACATTCATGCGGAAGGTGCCCGAGCCGCAGCGCCAGTGCGCCATGCGCTCGGCGGTGGCCGGCGGTACGTGCTCGGCGCGCAGCAGGCGCTGGTAGAGCAGCTTCGGGTTGACGTTGGCCACCACGCAGCGCGCGCGCAGCGCCTCACCGGTGTGCAGCAGCACGCCGACCGCGCGGCCGCCTTCGACCAGGACCTCCTCGACGCCGGCTTCGGTACGGATCGCGGCGCCGGCCGCACGCGCGGCGGCGGCCATGGCCTGGGTGATCGCGCCCATGCCGCCGATGGCATGGCCCCAGGCGCCCTTGACGCCCTCGACCTCGCCGAACACGTGATGCAGCAGCACATAGGCCGTGCCCGGCGTGTACGGGCTGGCGTAATGGCCGACCACGCCGTCGAAGCCGAACAGCGCCTTGATCGGCGCGCTCTCGAACCAGCGGTCCAGGTACTCGGCCGCCGAGAGCGTGAACAGGTCCAGCAGCTCCTGGCGCAGCGTCGCGTCCAGCGTCATCAGCCGGCGCCCGAGCCGGGCGCCGCGCAGCAGTTCGGGCAGCGCCTTCCACCAGCCCGCGTCGGTGACGTTGGGCGGCGGCTGCAGCGCCAGCGCGCGCAGCACGTCGGCGATGGCCTCCAGCCGTGCCTCGTAGCCCGGCAGGGCCTGAGCGTCGCGCGCGGAGAACTTGGCCACCTGCGCCTGGGTCTGGCCGGCGCCGGTGAGCAGGTACTGGCCATCGGGCAGCGGCAGGAAGTTGCCGCGCCGGCGCGGGACGATGCGCAGGCCGTGACCGCGCAGGTCGAGGTCCTCGATCACGCGCGGCTGCAGCAGCGAAACGGTGTAGGACGCCACCGAGTTGCGGAAGCCCGGATGGAATTCCTCGGTCACCGCCGCGCCGCCGACCACGCCGCGGCGCTCCAGCACGGTGACCCGCAGCCCTGCGCGGGCCAGATAGGCCGCACAGGTCAGGCCGTTGTGGCCGCCGCCGACCAGCAGCACGTCGCAGGGCGGCGGGCTCACGCGCCGCGATTTTCGTGACGGCTTGTACAGTTTGTGGCTGGCCTGCATACACTCGTGCCGATCGTGGGACACCCCGCGCGAGGCTCCGGACATGCCGATCCCCAACGGAAGATCCAGCGTAGCGTGAACACGCGCTCCGTCCCAAACCGTGGCGCGCGGCGGTGGCTGGCCGGTCGCGCCGGCGTCGGCGCGCGCCTGCTGACGGTGCTGGGCGCCGCCGCGCTGGTGGTCCTGCTGACCCTCTCGCAGATCACCGCACCGCTGGATGCCGCACTGTTCGACACCCTGGCGGCCGGGCGCGTGCGGCCGGCCGATGCGCGGGTGGTGGTGATCGCCATCGATGCGGACAGCGAGCGCCAGCTCGGCCCGTGGCCCTGGCCGCGGCGCGAACTGTCCGCGCTGGTGGACCGGCTCTCGGCCGCCGGCACCCGCGCGGTCGGGCTGCAGTTGCTGCTGGCCCAGCCGAGCCTGTTCGATCCGCAGGGCGATGCGCTGCTGGCCGAGGCGATCGCCCGCAACGGCGGGGTCGTGCTGCCGGTGGTGCCGGACCTGCCGCCGGCGCCGCAGCCGGCGACCGCGCTGCTGCCGGCCGGCGAACTGATCCAGGCCGCCGCCGGGCTGGGCCATGTGGACGTCGAGGTCGACCGCGACGGCATCGCCCGGCGCCTGCCGCTGCGCGCCGGCCTGGGCAACGCGCGCTGGCCCGCCTTCGCCAGCGCGCTCGCGGCCTTGGCCGGGCGCGATGCCCGCACGCCGGCCGCAACGAGTCCAGCGACCTCCGTGCCGCCTGCCGCTTGGCCAGCACAGGCGCACTGGGTGCGAAGCCAGACCGTGCTGCTGCCCTACCCCGATGCGCAGACGCGGATCGCCCACGTCTCGGCGGCCGGCGTGCTGGACGGCCGCGTGGGCGCCGACGCGCTGGCCGGACGCGTGGCGCTGGTCGGCCGGCTTGACGCGCCCACCGAGCGCCTGCGCGCGCCCGGCGGGCGCACCCTGCCCGCGCTCGACGTCCAGGCCAATGCGCTGGCGCGGTTGCTGGAAGGCAACGCCATCTGGCCGATGCCGGTCGGCGCGCAGGCGCTGCTGTCGATCATGCTGGTCACCCTGCCCTTGCTGCTGCTGGGCCTGCCCGGCCTGCGGCGGCTGTGGGCGCCCATGGTCGTGGCCATGGGCGTGACCGCGCTGCTGTGCTGGGCGCTGCTGATGGCGGGCGCGTGGTTTCCACCGATGCCGGCGCTGCTGGTGCTGGCCATCGGCCTGGCCGCGGGCGGCGTGCGCGCCTGGCGTCGCGTGCGCCAGCGCGGCCTGACCGATCCGCAGACCGGCCTGGCCAACCGCGCCGGCTTCGACCTGCGCCTGGAGCAGGCGGTGCGCCGCGCCCGCCGCCGGCGTGCGCCGCTGTCGCTGTTGCTGGTCGAGATCCGTCCCGGCGCGTCCTCGGCCCAGGACAGCGGCGAACTGGCCGCCGCCGTGGCCGGCGCCCTGCGCCTGCGCGCGCAGGGAGCGCACGACCTGGCCGCGCGCCTGGACGCCGGGCGCTTCGCCGCGCTGCTGGGCGGCGCGCAGGCGCATGTGGCCGCGCTGGTCGCCACCGCGCTGCAGGCCGACCTGGAGGGCCGCCCGGGCCGCGCCGGCCCGGCCACCGCCGGCCAGCCCCTGCGCATGGGCCTGGCCAGCCTGCAGGCCGAGGACCTGCAGGGCGCCGACCTGTTGCTGCGCGCCACCCGCGACCTGGTGGCCGTGCGCGAGCCCTTCGCACGCTGAAGCGGCGGCGCGGGCCATGACCTTCGACACCCCGCGCCTCCCCGACCGGCGAGCTACAGTCGCCCCCTTGCCCGCCCCCGTGGGGGCCACCGGCATCGCCAGTCCCGAACGGAAGCCCCAGTGAACCTGTCCCAGAAGACCCCGCTCCTGCTGTCCCTATCCATCGCCGCCGCCCTGGCCGGCTGCAACAAGGCGCCGCCCGCCGCGCCTGCCACGGAGGCCGCCGCGCCCGCCGCCGCAGCGGCGCCGGCCGCCCCGCCGGCCCTGGCCGTGGATGTCTCCAAGCTGCCGGCGTTCAACGCCTTCCAGCCCACCGACCTGGGCCCGGCCGATGCGGCGTGCAAAGACCTCAACGCCTACGCCAACGCCAAGTGGCTGGCCGCCAACCCGGTGCCGGCCGACCGCACCAGCTGGGGCAGCTTCGAGGTGCTGAGCGAGCGCTCGGAAGCGGTGCAGCAGCAGCTGGCCGAACAGGCCGCCTCCGGCACCGACGCCACGGGCGTGACCAAGATCGTCGGCGACTTCTGGGCCACCGGCATGGACCGCGCCAAGATCGATGCGCAGGGTCTGGACCCGCTCAAGGACACGCTGGCCGCCATCGACGGGCTGAGCGACACCGCGCGCATCACCGACTACCTGCGCAGCGAAGCGGCGGCCGGGCGCAACCCGCTGTTCGGCTTCGGCGCCAGCCCGGACTTCAAGGACTCCAGCGTCAACATCGCCTACGCCTTCCAGGGCGGCCTGGGCCTGCCCGATCCGGAGTACTACACCAAGGCCGACAACAAGGCCAAGCTGCAGGCCTACCAGGCGCACATCGCCCGCACGCTGGAGCTGGCCGGCGTCCCGGCGCAGGCCGCGGCCACGCAGGCCGGCGAGGTCATCGCCTTCGAGACGCGCCTGGCCAAGGTCTCCAAGACCAGCACCGAACTCTCGCGCGACGCCAAGCTGTCCTACAACCCGGTCACGCTGGAGCAGGCCGACAAGCTCACCCCCAACTGGTCCTGGAGCGCGTTCTTCGAGTCCCAGGGCGTGGCCGCGCCGAAGCAGTTCTCGCTGGCCATCCCGGCCTTCCACCAGGAGGTCTCGGCGATGCTGGGCGATACCGCCCCGGCGACCTGGCAGGCCTACCTGCGCTTCCACGCCATCGACGACGCGAGCCCGTACCTGAGCCAGCCCTTCGTCGATGAGCACTTCGCCTTCTGGAACAAGACCCTGCGCGGCCAGCAGCAGATCCGTCCGCTGCCCAAGCGCGTGCTGGCCACGCTCAACCGCCAGGCCGGCGAGACCCTGGGCCAGCTGTACGTCAAGGCCGCCTTCCCGGCCGAGGCCAAGGCGCAGATGGAAACGCTGGTGGGCAACCTGCGCACCGCGCTGAAGGCACGCATCGAGAAGCTCGACTGGATGAGCGAGGCCACCAAGGCCAAGGCCATCGAGAAGTGGAACACCTTCACGCCCAAGATCGGCTACCCGGACAAGTGGCGCGACTGGTCCGGCCTGCATACCAGCCGCGACAGCTACATCGGCAACGTGCTGGCCGCGCAGGCGTTCAACTACCGCTACGAGCTGTCCAAGATCGGCAAGCCGGTGGACCGCACCGAGTGGGGCATGACGCCGCAGACGATCAACGCCTACTACAACCCGCAGCAGAACGAGATCGTGTTCCCGGCCGCGATCCTGCAGCCGCCGTTCTTCGATCCCAAGGCCGACGCGGCGCTCAACTACGGCGGCATCGGCGCGGTGATCGGCCACGAGATGACCCACGGCTACGACGACCAGGGCAGCCGCTTCGGGCCGTCGGGCAACTTCATCGACGATCCGGGCTGGTGGACGCAGCAGGATTTCCAGGCCTTCAAGGCGCGCGCCGCTGCGCTGATTGCCCAGTTCGACGGCTACACCACGCCGCAGGGCAAGGTCAGCGGCCAACTGACCCTCGGCGAGAACATCGCCGACCTGGGCGGCCTGAACACCGCCTTCGATGCGATGCAGGCGGCCAACGCCGGCAAGGAGGATCCCAAGATCGATGGCCTGACTCAGGACCAGCGCTTCTTCCTCAACTGGGCCACGGTGTGGCGTCGCAACTTCAAGCCCGAGGAGCTGGCCGTGCGCCTGAAGACCGACCCGCACGCCCCGGCCCAGTTCCGCGCCATCGGCGCGCCATCGAACATGCCGGCCTACGCCGCCGCCTTCGCCTGCAAGGCCGGCGATGCGATGGTCCGCGACGACGCGCACCGCGTGGTGATCTGGTAGCCCCTTCCCTCACGGCGAGGCGCACAGGCGCCTCGCTTCTTCGCCCTCTTCGTGCCCAAGCGGCACCTTCCAATGCCCCTTGCGGGCTGTGAGTCCAACGACGTGAACGCACCGAAACTGATCGCCCTGTCCCTGGCCGTCGCCACGGCCCTGTCCGCCTGCAAGCAGGACAAGCCCGCCGAGCCGGCCGCCTCCGCGCCGCCGCCGGCCACGGCCGCCACCGCGCCGGCCACTCCGTCCTTCGACGTGTCCGAGCTGGACAAGAACATCGACGCCTGCAACGACTTCAACGGCTTCGTCAACGCCAAGTGGGTCAAGGCCAACCCGATCCCCGACGATCGCACCAGCTGGGGCGCGTTCAACGCGCTGGCCGAGACCAGCCTCAACACCCAGCACGAGCTGGTCGAGGCCGCGGCCAAGAACACCAGCGCGGCCAGCGACAGCGTCGAGCACAAGATCGGCGCGCTGTACGCGGCGGGCATGGACGAGGCCACCATCGACAAGCTGGGCTACACCCCGATCCAGCCGACCCTGGACGCCATCGCCGGGCTGAAGACCAACCAGGACGTGGTCAAGTACATCGTCGACCGCTACGCGCAGGGCGACGGCCAGGTGTTCGAGTTCGGCGCCGGCGCCGACTTCCAGCACGCCGACAAGCAGATCGCCTACGCCAACGAGGGCGGCTTGGGCCTGCCGACCAAGGACTACTACACCGATCCGAAGTACGCCGACATCCGCGAGGCCTACCAGGCCTATATCGCCAAGTCCTTCGAGCTGACCGGCACGCCGGCCGATGCGGCCAAGGCGCAGGCCCAGCAGGTGTTCGACCTGGAGAAGTCGCTGGCCGCCGCCACGCTCTCGCCGGTGGATGCGCGCGACCCGAAGAACCAGTACCACTTCGTCACCGTGGCGCAGGCCGACAAGGTCACCCCGCACTTCTCCTGGGAGAACTTCTTCAACGCCCAGGGCGTGAGCATCGACCAGGGCTTCTCGCTGTCCCAGCCCAAGTTCTTCGCCCAGTTCGACAAGCTGCTGGTCAGCGCGCCGACCGCGCAGTGGCAGGCCTACCTGCGCTTCCACGCCATCGACGGCGCCGCCAACGCGCTGAGCAAGCCGTTCGCCGACGCCAGCTTCGACTTCTGGGGCAAGACCCTGTCCGGCCAGCCGCAGCAGAAGCCGCGCTGGAAGCGCGTGCTGGGCTCGGTCAACCACGCCATGGGCGAGGGCCTGGGCCAGCTGTACGTGGCCAAGGTGTTCACCCCGGAAGCCAAGGCCCGCGCCACCGAGCTGGTGGACAACGTGCGCAACGCGCTCAAGGCGCGCATCGAGAACCTGGACTGGATGAGCGCCGAGACCAAGGCCAAGGCGATCGCCAAGTGGGATACCTTCCTGCCCAAGATCGGCTATCCGGACACCTGGCGCGACTGGGCCGGGCTGCAGATCAAGGGCGGTGACTACTACGGCGACCTGCAGGCCGCGCAGAAGTTCAACTACCAGTACGACATCGCCAAGATCGGCAAGCCGACCGACCGCAAGGAATGGGGCATGACCCCGCAGACGGTCAACGCGTACTACAACCCGACCGACAACACGATCAACTTCCCGGCCGCGATCCTGCAGCCGCCGTTCTTCGACGCCAAGGCCGACGACGCGCTCAACTACGGCGGCATCGGCGCGGTCATCGGCCACGAGGCCAGCCACGGCTTCGACGACGAAGGCAGCCAGTTCGACGGCGCCGGCAACAACGTCAACTGGTGGACCAAGGAAGACCGCACCAAGTTCGAGGAGCGCACCAAGAAGCTGGTGGACCAGTTCAACGCCTACTCCCCGATCGAGGGCAAGCCGGACCTGCACGTCAACGGCCAGCTGACCCTGGGCGAGAACATCGCCGACCTGGGCGGCGTGAACGTGGCCTACGACGCGCTGCAGACCGCGCTGAAGCAGCACCCGGAAGAGGCCGGCAAGCAGATCGACGGCTACACCCCGGACCAGCGCTTCTTCCTCAACTGGGCCCGCGTGTGGCGCGGCGCGGTGCGCGAGAAGCAGGCCATCGTCTACCTCAACGCCGATCCGCATGCGCCGATGTCCCTGCGCGCCATCGCCGCCCCGTCCAACATGCCGGCCTTCGCCAGCGCCTTCCAGTGCAAGGCCGGCGATGCGATGGTCCGCCCGGACGACAAGCGCGTAGTGATCTGGTAAGCCTGCGTCACCGCTTCAACGCTGCACCGAAGGCCCGGCTCGTCCGGGCCTTCGGGTTTTCGGGCACCATGCAACAGGACACCGCAACACGCAGGGATGCCCATGCCACTCGATGACCTGGCCGGAGACGCACTTGGCGGGATCTGCCGATTCATTGGGCGGATGCTGGTCGAACTGGTGCTTGAACTCCTGATCAAGGGCGTCGGCTACGGCGTGCTGGGCCTCCTGCGGCCCGGTCGCGAGCAGTCGGACACCGTGGCAGCCGTGGTCGGTCTGTTGACCTGGATCGTGGTCATCCTCGCAGCCGTCGGCCTATGGCAGGCGCTGCGCAGCTGAACCGCTGAACGCGTGCGAAGTTCTTGCACCGGCGATCACCGGCGCATTGCTAGAATCCGCGCCTTCGACCACCTAGAAGTCTCAAGATGACGCCTTTGCGCCACGCCCGTACGCCCTCCCTGCTCGCCCTGGCCCTGCTCGTCGCGCTGGGCAGCGGAGATGCCTTCGCCCAGAAGAAGTCGAAGAAGGCGCCCGCCAAGAAGGCACCGGCGGTCAGCGCCGAGTGCACCGATTTCTATGCCGCCGCCAACGCCGACTGGCTCAAGGCCAACCCGCTGCCGGCCGGCGTGGGCGCCATCTCCGCGCTGGGCAACATGCGCGACTACAGCCTGCAGCAGCAGAAGGCGCTGCTGGACGGCGCCATGCAGTCCCCGCAGGGCAACGTGCAGAAGCTGCTGGGCGACTTCTGGGCCAGCGGCCTGGACGAGGCGGCCGTCGAGGCCGACGGCGCCAAGCCCATCGCGCCGCTGCTGGACCGCATCAACGGCATCAAGAAGAACAAGGACGTGCCGGCCGCCATCGCCGCCCTGCACCAGGTCGGCATCCCGGTGGCGTTCAACTTCAGCCCGGACGTGGATCTGAAGGCGCTGGACCGCCACATCGGCTACTTCATGCAGGGCGGCCTGGGCCTGCCCGACCCGGCCTACTACACCCGCGGCGACGCGCCCACGCGCGAGCTGCTGGGCCGCTACCGCGCCTACGTCAAGCAGATCCTGGCCCTGACCGGCACCCCGGCCGACCAGCTCGACGCGCAGTCCGCCCAGGTCATCGACCTGGAGACCCGCCTGGCCACCGCCTCGCGCCCGCTGGAGCAGCTGGCCAACCCGTTCAACAACTACGCGCCGGTCCCGGTCGCCGACCTGAAGAAGCAGTACAAGGCGCTGCAGCTGGCCGACTTCCTGCAGGCCCAGGGCGTGAAGGACGACACCGTCTCGCTGGCCGACCCCAACCTGTTCGCGCAGCTGGACACGCTGGTCAAGAGCCTGCCGCCGGAGCAGTGGAAGGCCTACCTGCGCTGGCGCGTGGGCGATGCCATGGCGCCGTACCTGGCCAAGTCCTGGCGCGATGCGTCCTACAACTTCCGCGGCCGCGTGCTGGAAGGAAAGACCCAGCCCGACGAGCGCTGGGTGTCGGTCCTGGAGGCGATCAACACCGCCGCCGGCCCGATGCTGGGCCGCGAATACACCGCGCGCTACCTGCCGCAGACCACCCGCGAGCAGGCCGATGCCATCGCCAAGGGCGTTCGCGACGCGCTCGACCGCGCCCTGGACCGCAACGCCTGGATGAGCCCGCAGGCCAAGACCGAGGCCAAGGCCAAGCTGGCCAAGCTGGATATCGAGATCGGCGCGCCCAAGCGCGATCTGGACTACACCGTGCAGCCGATGGGCCGCGGCAGCTTCGGCGGCAACATGCTCATCGCCAGCACCTGGCGCCACCGCGAGGAGATGAAGCGCATCGGCCGCGGCAACGCCGAGCGCCGCTGGAACGTGCTGCCGCAGCAGCCGGCGCTGGCCTACGACCTGGCCCAGAACCGCCTGATCGTCACCGCCGCGGTGCTGCAGCCGCCGGTGTTCGACGCCAAGCGCGATGTGTCGGCGCTGTACGGCGCCTTCGGTTCGCTGGTCGGGCACGAGATGACCCGCGGCTTCGACGCCAAGGGCCGCATGATCGACGCCAGCGGCCAGCTGCGCGACTGGTGGACCCCGGCCGATGTGACCGCCTGGACTGCCCTGGGCGCGCGGGTGACCAGCCAGTACAACGGCTATGCCTACCCGGGCCTGACCGCCACCAAGGTCAACGGCACGCTGACCCGCGATGAGGACCTGGCCGACCTGTCCGGCGTGGAACTGGCCTGGGACGCCTTCAGCGCCGCCCAGCCGGCCGCCAACCCGGGCGCCAAGCAGACCTTCTTCCGCAGCTGGTCGCAGCTGTGGGCCCAGCAGGTCGCCCCGCAGGAGGCTACGCTGCGCCAGGCCAGCGACACCCATGCCCCCGGCCCCGTGCGCAGCGATGCCACGCTGCAGAACCAGCCGGAGTTCGGTGCGACCTTCGAGTGCAAGGCGGGCAATCCGATGGTGCGCCCGGCGGCCGAGCAGATCGGCATCTGGCGCTGAGCGGCTTCGCTTCCTGAGCAATGAAAAACGCGGCCCTCGGGCCGCGTTTTTCTTTTGCATCTACGCCTGGCGCTATCGCACCACGCGGAAGCGCGAGTTGCCGCCGCGCCCACCGCCGCGCTTGAACGGCGGCTGCCCGCGCCAGTAGCGGATCAGCAGCCAGCCGAACAGCATGCCGCCCAGGTGCACGAAATGCGCCACGCCTGGCTGGCGCCCGGTGTAGGCGAAGAACAGCTCCGCCGCGCCGTAGATGATCACCAGCGTGCGCGCCTTGATCTCCATCGGGATGGGAAACACGATCATGCGCTGGTTGGGGAACAGCATCCCGTAGCCCAGCAGCAGCGCGAAGACCGCGCCCGACGCGCCCAGCACCGGCACCGGCGGCTGGCCCTGCATCAGCAGCAGCGTGCCGACGATCACCTGCAGCACGTTGGCGCCGACCAGGCTGACCAGGTAGTAGGTGTAGAAGCGCTTCTGCCCCCACACCATCTCCAGCGCCGAGCCGAACATCCACAGCGCCAGCATATTGAAGAACAGATGCGGCAGCCCGGCATGCATGAAGCCGGCGGTGACCAGCTGCCAGGGCATGAAGCCGGCCCCGTCGTAGAACTGGCCCGCCCCGATCGGCCACAGCAGCAGCCGCGCGGTGAGCGCATCGGGCATCACCATCTGCAGCAGGAACATCGCCACATTGGCGATCAGAAGCGCCTGGGTCGCAGGCTGCAGTCGCGGAAACATCGAAGGCCTCGAAGCGGGAGTGGGAAGCGGGACGCATGATACGTGCGGCCGGCTGAGCGCTCGCGCAAGCCTGTGGGGTGCCAGGGCCGGGCCGGACCGTCGGTTGGGCATGCGTCGCGCCGACGGTGGCGCCCTTCGCAACGGCGGCTCGAGACGCGCGGTGCGTCCTTTGCACGCGAGGGCCAGCCCCGCGTAAGACGAGGTCAGCCAGGACTGCCGGGTGGCCGGGAAGAAGGCGCGGCGCCTGGACTCAGCCGATGCCCCAGATCTGCTCGTCCACGCTGGCCGCGGCCTGCTGGCCGACCACCTTGCCCTTGACCACGCGCACGCCTTCGGCGCGCAGCCGTTGGCTCTGCTCGCGCCAGCCGCGGCTGCCTTCCTCGAAGGCGATGGAGCCGTCCGAGCGCAGGATGCGATGCCAGGGCAGGTCCGGCGCGCCGTGCTTGCGCAGCACCTGCGCGACCAGCCGCGCCCGGCCCGGCAGCCCCGCCCGCCGCGCGATCTCGCCGTAGCCCGCCACCTGGCCTGCCGGCACGGCGCGGATGGCCTTCAGGATGGCGGTGGCGCGCGCTTCGGGGGTGGAGAGGTCGGGGGGCATGGACTGGAGTTTAGCCCTGCCCCGCAGCTGGGTTTAGGTGTTACGGCGTGCGCTTTCCTGAAAGCAAAAGCTTTCGTGCGGCTTCGCCGCCCGACCTACCTTTCTTTGCTTGTGCAAGAAAGGTAGGCCAAAGAAGCGCTTTTCCACAGACGAATGTCTGGTCAAACACACCCGGGCGGTGGGCTTTTCGCTCCGCCAAATGTCCGCTCCGGCCGCCGGGAATTTTTGGAAGGGACATCCATGTCCCTTCCAAAAACGACGCGCGTCCTGCGCGTCGCCCTTCGGGTTTGACCCGTCGTCCTCCGCCCGACCTCAAGGGGGGTAGGCAACAGCAGAAGCAAGAACCAAAGCAAAAGCCAAAGCACGACGGCTTCGGCTGTTGCGGTTGCTTCTGCTTTGGACTTTCAGATCCCCGTGAGGCACGGCGGAGGGGCGAGGACAAGACCCGCAGGGCGCCGCACATGGATGTGCGGCGTTTTCCGAGGGGACAGGATGTCCCCTTGGAAAATCCCTCGCCCCGGAGCGGACCAGCGCGCAGCGCAGGCGTGCCGCCCCGGGGCGTGTTTCTTTGCCTACCTTTCTTTGCACGAGCAAAGAAAGTAGGTCGGGCCGCGAAGCGGCACGAAAGCCTTTGCCGTTGCTATTGCCTTCCCAAAAAACGAAAACGGGAAGCTAGAAAGCTTCCCGTCACCGGTGCACAAAGCCAACAGGCTTACGCCCACCCCACCCGCTGCAACCCCCACAGCAACCCATAGGCGATCGCCCCGGCGGCCGGGATGGTCAGGATCCAGGCCCACACGATGCGCTCGATCACCCCGATCTTCAGCGCCTTCGGATTCTTGGCGAAGCCCACGCCCATGATCGCGGTGGAGATGCTGTGCGTGGTCGACACCGGCATGCCGAAATGCGCCGCCACGGTGAGGATCGTGGCCGAGCTGGTCTCGGCCGCGAAACCGTGGATCGGGTGCAGCTTGACCATCTTGTGGCCCAGGGTCTTGATGATCTTCCAGCCGCCCGAGGCCGTGCCGGCGGCCATCACCACCGCACAGGTCAGCACGATCCACAGCGCCACATCGGCGCTGCCGGCACCCGCCTGCGGATGCAGGAAGGCCAGCCACGGCGGCAGATCGTCCAGCGCGCCGGTCTGCTGGGCGCCCATCAGGGTCAGGGCGATGATGCCCATGGTCTTCTGCGCGTCGTTGTGGCCGTGCGCATAGCCCATGTAGGCGGCCGAGGCGATCTGCGCCTTGCCGAAGAACGCATTGACCCAGCGCGGGCGCGCCAGGCGGCGCAGCGTGCCGCCCGCGCGCGCCATGCCGGCGATGATCGCCCACAGCAGCAGCATCACCAGCACGCCCAGCACGAAGCCAGCGATCGGCGAGGTCACCATCGGCACGAACACCTTCCACAGCAGGCCCTTGTTCTTGACCCAGGTGCCGGCGCTCTCCGACCAGATCAGCGCGTCCCAGTTGTTGTGCGCGGCAGCCAGGGCCGCGCCGCACAGCCCGCCGATCAGCGCGTGCGAGGACGAGGACGGCAGGCCCTTCCACCAGGTGATCAGGTTCCAGACGATGCCGCCCAGCAGCGCGCACAGGATCACCTGCGAGGACGCGGCGACCACATTGGTGTCGATCAGACCGGTGGCGATGGTGGCCGCCACCGCGGTGCCGGTCAGCGCGCCGATCAGGTTGGTCACTGCCGCCAGGGCCACGGCCCAGCCCGGGGCCAGCACCTTGGTGGAGACCACCGTGGCGATGGAGTTGGCCGTGTCGTGGAAGCCGTTGATGAACTCGAAGATCAGCGCGGCCAGGATCACCACCAGCACCAGGGTCAGCATGGCGCGCGCTCCCCTGCCGGGGCATGGATTGGGCGATGCAGGCACAAGCCGGCAAGGCCGGCGTGCGAAGTCCCGGAGCCGGGCGGCATGGCGTTCGAGCGCATGGGATCAGGAGTTCTTCAGCACGATCTGGTAGACCACCGCGCCGGCTTCCTGGCAGCGGTCGATGGCCTTCTCCAGGATCTCGAAGAACTCCTTGAGCAGGAACATCTGCAGGTAGTCCAGGCGGCCGGAGTAGATGTCCCGGTACAGCTCCAGCATCAGCCGGTCGGCCTCGTTCTCCAGCGCGCGTAGCTTCTCGTACAGCGCCGTGGTGCGATCCAGGTTCATCTTGGGCAGCACGTCGACCATGTCCTTCACCACGCCGGCGGCCTGCTCGAGCATGGCCGCGCGCGGGGCGAAATCGATCTGCTCCAGGTGCTTGATCGCCAGCGAATAGCGGTCGGCGAACTTCTCCACCTGCTTGGGGATCTTGTGCAGCGCCGAGCCGAGCGCCTCGATGTCCTCGCGCTCGATCGGGGTGATGAAGCTGTCCACCAGCGCCTGGCCGATCTTGTCCGAGGCCGCGCGCTCGCGCTGGCGGGCGAGCTTGAAGGCGTTGAGCGCCGGCTGGCGGTCGCTGCTCTTCATCATCGCGTGCAGCGCCTGGGTGCTTTCGTGGGCCGCGTCGGCCGCCTCGTCGAGCAGGGTATAGAACTGCTGGCCGGAACCGAAAATCGTCTGCAGGGAAAACATGCGTCGCTCGCACCCACCGTCGCGGGAGGGACGGCCATCAGGGCGCGATTATGACAATTTCGTTTCGGCCGGGCAGCAACAAGCTTGTCAGCTGGGCGCAAGTCGTTGATCCGATTGCCTTACCGGCGTTGTTGGCACTCACGTCGGGTTTGCTAGACTGCGCCGGCGCCCTGTACGGGGCGCACCCTATGGACGACGACCCTTATCCCCCCGCCGCCCGCGCGGCCATCCGCCGGACACGTTCCGCCCTGTCACCTGATGTGGAGGGCAAGCCGTGCTCGAGCTGCTGACCGTCCTGTTCCTGATCGCCCTCAACGCCTTCTTCGCCCTGTCGGAGATGGCGCTGATGACCTCGCGCAAGCTGCGCCTCAAGCAGCAGGCCATCGAAAGCCGCGGCGCGCGCGCGGCGCTGGCCCTGGCCGAGCATCCCGACAACCTGCTGTCCACCGTGCAGATCGGCATCAACCTGATCGGCATCCTGGGCGGCGTGTTCGGCGGCGATGCCATCGGCGCGATCATCGCCGGCTGGCTGGACGGCTGGTTCCCGGGCCTGGCGCAGTACAACGCCCGCATCGGCGTGGCCACCGCGGTCACCCTGATCACCGCCGGCTATGTGATCTTCGGTGAGCTGATCCCCAAGCGCCTGGCGCTGACCAATCCCGAGAAGATCGCCGCGGTGGTGGCCCTGCCGCTGACCGGGCTGCTGCGCATCTCCAAGCCGATCGTGGCCCTGCTCGGCGCGATCAACCGCGCCGTGCTGCGCCTGCTGGGCATCAAGGACGACGCGCGCCAGGCGGTCACCGAAGAGGAGATCCGCATGCTGGTGAGCGAGAGCCACGAGCAGGGCGTGATCGACGACGACGAACGCAACATGGTCAACCGCGTGCTGCGCCTGGGCGACCGCACCGCCGACAGCCTGATGACGCCGCGCAAGCGCATCGTCTGGCTGGACATCGCCGCGCCCTACGAGCAGAACCTGCAGACCATGCGGGAATCGCAGTACTCGCGCTTCCCGGTCTACCGCCACAACGACCAGGACGTGGTGGGCGTGCTGGAGGTCAAGTCGCTGCTGGACCGCATCGCCGACCACTCGCCGGAGCTGTTCACCGACCTGCGCAAGGCGCTGTTCGTGTCCGAGTCCACGCACGCCATGAAGCTGCTGGAGATCCTGCGCGAGGAGCAGCAGTCCCTGGCGCTGGTGGTGGACGAGTACGGCGAGATCCAGGGCATGGTGACCCTGAGCGACCTGATGAACGCGGTGGTCGGCCGCCATCACCAGATGGCCGAGAACCCCGATCCCAAGGCCCTGGTCACCACCCGCGACGATGGCTCGCTGCTGATCGACGGCTCGCTGTCCACCGACGATCTGCGCGAGCTGCTCGGCGGCGTGGCCCTGCCCGACGAGCAGGAAGAGGACTACTACACCGCCGCGGGCATGGTGATCGAGCACTTCGGCCGCATCCCGCACGTGGGCGAGCACTTCGAATGGGCCGGCTGGCGCATCGAGGTGGTGGACCTGGACGGCGCGCGCGTGGACAAGCTGCTGCTGCAGAAGCTGGACGACGCCGACGATGACGACATCGTCGGCTGAGTCGGGGGCCGCCACCACGCGCAGTCTGCTGGACGAGATGGCCCGCGGCGATCCGAACGAACGCCTGCGCCTGGTGGACCTGCTGGCCGATCTTCAGCAGAGCGCGTTCGGCATGCTGCTGTTCATCGGCGTGCTGCCCTCCTTCATTCCCATCCCCGGCGTGGCCGGGGGCCTGAGCGGTCCGCTGGTGATGCTGGTCGGCGCACAGCTGCTGCTGTGCCTGCGCAAGCCGTGGCTGCCGCGCTTCATCGCCATCCGCGGCCCGATGCGGCACTCGGTGGTGCGCTTCCGCGACGCGCTGGCCAAGCCGCTGCGCTGGCTGGAGAAGGTCGTCCGCCCACGCTGGCCGGGCATGCTCGACAGCCGCCTGGCCAGTGCCTTCACCGGCCTGCTGCTGTTGCTGCTGGGCGTGCTGCTGGCGCTGCCGATCCCGTTCACCAACTACCTGTTCGGCCTGCTCCTGCTGCTCTATGTCTTCGCCCTGCTCGAGCGCGACGGCATGCTGCTGCTGGCGGCCTGGGTGCTGGGCGCGGTGGCCATCGCGGTGTTCGGCGTGGCCTCGGGCAACCTGGCGCACATGGTGATCCATCAGGTGCAGCGGCTGTTCTAGCCCCGTTGAGCGGGATCCCGGAACGCTCAGGCCAGCAGCTGCACGAACTCGCTTTCGTTGAGCGGGTAGCCCAGCCAGTAGCCCTGCGCCAGGTCGCAGCCACGCTCGCGCAGCAGGTCGAACTGGCCCTGCTTCTCCACGCCCTCGGCCACCACCGCGATGCCCAGCGAATGGGCCATGGCGATGATCGCGCTGGTCAGCGCCAGATCGTCGTGGTTGCGCTGCAGGTCGGCCACGAAGCTGCGGTCGATCTTGACCCCGTCCACCGGCACGCGGCGCAGGTGGCTCAGGCCCGAGAATCCGGTGCCGAAGTCGTCCAGCCACACCTTGACCCCGGCGCGATGCAGCTTGGCCAGCATCTTGCTGGCATGGGCCTCGTCGCCGATCACCGCGGTCTCGGTCAACTCCAGGTGCAGGCGGCCGGCGGCCAGGCCGGTCTCGCGCAGCACCTCGGCCACCAGTTCGGGCAGATCGCCGCTGCGCAGCTGACGCGGGGAGACGTTGACCGACACGAACGGCGCCTCGCCGCTGGCGATGCCGTTCCAGCGCGCCGCCGCCGCGCATGCCGCGCGCAGCACGCGCGGGCCGATCTGTTCGATCAGCCCGCTCTGCTCGGCCACGTCGATGAAGACCATCGGCGAGACCGCGCCCAGCTCGGGGTGGTGCCAGCGCAGCAGCGCCTCGGCGCCGACGATGCGGTTGTCGGCCAGGCGGTAGATCGGCTGGTAGACCAGGCTCAGCTCGTCGCGGTCCCAGGCGCCGCGCAGCTCGGATTCCATGCGCACGCGCCGCTCCACCGCCTGGTCCATGGCGCGGCTGTAGAAGCGGTAGCAGTTCTTGCCGGCCATCTTGGCCTGGTACATGGCCACATCGCCGTTCTTCATCAGCGCCGTGGCGCCGGCGGCGTCCTCGGGGAACAGGGTGATGCCCACCGAGGTGCCCAGAAACACCTGCCGGCCCTGCACCATCAGCGGCTCGCCCAGCGACTGCACCATCGCCTCGGCCAGCGCGGCGGCCACCGCGCGCACATCGCCGTGCTGGATCAGGATCACGAACTCGTCGCCGCCGAAGCGCGCCACCATCGCCTCGTCGCCGCCCAGGCGCTCGACCACCTCGCGGATGCGCGTGGCGAAGTGCACCAGCACCTCGTCGCCCGCCTCGTGGCCGAGCGAATCGTTGACCCGCTTGAAGTCATCGATGTCGGCGAACAGCAGCGCCAGCTGGCGGCCACCGCCGCGCACCAGCAGCATGCGGTGATCCAGGCTCTCGCGGAACGCCAGCCGGTTGGCCAGCCCGGTCAGCGCATCGGTATAGGCCATGCGCCGCACGTCCTTGTCGTGCCGGGAGATGCTGTCGCTCATCTCCGAGAACGCGCGCACCAGTTCGCCGACCTCGTCCTCGCGCGCGCTGACCGGGCGCGGCACGTCGTAGTCGCCCACGCCGATCGCGCGCGCCGACTGCGCCAGCGCGCGGATCGGCCTGACCAGCGTGCGCTGCACGTACCAGGCCATGCCTACGCCGACCAGCAGCAACGCACCGAGCAGCATCACGATCCAGCCGGCATGGCGCCGGCCCAGCGCCTCCAGGCGCTCGCGCAGCAGCTTGGAGGCGCGCTCCTCGCTGGCGCGCACCGAATCGAGCGAGTAGCCGATGCGCACGCCGCCCAGGCGCGAATCGCCCAGCTCGACGACCCGGGAGATCTCCACCACCTTCTCGGTCCACTGGGTCAGCGGCGCGCGGCTGGCCAGGGCGCGCGCGGCCAGCGGGTCGCGCATCGGCTGACCGTAGGAGGCCATGTCCCAGGAGCCGTCGTTGACCACGTTGCCGGCTTCGTCGAAGACCAGCACATAGGCCACGTCCGGCTGCAGGGTGGCCTCGCGCACCAGCACGCCGATGGCGTCCAGGTCCGAGTAGTACATCGGGTTGGCCAGCGAATCGGCCAGCTGCTCGGCCATCGCGCTGCCGCGGCGGGTCAGGCCTTCGGCGGCCATCGACTGCACCGCCTGGCGGCCCAGCGCATCGACCTCCTGCTGCATGGCGTGCTGCCGCTGCAACAGCACCGCCAGCAGCAGCACGATCATCAGCAGCGTCACGCCCATCGCCAGCGAAAGCTGGGTCTGCAGGCCGAAGCGGGTGCGCCGGCTCAGGTTCACTCGACCTGCTCGCGCACGCGGGCGCCGGCCTGGCGCACATGCTCGAGCGCCTTGAGCGCCGGAGCATCCAGTTCGAGGAAGCGCGTGGTGCCGAAGAAGCGCTTCAGCGCATCGCGCGCCTGCGGATCCTGCGCGGCCTGCAGCAGCACCTCGCGCAGGCGCTCGCGCACCGCCGGGGCTAGACCCGGCCGGACCATCTCCAGCGCGCGCGGGAAGTCGGGCGACTGCGCCAGCACGCGCATGTTGCGGCGGAAGGCCAGCGGCATGCGCCGCTCGTCCTTCCAGTCCAGATCGTTCAGCGCCCCGGCCTCGACCATGCCCTTGTCGACCCAGGCGGCGATGTTGAACTCCGAGCGCGCGAACACGTAGCCGACCGACTGCGCGTCGGGCCGGTCGCGCGGGGAGAGCAGGATTTCCAGCGGCAGATGCGCATCGAGCAGCATCGAGGCCGGCACGATGTAGGAGCTGGTCGAGCCCACGCCCTGCAGCGCGATCGACTTGCCGCGCAGATCGGCCAGCGAGGTCAGGCCCGAGTCGGCCCGGGCGAAGATCAGCGTGTGATAGAGGCTGGCGCCGCCGCGCTCGGTCAGCAGCAGCGGCTGCGCGCCGGTGCGGCGCTGCAGCTCCACGCCGGTGCCGGAGGTCTCGGTGACCCAGTCCACCCGGCCGCGGCGCAGGTAGCTGCTCATCTGCCGTGCGTCGCGCGCCATCAGGATGCGGCCGCCGGTGATGCCGACATCGCCCATGCGCGCCACCACGTAGTCCAGCAGCGGTTTGAGCTGGGCGTAATGGGCCTTGGGATTGTCGCTGATGCGTCCCAGCACCAGCACGTGCGGATCGTCCTCACCCGGTGCCGGGGCGGCCCGCAGGGGCATCGCCATCGCCGCACACACCAGCAGCACGCCAAGGAGCCAGTAGCGCAAACGGGGACTTCCGCAATGGAGACGCGCCAGCCTAGCTGACTTTGACATCACCGGACAATCACGCGGCTCCTGCCTGGCCGGCCAGGCGCGCCATGCGCTGGCAGTCGGCCAGGATGCCGCGCAGCAGGCGCACTTCCTTTTCGTCCAGGCCCGCGCGCAGGTACAGGCGGCGCAGCTTGCGCATGGCCGATTCGGGCGCGCGGCCCTTGTGGAAGTCGACCTGGTCCAGCGTGTCCGCCAGCTGGGCGAAGAAGCCTTCGAGCTGGGCATGCGTGGCCGGGGCCGCGCCGGGATCGGCCTGGTCCGCGTCCGCCGGCGGGCTGGCGTCCTGGGCTTCGCGCAGCGCCAGGCGCGTCTCGTAGGCCAGCACCTGCACCGCTGCGGCCAGGTTGAGCGAGCTGTAGTCGGGATTGGCATCGATATGCACGGCCGCGTGACACAGCTGCAGTTCCTCGTTGGTCAGCCCCGTACGCTCGCGGCCGAACAGCAGCGCCACCGGCGCCTGCCGCGCGACCCGCGCCAGCTGTGCGGCCGCCTGGCGCGGGCTGTGCTCCTCCAGCTGCACCCGGCGGCTGCGCGCGGTGCAGCCCAGCACCAGCTGACAGTCGGCGAGCGCGGCGGCCAGGTCGTCGGTGACCAGCGCATCGGCCAGCAGGTCGTCCGCGCCGGCGGCGCGGCGGAAGGCCTCCTCGTGCGGGTACTTCTCCGGTTGCACCAGGACCAGCTGGGCCAGGCCCATGGTCTTGAGCGCGCGCGCGGCGGCGCCGATGTTGCCGGGATGCTGGGTGCCGACCAGCACGAAGCGGATGCGCGCGGCGGCGCTGGAATCGATGGTGTCCATGCCGCGATTTTAGGTGTTCGCGCCCTCATCCGTCCTCCCCGCACACCCCAGGACAGGGCCCGCGGCCGAGGGCGGTGCTAGAATGCGCGGTCCGGCCGCCGCGCCGGCCTGCTCTTTCCATCTGCCGCGTACCACACGCCCCGCCTGACCGAGGTCGCTTCGCATGCTCAATCCCGTCGTCACCGTCATGACCAAGGCCGCGCGCGTCGGGGGCAATGTGCTGCTGCGGAGCATGAACAAGCTCGAGAGCCTCAACGTGGTCCAGAAGGACCGCATGGACTACGCCAGCGAAGTCGATGCCGACGCCGAGAAGGCGATCATCAAGGAACTGCGCCGCGCCTACCCCGAGTACGGCGTGATCGGTGAGGAAGGCGGCGTGCTGCCCGGCAAGAACCCGCGCTACCACTGGGTCATCGATCCGCTGGACGGCACCAGCAACTACCTGCACGGCTTTCCGCATTTCTGCGTCTCCATCGCGCTGGTGGACAACGGCGAACCGAGCGATGCGGTGATCTTCGACCCGCTGCGCAACGAGCTGTTCACCGCCAGCCGCGGCGCCGGCGCGCAGCTCAACGAGCGCAAGATCCGCGTGTCGGACCGCAAGGAGCTGGCCGGCGCGATGCTGCACACCGGCTTCCCGCCGCGCGAGCGCGCCCGCGTCGGCGCCCAGCTCGAATGCGTGCGCGAGCTGCTCAACCACGCCGAGGACATCCGGCGCACCGGCTCGGCCGCGCTGGACCTGGCCTACGTGGCCTGCGGCCGCGCCGACGCCTACTTCGAGGCCGGCGTGAAGGCCTGGGACATCGCCGCCGGCGTGCTGCTGGTGCGCGAGGCCGGCGGCAAGGCCAGCGACTTCAAGGGCGCCGCGCTGGCGCGCATGGACGACGGCACCAAGGCCGAAGGCCGCCAGGTCATCGCCGGCAATCTGCGGGTGGCCGATGCGGTGCAGAAGGTGGTGGCGCAGTCGGGGTATGCGGCGGCGTTTGCTTGATGGGGTGTGCGGCCTTGGCGCTTCAAGGCTTCAAGCAGGCGCTTTGAAGCAAGAGCTCTAAATCCAAGGCTTTGAAGCCAAGGCTTTGAAGCCAAGGCTTTGAAGCCAAGGCTTTGAAGCCAAGGCTTTGAAGCCAAGGCTTTGAAGCAGGAGCAAAGCTTTCGCGCCTGCGGGCGCGAGCTACTTTTGTCTTGTCAAAAGTAGCCAAAACCGCTTCTCGCCGGGACGCGAGCCGCCGCTGCGCGGCGGTCCCCTGCGCTTCTCGGAAGACGGGGCACGGGGCCCAAACTCGCTTCGCTCAAACAGGGCCCCTCTTCGGCCCCGTCTTCCTGCGATGCTCGGCTCGCTTTACGGCTCAGACAGGTAAAGCAACCGCAACAACAACGACCACGGCAACAGCAACAGCAACAGCAGTAGCAACGGCAACGGCCGAAGCAGCTCTCTCAGATCGTCATTCCCGCGAAAGCGGGAATCCAGGGACTTTGCTCTTTGCGGTTGCGGTTGCTCTCAATCACGTTGTAAAGCAAAGCGGAGAGGCAGGAGCCGCTACCGTAAAGCCAGCCCTGATAAGCCTTCGGTTGTGCAAGCGTCTCTTGTACAAGCAAGAAAGTAGATCTGTGCGCGGAGCGGCACGAAAGCGCTCGACTTACAGCACGAAAGCCCCAGCGCGCTCGCCTCAAATCACGCGAGCACCACACGCGCAAGCCCTCAAGCCACCCCCAACCCCGGTATCGCCACGATCGCCTCGGGATCGAACCCCGCGATCCGGGCGAAATCCTTGCCGCGCTCGACATAGTCGCGGTACATGCCGAAACTCGGCGCGCCCGGCGACAGCAGCACGAGGCCCTGCCCCTCCAGCATCGCCTCGGCCTGGTGCACCGCGGAAGACAGGTCAGGCGCGGCGGCCAACCGGAAACCGCCCTCGCCCGCCACCGCCTCCAGCAGCGCATGGATGCGCGGGCCGTTGGCCCCCAGGGTCACGATGCCCAGCGGCGCGTGCTGGCGCATGGCCTGGGCGAAGTCGTGCCAGTCCAGGCCACGGTCATGCCCACCTACCAGCAGCGCGATGCGCTGCCCGGCGAAGCAGTCCAGCGCCGCCAGCGTGGCGTGCGGGGTGGTGGCGATCGAATCGTTGACGTAGGTCAGGCCGCCGCGCGTGCCGAGCGTCTGCAGACGGTTGGGCAGCGGGCGGAAGTCGAGCGCGGCCGGCGCCAGCGGCGCGGCGTCCAGGCCCAGCGCCTCGATCGCCGCCAGCACCGCGCACAGGTTGCCGCGGTTGTGGCGACCAGGCAGCGGCACCGCGCGCGTGTCGAACACCTGCGCATCGCCGCGATACAGCAGCTCGCCGCGCAGGTGCCAGCCGTCCTCGCGGTTGAACCAGACGATGCGGCTGTCCGGCAGCGCCAGCTGCGAGAGCACCGGATCGCGCGCATTGAGCACGGCGGTGCGCGGCGCGGCGCGCGTGACCAGCGCGAGCTTGTCCTCGATATAGCGCTGCTCGCTGCCGTGCCAGTCCAGGTGCTCGGGGAACAGGTTCAGCACCACCGCCACCTCGGGGCGCACGCCGCTGTCGGCGACCGCGCCGGTCTGGTAGCTGGACAGCTCGATCGCCCACAGCTCCGGCGCGGGTTGCGGGTCCATCACCTCCAGCAGCGGCAGGCCGATATTGCCGGCCAGCGCGGTGCGATGGCCGCCGGCGCGCAGCAGGTGGGCCAACAGCGCGGTGGTGGTGCTCTTGCCCTTGGTGCCGGTCACGCACACGGTGCGCGCGTCGGGGTGTTCGGCGAACCACAGTGCCGTGCCACCCAGCAGACGCGCGCCGGCGGCCTGCGCCTCCAGCGCCTCGGGCGAATACGGGCTGATGCCCGGCGACTTGATCACCACCTCGAAGCGGCCCAGCGCCGCGCCGGTGACCTCGACCTGCGGAAACAGCAGCGGATCGCCCAGCGTCGCGGCCTGCGCCGCCTCGGTCGGGCTGCAGAACAGGGTCAGCGCCTGTCCGGGCAGCCGGCTGCGCAGCAGGGCGTGGGCGGCGCGCCCCTCGCGCCCCCAGCCCCACAGCGCGACGCGCCGACCCTCAAGCTGCGAAATTCGCACGCAGCTGCTCCCACAGGGCGGGCGGGATGCGGTGCTCGCCCTCGGGCTGCAGCAGCGGGGCGATCCGCAGGTCGGCCGCGTCCAGCTGCGGGGCGATCTCGCGGTTGAAGCGCGCCACCAGCGCGTCCTCGCGCCACTCCGGGCGCTGGCCCAGCGCGGCCATCGCCGCGCGCGACTCGCGCCCCTCGCCCACGCACTCGAACGGCTTGTGGTCCTGGTACTCCAGCAGCGCATCGAAGCCGGCGGTCTGCGCGGCATCGTCCAGCAGATTGCGGCCGAAGATGTTCAGCAGGCGCGGCTTGGGCATGAAGTTGCTCAGCGCCAGGAACACGAAATGGCACTTGGGACACTGCCCGCACCAGCGGTTGACCGGACGCTCGCCCAGGATGTGGAAGTTGCGGTTGCAGCTGGAAAAGTGCGCGTCGTAGTGGTCGGTCTTGGCGAACTGCCGCGCCACGGCCAGCTCGGACAGCGGCCGCAGCAGCGAGTAGTAGTGCAGGTCGGCGGCGACGAAGCGCTGCACGTGCGCGCCGAACAGCGACTCGAACGCCCAGCCCTTGGACCACTGGTGGTTCACCTCGCCGGTGCCGGGGATCAGGCTGCCGTAGCTGGCCGAACGCTCGTTGGAGAACACCACCTGGTCCACCCCGCGCAGCAGCGCGGCCACCACCAGGATGGCCGAGTTGATCGCGGTCACCGGGATATGGCCGTTGTAGGCGCCCTGGCGGTTGAGTTCGAACAGCGCCGGCGCCAGCGCGCGGCCGATGTTGAGCGTGGGCAGGCCGGTGCGCGCCGCGCAGGCGGCGATCAGCTGCGAGCCGCCGATCCAGCTCACCGTCTGCGCCACGCCGGCCTGGCGCAGCGCCTCGATGGACACCAGCGAATCCTTGCCGCCGCCGATGGCCACCAGCGCGTGCGGCGCCAGGCCCAGCGTGGGCGCCGGCGCGGCATCGGCCGCTTCGCTGGCGGGGAAGCGGATGCGCCCGTGCAGGTCCAGGCCGTTGCGATAGGCGAACTCGCCCAGGCCGTGTGTGTAAAGGTCCTCCATCAGTGCGGCGGTGTCCGCATCGATGGGCTCGCCCTCGATCACCAGTTCGGGCGGCACGGCGGCCTTGTAGTAGCTCACGCCGGCGATCAGGTGCAGCAGGCGCAGCGCGCGCCGCAGCGCGTGTTCGCGCGCGCCATCCAGTGCGAACGGCGCGCCGGGGAAGCTCACCGTCTCCACCAGTTCCGGGCCCTGGTCGAAGGCATAGCGCAGGCGCGCCACGCCGGTGGCCGGGTCGAAGTCGCAGCCGCTGAAACGGAACTGCTTGACCGTCTCGCGCTGGAACGTCCAGTCAGACATCGAGGGTCGTCTCCTTGGGCAGCGCACGCTGGTTGTAGGTGCTGGCCATGCTGTAGCCATAGGCGCCGGCGTCGGCGATCAGCATGACGTCGCCCGGCGCGCTCGCCGCCGGCAGCGCGCGGCGGCGGCCGAACACGTCGGAGGATTCGCAGATCGGGCCGACCACGTCGAAGCTGGCCGTGTCCGCGTCGTCCAGGCGGCTGAGGTTGGCGATGTCGTGCCAGGCGTCGTACAGCGCCGGGCGGATCAGGGTGTTCATGCCCGCATCCAGGCCCACGCGCAGCACGCCGTCCTTCTCGATCACCTGGGTGGCGTGGGCCAGCAGCACGCCGGCCTCGGCCACCAGGTAGCGGCCCGGCTCGATGGCCAGGCGGAAGGCGGGATGCACGGCCTTGACCTCCTCCAGCCCGCGCGACCAGGCGTCCAGGTCGAAGGGCTCGTCATCGGCGTGATAGGGAATGGGCAGGCCGCCGCCGATGTCGATCACCTCGATGGTGCCGATGCGGCGGGCGAAGCCGGCCAGCTCGTCGCACATCAGGCGCCAGTGGCCCTCGGCCTCCACGCCGCTGCCCAGGTGCGCGTGCAGCCCGGTCAGAGTGATGTTGAGGCTGCGCGCCAGCGCGACGAACTCGTCCACGCGCGCGGCCGACAGCCCGAACTTGGACGCCTTGCCGCCGGTGTTGACCTTCTCGTGATGGCCATCGCCGTGGCCCAGGTCCACGCGCAGCCACAGGGTGCGGCCCTTGAACACCTCCGGCCAGCGCTGCAGCGCCTCGACGCTGTCGATGGTGACGTTGACGCCGAGCGCCAGCGCCGCCTCGTACTCGTGCCGGGGCGCGAAGCTCGGGGTGAACAGCACGCGGCGCGGCTCCAGCTGCGGCAGCGTGGCGAAGACGTGCTCCAGCTCGCCCAGCGACACGCATTCCAGGCCGAAGCCCTCCTCCACCAGCGTGCGCAGGATGGCCGGATGCGAATTGGCCTTGATCGCGTAGAAGCGCTGGTCGATCTGCTTGATCGCGGCCAGCGCGTGGGCGCGCTCGCGCACGGTCGGCAGGTGATAGGCGTAGACCGGCGTGCCGGCCTGGGCCAGGTCCAGCAGCTGCGCGCGCCGGGCCTGCCACCACGGCGTGGGGCGTGGACGCAGCGCGCCGTTGAGTTCGCGCCAGCGCGGGCCGAACACGCTGGTCTCCTCCACCGGCATGGCGCCCGAGTCGATCAGTTCGCCGTGCAGGATCGGCAGCAAGCCGTCGGCGTCGGCCTCGTCGATGACGAAGGTCAGGTTCAGGTCGTTGGACGACTGCGAGATCAGGTGCACGCGCTCCTTGCCGAAGGTCGCCCACACATCCGACAGCTTGTGCAGCAGCGAGCGCATGCCGCGGCCGACCAGGGTGATGGCCGCGCATGGCGCGATCACCTTGACCCGGCAGATCTCGGCCAGGTCCGAGGACAGCGCGGCCAGCACGTCGGTGCTGACCAGGTTCTCGGACGGATCCAGCGACACGGTGACGTTGGTCTCCGACGAACCGATCAGGTCCACCGACAGGCCGTGCTTCTTGAAGCGCGCGAACACATCGGCCAGGAATCCGACCTGCTGCCACATGCCGATGCCTTCCATCGACACCAGCACGATGCCGTTGCGGCGGCTGATCGCCTTGACCCCGGGGATGGTGACCGCGTTGCCGTCGATGCTGGTGCCGGGCAGCTCGGGGCGCTCGGTGTCCAGGATCGCCATCGGCACGCCGGCGTCGCGGCACGGCTTGATCGAACGCGGATGCAGCACCTTGGCGCCGGTGGTGGCGATTTCCTGCGCCTCGAAGTAGTCCAGGCGCGTGAGCAGCCGCGCGTCCGGCACTTCCTTCGGGTTGGCGCTGAACATGCCGGGCACGTCGGTCCAGATCTCCACGCGCTGGGCCTTGAGCAGCGCGCCGAAGTACGCCGCCGAGGTGTCCGAGCCGCCGCGGCCCAGGATCGCCGTGCCGCCGTCGCCGTGGCGGGCGATGAAGCCCTGGCTGATCAGCACGCGCGTGGGCTGGGTGCGGAAGCGCGCGCGCCAGTCGTCGCTGCCGCGCGGATCGCACGACACGGACAGGCGCTGCGCCCAGGCGCTCTGGTTGGGGATGGTCATCGCATCGAGCCACTCGCGCGCATCGCACCAGCCGATGTCCAGGCCGTTCGCGGCCAGGTAGGCCGCGCCGATGGTCGAGGACAGCAGCTCGCCCTGGCCCAGCACCTCGGCCTGCCAGTCCAGCGCGCGGGTGGCCGCGCGCGGGTCGGTGGCCAGCGCGCGCAGCGCGGCCAGGCGCTGGCCGAGCACGGCCTGCGCGTCCAGTTCCAGCTCGGCCACGAACTCGCGGTGGCGCAGCTCCAGCGCGGCCACGCGGGCCTCGGCATCCTGGGCGCCGTCGGCGATCGCGGTCAGCTCGTTGGTGACGCCCGACAGCGCCGAGACCACCACCAGCACGCGCGCGTCGTGTTCATCGGCGCGTTTTTTGGCCAGCTTCCCGATGGTGTCCCAGCGATGACGACGCGACACCGAGGTGCCGCCGAACTTGAGCACGATCCAGCGATCGTTCGGGGGGGAAGCGGACATGGGGACTTTGCGGTCTACGATGGGGAGGAAAAACCCGATCACGCGGGCGGAACCTGCAATTCTAATGGAACACGCCCAGCCAAGCCCCCGCGGCCCCAGGACCCGACCATGATCCAGCGCCGCTACCTGCAGCTCGACGTCTTCGCCGACCGCCCCGGCGCGGGAAACCCGCTGGGCGTGGTGGTCGATGCCCATGCGCTGGACACCGCGGCCATGCAGGCGCTGGCCGCCTGGCTGAACCTGTCCGAGACGGTCTTCTTCCAGCCGCTGGGCGGCTACGGCGCCGACTACCACGTGCGCATCTTCTCGCCGAGAACCGAGCTGTCCTTCGCCGGCCACCCCAGCGTGGGCGCCGCCTGGGCCGCGCTGTCGCTGGGCCTGGTGCGGTCCGAGCACCTGCACGCGCAGGCCGCGGGCGAGGTCGACCTGATCCAGCAGTGCGCCGCCGGGATGCTGCCGGTGCGGGTGCGCCAGGCCGACGGCGCGCGCCGGATCTCGGTGCGCACCCCGCGCGCGGTGCACCGCTTCGACGTGCCCCCGCCGGCCTGGCTGCTGGCGCCGCAGGTGTTCGGCGCGGCCCGCGGTCCCCTCCCGCCGGCGCTGTACAACAACGGCCCGGACTGGTGGCTGCTGGAGCTGGCCGACGAGGCCGCGCTGCGCGCCTGGCAGCCGGATCTGGGGCAGATCGCCCTGCTGCCGGGCAAGGGCAAGCTGGCCGCCTTCGCCCGCAGCCATGGCGGCCCCCATGACCTGGTGGTGCGCGCCTTCGCCCCGGCCAGCGGCGTCCCGGAGGACCCGGTCACCGGCAGCGCCAACGGCCTGATCGCCGCCTGGCTGCACGCGCGCCAGGCCCTGCCCGGCCGCGACGGCCGCTACCGGGTCAGCCAGGGCCGCGAACTGGGCCGCGACGGCCTGATCGAGGTGGAAGTGGATGCCGAGGGCGAGGTCTGGATCGGCGGCCTGGTGCAGCCGGTCATCCAGGGCCAGATCACCTGGTGAGCGCGCCGGGCCGGCGCTACCTGCAGCTGGACGTGTTCGCCGCGCGTCCAGGCTGCGGCAATCCGCTCGGCGTGATCCTCGACAGCGACGGCCTGGACAGCGCCGCGATGCAGGCGCTGGCCGCCTGGCTGGGGCTGCCCGAGACCGTGTTCTTCCTGCCTGCCGCCGAAGGCGCCGACTACCACGTGCGCATCTTCACACCCGACTGCGAGCTGCCCTTCGCCGGCCATCCCAGCGTGGGCGCGGCCTGGGCCGCCGTCGCCTGGGGCCTGGCGAGCCCGCGCGATGGTCGGCTGACCCAGCAATGCGCGGCCGGCCTGCTTCCCGCCCAGGTGCGGCAGGTCGATGGCGTGCTGCACGCCCGGATCCGCGCGCCGCGCGCGCGGGCGCTGCCCACCCCGCCCCACGCCCAGGCCCTGCTGGACGCCGCGCACCGCGGCTGGGCCCTGGCCGCGGCGCCGGCACTGTGGAACAACGGCCCGGGCTGGTGGCTGCTGGAACTGGCCGACGCCCAGTCGGTGCGCCGCGCGCGCCCGGACTTCGGCGCGATCGCCGCGCTGGCGCGCGCCACGGCCAGCCTCGGCGTCGCGCTCTTCGCCGCGGAAGCCGCCGACGGCCACGACCTGGTCGTGCGCGCGTTCTGCCCCGCCGATGCGCCCAACACGCCCGAAGACCCGGTCACCGGCAGCGCCAACGCCTGCATCGCGGCGTGGCTGCACGCACAGGGCCGGCTGCCGGGCATCGGCGGCGCCTGCGTCGCCAGCCAGGGCCGCGAGGTCGGCCGCGACGGCCGTGTGCACCTCCAGGTGGACGCCGACGGCGAGGTCTGGATCGGCGGGCAGGTCCAGGGCGTGGTCGAAGGCACGCTGCACTGGTGAGGCCACGGCGCGCTGCTACCCTGCACGCCCCTTCCCAGCCGCTCCTGTGCCCATGCAATCGCGTCGTTTCCTGCAGGTCGATGTCTTTTCCGCGCGGGCGGGCAACGGCAATCCGCTGGCGGTGGTCTTGGATGCGCAGGGGCTGGACGAGGCCGCCATGCAGGCCATCGCGCGCTGGACCAAGCTGCCGGAGACGACCTTCGTCTTCCCGGCCCAGGACGAAGGCGCCAGCTACCGGCTGCGCATGTTCGCCCCGCAGAAGGAGGTGCCCTTCGCCGGCCACCCCAGCGTAGGCACCGCGCACGCGGTGCTGGCCGCGGGCCTGGCCGTGCCGCGCGATGGCGTGCTGATCCAGGACGGCATCGCCGGGCGCCTGCCGCTGCGGGTGGAGACCATCGACGGACGCCAGCGCATCGCCATCCGCGTGCCCCGCGCCTCGCTGGCCGAGGTGGTCGACCCGGCCGATGCGCGCCTGGCGCCGGCCATCGCCGGCTGGCCGCTGGGCGCGCTGCCGCCGGCGCTGATGGACGGCGGCCGCAAGTGGTGGGTGGTGGAACTGGCCGACGAGGCCGCATTGCGCGGCCTGACGCCGGACTGGGACGCGATCGCCACCCTGGCGGAAGGCTCCGGCGCGATGGGCGTGTTCGCCTACGCCCGCGCGACCAGCCAGCCCGACTACCAGCTGGCGGTGCGCGCCTTCGTCGGCAACGGCCGCCGCTTCGAGGACGCGGCCTCCGGCGCGGCCAACGCGGTGCTGGCGGCCTGGCTGGACCAGCGCGGCGCCCTGCCCGGCAGCGGCGGGCGTTATGTCGCAAGCCAGGGCCGCGAGGTCGGCTTCGACGCCCTGCTGGAACTGGCCATCGACGCCGCCGGCGAGGTCTGGTCCGGCGGCCAGGTGCAGACCGTGGTGCGCGGCACGCTGGACTGGTGAGGCCCACCTTGCGCAGCGGACGGACCGATCCACCGGCGCACTCCCCGCCCCGGCCCGGTTTGCCGGACAATGCGCCGCGCGCGGCCCGCCCCGGCCGCGGCATCTTCACTGCCCCACATCGGCCAGCGGGCCAGGATGACCGGCGACATGAGTGAGAACACGCGCAAGGCGACCGGCACCATCGAACGCGCGCTGGATGTCCTCGAGGCGATCGGCACCTCGCCCAAGGGCGTGACCTTCGCCGAGATCGCCCAGCAGGTGCAGCTGCCGCGTACCACCGCCTACCGCATGCTCAGCGGCCTGATCGAGCGCAACCTGGTCCGGCGCGAGTCCACCCGCCGCGCCTACCGGCTGGGCTTCGGCGCGCTGCAGCTGAGCCGCGAATCGCATCCGGCGCCGCAGCTGGTCGTGGCCGCCAACATCGAGCTGAACTATCTGCGCGCCATCACCGGCGAGACCACCAGCCTGTGGGTGCGCGACGGCCTGGAAGTCATCGCGCTGGAGCGCGCGCGCGGCGCGCACCGCTCGCAGGGCGACACCCACGTCGGACAGGGTCGTCTGCTGCACGTCACCGCGGCCGGCAAGGCGCTGCTGGCGGCCATGCGCACCGGGGAGCGCAATCCGCTGCTGTCGCGGCTGCCGATGACGCCGTTCACGCCCAACAGCGCGACCAGCCGCGAGCAGGTCAACGCCATGATCGCCACGGTCAAGGAGCGCGGCTACGCCATCGACGACGAGGAAAGCCGCCTGGGCGCGCGCTGCGTGGCCGCGGTGATCCGCGACATGCAAGGCGTGGTGCGCGGCGCGCTGAGCCTGTCCGGGGCGACCGAGCGCTTCACGCCCGAGCGCATGGCCGCCTTCGGCACCGAGCTGACCGAGGCCGCCCAGCGCATCGGCGAGCGCCTGGCCGGCGCCGTCGAGGTCACCCATGACGACCAGGTCGCACGCGTGCCCGGCCCGCCCGCCACCGGCGGCGATTTCGCCACCTGGTCGGCCGCGCGCAACGCCTGGTACTGGATCGACACCGCCACGGCCACCCTGCACCGCGCCACTCAGGAACAGGACCAGCGCATCGCCACGCTGACGGTGGCCGCGCGCGGCCTGCATGCCACGCCGATGGGCCTGGAAGTGGTGCACGCCGAGGGCATCCTGCGACTGGATTTCGACGGCCAGCCGGCGGCACGACAGCTCGACCGGCGCGGCCAGCCCGCGCCGATCGCGGCCTGCGTGCAGCCCGACGGTCGCGAGTGGCAGGTCACGCCGGACCCGGCCGGCGGCTATCGCATCGCCACCTGGCTGCACACCGGCATCGCCGTGCCGGGCTGGCGCATCGACGACCGCATCGACGCGCTGTGCTGGAACCCGGCCGGCACGCGCCTGTTCGCCGCCAGCGCCACCACCGGCACGCTCTATGAGATGCGCCCAGGCGATGCGCGCATCCGCCGCCTGGCCGTGGTGCCCAAGGCCTCTGGCGAGGTGCGCAGCCTGGCGGCCGATGCGCAGGGCGATGTCTGGGTCGCCCTGCACGGCGGCTGGGCGGTAGCGCGCGTCTCGGCCGAAGGCGGGATGATGCAGGAGGTGGTCGGGCTGCCCCTGGCGTGGCCGACCAGCGTTGCCGTGGGCGGCAGCGATGGCCAGCAGCTGGCGATCACGATCGCCGCCGGCCCCGATGCCACCGAGCCGCACACCGACGCCCCGGAAACCGGGCTCTACCTGCTCGAACGGCCCGCGCCAGCGAAGTAGTCGCGCACTTCATTACACCACCGACCGTGTCCTGCGCCGGAGTGCGGGCATGCAGATCTGCTGAAGTCACGCGTGTGGTGGCGGTGAGTACCACTTCGCCGCCCAGCCTCGACCCGGTCGCGCGCGACTCCTCGGCTCGTTCCGCCATCCATGGCGGACTCACCGCCGCGGGCCATCCTAAGGCTCGCTCTCCGCGCGCCCGCCCGGGTCGAGGCGCCGCGAGCGTGCAGATCAGGACTTCTTCCAACGAAGGCATTGAGCAAGCGCTGTGCCCCCTCCCTTTCGCCGCAGGCGAAGGGGAGCTCGAAGTCGCGAACTAGCGACTGAGTGGGTGGGGTGCTTTTTGCTGGTGCTCTTGCTTCTGTGGCTTGAGCGGTAAAGCCCCGCCCCCTCCCCATCCCTCCCCTGCGCTGCGCGCGAGGGAGGGGACCTCAAGTCGATCATTTCCCGTCACTGATCGTGTTGTGCGCGAGGGGGGATCTCAAACGACCGCTCAAACCAAAGTCCTGTGACTTGACGCGCGAGGCAGCGGGCCGGCGGGCGGGGGCCGCGCCTAGCGAGGCAGGACGCCGAGCGCCCGAGTCAGGGCAGGATGCCCTGATCGAGGGATAAGCGGCCCCCGCC